>JBBQGM010000098.1:0-17052 GCA_038322995.1 Pyrinomonadales bacterium
CGCGCCGAGAACCGGCCGCGAAACCCCGCCCCGGGCATATACTGTAGCTGGGGCGATGGACGTATCCCGCGCAGCCTTTAGTATGGCCCCAGCCACCCCCCACCCCCGCCGGGATATAAAATGATCACGGCGGGGGTGTGCGTTGACTGTCGCCTTCCTAACTGCTGCGCTGCTTCCGTCCTTCGCCCCTGCTACTTTATCTGCCCGGCGCGGGTTTGCGCGGCAGTTTCTCGTCGCGCATGGCGGTCTGATAGACGAAGGCGGCCATGATCGTGGCAGCTTGTTTCATGTCGTCGGGCTGGATGCGGTCGAACACGTCCTGATTCGAGTGGTGCGTGCGCGTGTCGTACTCGATCTCGTCCTGGATGAATTGGAAGCCGGGCAAGCCGATGCCGTCGAACGACTGATGATCCGTGCCGCCTGTGTTCGCCATTGTGAGCGTCTGCGCGCCCAACTCGCGGAACGGCGCGAGCCATAGCCGGAAGAGCGGCCACACGCCCGCGTTGCCTTGCAAATAGACGCCCCTGATCTTGCCCGTGCCGTTGTCGAGATTGAAGTAGGCATCGAACTTATCGTACTCAGGTTTCGTGACGAGTTTCGCTGGCGTCATCACCGCGCCGGGCGCGGGCGGCATGGCCGCGAGGGTTGGCGGCGGCGCAACCAACTCGCCAAAGTGCTCTTTCACGTACGCGCGCGAGCCGAAGAGGCCCTGTTCCTCGCCCGTCCAGAGCGCGACGCGGATCGTGCGGCGCGGCTGCAAGTTCAAAGTCTTGATAATGCGCGCCGCTTCCATCGCCACCGAGACGCCCGCCGCATTGTCGGTCGCGCCCGTGCCGCCGTGCCACGAGTCCATGTGCCCGCCGAGCATCACGACTTCGTCTTTCAAATCCGTGCCGGGAATCTCCGCGATGGTGTTGTAACCCATCAAATCTTGATCGTGATATTGCACGTCGAGATTGACGGCCATTCGCACGTGCTCGCCTGCGCGCAGCATGCGCATGATGCGATTGTAATGCTCGGACGCCAGCACGACCTGCGGCAGAAACTTCGGCGCGGTCTTGTCATATGGCGCAATGCGGCGCGGCCCGTTCGGGCCGAACTGATTCGGCGCAAACGGCTGCGGCACGGTCGCTGACTGCACGAAGAGCGTGCCGCCATCGCCGCGCCCCGGATCGACCAGCACGGCCGCACCTTCGTCCGTGTAGAACTGTAATTTCTTGGCGGCAAACTCGGCCGCCGCGCGCGCGTCTGGATTCGCTTGCGGGAAGCGACGCGGCCCGGCCGTCGCCGGGTCGGGCGCGTCGGCGAGCGTGAGCAACTCTTTCTCGTTCAAGCGCGTGCCCTGCGGATCGAAATGCGCTGTCACCTCGCGCATCGGCCCGGTCAATACGATCAGGCCCTTCAACTTGCCCGCATACTTCGCGCGCAATTCTGCCTCGTCCTTCGCGTCCACATAGACGACATCGGCCGTGACTGCGCCGCTTGTGCCCGGCGACCAAGCCTTCGGATACGCGATAACAGGGAAGCCCAGCGGCTCGACAACTTCGGCCGAGAAACGCTTCAACGACCAGCCACGCCCGAACGGGCCCCACGCTTCAAGGTGCGCGTTCTGCAAGCCCCAGTCGGACATCTGTTTCAGCGTCCACTCGTTCGCGCGCTTCGCGCTCGGCGATGCGGTCAAGCGCGGCCCGATCACGTCAGACAGATACGCGAGCGTCTGCATCACCTGCGAGCGGTTCAGGCCTTCGTCTTTGATCCGCACAATCGGATCATTCGGGTCGGGCGTCGGCGTTGCTTGCGCGACCGGCGGCTGCGCGCGGACGGCGAAACTTTGTAGCAGCACCGAACAGAGCAGGGCGGCGACGGCTGTGCGTCGAAGCATAATAGTGGGTCTCCTTCGTTGATTGAATTGGCGGGCCAGTCCCGGCGTGCGCGCGGGCTTGTATTCCAACCGGCGGCGGGAAGTTTCATGCGGCGGCCTGGCTGGCCCGCGTTGCGCCCCGCGCGCGTCTTTCAGCCGACCGTTTTTCGTAGTTCATCGCCCGCGAGAACGGTGGTGATAAACGTGTACCCGCTCCGGGCCACGAAGCGCGCATCGGCCTTCACCAGTTTCATAAACTCCTGATGGCCCTTATTCGTCCGGCCGACCAGACAGCCGGCACTGGCCTTGCCGATATTCGTGGGTGGCATGTTGAACCCTTGATGCTGATTGATCCCGAAGCTGCTGCCGATGTCAACCGGATCATCCGTGCGCTTGCCATCCTTGTTGAAGTCGCGGTGTACTTTCACCGGCCCGACCTGCACCAGCGCTTCATGCGCCGAAGGTGTGCCCCGTCTGTGGATGCCCACCTGCCAAGCCTTGTATTGGCCGAACCCGATGCGCGCCGCGCCCTTGGGGTTCTTAGGATGATTGACGAAGAAATCCCCCGGCTCGGTGGTCGCGTCCAGATTAAGGCGGAAGGTGGGGCGGCCATCCTTGATCGCGATCACGAGCCGCCGGTCGTTAAACTGATTGGGCGCGTCACTGTTCAAACTGCCGTCCTCGTCGATCCCTTCGACATAGACGATGTTGAAATAGTCGGGTAAACGCGCGAACCAGTGGTCTTTAAGCTGCATAAATTTGATGACACGGCTGGCGAAGTCCGTGCCGAATGTGAGCGGCAGCAGCGTGTCCACGCCGCTGTCCCTGAGCGCCTGCGCCAGCGGCCGCGTAATCACCTGATCGAACTCGATGCGCGCCAGCGCGGCGAACTTGCGCAGCGCCAGCTTGGAGACGGGGCCGAAGTCGCCGTCCACCGGCGGGTCGAGAATCCCTAAATCCCTGAGTTTGATCTGCATGTCAGTCGTCAGTTCTTTGTCGAACGCCAGGTTCTTGCTTTCAAAGCCGCTGGCCGAGATGTCTGATAGTTTCATGAGCAGATGCGTCCTTTCAATGAGGTCTTGAGGTTCGATGGAACGGCGCGCATCTTAATCGAAAATCCCGCTGGGGGAAAGTGATTTTGATAAAAAGAAAGGGAGACGCCATGGCGTCTCCCTTTCACAATGGTCGCCCTGCGGCCGGCGTTAACGCGCGACGCGCGAGTCTGGTTGCGTCGCGGTCGGCGGCGTTGGCGCAATCGGCAACGCTTCGCTTTTGTAATCGCACTCTTCGTTGGCGCACTTATACGTCGTGCCCTTCTTCGTCGTTTTCTCCAACAGGAATGGCGCGCGGCACTGCGGGCACGGCTCGCTGATCGGCTTGTCCCAATAGACTCGGTCGCACGCCGGATACTCCGAGCAACCATAGAAGGCTTTGCCGCGCTTCGACTTCTTCACCACCAACTCGCCGCGACAACCGGGGCGCACGCACGCCACGCCCGTCGTCTCGCGCTTAATGAACTTGCACGTCGGATAGTTTGAGCAGGAGACGAACTCGCCAAAGCGGCCCTGTCGTCTGACGAGATGCGCGCCGTCCACCGGGCACTTCTCGTCGAGCGGCACGGGCGCGGCGGCGACGACACCGCTACGGCTGATCTTCCGTATGTTGCGACATTCGGGATAGCCCGTGCAGCCGAGAAACTGGCCGAACCGCCCGCGCTTCAACGCCATCGGCTTGCCGCACAACTCGCACGCCTCCGCCTCTTCCGACTCCGCGCCCTCCGTCGCGGGCTTCGCCGCATCGCTTGCGCCATCACCGGCCGCCGTCTTCTTTGCGATCTCGCGCGTCGTGCGACACTCAGGATAGTTCGAGCAGGCGAGAAACTGGCCGAAGCGGCCGAACTTGATGACCATCCCCGCGCCGCAGTTCTCGCACACTTCGTCGGTCGGGATCGCCTGCTGCTTCGCCGCCTTCATCTGCACTTCGGCGACTTCCAAGTCCTTCGCGAATTTTTCGTAGAACCCGCGTAGCGCCGATGTCCATTTCAACTTCCCTTCTTCGACCTCGTCCAACTCTTCTTCCATCCGTGCCGTGTACGTCTCGTTGAACAAATCGTCGAAACTGGCGACGAGCAGATCGTTGACGGTCGTGCCCAAACCCGTCGGATGAAACCGGCCCTCGTGTTTTTCCACGTACTCGCGATCAAGAATCGTCGTCATGATCGCCGCGTAGGTCGAGGGCCGGCCGATGCCCTTCTCTTCGAGCGTCTTGACGAGCGTCGCTTCGGTAAAACGCGGCGGCGGCTCGGTGAAATGTTGTTCGGGCGTGAGCGTGTTCAATTTCAACTCGTCGCCCGCCGCCACTTGCGGTAACCTGCGCGCCGCTTCATCGTCCTCGTCCGACTTCTCATCGCGGCCTTCTTCATAGACGCGCAGAAAGCCGTCGAACTTCAAGACCGAGCCGGACGCGCGGAACAGAAAGCGACCCGCCGCGATGTCAATCGTCGTCTGATCAAAGAGGGCCGGCATCATCTGCGAGGCGACGAACCGCTGCCAGATCAAGCGGTATAGTTTCAACTCGTCCGCGCCGAGGAAACTCGCAACTGAATCGGGCGTGCGCAGCACGTCGGTCGGACGGATCGCTTCGTGCGCGTCCTGCGCGTCCTTCTTCGAGCGATAGTGAATTGCCTTCTCCGGCAAATAGACCGCGCCGTATTGCGCGCTGACAAAATCGCGCACTTCATTCAACGCCGCGTCGGACACGCGCGTCGAGTCCGTGCGCATATAGGTGATGAGACCGACCGAGCCTTCCGCGCCCATCTCCACGCCTTCATACAGCCGCTGCGCCACCATCATGGTGCGCTTCACCGCGTAGCCGAGTTTGCGCGCGGCCTCTTGTTGCAGCTTCGACGTGATGAAGGGCGGCACGGGATTGCGCTTGCGCTCTTTCGTCGTGACTTCGGCGACGCGAAAACTTTCCGCCGCTGCCGCGCGCACGATCTCTTGCGCCTGCGCTTCCTGCCCGATCAGAATTTCGCTCTTCTTAACGTCGTGATCGAACCCGCCGGTCTTCACCGTCTGCTCGCCGACACGCAACAGGCGCGCATCGAATGCGGGCGGCAACTGTGCGGTTACGTTCGCCGTCACCGTCCAGTATTCCGTCTTGTTGAACTGCTCGATTTCGCGCTCGCGCTCGACGACCATACGCAACGCAACCGACTGCACGCGCCCCGCGCTCAGTCGCCCGCCGACCGTGCGACACAACAGCGGCGAGACTTTGTAGCCGACCAGGCGATCCAACAAACGCCGTGCCTGTTGTGCGTCCACCAGATGCTGATCGATCTCTTTCGGCTCCTCGAACGCCGCCTGCACTGCGCGCTTCGTGATCTCGTTGAACATCACGCGATACGCGGGCTTTTTCGGGCGCTTCGGCACGATCTCTTCCGCCAGATGCTGGCAGATCGCTTCGCCTTCGCGGTCAGGGTCAGCCGCCAGATAGATCGCGTCCGCTGCGCGCGCGGCCTTTTTTAGATCGCTGACTGTCTTCCGGTTGTTGCGCTTCTTCGTGTCGGGGATGACCTCATAGGTCGGCGCGAAATCGTGTTCGACATCAACGCCCAGCCCCTTCGACGGCAAGTCCTTGATGTGCCCCAGCGAGGCCATGACAACATAGTCCGCGCCGAGATACTTGCCAATCGTCTTCGCCTTCGCCGGCGATTCAACTATGACTAAATTCTTACCCATCCGACTCCCTTTAGTTGGACACGAGATGGCGGCGCAGACCATCCGCGCTCGCCCTGCGACAAATCGTTCGTGTGTCCTTAATAACCTCTCCGGTCAACCGTTTAGATGCCGCCTGCGCCCATTCGACTGGCTCGCCCCTACGGTCTATTTGCCCAGCCCGCAACCTACAGAACGACAGAACTTTCACGCAAAACATGCGCCCGCTAACAGCCGTGCCGATGTCCGCACAGCTAATCCGAGCGGCGGGGGAGCATAGCACCAAGCGGGAAGCAACTGTCAAATAGGGTGGAGCGGACAGGCAGGCGCAAGGCTTCGTGAGCGGCGGGAAATAACGCGCAACAGACAGGTAAAAAAAAAGCAGGAGGCAGCGAAGTTTTGCTGCCTCCTGCTCGTCAATGCTTGAGCTTAATGCTGCGCAAGCTAAAAGTTGAATCTAAGCGCCAACTGGATGATGCGCGGGTGACTGCTGAAGACCGCATCGGGGCGGTTGAAGTTGCCGACGCCGCTTAGGTCAATGTTGTTCAGCGTATTGATCAGGTTCGACGTAGTAGCAATCGCCTCGCCGCCGTTGACCGAACCAGGCACGAACTGCGGATGATTGAACGCATTGAACAGATCGACGCGGAACTGCACCTTATGAGTCTCGCTCAGCGCGAAATCTTTGAAGAGCGAGAAGTCGAGATTGTTGATGCCCGGCAGTTGCAGCGTGTTGCGTCCGCCGTTGGCCCGCGCGCCTGCGCCGGCCTGTATGTACTGCGCATTGGGATTGTCGGCCAGATAAGCGACGACCTGCCCCGCGCTATTCGTCAATTCGGACACGGTGCTGGCCGTATTGCGCACGCCGTTCAAGTTGATGATCGCGCGGTCGCCCGCCGCATCACCGTTCAGGTTCGAGTCAATGCCGCTGCGCACGGTCGCCTTCTCGCCCGACTCGAAGGTCAACGTGCCGGCGAAGCGGAAGCCACCGAGCAGCGTATGCACGAACCGGTTCTCGTCCTTCGTGAAGAACGGCAGATCGTAGAGACCCGACATGACGAAGCGATGCCGCCGGTCGAGCGCGGAGTCGGACCGCTCGGGCCGCAGGTTCTGGAAGTCCTGCACGCGCCGCGGCGACAGCAGCGTCGAGAAGACTTCCGCCGTGGTGTCGTCAATCAGATGACTCCACGTGTAAGCGGCTGTGCCTTGCAAGCCACGCGCGAAGCGCCGTTGCAGTTGCGCGGACAGCGCGTGATAGGACGAGTTGCCATTCGACAAAAAGCCGATGACGTTGTTCCCGTTGAAGCCCGCGCGCTCGTAGGCCGGGACGAAATTGCTCTGATTGGCCAGGTCGTCGAGCGTCGTGGTCAGGCCGTTGAGTTGCGCCTGCGTGGGCCGCGCGAGGAAGGTGGGCAGCGCGCCGCCGGGCGCGGCCGTCACGATGGAGCGCACGTTGATACGGTTCTGTGTCAACAGGTGTACGCCGCGTGTGCCGAGATAGCGTAGCTCAAGCGAGTAGTCCTTGTGGAACTGCCGCTGGATGCTGCCCGTGTAAGTGATCGAGTAGGGCACTTGCTGATCGGCAATAAAAGAACTGGTTGCGGCGCGGGCGGCGGCCGCGTCATTGCCGGTTGCGCCGATGGTGTTGCGGATGCCACCACGCGCGAGGAAGTTCGGCACGCCTTCGGCCACGTCAATCGTCTGCTGGAATTGCGGCGGCGACGAGAGCGTGTAGATGTTGTCGAAGATCACGTCATAGGCCATTGAGAAGCCGGCGCGGATCGAAGTCTTGCCGCTGCCGCCGAACAGCCGACCGAGCAAGCCTTCGGTGTAAGCCGGCGAATAAGCGAAGCCGATGCGCGGGGCGAAGTTCCACTTCTGCGCGCGGGGGCGGCGAAACTCGATCAAGCCCGGCACGCTGGAGATCGCGTTCAACTCCTGTTGCTTCGCGCCGAACGGAATCTCCTGATACGCATAATTCAAACCGAGGTTGAGCGTCAGGTTCGGGCGGTAACGCCAGTCGTCTTGCGCGAAGGCGAAGAAGAGCCGCTGATCGCCATAGTAAGTGTTGCCGCCGACGTTGCGCTCGGCGAGTGCTTCGGGGCTGGAGTCGCGCAGGAACGTATCGAGCGCGTTGTATTGATAGTCGCCGCGCTCGCGTTGGACAAAACGCTGCGGCGAGATCAGTTTGCGGAAGTCGCCGCCGAACTTGAGCGAGTGCGCGCCCAGCAGCCACGTCAGGTTGTTGACGATCTGGTAATTATTCTCGACGGTGAACTGCGGCGCGTTCGGGTCAGGGCCGATGTCGATCCCCAACTCGCCGATGCCGATGTTCGGAAAGCCATCAAAGCCGGGCAGCGGGAACGCGATGTCGGGCACGACGAAGAACTGCGTCGAGCGGCGATAAGCGATGCGCGTCTCGTTCGTCAGCTTCGCCGTAAGCGTGTGCAGCAGCGTGTAGGAGAAGAGATGCTGCTTGTTCGGCAGATTGGTGTAGAAGATCGGCAGCACGGCCAGGTTGTCGATCTGGCGCACGCTGTCCACGATGTAGCGCCCGCGATGCTGTGTCCGGTCGCTCTGCGTGTAGTCCATGTTCAGCACAAAGTTGCGCCGGTTGAAGAAGAAGGGCGAAGCAATATTGACACCGCCGACGGCGATGTCGCGTTGGAAGTTGGCCGCTTCACCTGCGCCCGCGCGATTGGAGCAGCCTGCGCTGCCTTGCACGCAACTGACTTGCACGTTCTTGGTGAACGAAGAGGCCACGGGCACAAACTGCTTAAAGAGATTGAGATTGTTTTGGGAGAGACCCGGAATCGCGCTCAGTCCGGCCAAGCCAGCGGCGGTCGGCGCGAGAAACTGTGTGCCGGCGGCGTTGCCCTGCTGATAGCCTTCGTAGGACGTGAAGAAGAACAGGCGGTTCTTGATGATGGGGCCGCCGACGTTGCCCCCATAACGATCAAAGTCAGCGCGCGGAATGAAGCTCACGCCGTTCGCCGGATCGACCTGGCGCTGCTCGCGCGTAAAGCTCGAACCGGGCTGCTTGTTCTGCACGTCAATCGCATTTAGATAACGGTTATTGAAGAAGCCATAGGCCGTGCCGTGAAACTGATTCGTGCCGCTCTTGGTGGCCAGGATGAACTGCCCGCCGGTTGAGTGGCCGAACTCGGCCGAGTATTGATTGGCCAAGAGCGAGAACTCGGAGACGGTTTCAGGCGAGACGTAAATCTTCGGCCCCGTGTTCACCTTGTCGTTATTGTCCACGCCATCCACGACGAAGTTGTTATTGCGCGGGCGTTGCCCACCGACCGCGCCGCCGGAGCCGACGCCGACGCCGCCCGAACTCGACACGTTCGGCGCAACCAAGCCCAGATTATAAACGCCCAGACTCGTGTTAGCCGGCACGGCCGACTGCGCCAACTCCACCACTTGCCGTTCACTAAAACCTTTGCTGAGATTCGTGGTCGTCGTGTCCACTAACTCCGCGCCGCCGGCCGAGACATCCACTGTCTCGCCTTGCAGCCCGACCTGTAATTCGGCCGGCACGTCGGTTGTTTGATTCAACAACACACGCACATCGGCGACCGTGAGCGCCTTGAAACTGGCCGCGTCAATCGTGAGCGCATACTCGCCCGCGAGCAAATTATTGAACTCGTATGCGCCTTCATTCGTCGTCTGCGCGGTCTGCGCGATGTTCGTGGCCTTATTCGTGAGCGTGACCCGCGCGCCGGGCACGACCGCGCCGTTCTGATCCTTGACGACGCCGCGCACGTTGCCGGTCGTCACCTGCGCCGCGGCCGCGGTCGCCGACAGCAACACGATTAAGGCTAACGCCAGCGTGCGGCTGACCTGCTGAATGCGCCCGTAGGATGAAGCGCGCATGCGCGCGCGCGGGGCTGCGAGTGGCGACGCGGATTGCGCCGGTGGCAGTGGCCCTTGTGTCAAACTCCTGTTCATTGCTCTTCCTCCCTCTCCGTTGTGTCGGTGCGGAAGCTGCCCTTGCGCCTTCGGGCGATCAAGCCAACATCCACGACTAGCGCCGAAGTGGGCAACGCCTGTGCCGTCGTTGGTGGGTGCGTGCTATGTGCGGTCAGACAGTGATTTAGCTACGGAGGTGTAAACGGGGCGCGGCGGCTGATCCGAAGTTCGCTTGATGAACTGCTTATTATTTAAGGAGACGTGAAGGCCGCGGAGTCGGCCCGAGGGCCGACTCGTTCGGGCTGCACCGGCTGTTGCTGGTGCGACCGGCCATAATCAAGGCATGACCGGCCTTAATAAACTTTGATAGCGCGGCGAAGATTTTTAATCCGCAAAGTTGCATCATACGTGTTCATAGAATAGACGTGCAGGAAAGTGTATGCGCGGCGCGGCCGTCGAGCGCCGTGCAGATACATTTGAAGGAGACTAACGCAATCATGAAAGCTGACTACGGCGTAACGTCGGCCGGTGGGCAAACAGGCGTCGGGCTGATGCCACAATTCATGCGAATGGCGGCGGTGCAGGATTTGGCTAACACACTGCTCACGGAGATTAAGGACATCGGCGAAATCACCGAGCTGAACCTGGCGGACGGGATCAACATCAAAGTTGAGCTGCGGCGCTACGAGACGGAGTTAATCCGCCTCGCGCTCAGGCTGACCAACAATCACCAGTTGCGCGCGGCCCGGATGCTCGGCGTCAAACCCACGACGCTCAACGCCAAGATCAAACGGTTAGAGATTCAGAGCTAACCACTGCGCGCACTTTGGGTTGATGGATTTGGCACGATAGCACTTGTGCCTTAAAGGCAACTATGACTTCCCTGACGCTAGTCACCGGGGCCCACGCGAGCGCGCATGTTGCGCCCGCCGCAACGATCCCGGCGCATCACGAAAGCACGGCGGACTTGCCCGTCCTCGCGACCGCGAACGATGTCCGCGAGTTGATCCAGTATTTGAAAAAGCAGCCGCATGGCATAGATGTATCCGAGATCGCGCAACCGATCCGCAAACGTGTCTTCTTCCCGCCAAAGATCGCGGCCTATGAGTATTGGGGTCTGGTTTCGCGCGTTGGCGAGCGGCTGACACTGACGCCGTTCGGTTGGGCGTTCGCACAGCGGCTCGAACCCGAAGCTGCCGCCTATCGCACCCTACTCGACGCGACGCCCGCCTACCGCGCCGCGTTACACCGACTCCACACGCAAGGTTTAAGCGTAATCACACATGAAGAAGTGCTCGCCTGCTGGCGCGCACGCATGCCAAATGAATTTGCCGCCGCTACCCCGACAGACATGCGGGCCAGTGTGGTTTGTTTCTTCCACGTATGTCAGGCGGCCGAGTTGGGCACGATGACGCTTGGCAAACGCGGCCAGCCGACGCGCTTGCGGCTGCTGCGGCCGGAGCTAAAACTTTATCTTGAGGGCCCGCCCGCAGACCTAGCTCATGGCCCGGCCACAGCAACCGCGCATGACATAACCACTACGGCAGCACGGACAACAGAGTCCGCCGACTTGCGCGCGGATGCAGGCCCAACGTCGCCCGCAAATTTGCGCGTCTACGTCTCGCACCCCGCCGGTGCGCCCATCATCGAACAACTATTGGAAACGCTGCATCTGGCCGGCGGCTCATACTGTCTGGCCGAGCGTGGGGCAACGCAGCACGAGTTGCCGAGCGCGCGGGTGATCGCGGACATGCGCGCCTGCAACACTGGCATCATCGTGCTTGGTGCTGAAGATTTCACGGCCCCGACGGATGCCGCGGGCGGTACACTCGAAGAACAACTGCTGAGCGAGATCGGCGCAGCCTTTGTCTGCTTCGATGGCCGCCTGTTGCTCCTACACGAAGCGTCGCTGCCCCTGCCCGCCGCGCTGCAATCGTTCCAATGTACGTTCCAGGGTGCTGAACTAACGTGGGCCGGCGGCATGAAACTGCTGCAAGCGTTGCAAAATTTTGTGCGGGCGACGCACACGATCTCAACTGCGGCGCGACGTTAGAGCTTTCGGCCGCTGCTGCCCACAGGCCCTAAATCGAAGCACGTAAGAATGGCATACAGAGCGAAAGACATTTACCCACGAAATCACACGAAACAGCACGAAATCACTTGGGTTCCGGTTCGTGTGGTTTCGTGGATAGCTGTTCGTCTTGGCCTAATCTTTCGTGGTTTGCTTTAGATTTGCCCATCGGGCGCGGCGCTAATTTGATGTCCGGGCGCATCCGGCTGACCGCCGGGCTAGCTATGCCCGCGCACACTAGTCAAGGCGCAAGGCCCACGCGCTGAAGTATCTCTCTGAAACGCGGCTCGGCGCGCAAGCTGTCGAGGAAGGGATCGACTCTGGCATAGACCAGCCACGAGTCGCGCCCCTTGTAGGCGGCATTGAGCCGCGCCAGGGCATGTTCACGCTCATTCAAGCCCGCATAAATTAACGCTTCCAGGTACGGCGAGACGTAACGCTGCCGGGCGGACTGTTGCAAGGCGCGCAACAGTTCGTGCGCGCGTTGCGGGCGGCCCGACACCGCGTAGTTGAACGCGATCAGCGCAGAGGTCTGTTGTTGCTGTTCGTCAGGCGGCATCTGGGCCAACTCCGCCAGTGCTTCGTCATGCCGGCCGGCGTGCGTCAACGCCGCGCCGAGATAGTAATGCGCCTGCCAGAAATCCGGGTTCAATTCCAGTATGTGCCTGAACTGCCCGGCGGCGCGGTCGTACTGGCGACCGAAATAGAACGGCAGCCCTAAGTCTGTACCGAGCGAGAGCGAACTGGCATCGAGCGCCTGCGCGCGTTTGAGATACTCCAACGCCTCGTCGAAGCGCGCCCGCAACATCAGAAACCACCCGTACCAGTGCAGCCCGGCGGCATAGTTCGGATCGGCATCAATCGCGCGCTTGTAGTTGCGCTCGGCCGTATCCCAATCCCACTCATAAAACAATGCCACTTCCGCCAGCGAAGCCCACGGGCGCGCAAAGCCTTCGTCCAACTCGCTCGCCTTCAGGGCATAAGCTTTCGCTTGCGGGAAGGCTTCGTCCGGCGCGAGGTATAGATATTCGCCGAGCATCAAATACGAATCGGCCAGACCGACATAGCCCAGCGCGTTATCGGAGTAGGCATCGACCACCTGTTGGGCATAATTGATCGAGGTCTTGAGGCCCTTCTCCGTGCGCATGTTCCAGAAGTAGCGGCCCTTAACATACAGTTGGTAGGCTTCGAGGTCGCGGGTGTACGGCGGCGGCGCATGACCGTTCACCGGCCCGCCAAACTCAAGCTGGAGCGCTTGCGTGATTCGCTCCGAGATCGCGTCCTGGATGGCGAAGGCATCTGTGAACGTCTCATCAAAGCGATCCGCCCAGATCGTGCTGTCGCCATCCACGCGCACGAGTTGCACGTTCACGCGCACGCGCTCGCCCAGATGTTGAATCGTGCCATCAAGCACGGCCTCGACGCCCAACTCGCGCCCGACGGCCGCGAGATCGCGCGGCGCATCCGTGTACCGCAGGATCGCGTTGGTCGGGCGGACGGCGAGTTGTTTGAGCTTGGTTAATTTTGTGATCAGCGTATCGGTGATGCCGAGGCCGCCGAAATGCTCGCCAGCGGGCGGGTTGAGCAAGTTGAACGGCAGCACGGCGAGCGCAAGCGGCGACTGCGCGCTGACCAGCGGGCCGGTCGCGGGCGCGCTCTCGTCATAAACCTCTCTGACTTTGGCGACGAAGCGATAACCCTGCATCGGCACGGTCACAAGATAGCGATGATCGTTCGGGCTTTCGCCCATCACCCTGCGCAGCACAAAGATGTTCTGCGTCAAGTTGCCTTCCTCGACGATGCCGCCGTGCCAGATCAACTTGATCAACTCGTCCTTACTGAGCAACTGTCCTTGCTGCTGCACGAAGACGAGCAACGTGTCGAAGACTTTCGGTGTCACCGCTACCGGCTTGCCATCCCTTAACAACAGACGCTCCGAAGGCAGCAACCGGAAGGGGCCGAATTCATACCCGATGAGCCTGTGTTCTCCCATGATCGGTTTGAGCAACGCTGACAAGTGCTGCGACTTGCCCGCTGACAGTTGCGCGGGGCGGCTATACGCGGGCGGCACGAGTGAGCTTACTGTCGCGCCGTTTGCGTTGATATACACCGGTAGGCTCCCTTACCAGCGCACGCGACTTTGTAGTTACAACACAGCTTCGATGACAATAGTTGTGCGGCCCGTTGTCAGTATGAACGGTGATCAGCGATAAAATGGATCATTATCCAACCGCCCGTCACCGCCACGCAGCCGTCCGTCACTTTCCTACGAGATCAGGCGGTTGCGGCGCTCGCGCATAACTTCGGCAGCCGCCCGTGCGCTGACAGTAAAGTTGCTGTTCAGTGCTGTGGAGGATGAATGGTTGGTCGGCTGGCAGTTGAGTTGGCTTGCTGTTGTGCCTGCGCCTGCGTTGATTGCGGCGACGGCTCAGTGCGGTGCAGATGCTTCTGTGAACGCAGCCGCCACCGCCGGGCCAACGACGTAGGTGGAGAAGAGCGCGTTCCTAATCTTGCTGTCGCCGGCCAAGAGCCGCCGAAATTCATCGAGGTTGACACTCTTGCGCGTCTGCGCCAACGTCTCACCGCGCGCCACGGCCGCGGCGGTTTGCTGCTGCACTGAAATCATCAGCCGGGCCACGAGTTGCACATACGAATCGTCGCGCATGATGGGGCCATGACCGGGCACGATGAGGGCCGGCTGCAACGCGCGCAGTTTGTCGAGGCTCACGGCCCAGTCATTGATGTGTGATTGCTCCGCGCCGATGAGCGGCACGGGCCAGACCACGAGATCGCCGGCCGCCACGATATGCTCCTGCGGCAGATACACGACGAGGTCGCCGGCCGTGTGCCCGCGGCCCACCTGTTTGATCTCAATCGCGCGCCCACCGTGGTACAGCGTCAACTGCTCTGTCAGCGTAATTGTCGGCAGCAGCGGCTCGTAGCCCGGCGGCACCGTCATATAGCCCGCGCCCAACGCGAGATCGCTCAAGTAACTGGCCCGTTCTTCGTCGCTCAACGGCTCGCCCTGAATGTTTTTATTGGTCTTGATGCTGTTGCGTAGTAGCGCAAGAAAGCCGGGGATGCCCTCGTGGAATTTGTTGCGGTTCGTCATGCCGGTGGTAGGCAAGTAGGCGCGCGTGCTGGCGTGCGCGATGAACTCGACATTGGGGAAGGCATCCCGATAAACCTGATTGCCGATGATGTGGTCATCATGCCAATGCGTGTTGATAACATAGCGCACTGGCTTCGGCGTCAGCTTACGCAAGGCCGCCAGCACCGCTTTCGTGGTGGCCACGTTCGACTGTGCATCAACGACAATTACGTCATCAGCGCAGACGATGAACACGCTGTTGGACTCGACGGCAAAGCCCGGCGGGTCATCGCGGATCACGGCATAGACGCCCCCGGCGATCTGTTGCACGTGAAAGTTATCGCTGACGCTTCGCGCCGCGCGGCCCTGCGCCGCAGCCGCGCCGCCGGCTGTAACGAGTAACAGGAGAACGGCCGAAGTTGCGCAGCGCAGCAAGCCCTGTGGTCGAGTCATCATGTTTACTTTTGCGCGCTAGGGGACACAGACAACCTTTATGCGCGGCGCTTATGTCACTGCGCGGCGGCCGGCTTCGCTTCATGCTTCCGCACGTATATGGCGTCCCAGGTGATTGTCCACGTCTGGCCGCCGTCGGTTGAGTTCTCGCCAAGTTGGCGTACCTTGTCCGGCCCGAGATTGAAGAACGTCATGCGCGTGGTGGCCGCGCCGCCCGGTGTGTAGATGTGGCCGACCAGCCGCATAGCGCCGTCTTTGAATTCGCCGTCCATCATCCAATTACCCGCATCATTGCCCATATAAGACTGATGCCACTTGTGCGCTACGGGATTGTAGAAGTTGAAACTCTTGCCCGTCTGCCCGCCTTGGCCGCTCGTCCAATTCTCTGCGACGATACAACCGTCTTCCAGCAACTCGACTTTGCTCGTGCCCACCTGCTGCCCCTGTGCCAGCACATTCCACTCGCCCACCCAGTAGTCGAACTGCCGGTACTCCGGCGTGCTCAGGCAGACGTGTGCGAGTTTCAGCGCCGTGGCCAGTACGACTTGATAACGCGGATCACCGTGCAGACTCGTGAAGTTTGCATCACCATCGAGCCGGCCCGGTTGCGGTAATTTGGCGGCGAGCGACTTTTGCAGCCACGCGAACGCGTCATCTTTTCTATTCAGCCGCGCGTAGGTTGCGGCCAGCGCATACATCGTGAGCGCGCCTTGCGGGCGGACGGTCTCGTTGAGTTTGAGCGCCTGCTGATAGGCCGCGCGGGCCGGCTCGTATTTATTAAGCGAGAAGAGCGACAGACCGAGCCGATACCACGCGCGGGCATTGGCCGGTTCAGTCTTCGTCATGGCCTCGTAAGCCGGTGCGGCCTCGGCCCATTTTTGCGCTTGGAACAACACGTCCGCGGCCTGCATGGCCGGCGTGGGCGTTTGCTGTGCGTGAACGGACGTAAGGGTAAGCAATAAGAGCAGCACGACCAACCACACGCTGCCGCGCTGGTGATTCTTCATTAGGCGTCTTCCTCGCTAGGGTTGAGATGGATGCAATTTGCGCACGTGCATAGTAGGGCATGGCGGCGCATGAAGTCCTCAATTTCAGTTCAATGTCCTTCAAAATTTCTCAAAGCAGGCGCGCAGTATAACTACTCGCGCGCCTGCTAACGCGCCCGCGCTTGACCTTCGTGGCCCGCTGGCTTAACCAAAACTCGTTATTGTTTAAGCAGTCGTTGCCGTTTTTTTCCGATGCTGCCGGCTGAATAAACTCGCGGGCCCGCCCGAACTTAATCACAGACAGCACTTACCTCAACGGCCAGACACCCGGCATATACCTTGCCCTATTTGCTGCGACCGGCAGCGCGCTCACCAACCAGACAGACGACGTTGCCCGCACGTCTGCCGGCGTCTCCCCAAACATGCTATCAAGGCCGCGCCTGCGCCCTGTCTTTAGTCACAGGTCGGGCAGCGCGACACAACATTTCAGGAGGAAGCAGATGAAGCATTTACGAATCGGATTTGTCGCGCTGCTGTTATTGCTCGCGGCCAGTCCCTTATGTATCAAGGCGCAGACGACCGCCGGTTCGCTGGCCGGCACGGTCACTGATCCATCCGGCGCAAGTGTGGCCGGCGCGACGGTGGTCGTGCGCAGCAACGCCACGGGCCAAGAGTTTACTGCGCAGACAACCGATAGCGGCACATACAAAGTGCCCGCGCTGGCGAGCGGCATGTACACCGTGACGGTGACTGCGCCGAACTTCAAACAGGCCATCGTGCAGAAGGTGAAGGTGGACGTGGGTTCGCCTTCGACCATTGATGTCGCGCTCGAAGTGGGCGCGGTCAACGAGACGGTGACGGTGGCGGCGGCGGGCGGCGAACTGCTCAACACGCAGACCGCGACCGTCGGTTCGACCATCACGGGCCGGCAGATCATCGAGCAGCCGCAGTCTTCGCGC
>JBBQGM010000099.1:0-17029 GCA_038322995.1 Pyrinomonadales bacterium
CTTCAGATAGCCGCCCACGGGGCAGCGGATCACAATCGGACATTGCCAGTCGTTGCCCGAACGCCAGCGCATCAACGCCAACTCGTTTCTGATCTGGTGATACGCGGGCCAGATGTAATCGAAGAACTGTATCTCGACGACTGGCTTCAAGCCGCGCGTGGCCATGCCGATAGCGCGGCCGATGATATTTGCTTCGGCGAGCGGTGAATTGAAGACCCGCGCCCCGCCGAACTTGCGTTGCAGATTCGCCGTCACCTTGAAGACGCCGCCCTTGCCCTTAACCTGTTCGATATACTCTTCGCGCGAACAATCGGCCACGTCCTCGCCGAAGACGATGATGCGCGGCTCACGCGCCATCTCTTCGTGCAGACAACGATTGATCAGATCAGCCATCGTGCCTTCTTTGCCCTCCGGTACGACGCCCGTCTCCGTGTCGAACTCCGGCGCGGTCGGATCGACATCGGGCGAATAAACGAAGTCGGTCGCGCTCTGCGGCTCAGGCTGCGGGCTGGCGAGCGCCTCGTCGGCCGCCGCGTTCACCTCCGCATCAACCGCGTCTTTGATCTTCTGTAACTCTGCCTGCGAGATGATGCCCTCTTCAACGAGCAGCGCGCCGAAGCGTTTGACCGGATCGCGCTCGGCGTCGGTCGTGCGCTCTTCGTCCGAGCGATAAAGCTTCTCGTCGTCCGAGAGCGAGTGTGAGTAAGGGCGAATAACTTGCGCATGCACGAGCGCCGGCCCTTTACGCGCGCGACAATAATCAACCGCGCGCTGCATCGTCTCAAGCGATTCAATCGGGTCTGTGCCGTCGCACTTCTGGATCAAGATATTGGGGAAGCCGGCGACGAGCCGCGAGATGTCGCCACCCGCCGTCTGCACTTCGACGGGCACGCTGATCGCATAGCCGTTATCTTCGATAAGGAACAGCACCGGCAACTTCAGATTGCACGCCGTATTCAAGGCTTCCCAGAACTCGCCCTCGCTCGTCGTGCCGTCGCCGAGCGAAACATAGACGACTTCGTCCGCGTGAAAATTCTCGACCTTGTCTTTTAACTCCGCGATTAGTTGAAAGCGATAACCCGCTTCCGCGCAGCCGACCGCCTGCAAGCATTGCGTGCCTGTCGGCGACGATTGCGAGACGATGTTGAGTCCCTTATGCCCCCAATGCGAAGGCATCTGCCGCCCGTGCGAATTCGGATCGGCGGCGGCGGCGACGCCCGACAGAAACTGCTCGCGCGGCGTCATGCCGAGTTGCAGACAGAGCGCGCGGTCACGGTAATACGGATAGAACCAGTCATACGCGGGCTTCAACGCCAGCCCGGCCGCGACCAGCACCGCCTCGTGGCCCGCGCCGCTGATCTGAAAAAAGATTTTCGACTGCGCCTTGAGTTGTATCTCTTTGTCATCAATCCGCCGCGACAGATACATCGTCCGGTAGATGCCCACCATCTGCTCGCGGCTCAAGCCCCGATACTCCCGCGCCTTCAATTCGGTCGCCATAACGTTTCAGTCCTTCACGTTAAAATCTCAATCCGCGTAATCGTTCTCAAGCGTCATGCGATAGTCTTCGGCCATCGAAGGATGGCCGTGCGCCGTCGCCACCTCAATGCCGCGTTGATAGCTGGCCCGCGCAGCCGTGCGGTTGCCGAGTTTCTCGTATGCGCCCGCCAGCATGCCGTAGGCGTTGCCCTCGTCGTTGGCCAGCTTCAGATAATCGTTCAGTGTGGCCACGACATCCTCGTGCCGCCCCACCTTCTCGTACTCTTTCGCCAGCCCGAACAGCACCATCGTGTTATCGGGGTCGCTCGCGAGCATCTGCTCGAACACTTCAATGCGTGATGCGGTCATAGTTTTTAGATTATATCCGGCTCAAACGCGGCTCAGAAAATTCTCTAACACGAAAATCTTGCGCAGCCGAAAACGCAACGGACTTTCGACGATGGAGATTGCTTTCAGGTTCTCCAACTCGCCGACGAAGTACGGTGCAGGCGACGGCGGCACGGCCACTAACCAATCCGGCGCGGCAATGCCTAGCTCATCGCATAGACTCTCAGCCGTCGAAGCCAGCACCGCGTCGAGTTTCTTGTCCGTCAATGCGAACGGCTCGGCGATGGCGCACGGGTCTTTGTAGTAACGAAAGTCGTCCACGAAGTCCATCAGATAGACGCACCAGTTCGCAGGGTCAGCGTCAATCCGCTCTTTCGTTGCGCGCAGGGTGATCATTGCTCGAACAACTCTTCGATAAAAAACTGCGTCGCCGGTTTGATCTGCTGATGCGGATAGTATTGCGCTAAGATCGTGAATACTTCATCAGCCGTTTTCAATCCCAGTGATTTTATCAACAACTGCACGTCAGCCTTATCCGTCGTGTCTACGCGCGCGGCCAGCGTCTTCATTGCCAGCAAGTAGTCAGCTTCTGGCACATAGACTTTCAGGTGCGAAAGATCAAAGAGCACACGCTGCTGATGGGGCACGACAAAACCTTTCACCGCATCGTTCAACCAATCTGGCTTCAAGTCGTGCGCCGCGGCCACACGTGCAGCCGCCTGTCGAATCTGCTGTGTCGGACGGAAGATCGCATCCACATCTTTCGTATTGGGGCGCGCTTGATAGACGATACACATCACCGCGCCACCATATAGACATATCTCGCCTTTCACATCCTGCGCACGCAGTTCGTCGTTCAGTTCCGCCAGATACTGTTTGATCTGATCCGTGTCCACGTCAACCAAAACAACTACTTACCGATGATCAGTTTGGCAATGGTCTGCAATTGCATGTTGGACGTGCCCTCGTAGATCGCGCCGATCTTGGAGTCGCGCCAGAATTTCTCGACCGGGTAATCTTTGACGTAGCCGTAGCCGCCGTACAACTCAATCGCCTTCGAGGCGACGCGCTCGGCCACGCGCGAAGAGGTGAGCTTGGCCATCGCTGCCTCTTTGACGAACGGCAACCCCGCGTCCTTCAAGCGCGCCGCGTTATAAACCAGCAAGCGCGCGGCTTCGAGGTCGGTGGCCATCTCGGCGAGTTGAAACTGCACGCCTTGGAATTGGTTAATTGACTTGCCGAATTGTTGCCGCTCGGTCGTGTAGGAAAGCGCCGCGTCGAGCGCACCGCGCGCGAGGCCGATCATCTGTGCGCCGATGCCGATGCGCCCTTCGTTGAGCGTCTCGATGGAAACTTTATAGCCTTTGCCAAACTCGCCGAGCACGTTCTCTTTCGGCACGCGGCAGTTGTCGAAGATGATCTCAGTAGTGGACGAAGCGCGGATGCCGAGTTTGTTCTCCTTCTTGCCGACAGCGAAACCTTCGAAGCTTTTTTCGACGACGAACGCGGTGATGCCCTTATAACCTTCCTCCGGTTTGGCGTTGGCGAAGACGACGAAAAGCTCGGCCTCGTTGCCGTTCGTGATCCAGAGTTTTTGGCCGTTCAAAACGAAGTGATCGCCTTTATCAATCGCCTTCGTCTGCATGGCGAACGCATCCGAGCCAGAGCTTGCTTCGCTCAAGGCATAAGCGCCCACTTTGTTGGCGGCCAGTTGCGGCAGATATTTTTTCTTCTGTTCAGCATTGCCCCAGCGGATCAGCGCGTTGTTGACAAGCGTGTTCTGCACGTCCATCAACACGCCGACCGACGGGTCAACGCGCGACAGTTCTTCGACGCCGATGATCGCGGTGAAGAACGACGCACCCGCGCCGCCGTACTCTTCCGGCGTCTCGACGCCCATCAGCCCGAGATCGAAGAGTTGCTTGATGAGGCTGGCGTCCATCTTGCCCGCCTCGTCCATCGCCTCGACGCGCGGGCGCAACTCGCCCTCGGCAAACTCGCGCACACTGGCGCGAAACATGTTCTCGTCCTCGTCATAGATGGTCAGGGGCGTGCCCGTCAGGCTTTCCGTGGCTGCTTTGCTCATAGCTCGTTTTCAGACCCTTTGTCGTTGGAATCGAATCGAATTGGCCGCACAGTTGTAAGCCGTAGCATCGCTGATCATAGCGTCTCCGGTCAACCCGGCAAAGCAGTAACAAGTGCTGCGTGCCGAGTGCCAGGCCGCCAGCTTTTTGGCTTAAATCAATCTATGGTTTATCGCCTGTGTATGGTTGTGACACATAACGCAAATAACGTATCTTGCACTCTACTCGTTAACCCCGGACACAGCACAGGAGACCGGACGGCCGCGGCCACACAGCATGACCGAACAGACCCCGACAGCCAGCACGCCCCGCCGCTTCACGCCGGTCAGCAGCATCTTCGCCGTGCTGGGCATGCTGCTCTTCGCGTATTACGTCTGGCGCGCCGGCCCGCGCGACATCTGGCAAAACATGCGCCAACTCGGCGCGGGCTTCTTCGTCGTGCTCGCCATCTCCGGCGTGCGCCCGCTCGTGCGCGCCTTCGCGTGGACGCGCTGCTTTGAAGCGCCGCACCAATTACGCTGGCGCGATGCGCTGCGCGCGTACTTCGCGGGCGACGCGCTCGGCAACGTGATGCCGTTCGGCATCGTCGTCAGTGAGCCGACGAAAGCCGCGCTCGTGCGCGACCGTGTGCCGTTCGGCGCGGCCGTCGCGGGCCTAGCCATTGAGAATTTGTTCTACAGCCTCTCGGTCGCGCTCTTCATTCTCGCCGGTTTAATCTCGTTGCTGTTGAGTTTCCCTCTGCCGCCGAAGTTGCGCGTCGTGTGTCTGTGCGTGGTCGCGGGCGTGCTGTTCGGCATCGTGTGCGGTTACGTCGTCATCTGGCGGCAATGGAGATTCGTCAGTGGCGCGCTCGATTTTCTGTACGCGCGCCGGATCGCACGCAGCTGGTTGGAGCCACGGCGCGTAAAAATCGCGGCGGTCGAAGCGCGCATCTACGGTTTCTATGCGCGGCACCAGGCGCGCTTCCTGCCGATCCTGCTGCTCGAAGCGTGCTTTCATCTCGCGGGCGTGGTCGAGAATTACGTGACGCTCTATTTCATCAGTCCCGTGCGCCCGACGTGGCTCGCCGCGTTCGTGCTGGAATCAGTCAACCGCGTCATCAATGTGATCTTCAAGTTTATCCCGATGCGCGTCGGCGTGGACGAAGCGGGCACGGGGCTGTTTACGAAAGCCTTGCAACTTGGCACGACGAGCGGCGTCACGCTCGCCCTCATCCGCAAGGCGCGCGTCGTCGTCTGGACGACCGTCGGCGTCGTCCTGCTCGTGCGGCAAGGTCTCTCGTTGCGCACCGCCGCCGCGCAAGTCAGCATAGAACAAGCGCGCCTGAAAGAAGCATTGAAGGCGGAATGATAAACGAAACAGCGCCCGCCGTCCGTGTGCAGCCGGCTGACAAAACTGTAACGCGCGGATGGGCACTTGAAGGCCGCACTGTTTTACTGCTTGTGCTGCTGTGCGTGGTCGGCTTCGCGTTGCGCATCAACGGACTGGGGCGCGTCGGGTTTGCCGAAGATGAGATCAACAAACTCGCAGCGGTGCGCGCCTACGAACACGGCGACATCACGGAGAACGCCGAGCATCCGATGCTGATGAAGGCCCTTATGTTCGTCTCGCTACGCGCCGCCGCAAGCTGGAACGCGCGCGGTGCGGCGGCCACACAAGTAAGCGACGAGACCGCGCTCCGCCTGCCCAACGCGCTCTTTGGCGCGCTCACGGTCGTCCCGCTCTTTCTCTTAACGGCCGCTTTCTTTGCGCGCCAAACCGGCCTCATCGCCGCCACGCTCTGGGCCTGCGGCATCAACGCCATCACTTATAACCGCATCGGCAAAGAGGACACGCTCTTAGTCTTCTTCATGCTCTGCGCCTTCTATTGCTACCTGCGCGCCAAACAGACGAGCGGGTTCGCGCCACGACGGAAAAATAAATACTACGGTTGGAGCGCTGTCGCGTTCGGGCTGATGCTCGCGTCGAAATACTTCCCGCATTATTTCGGCCTCAACATGCTCTACCATCATCTCGTGCCGCAGCGCGAGCGCGCACCGGATGAACCGCGTGGACGCACGCCCGCGTTCTTCTATCCGCTCATCGGCGTCGCCTTTCTGCTCGCCAACCCGGCCCTCTTCTGGCCGCGCACATGGAGCTATTTGGCCGCCTACTCCGGCGAAGAATTGCTCACGCATCACGGCTATCTGATGGGCGACATGCTCTATATGAACAACGTGTCGCGCACGCCCTTCGGCACGCCCATCTATTTTTATCTGTTGTATCTCTTGATCAAGACGCCGCTGCCGCTGCTCCTGGCCGGCGCGCTTGGCTTCGGCGCATGCGTGCGCGCGTGGCGCAAACCCGGCCCCGCGTTTCTGCTGTTGATGTTCACGCTCTGGCTCGTGCCCTACTCGCTATTCGGCGCGAAGTGGCTACGCTACACGCTCTCGCTCATGCCCATCATCTATATGCTCGCGGCAGTCGGTATCACGCTGCTGCTGCGTGGGTGCGCGGCTCTCTACGCGCGCGGGCGCGGCTGGCACACGCCCGCGCAGCTATTGCGGGCGCTCGTGCTGTTCGTCTTCCTCGCCGGCCCCGCATGGCTCGCCTTCGTTGCCGGGCCGCACTACGCGCTCTACACGAACGCGCTTGCCGCCGGTCGCGCCGGCTACTACTTCCCGCACGACGAGTTCTACGACGACGGTCTGCGCGAAGCCTTTCAGTTCGTCTGCGCCCACGCGCCGCGGGACGCGACCATCCTCCACGAGACGCCCGGCGTCGCAGGCTACTATCTGGCAAGATACGGGCGCACAGACCTGCAATCGCGCGCCCTGTCCGAGCCGCAACTCGACGCGCGCACCGTCCCGCGCCCGGCTTATTTCATTCTGCAACGCGGGCGCACCTATTTCGAGAACCGCGGCGAGACGAAACTCGTCCGCGCCGAGTACAGCAAAATCTACGAAGGCTTCATTAACGGCTTGAGCGCCGTCGAGGTTTACGTCGTCCCATGACACAACGCATTAAAAAGACGCTATCGTTCAGCCTGCTATTCACCTTCGCGCTGGCCGGCGCGCTCGCGCCTACGCACGCCGACAACACGACGCAACGCGCGTGGGTGACGCTCATCTCGACAACCGATCTGCACGGCAACATCGCGCCGCTCGACTATTACACGAATAAACCGGACGCGCGCGGTTTGGCGAAAGCCGCGACGCTCATCGCGCAGATTCGCAAAGAGAATCCGGCCGCGCTCTTGCTCGATTCGGGCGACACGATTCAGGGCACGCCGCTCGCTTACTATCACAACAAGCTCAATAACGCGCCCATCGATCCGATGATGCTCACGATGAACGCGCTGCGCTATGACGCGATGACCGTCGGCAACCACGAGTACAACTTTGGCTTGCAGGTGCTCAACAAAGCGCGCGGCGAGGCCAAATTTCCGTGGCTCTCCGCGAACACTTATCGCACGGGCACGGACGAGACCGCCTTTCAGCCGTACCTAATCAAAGAGATGGCCGGTGTGCGCGTCGGCATACTCGGTTTGACGACGCCGGGCATTCCGAGTTGGGAGAACAAAGAGAACTACGCGGGGCTTGAGTTTCGCGCGCCGGTGAGCGAAGCGAAGAAGTGGGTCGCGGTGCTGCGCAAGAAAGAGCGCGTCGATCTCGTCGTCATCGCCATGCACATGGGGCTTGAAGCCGACCTGCGCACGGGCGAGTTGACGCCCGGCCAAGTCGCGCACGAGAACGCCGCCATCGCCATCGCGCGGCAGGTTAAAGGTGTGGACGTGATTCTGATGGGACACACGCATCGCGAAGTGCCGTCGCTCTTTATCAACAGTGACCTTGTTACTTTCGAGTTCATTGATCAATCTCATGGCCCGGCATCAGAGATAATCTATAACGTCAACGGCGTGCTGTTAACGCAGGCGAATAAGTGGGCGCAACACGTGGCGCGCGTCGATATTTACTTTGCCAAGGAGGAAGGCGGGGGCTGGCACGTTGCGGCGAAACAGGCGCGCACGATTCCGGTCGGAGATGTCGCGCCGGATGCGGAGATCATGAAACTCGCCGAACCTTACGACCGTGAGACGCAAGCTTGGTTAGGGCATGTGATCGGTGAGTCAGCCGTCGAGCTATCCGCGCAGGACGCGCGCCTCGGCGATAATGCCTTGCTCGATCTCATCCAGCGCGTGCAACTCGATGCAGGGCACGCGGACGTGTCGATGGCGGCGAGTTTCAATCCGGCCGCGCACGTTGCGCGCGGGCCCGTGACGGTGCGCGACATCGCCGCGCTCTATGAGTATGAGAACACGCTCGTCGTCATCGAAGTGACCGGGCAGCAATTAAAAGACGCGCTTGAGCATGCCGCGAAATACTTCAAGGCTTACGTGCCCGGCAAACCTGCGGCCGATCTGATTGATGAAAAAATTCCCGGCTACAACTTTGACATCGCCGAAGGCGTGGACTACGACCTCGACCTCACGCAACCCGTCGGCCAACGCATCCGCAATCTGCGCTTTCACGGTCAGCCCTTGAGCATGACGCAAAAACTCAAACTCGCCACGAACAACTATCGCGTCAATGGCGGCGGCGGCTACACGATGTACAAAGGCGCGCCCGAACTGTTTCGTTCGAGCGCAGAGATACGCGAACTGATCATCGCGTGGGTTGAACAGCACAAACGCATTCCGCCCGAACCGACGCACAACTGGCGGCTGCTGCCCTAAGCGCGGCGGACATTAAACACTAAATCGAAATAGAGAAGATTGGGCCAGGGGGAAAAACTTATCCACGAATTAACACGAACCGACACGAACAAAAACACGAAGTTGTTTCAAGTTTCTTTCGTGTTGATTCGTGTGACTTCGTGGATAAGTTTTTATTCTGTCTCAATGTCGTGTGTTTCGATTTAGACCACACGCATGCGCCGGGAACAATTTCGCGGGCCTGTTGTCTAATGGCCGCATGAATCGCATGTTTCTGCGCCGCCCTGTGTTTATGCTCTGCGTGGCCCTAGGCGGCACGCTGGCGCTCGCCGCCTGTCAAACAGCACAAGTGCGTGCCACGCCCGACGCGCCGCATACGGCCACCACGCACCCGCCTACTACGCAAGCAACATCTGTCGCTGTTTCCACCCCATCGCCCGCGCCGCTCAAGTTGCCGCTCGTCGCGCCGCGCCTCGTCGTCAGTAAAACTAAACGTCAACTTGATCTCTATGCCGACGGGCGCATCATCAGAACCTACACAGTCGCGCTCGGCACAAGTCCGACGGACGACAAGGCGCGACAGGGCGACCGACGCACGCCCGAAGGCGAGTTCTATGTCTGCCAGAAGAACGCGCACAGCCAGTTCACCGTCTCACTCGGCTTGAGCTATCCGAATGCGGAGCAGGCCGCGCGCGGCCTGCGCGCCGGACTGATCACGCGGGCGCAGCATGACCGGATCATGCGCGCCATCAAACGACAGCAGACGCCGCCGTGGAACACGCCGCTCGGCGGCGAAATCTTCATCCACGGCGGCGGCACGGGCACAGACTGGACGTGGGGCTGCATCGCCCTCGCTGATGCCGACATCAAAGAACTCTTCGACGCCCTTCCGCTCGGCACACCCGTCATCATTGAGCACTGACATCATCAGCTTGCGCCACGGCCTCAGCCTCTGGATGAAAGGTCGAACGCTGTTTCCATTTGCGATAAAAGTGGAGGGCGGTGGCGAGCCAGAGACCACTCAGGAGATATGCGCCAAGCACGTCGCTGGGCCAGTGTGCGCCGAGATAGACGCGCGAAAGACCAACAGTGGCGACGGGTAGCGCGGCCAGCGCGAGCGCGAGGCGGCGCGGCCAAGAGCCGCGCGGCAGCACGGCATACGCGGCGAAGAAGAGAAAGCCGAAGTAGCAGACGTAGAAGGTGACGTGTCCGGAAGGAAAACTTTTGGTCGGCAACACTTTGTAGATTGTGACCAACGCGGCGGCGGGGCGCGGGCGGGCGACGATGAGTTTGACGATGGTGTTGAGCAGACTGCCGCCGCCCGCACTCAAGACGAGACCAGCCGCTTCCGTGCGGCGGCCGCGCACGAGGAACGCGAGGCCGGTCGCGGTCGTGAGGGCAAACGGATGCCACGTATTGCCGAAGAGGGAGACGCCGCGCATGAAGGTGAACAGACCGGGCACGGGGAGTTGTTGTAGCGTACTGGCGACGCGTGCGTCCCAGCCGAAATAAGTATAGAGATGCGCGCAGACGGCCAGCACAGCGAAGGCCACGAACGCGGCCAGATAGATCAACTCGGCCCGCCCCAGCCGCCGCGCGGCCAGTTGCCGCAACCGCGTGCGTTGTAGCGTGGCCGCATGTGTCGGCGTTATGTTTGGCTCTGACATGCGCTCCTTACCGGCGTCTCAGTTTGTATTGCCTCAGACCCGAACCATCAAACCACGAAAGCACACAAAATAGCACGAAGAGATTTGTCACTCTGCACGTCGTTTCGCCTATAATTACCGCAGCGAAGCTCCCGAAGACGGTGAAAATAATCGTTCGGCGTGCCGTTTGCGCGGGCGCGACCTGTGCGCGCTAAGGAGTGCTGGTTTGTTAAGAGTTGAATATCGCGAAGGTTTGTATCTGCCCGACCTCGATCTCTGGCTCGACGCGGACGGCCCGCGCGAGCGTTGCGTTATCTCGCACGCGCACGCGGATCACATCGCGGAGCATCGCGCGATCATTGCCACGCCCGCGACCGCGCGCATCTTCCGCCACCGCTGCGGCGAGTCGGCAGTGACGACGCAAGTTTACGGCGAACGGCGCGACTACGGGCGCTACGCGCTGACGTTTTTTCCGGCCGGCCATTGCCTCGGCTCGGCGCAAGTGTTGGTCGAAGCCGACAGCGAGCGGCTGGTTTACACGGGCGATATTAAATTGCGCGCGAACGTCGCGGCAGAGGACGCGGTCATCGTGCCCTGCGACACGCTTGTGATGGAATCAACGTTCGGCGAAGAGCAGTATCACTTCCCGCCGGATGTGGTCACATTCGAGCGATTGTATGCGGCCGTTGATCGCGCGCTCTCGGACGACCGCGTGCCCGTCGTGTTGGCTTACGCGCTCGGCAAGAGTCAGGAGGCGTTGGAGTTGTTGCTCCGCCGCGACTATCGCGTCACGCTGCACGGGTCTGTGTGGAACGTGGCGGAGATTTACCGCGAGTTGGGCGTGGAGTTCGCGGGGCCGTATGAGCGTTACGCCCGCGAGCATTTGCGCGGGCGCGTGCTGATCGCGCCGCCGGGTTGCCGCAAACAACCGATGGTGCAAAACATCGCGCGGCATTACACGATCATGCTGACGGGCTGGGCCATGAACAAGAGCGCGCCCTACATGTATCGCGACGTGGATTTGATTTTGCCGCTCTCGGATCACGCCGACTTCCCCGACCTTGTCCGTCTCGCCCGCGAGACCGGCGCAGAGCGCATCATCACCATGCACGGCCCCGCCAAGTTTGCCGCCGCCCTACGCGAGCTTGGCCTCAACGCCGAACACCTCGCGCACCACCCCGGCGCAAACGATAAGAAGAAGAAACGTGCGCCCAGGAAAGCGGCGACGGCGGTCAATAAATCACTGTTCGACTGAAAGCTTGTTGCCTCAGTCTCCTTTGCGCTCTTGCTTTACGTCTTTGCGTGAGGTCATTACTGATTAAAGAATTACCTCACGCAAAGGCGCAAAGATGAAGAACGCGGATTCTAATTACCGGCTCAATGGTGATGCCCGCGCTCAGCTTCGTCCGCTTCCGCCCTCGTGCGATGCACCGTGCCGTCCGGGTGCTCCGGCGGCGTATAGACAGTGAAGAGTTTCAATGGCGTGTTGCCCTTGTTGATGAAGTTGTGACGCGTGCCGGCGGGCACAACGACTACGCTGCCCGCGCGCACCGGACTACTTTCGCCGGCCAAAACGGCTTCGCCCTCGCCAGCCACGAACGCTAACACCTGATCGATCCCTTCATGCACCTCTGCACCTATTTCAGCGCCCGGCTGAATGGCCATCAGCACAAGTTGCGAACGCTCCGTCGTGAATAGCACCTCGCGAAAGTTCTCATTCTCCCGCGCAAGTTTGGTTACGTCCTGCGCGTAAGTTTTCTGTGGCATATTCTCTTCCTCTCCTTAATCATGCCGCGCAGCAGGGCACGCGGGACAAACGTGCCCGCGTGCCTGATGCGCCGATCAGCTAACGCGCGCCGATGGCTTCGCCGGTCAACTGCTCAGGCTTGATGCCTAGCCCGGCGGCCACGCGCTGCCCGTATTGCTGATCGCACTGCAACAAGTGCCCGATCATGCGCTCCTGTATGTCTCGATCACAGGCGCTCAGGTGTGCGACTAGATTGCTGATCAACTCGTCGCGCTCCTCGTCGCTAAAGGTGCGGTAACGCGCGCCCGCCTGGCCGTAGTTATTCGTGCGGCTGATGGTTTGCCGCACGACGTGCCCCGCGACGTAGGGCTTGTGATCTGCGCCCGGCTTTGGCGCTTCGCGTAAGCCGCCCTTTGCGCTCGGTTCGTAGTTGACGTGTGGGTTCTCGCCCGCTTCGTTGCCGTGCACAGCCAATCAGCGCCTTACGATGTACTCCATTGCGTCCGTAATCAAGTTAACAGTAAGAATAATTCTTGATTGTCAGATAAAAAAAAGCTTACTGACAATCCCTACAGCGGCCCAGCAACTCAAGCCGGTAATCTTCGACGGCGAAGCCCGCCTGCGGCTTGATCTGCTGCAACGCGGCGCTGCCCTGCGCCGCTTCCAAATCCCAAATCCGCCCGCACTGCAAGCAGCGCGTGTGGTAATGATGATCGGTGCGGATGTCGTAACGCGCCGAGCCGTCGCCATATGCGAGTTTGGAAACGGCCGCACACACGACCAGCGCCTCCAGATTTTTGTAGACAGTGGCCAAGCTGATCTTGGGCAGTTTGCGTTTGACGTTTAAGAAGACCTCTTCGGCCGTCGGATGATTGTCAACCCGGCTCAGATAATCATAGACGGCGACGCGCTGGCGGGTCAGATGCCCGCCCCGCTCGTCGAGCTTTTGCCTTAATGCGGCCAGCCCGTCTAGTTGCTTACTGCCTTTCACTCTGCCCTCCCAACGTCAAAGCCACGCCGAAACTCGTGCTTGGCTATAATGCAAATCGAGAATAATTCTTATTAAGTTCTTTGTCATAATGACCAGAACCGCCGCCGCCCTTTATTACGGTATGCGGACAAGCGCTTAGTTTCCGCCGCGTGCCGGTGTGGCGCGTTGCCTTTTGCCAGCCACGTATCTATAATGCGCGGGCTTTCACGGGAAGGGATCAAGGCAAGCTCGCGCGCGATTTCATAAATCTCCGGACTCAAACGAACCGCCTATGACGAACATCGAAAGATGGAAGGCTCGGCGTCGTGCCCCCGCCACACGCCCGACTGTCTGGCGCGCACTCACCGACACGCTGGCCCAGATGGCGCGTGCCGCCTTCGCCGAACCGTACCAACTCGTCGTCGAACGCCATGTCATCAAGTTGCGTCGTCTGCCGCCTGCCCTCAATCGGCTGCGCATCGTGCAACTCTCAGACATACACCACAGCCCGTTTACGGGGCGCGCACAGATCGAGCGTGCGATTGAGACGGCCAACAGCCTGAAGCCCGACATTATCGCCCTGACCGGCGACTACGTTTCGCACGAGCGCGGTTACGCCGCGCCCTGCGCTGAGATGCTCGGCCGGCTGCGCGCACGCTGCGGCGTCTATGCCGTGCTGGGCAACCACGATCATTGGACGGACGCCGCACTCATCACCGATCTGTTCCGCGCCGAAGGCATCAAGATGCTCGTGAATGAAGGTATGCGCTTCGAGCATCGGGGCGCGTCCTTTTGGCTTGCAGGCGTGGACGATACGATGGTGGGCCTCGAAGATTTACCGCTCGCGCTGGCCGGCTCAAGTAGCGCCGAGATGAAGTTGCTCCTCGCGCACAACCCGATTATCCTGCGCCGCGCCGCCCGGGCCGGCGTCGATCTCGTCCTGAGCGGGCACACGCACGGCGGGCAAGTCACTTTGCGCTCGGAACGCTCGCGCTCGGGCCGCCCGCGCCGACGCATGCTGCGCGGTTTGGGTCGCCGTGGCGACACGCAGATTTACGTCACACGCGGTCTCGGCACGGTCGTCCTGCCTGTGCGCTACGGCTGTCTGCCCGAAGTCTCGCTCTTAGAACTGCGCTGCGCGCAATAGTTCAAAGTTCAAGGTTCAAGGTTCAAAGTGAGCCTGAGGCTCTGACTTTGAACCTTGAACCTTGAACTTTGAACTTTGCCCATGTCTTCCCGCATTATCACACTGCCTAACCTGTTGACCGTGCTGCGCATGGCGCTCATCCCGGTCTTCGTCACGCTGCTCGTCTACGGGCGTTTTGGTTGGGCGCTTTTCGTCTTCATCGTCGCGGGCGTGACGGACGGGTTGGACGGGTTGCTGGCGCGGAATCTGAAACAAGGGTCGGAACTGGGCCGCATCCTTGATCCCATCGCCGACAAACTGATGCTCGTGACGGCCTTCATCGCCCTGTCGCAGCACAACATCCTGCCAAGCCCGCTGCCACGCCATTTCCCTATTCCCTTCTGGGTGACGGCGATGGTCATCAGCCGCGACATCTTCATCATCGTCGGGGCCGCCGCCATCAACATGGCGACCGGTTTCCGTCACTTCCGCCCCTCGCTGCTCGGCAAGATCAGCACGACCGTGCAGATCTGCGCCATCATCGCAGTCCTCACCGCCGCGCACTTCCCTATGCTGAGCGGCTATCTGCCCGTCGTGTACACAACTGTCTTCGCTTTCGCTCTTGCTTCCGGCATACATTATGTCTTTCATGCTTCACGACTGCTAAATGAGCAAAGATAAGCGCGCCGACGTTCACGGTTAAACTATAAAATAATTCAACTTAGGTTGTTGTGCGAGATTGCTACATCTTTAGGCGATGAAAAGTTGACAACGGAAGACTCAGATATTATACTGACGCCGCATTCAAGCAGTGACGGCAGAACCTAGCGGTAAGTAGCACCCGTCAGCTTTGCGGCCAGTCGGGCGAGTCGTAGGACGGGCAGTCAAAACATTTTCTGGAGAGTAAAGCAATGAGCAAGATTATTGGCATAGACCTCGGCACGACCAACTCCGTCGTGGCCGTGATGGAAGGCGGCGAACCGACCGTCATCACCAATTCGGAAGGCGGCCGGACGACGCCCTCAGTGGTGGCCTTCACCAAGGACGGCAACCGGCTCGTCGGGCAGGTGGCCAAACGCCAGTCCGTGACCAACCCGGAGAACACCATCTATTCGATCAAGCGCTTCATGGGCCGGCGCTTCGACGAGGTGACGGCCGAGAAGCGGCAAGTGCCTTATCAGGTGAAGTCGGCCGCCAGCGGCGGTGATGTGCGTATCGGCGCGGGCGACAAGGAATGGTCGCCGCCGGAGATTTCGGCCATGATCCTGCAAAAGATGAAACAGTCGGCCGAAGATTATCTTGGTCAAAAGGTCGATAAGGCCGTTATCACCGTGCCCGCCTATTTCAACGACGCGCAACGGCAGGCGACGAAGGATGCCGGCAAGGTGGCCGGTCTCGAAGTGCTGCGCATCGTCAACGAACCGACGGCCGCCGCGCTCGCCTACGGGCTTGATAAGAAGAAGGAAGAGACCATCGCCGTGTTCGACTTCGGCGGCGGCACGTTCGACATCTCGATCCTCGAAGTCGGCGAAGGCGTGGTCGAAGTCAAATCCACGAACGGCGACACGCACCTCGGCGGCGACGACATAGACGAGGCGCTGATCAAATGGATCGTCGAAGAGTTCAAACGCGATCAGGGCATCGAGTTGTCGAATGACAAGATGGCTTTGCAGCGCTTGAAGGAAGCGGGCGAAAAGGCCAAGATCGAACTATCCTCCGCGATGGAGACGGAGATCAATCTACCGTTCATCACCGCCGACCAGTCGGGGCCGAAGCATCTCGTGATGAAGCTGACGCGCGGCAAGTTTGAGGGCCTGGTCGAGCCGATCTTGAAACGGCTGATGCCGCCGGTCGAACAGGCTTTGAAGGACGCGGGCGTGGAGGCGAATAAGATCGACGAGGTCGTACTCGTCGGCGGTTCGACGCGCATCCCGAAAGTGCAGGAGATGGTCAAAGGCTATTTCGGCAAAGAGCCGAATAAGTCTGTGAACCCGGACGAAGTCGTCGCGATTGGCGCGGCCGTGCAAGCGGGCGTGCTGTCGGGTGAGAAGACCGATATCTTGTTGCTCGACGTGACGCCCTTGAGCCTCGGCATTGAAACGCTCGGCGGCGTGTTCACAAAACTGATCGAGCGCAACACGACGATCCCGACGCGCAAGTCGGAAATTTTCTCGACTGCATCTGACAATCAGACTTCGGTCGAGGTGCATGTCCTTCAGGGCGAGCGCCCGATGGCTCCGGATAATCGCACGCTTGGCAAGTTCCACTTGATCGGTATCCCGCCCGCCCCGCGCGGTATGCCGCAGGTGGAGGTCGCGTTCGACATAGATGCGAACGGTATCGTCAACGTGTCCGCGAAGGACATGGGCACGGGGCGCGAGCAGAAGATCACCATTACGGCCTCTTCGGGTTTGTCGAAGGACGAGATCGACCGCATGATGCGCGAGGCCGAATCGCACGCGGGCGAGGACGTGAAGAAGCGTGAGGAGACCGAGGCGCGCAACCGACTGGATGGCTTGACCTATCAGGTCGAGAAGACGTTCAGCGAGAACAAAGAGAAGATGGACGGCGCGACCTCGACGCAACTCGAAACGGCTATTGCCGACGCGAAGAAGGCGCTCGAAGAGGGCGGCGCGGAGCGCATGAACGACGCCTTCAACAACCTGCAAACCGCTTCGCACAAACTGGCCGAGGCGCTCTACCAATCGCAGGGCAGCGCAGCGGGCACACCCGACGAGCAAGCTGCGGCCGCAGGCGCGGGCGCGCCGGGCAGCACACAAACGGGCGGCGGCGAAGATAACGTCATCGACGCCGAGTACGTGGACGTGGACGAGAACAAGTAAGCTAATTGCGGAATGCGGATTTAGGATTTGGGGGTGTAAAACCAGAGCAGTCTTCTAATCCGCCAAACCAAAAAAGCCAAACCTAAAAAAAAA
>JBBQGM010000100.1:0-16524 GCA_038322995.1 Pyrinomonadales bacterium
TGACCGCTCCCAGACTTACAATCCGCAGAATGACCGCTGGACGAAGCGCGACACTGATAACGGACGGTTTATCGATCAGAAAGCCGATCCGAAGCCGTTCAAAGGCGTTCGTAAAGAGAAATAACGAGCCGGGGCTGCAAAGTCGCGCAGAGGGAGTGTATGAGTAATGGGAAACGAAGAAAAAGAGAAAAAGGACAAAGAACACGACGAGAAGCCGCCCCACCCGCCGCATCCGCCGCACCCGGGGCCGGTGAAGCCGCCGAAGCCACCCAAAGATCGCGAGGTCGGGTAGGGCTCGCTCCTTGGTGGGAGCGATGGCCCGGCCTACTCGAACACGAGTTACAAGAACTCGACCGGGCCGGGATCAACTACGTAATAGACGAAGAGGCGCGATCTCGTGGCTTCATTCGGCTGCGCCTGAATGCAACTGTCGGTGGGGAGCATCTCTCGCTCGTCGCTACCTACCCGGACCTGTACCCTTACGTCAGGTTCGAAGTGCGAGCGCCCGACCTTGATCTCCCTCGCCACCAGAATCCTTTCAGCAAGGGGCTCTGTCTCATCGGGCGGGCGAGTGAGAACTGGGAAGTTGATGATACGCTCGCCGGATTCATCACCGGGCGACTGCCCCTCGTTATCGACATCGCCAGAAGCGAAAACGCCGAGGAGGTTGCGGCGCGCGAAGAGCGCCAGGGCGAGCCCTTCAGCGACTACTACGCTTACGCCGCCGATACAGTCTGTATCATTGATGGCTCTTGGCAATTGGATCCCGGGATCGAATCTGGAGAGTTACTCATTGGCTTGGAAGGGAAATCCGGGTTGCTCTTTAGAGGAGCCGTACTCGAAGTCCGTGATTCACACGGAGCGACGCTGTCACGAATTGATCCGGCGGTCGCGGGACTTTATCCGAAGCGGATCACTGGCAGGTGGGTGAGACTGTCGGAGCCCATCCGCGAAAATGATCACTCCGCATACCTGGCCACCTTGATATCGGAGCATCCTCACCTTGGAAGATCGCACGGGCAGGTGGTGAGTGGCGGACTGCTGGATATCGTGGCAGTCATATTTCCGGAAGAATTGCGGTGGCGCGAAGAGGGGGACGGCTGGCTCTTTGTGGTGAGGGCGGAGCAGGGGATTGGCAAGAGCCGAGAGCGACTCCTATACTTTGCCAGGACAGCACGCGCCGGGCGTCATGATCTGGCGGCCCGCGTGCCGGAACTCAATATTCTTCGTGATCGCGTCATCGCCGTCGCCGGCACTGGCGGCCTCGGCGCCCCGAGCGCCATTGAGTTCGCCCGCTCCGGCGTGCGTGAACTCCGCACGCTCGACTTCGATTACTTCGACCCTGCGACCGGGGTGCGGTGGCCGCTCGGTTTTCCCGCTGCCGGTTTGTGGAAGGTAAGGGCACTCGATCAATTCCTCACGAGCCACTACCCCTACACCAAAGTCATCCCCTTTGATCATCGCATCGGCGGCATCTATGAAACCGGAGAAGAACCATCTGACCTTGAGGAACTTCATATGTTCCTTGAGGGTGCCCATCTCCTTTACGATGCCACCGCCGAGGTAGGACTCCATCACCTCCTTTCAGACCTCGCCTCCGAGCGAAAGCTACCTTACGTCTGTGTGTCTACGACGCCCGGAGGTTGGGGAGGGCGGGTACTACGAATACAGCCAGGCAGGACAGAAGGGTGTTGGATGTGCTTGCAGCACGCGACGATGGACGGAACTATCCCGTCGCCGCCGTCGGATGCATCGGGTAATGTGCAGCCCAGAGGGTGCGCTGACCCGACTTTTACGGGGGCCGGCTTCGACGTGGCGGAAGTAGCTCTCAATGGCGTCAGGCTGGCCGTCTCTACATTCGCCGGCGGCTTGGGCAGCGACTATCCTGATACGGATTGGGATGTGGCCATCATCAGTTTTCGCGACGAGAGCGGTCGCGAAATCATGCCGCGGTGGCAGACCTTTAAGCTTCACCGCCACCCATCGTGTCTGAATGAAGCAGCGCACAGTAAAAGCTTGGTTCTCCGAGCCGGTCGTTAAAGAGATGCTCCTCGAAGCCGAACGCCTCTTTCCACTGGAAACCGGCGGCGTGATGATGGGCTACTGGTCGAAGTCGAAAGACGGGGTGGTGATCTGCCATGCCACCGGGCCGGGCCCACGCGCGGTTCATACGGAGCACGCATTTATCCCGGATTATGATTACCAGGAGTCGGAGATTGGTCATCTTTACAAGGACTCGGGAAGAATTCACACCTACCTGGGTGACTGGCACACGCATCCGCGCGAGGCCGTCTACCTGAGTCCGAAAGATGAGCGCGCATTACGAAAGGTCGCAGGCTTTCGGGAGGCGCGGGCGCCGGTCCCCATTATGGCTATTTTGGGCGGAGGAGATCCCGAATGGCTTATCGGTGCCTGGCGTTACGAACCGCGTAGGGTGATGAGGCTTACCAGGAAGGGTAAAATTTCCTCCATGGCAATAAATTTCTACTGAGATATTTTTATGAATTCTTTCTCATTAATGAACGCGGCAAAATATAATTTCAAAAAGCATATTGACTACAATATATTGCATAGGGTTTTTGATGTAATACAACATGTAAGACATAATGATAATTATCGGACTCACAGCATAATTAATTCCCCGGGTGACTGTTCAGGTGGCAGACCGCTAGATTAATTTCTCTACTTTCTTCAACCGCTCACTTCATTTGGGTAGGACGAGCCGTGAGAGACTCTAGCGGCGGATGGCGGGCATGATGCTCTTTCCGGCGAACACACTTCTCATCGTCTCCATGACACCGTGACCTTGTTTCTTCATCGTCGAGACATAACTCCTCACCCGACACCACTCATCAGCACCTTTCTCTGTGCGGAAGCACCCGCTGATCTTCTGCTTCACCTTCAGCATCCGCAGGTCTCGCTCCGCCTGATTATTATCAAACGGTACTCGAAAGTCATTCATGAACCGCAGGATGTCACCCCGTTTAGCAACTAATCTATTCACCAGCTTTCTGGCTGCCGCCACAATCGGCGACTCCCTTTTCCGTGCTGTTTTGGCTGGGCCTTTCTTCCTCTGCAAAGGCTCATAGAGTTTCCCCGCTTTATCTACTATCTGATCATATTTGCTCAAGAACTCTTTCTTCTGGCGCACAGCTAATCGCTTTTTTCCTGCCGCACCTGCGTCGCCCACTGCGCCTTTGATGTCGAGCAGTAGCGCCTTCATCTCCGTCGCCCAGGCAGCTTTGCTCGTGTCGATGACGTAGTTCAAGTCCCGCAGGATATGCGCATTGCACAGGCTATGTTGGCATTGCCGGTACTGGTCATAAGCACTAAAGCCGTCATGCACACAGACGCCCTTGTACTCGGACAGGATCCCGATGCTCTCAATAGCTGCGGTTCCTCTTCTCTGGTCATAAACGAGCAGCGTCAGACGATCCGTTGATGAGACATGGACCCAGTCCTGCTTTTTGTTGACTCTCAGATTTGTTTCATCCACGCCCAGCACATCTGACTTTCTCAACCCTGCTTTAATGAGCATCAACGGTTCCACCAACTCGCTCGCGCATTCCTTCAGGATAGTCGCCAAGGTGCCCGGAGAAATATGGCAGTTGAAGAGATCGTTCATCGTCTCGGCGCATCGGTCATAAGGAATGAGCTGATAGCCCATCAAATATGCGGCCACCGATCTCACGCCTGCACCGTATTGCACCGGCGCATTGACCCCGACGGGAAACTTGGCTTTGTTCTTCGTCCCACATCTGTGACAGACTTTTGTTTGCGATTGATGTTCTGTTACTTCGAGTTGCTGCACCGGCAAATCATGGACTTGGCGACGCTCGCTGACCCTCACTTCACTTGCCTCCAGAGATGAGCCGCACAGGTCACAGGTCGTCAATGCATGGATGACGATGCGGTCGGGCTTTTCCACGAAGTCTAACGTCTGGCCGGGATGACCCGGTTGGCCGCCCGCTTGCTTCCCACTCTGCTCGCGCAGGCTTCTCGTCCGCTTGCGCGGGTCTGTCGAAGGCGGCTGGCTCGAGTTCTGTGAGTTCTTTATGACCGTGGCGAGATGTGCGTCCTTCGCCAGGCGCGTTTGCCGGTGGGCTTCTTTGAGTTGTTTGGTCAAATCTTTGACCACCGCGTTGAGTTGATGGACTTGCTGCGCCTTGTTCGCTAGCGCTGCTTCGAGCCGAGTGATGCGACCGGTGAGATGTTCGATCTTCTGGAGATGCGCCGCCGTCGCAGACATGACAAAGCAGTGGACGCGCTCATCTTCGACCTCGATCATCTCGTAGAGTTGACGGATGGTCGCCGCCACCGCCTCGACTCCTTCTTCGTAGATGACTCTGATCTCGGTCTTACGTACCACGACACGCCCTGCCCCAGCGGAGTGCTGATAAAATCAGCTAGCAAGGTAGCGACTGCTGATAGAAGAAGTATCCCTTTTTCATGCTCTTTATTTAGCCGGCGCGCCCCCCGCTCCACTCTGTCAAGACTATGGATTACACAGCCATCATCAATGAACTGCGTGCCGCTTCCCTGTTCGATCTTTTCCGCTTACGCGCCGCTCTGACCATGCAGTTGGAAGACCCCGGGCGGATCGAGCAAGTGAGAGCACGCCTGCGCCCCGGCATGCCGATCACCTACTTCGATGAGGTGCAAAATCGCCTCGTCTCAGCCTCCGTCATCGAGTTACGCAGAACCCGCCTCTTAATCGAAAACCAGCATGATAAAGAGCGCTGGTCGATCCCGTTCGGCGCGGTCAATATTGAGGAGGTCGAGACTGATCTGAGAACCGCCGCAGCCCCGCAGGGACTAGAGCGCGGTCGGCTCAAGATTGGGGATGCGGTTGGCTTTCGTGACCGGCAGAATCAGGACAGGTACGGTCAGGTGCTCGCGCTCAATCCAAAAACAGTTACCATCTTGACCCGCGATCAGCAGAGATGGAGGGTCGCTTACCAGTTTCTCTTTCCCGTGATTGATAACTTTGAAGAATGAGACCTGAATAGATACTTCCCCGTAAACCTAGATCCCTTCGCAACCAGCTCAAGACCCAATAAAATGTTGCGGGTTAGCCCAACTTGTCTCCCAATCCAGTGGCTCTGACACGGCTGCCACCTGTGCAAACTCATTCACATAAGCGCTGACGATTCGTTTGTCCCGCACTATTAGCGCGTTCTCCCTGATGTCGGGACACATTTTGTAAGTAAGCGAGTGGGCACGAGTTAGCTGCTCGTGAGAGCATTGGGTTTACCATGACTCAAAGCTCCTGTCCCACTCGCCTGCAACAGTATATCAACGCCATGTTGCCTTCGGCACATGGTCATCAACGTAAAGCGATCTTTGATTTCGTGCTTGCTCTGGTCACGGTGCAAAGTTGCTGTCAGGCCAAACTCGCGCGCTTCTTCGGCAATCAAGAGGCGGCGCTCAAACGGCTTGCCCGCTTCCTGCACAATGAGCGTATGGACGTGCGGGAGTTGGCGCGCTCGACCGCACGCCTCGTCGGCGCTCAGTTGCCGCTCTCTGGGCCGGTGCGGCTCGCCATTGATTGGACGATTGAAGACAAGCAGCATTTGCTGGCCGCCTCCTTGCTGGTCGGGCGTCGTGGAGTGCCACTGTTCTGGCGCGCCTATGAAGAGAGCGAGTTGAAAGCGCGGCGCAGTGGTTATGAGCGCGAGTTTGTCTCCACGCTGGTGCGTGAAATCTTGTGTGATGTCTCGGTGCGCCGTCTCATCATCACGGCGGACCGGGCGTTTGCGGATGTCGAGTTCTTTGATTTGCTCAATGATTTGGGCGTTTCCTTTGTGATTCGCAGCAAGGGGTCGGTCAAGGTGTTGGGTGCCGCAGGGTGGCGCAAACTCTCTACCTTGCGCCTGAAGGGGAACACGCGCCGCCGCTCTCTGGGTCGCATCTTCTACTGCGAGAGCGACCCGCGCCGCCAGTACGTGGCGCAAGTCAGAGCGCGTGACGGGCAAGGGCGTTGGGGCATCTGGCACCTGGTCAGTAATCGTCCGCTCTCGCCTCTGCGGATGATGAGAGAGTACGCGCGCCGCTTCGGGTGTGAAGAGGGCTTTCGCGATGCGAAGTGGATGCTGGGGTTCTCGCAAGCACACATCAAGTGTCTGAAGGCGTGGGCGCGGATGTTCACGCTCGTTGCCATCGCGTTGCTGGTGCTGGTGGGTATCGGATGTGGCTTGCTCGCAGCTCGTCAAGACTTGCCAGAGCTGTTGCGACGCATCACATCGCGGCGCGCGGCACGGGCGGAGTTGAGTCTGGTACGCGCCGTCGTGGAGTTGCTCAAAAGTGAAACGAGTCTCTGGGAGTTGCTTACTCATCAAGCCAAACTCAATCTGGAGGCCGGTTTATGAAATGTGTCCCGACATCAGGCGTTCTCCAGTGAATAACCGGCGTTTTTCGTGAAGTTAAACGAACCCGTCCAGACCGCCTCCGGTGCCAGCCAGCAGTGGTCGCTCGGGATGTCCTCGTGAACAGAAGGTTCCTCCCCGTAGCGAGCGAACACCACGAATTTATGGTGAGCGCGCGGGTGCGCCGATTGTTTGTCCCCGTTGTGGTTGCCAACGCAGCGCACGGCTTCAGCAAGCGCGCCTTGATAATGCCAGAGCGGTTCCAGCCATGTCCCGGGGAAGAGGTGACCCTCAATGCTTCTGATTTGATTGTAGAGTTGGCGAAGATGCTGACGCCACTTCTTCTCCCACTCTTCTGGCGTACCGAAATCAGGGCGGAGGAAGTCCTCCTTCTGGATGATTATCACGGCACCTTTTTTCTCCGCAAGCGCGTTCAGAATCGGCTCGCTGGTCAGCCAGGCGACGCATCCGAAGACCATGTCCGCCTTCCTGATCTCCTCAATTAATCGCTTTTCGATATCACGGAAAACCACCTCGATGGAGCCTTCTCCGCTAACTGTCGAATAGTCTTTGAGTGATTCATATCTGCTCTCGTCGTTATCCCATAGTTTCAGATTATTCAAATCATATAGCGTTTTATTGTCTTCATACATAGCATGGCTCCATCCGGCTAGACATTCTTGTGAAGGAAGAGATGTACGCCCTAGACTGTTTATGGCTCAGAGCGGCGATTCGGACATGATATACATTAGGCCAGAGGTGCAGTCAACATATGTCGTTATCCGACAAAGCTTGGAAACGGTTGGCAGGATTATGGGGCGCATATGACAACCGTCTCATCAAAGAGAAGCATTTTTTAACGGACGCCGACCTCGCCGAAAAGTTTTTGGAGCATTACACCGACATCTGGCGCAGAGCAAACGCCCTGCACGGAGAAGATCCGGACGATGTGAGGCTTGAAGAACTTTATCCCCCGTCACCCGACGGCGGCCACCGGACGAGGGCGGGGCTCGATCAGGAGTTGCTGCGACACGCCAATGAGGTCAGGGAGACCGTGTACGATTGGGCGCGCCGGAAAATCGTGAGAATAACGGAAGAATCTTCGGTCGAGACGCTCCGTGCTCATCTCTCAATCAAGAAGCTTTACTACGGAAAAGGGCAGAGCCTGAGCTTCGGGATGACTAATAGTCTGAGGAGCAAATTGGAGATAGCGAAGACTCTACGGCGGCACAGGCCGTGGTCAATTGACCATGCCATCGAGAGTACCGGTGGTAAAAAACAGCTTTTCGAACAGATGACAAAGATCGTGGCGAGAAGCAAGTCACCGACTGAAGTACGGCTCTTTTCCGAGTGGTGGCGGCTGTCCGAGAGGACGGATCGCCCGATGCTCTTCCCGCAGGTGAGCGGTTCGTCGCAAGGCTACTTCCGGCTCGAAGACGCGGCTGCGGGTACATCGTTCGCTCTGCACTTCGACTTTGGGCTGGTGAATGTGGAAACCCATCACAAGATAATTATTGAATGCGATTCGCGCCGCTATCACGCAACTGATTCGGCCTTTCAGAAAGACCGGGATCGCCAAAACGTCGCCGTAATGTTGGGTTGGAGGGTAGTGAGATGGACGTATGAGGATGTCGACCAAAAGTTGGAGGAAATGTTTAATACTATTAACAAAGAACTTTTCTACTCACGTCCCCTGTAATCGTTCGCGAAGTGGTGACTCTCGCGCATCAATGCAAAAATGGCATTATCTGTGAGTACCACCCGCTCAGACTGGCTTGAGTCGAGACCACAGCCGGATACCCGATTCGGTCGCTTCCAGCCGCCGCGCCGCGTTGAGTCTAACCAGCCCCTGCTCGACGAGTTCGGCGAGCATGAGTTTCGCCGTCTCCTCGTCCATGTCCCTCTCCGCGCCCAACACCCCGTCAATGATCCAGCCCGCCAGGCCCACCCGCTCGCTTCCCGCCGACACGGCCAGCCGCTCCGGACTGTAGCGTCCGGCCAATTCCGTCACCACGCCGAGTAAAGCGATGGCGGGTGCGTTCAATTCTGCTGTCGCCGTCCCTTCCGCTTCCGCAACCTGAGGTGTTTCCACACGACCGGATGCGGGAAGCGCGGCCACAGCAGCAGCGTCACTCAACGGCAGCGAGTTTTGAGTCGAAGGCGCCATCTCCCGCAAGCGATAAGTGGCGGATAAACCCCTCGCTAATTGATCCTCGTATAGCAACAAGGTGCAGGCCGCGTCCAGCGCGGCGTAGCGCAGTTGCTTGAGCGTGAGTGGGCGCCGCGCCCAATCGCCGCGCTGCTCGCTTTTGTCGAGTCGGACCTTGAGGTGAGTCTCGGCCTGTGCCTGTAATGAATAGCGTTTCTCGCCGCCCCGCCGTGCCGCGAGCATCGTGTCGTGGATCGGGGAGGTATGGATGCAATAGTGGCGCGCGAGGCGCACCGCGTCATAGGCCGCGTTGTGGATCGCTTTCGTCACCGGGCTCGACTCGAGACACGGACGAAACTGTTCCAGGGGGAGTTCGGCGAGTGCATCAACCACCGCCACCCGCAGCCGGGAGCCTTCGCGGTAAGCTATCTGGATGAGGGATACGCGCTCGACCCGGCGGTCCCACCAGTTGACCGTCTCGATGTCAAGCGCCAGGGCGGGAACTGTATTCAATCGGGCGGTGAGGGCAGTGAGTTCCTGTGGGCGGGTGACGAGCTTGAGGCTAAAATCGAGCATTCGATATTATAAGCGGCAGCGGGTGCCGCAGGGTTATCGCGAATCCCAAAGTGCCAAACTTCTACCGGCCCGGTGATGACCTTGTCTCCGTCGTGTGTTCCCGCCCGAGTTCTTTGTTCTCCTGCCGGATGCGCTCCCGCGCCTCACTGTGGCTCAACACCATCCCGCTGATCCCCCGACCGTACTCGCTCCCGAGCTGCGGGACACTATTATGCCTCGCCCACTCGTACAGCCCCGGCGGATCACCCTTCCGGAGTTTGTCGGCACCGACGGCGACCACCGCATATTTCGTCATCTGCTCCCACGACCGCCGGCCGTGATCATCCGTCGTCATGACCACCCTGTATATCTCCCCCGCCTCGACCTCCGTGAGGAGCGGCCTGACGCTGCCCCACACCTCCGGACGCCGTTGCCCTTGCTGCTCCTGCATGCGCGACACTTCGGCAACCCGTAGGTTCGCCTGCGCGTCGAGGTGCTCGCGGAAGGAGTGCGCCGCCGCCCGCTCCGCCACACGCGCCTCCCGGTGCCGGCCGAGCCACCCGGATACCACAGCGCGATCCTCTTCCGGCAGTCTCTCCAGCCGCGCGGCGGCGATTGGCTGCTCGTACCGCTCGGGCACGGCGTACTCGACATTCGAGACGGCCACGGCCCGCAACGCGCGACCCATCGCCCGCTGAGCGGCGTACATGGGTCCGAACCGATCATCCTCGCACCGGGCGATGAGTTCGATCAATTCATGATCGCGCGTCGCGACGGCGGCCTCCTCCAATCGCGCCAACTCGCCCGGCTCGAAGACGGGGAGGCGCAGCCGCAACCTGTTGCCCGCGAGCTCACGCTCTCGCGTCTCATAAGCCCGCGTCGCCGCCTCGGCCGCGACGGCGAGAGGCGCCTCGACCTCAGTCAACCACCCCTGGACTTTGTCCCTCGAGCGCAGAATGTGCTCCCCGGCATTCTCGGCGACCCGCAATGCGGCTTCGTCCGTCTCCTCATAAGGCGCGAGCCGGGTCTCGCAGAGCGACGCGCTCCCGCGCCCGTCGAGCGTCTCATAGGACCAAGTGTGGAATGGGGCGTGGTCGGCGAAGCGATGCCAGGCAGTAGCCGCCTCGCTCCTCACGGCCCGCGCCAGGATCATCCGGGCTTCGAGCCGTCCGAGTTCGAGCGCATCGCGCTCCTCCCGCCCGAGGCGCTCGACCGAGTCGGAGAGAACGCGTTCGGCCCGCGCCTCGGAGTCCCTCCCCATCAGGCCGAGAGACTCCGGCTCATAACCGGCGGCTCGCGCCACCCCCGCGAATCGCTCCGCCAGCACGCGCACGTGTTCGTTCAGGCGGCCCGGTTCGCGCATGACCTCCAAGCCCTCATCGCTGTAAGCGGCGAGCACGTAGGCCTGCGCTGCGGAGTCGAACTGCGGCTCCAGCCGTTCGAGCACGGCGGCGCGCCTCTCCGCCGCGAGGCGGGCTCGCACCTCCTCGACGACGTGTCCCGCAATCTCACGTTCGCGTTCCGACAGGATAAGTTTGAACTCGGCGACGCCTGCTGCCTGCCACTCCTTCCAGCCATTGCCGTGCGAACGTAGCCCTTCGGTGATGGTCTGCAAATGTCTATCGAGGGCCCTCCCTGCGGCGCCGTCGTCCAGCACGCCTGCCCGCGCAGCGTCTGGCGACATCCCTGACGCCGCGCGCACCCTGCGCGTCAGCTCCATCAGGTCGCGCCTGGCGTAGACGTCTTCCCGCACCGCTTCGAACCGCGCGCGCGGGACATCGCTCATTGCCAGCGCCAGCGCCTCCGTCTCCCTGAGCGTGAGCAAAGCGGCGAGCCGGCCCGCCCATTCGTCGTCATGCGGTCGGAATTCTTCCCGCTCAATCCTCACGCCCCTCGTTCGACCGACCTCGTAGTCACCCCGCCGCCCGGCATCCGTTCTGATGTCCGCTTCCAGGAGCCGCGCGGTTTCGCGCGGTGAGGCTTCGCGTTCCGACCTGGCCGACGCGACGAGGTCTAGCAGCAACGTGCGCTCGCGTTCACCCGTGACCGGGCTGCTGCTGCTGTCCCCGCCGACCAACCGGCCGATACGGGCAAGGTCAAGTTCTGCAAGCGACAGCCGAGGCGAAGCTAAACGCCCATCTTCTTCGCGCCGAGCGGCCAGCCTCTCGCCCGCCGCCGCGAAGAACTCCCGCGCTTCCAGGTAGCGCGCGGCGTGTTGTCTCACGGCCTCCGTCTCGATGCAAGGTAGGGAGTGCCACATCTGCTCATCAGGCCAGCCGCCCCCGAGCCAACCTTTAATGATCTCGCCGTCCCGGTCGAACGACGGGCGCCCCGCGAATGCAGTTGCTGTCGCCACGCCAACTGCCCGTGCCGTTGCCCGAGTCGCACCATGCAATTGCTGCTGCTGCGCGGTGACCCTTACCAGCATCTCGGCGCGCTCCAGCACTTCCAGCCGCGCCTCGATACGGTCGCGCCACCGCCGCGAGCCGACATCCCGTGTCTCCCCTGCAAGCTCAGACGGCCGGTCAAGCTCCGTGTAGGAGCGCACGTATCGGAGCAGTTCGGGGTCGCGAGTGAGGCGTGCGATCTCCTCCATCTCGGCGATCTGTTTTGAGTTGTGGAGCGGGTATTTGAGTGCAGGATATTCTTTGCGGGCGCGGTTCTCGAGTGTCTTCCCGAAAGCGTCCTTGTATCTTTCGTGCTCGCGTACCGCCTCCCCCAGCTTTTGTTCCAGGTGGTTCTTCATATCCTCGACCGGGTAGTCTATTTGATCTCGCCAGGCGTCGAGCGAATCAAGCAGCGCGCGCCGATAGTTTACCCGCGCCTCAAGGTGAACACTCTTTCCCCAGAGTTCGAGGGCGCCCATCAGCGACTTCGCGCGGGGCACGGGCGCGGCCTTCTCTCTCGCTCCGGAGGAAGGTCGGTTCTCATCCCGCTCGCGGTCGGAGACGGCCCTGCGCTCCCCGAGCCAGTCGTAGTCGTGCCGCGCACGGTGCGGCATGACGGGCGGGCGCTCGCCTCGCCGCAGCGCCTCCTCGAACCTCTCCCGCCAATGCACCCACTCCAGCTTGCGGGCCATGTGGTCGTCGTAGATGGCGGGGTCATTGAAGTGACGGCTGACGGAGCGGGCCACCTCCTCGTCGAGGTCCGGGTACTTGTCGAGGACGGCGTCGCCCGACGGGGTCTCTCGCTTGACGCTGATTTTCTTTCCCGAGAGCGTCGCGGCGCTTAGCCAGAGGTGCAGATGGGTGTTGTTCGTGTCGCGATGCACGTAGCCGACGACCACCGCGCCCGGCCACCGGCGGCGGACGATGTCGAGGACGAGTTTTTTGAAGACGCTGTTCGAGATGTCGCGGTCGGGCGAAACGAGCAGGAGATAGTGCGTGCGCGTCTCGCCCTTCGGCGTACCCCGCCGGCGCGGGACTGCCAGTATCCGCTCCGCGTCCAGCTTCGCGAGCGTTCGCAGCCGCGCCCGCAACTCCTCGGCGGGGTCGCGCTTGTTATCGTCCCCCTGCTGCTGCCGGGTGTCGACGACGAGTTCCTCTCCCGGTAACTGTGACGCACTAAGCCCCGGCCCCTCCACCCGCTCGGCGAGGGCGCGCAGGTGTGCTTCCGGGTCGCGGACGAACTCCTCGACGTTCTCAAGCAGCAGCGGCGAGTCGTCGGAGCGCAGCCACTCCGCGAATTCTTCATCACTCCGGTCGGGGGGGTCGGAGTGCCCCTCCCCGTGGTCAGGCAGCAGAGCATCCAACGCTCGTTGCACGTCACGCCGGAGGCGGTCATGCACGAGCGTGCGCAACGGGTAGTCGGCGGCCCCCGCGCTCGTCCCCCCGTGCCCGGCCTCAAGTGTGGAGAAACTCACGCCGCTTCCTCCCGCTCCCCCGTCTCCACCACGCCGGCTGCCCGGCCAAGGATCACGTTGACGAGTCGCACCGCCTCGTTCGCTCTCCGGGTGAGGTCGAACAGCAATTCATGCGGCACCCGCTCCAGGACGCCCCCCTTCCTCCGGCCTCGCTCTGCCTCAATTGTGGTGGTCAGATGAGAGACGTGCAGCAAGAGCGCTTCGAGCGTCCTCTGCTCGCGCGGCAGCACCCCGCCATCGTCGCTCAGGCCGCAGTCGATCAGGTATGCTGACAGGCTGCTATAACCCAAATTTCCGGCGCGTTCGTGTAAGTGTACGTGCTCCAATTCGGTCGGCCTGACGGTCAGCTTCGGTCGTTTCATATCCTCGATTTCCTATCCTTGAATTTACTGTTCCGCAAAATCAATGAAAAAAGCGACGGCACATTAAATGTGTTCGCTCGATGCTATTGGCAAGTATACAATTCAGTTGATAATTGTTCAACAAGTTTGTTATTGTTTATTGCAGGGCTGGCGCAGTCTTGTTTCTGCGGTTCGAACGGAGCATGACTTGTCTGGGTAAGCATAGATCAGCAGGGTCAAATGAGAGTTGTCGTTTTGTCGATGTTCCGAGAGATTTGGATTCAAGATGTGTCTTGAGAAAAGAGGGTAATTGTCATGTGCGTTGGTGTTCGGGGTGGGTGATTTCAGGAATGAAAGAGGACGCGGGAGAGAAGCAAAGCAACGTGAAATGGCAAGCGTTGAGTGAAATTTTGTCGGAGGGTGCGTGTGTCATTTGATAGTCAGCCGGGACGGAGAATAACGGGATGATGATGGCCAGAGATAGAGTATTGAAGACCCGATGGGTGGGCGTGGACGAGCTGGCGGTGGCGACCTACTATCCGGATTTGTACCCGTTGCCCCGCGACCAGTCCGGCCTGCGGCGGAGCTTCGAGCGGCACGGTTACCGGCCCGAATACCCGATTGTCGTGCGCGCCCGGCGAGGCAGAGTCGAGGATGGGGCGATAGGCTTCGAGATCGTCTGTGGGGTGGGGAGGCACACGGTCGCGCGGGAGCGCGGGATGCGCCGTGTGCCGATTGTCGTTCTGCGCTTTGATGATGACAACGCTGCGCGTGCTTATGCCATCGAGGACAACCTGTTCAACCCGACCAGCGCGTCATCGCGCCTGAGCCTCGCGCACAGGCTTGTACTTGCCCACATGCTGAAGGAGTGCGGCGGCGCATGCGCGCCCCGGCAAATCTGGACGGCGGCGGGCGTGAGTGCTTCGACCTACTGGAGGGCGGACGCTAGTCTCGGGCGGTCGCTGGTACAAATTCTTTCGGCCCACCCGGAGCTTCAGGGACTCGACCTCTCGCGGCAGGTGGCGGAGATCATCAGGAAGGATATGGCTCCTCAGCTCACACGTCTGTTCGCGGGCGAAGTGGAGGTCAACACTTTTCATCAGGCCCAAGTTCGGCGCGAGCGACCTGCCCGACGGGCCGAGAGCAAGCCCGGCAAATCCGGTGCAGGCGTGGTACAAGGGATAGCCCCCGAATCCGTCCCCGCAATGAAGTCGAATAAGCCGGATGGCAAGACACCGACGGCGGCGAAGGAAACCTTGAGGAAGAAGCCTGCGAGACCTGCGAAGAATGAATCCAACCTTACGCTGTTCGATCTGTTACCAACCTGAGAGTGCGCGCCAGGCTGCGTAGGCGCGGTGATTTCAACGGACGGCTCTCGCTTCCCGACCCGTGATGTTAGTCCGGAGTGGGCGCGTAGAGCGCTGGCGGCTGTGGGTCATCAGGAAAGACCATGCGGTAGTAGATCGCGCGCACGAGCTCCACATCTCGCATGCAGTAGTCGGCGATTTCACCGTGGCACCCGGCGCAGAATTTATCATAGACGCGGCTGCCGTCAATCCCCTGCCCCTTCGAGCTCTCCATCCCCAGAATCTTTGCCAGCCGGTCGAGTGAGACGTACTTGCGCGGCGACCATTTGTTCCACTGGTGCATCGTGTCGAAGATGGGCTGCGAGCGATAGCGGGCGAAGGACAGTTCGACCGACGGGCGCACGCGCTGAATCACCGAGCGCTTGTAGAGAAATGGCAGATCGAAGTCGAAGAGGTTGTGGCCGACAACGAGATCGCGTCTGGCGTTGAAGCCTGTGAGCAGCTTCCAGAAGCCTCGAAGCGTCCTTGCCTCATCAAGATGGAACATCATCGTCTGCCGCTCGCGCCCGAGCAGTCCTCGGTGGATCACTTGCTCGTCATGCTCTACGATGAGTCCGATGGTCAGAACTCGCCCATAGTCGCCGTCGAGCGCGAGCCGGCGGAACTCTTCATCTGGGTAGGCTGCTATCTCTTCGCTCACACGACACCCGCCGTCGCTCATCTCTGGCGGGAGTGTCTCGATGTCCACAAAAATCCTGCTGATCATTTCCTGTGGCCAACCCCTCAATCGAGAACTCATGTAGGAAAGATATGTTTTATAGATTGCATGTTGTTTCAATTTTGCAACTAACGGCCCGCATCATACCTTACCCTTGCTCAACAAGGAACATAAATTTTAGGTATTAAGCCCTATTGGGCTTCGGCTTGCGCGCGGGGGCTGATCGCGAGGGGCGTTTCCTTCTTATCCCCTCACTCTTCGGGCGTGCCGGCAGTTTTTCAGGTAGGTCATACTCATCATCGATCAAAGCTTCTACCGCTACGTTAGCCGCTCGCGCGTAGTCCAAAAGAACTATGAGCGGCGGTTCACGCACTCCTCGCTCGTAGGCGGAGATACGCGCCTGAGTGAACTCCTCGCTCAACCCGAGACGGGCGATCAATTCATTCTGCGACAATTGAAGCCCGGTGCGAATCAGCAGGAGCTTTTCCGCGAGGCGCGCAGGCCGGTGGCGTGAGGACTGACCCATCAGGAATCACCTCCCGACGGGTCATTTGCTCGTTTACAATTAAGCCCATTTGGGCTTAATATCGCATATCGCCTGTGCCCCGCCGGTGACTCGCTCTTAATCAGTCTTCCGGCGGACCCCTTCATTCGTCGCGTGGGGTCGCTTTAGTCAAGCGTCACAAACCATAAAGACAGCGCGCCTTCCATATTACTGCGCTGATGATAGAGGCTCCGGGGAATTATTCAAGAGCTGGTGAACAGGCGCAGCAAGTGCTCAATTCTTTCGTCACGATTTGGAACATGGTAAACGCAATGCCTCGTCGCTCATTATTATCTTGTCCTTCCGCCCTTGCCATAGTACTTGTCTTGCTACTCGTCGCCCCCAATCTCATTTCACGAGCGCAGGAAGTGTCATCGGGTAGTCTAACTGGCCCGGACGGGGATTTCACTATCTCCTTCCCCGGCGCTCCTTCGCACGAGTCACGCGTCACCCCGCAGAAGCCTTTCACGGGTCAGAAGTTCGAGGCCTACTTCTTCCGGAACGGCGCAGACTCCTTCGACCTCGTTTATAAGAATCTACCCGCCAGAGCGGGCGTGCCAGACACGGAGATGATGCTCGCCGAATACGAGCGCGGGCTGCTCATCGACGGGTGGATTGTCACCGGCCATACGGCCCTCCCTGACAGTGGGCGACAATACGAATCATTTATGGATTTGCCGGGC
>JBBQGM010000101.1:0-16404 GCA_038322995.1 Pyrinomonadales bacterium
ACCCACTAGTGGGTCAGTTGACAATTGACTAGCCATTTCTTCGGGAATGCCAAATTCATAATCAACCAAGTAGAGACCACAACATGGCTTTCACTTTGAGATTTACTAATGGCTATGGTTATGTCAACTGACCCACTAGGTGCTGGGGCCGGGCTCATTTTTTTTTGATAGCTTGGAGAGCAGATCGCCCGCGTCCTTGCGCGGCATGGTGAAGCCGAGGACGATCTGGCGCGCGGCGGCCGTCACACGGATATTTTTGAAAATAGCTTCCTCGTCGCGCCCCTTCTTGCTAAGCGCGCCGATCAGGATCAGGCCCTGATAGCCGCGCGACATCTGCTGTGCCTGCTCCTCCGTTGTCACCTCCGTCACGACCCGGACGGCAATGTTCTGTTCATCCAACAGCAGGCTCATGCGCAGATGATTCGTGTCCTTTAGCGCCGCCAGCACCTTGCTGTCGCTCAACGCCGCGACGAACGCCTTTGCCAGGTCTTTTAACTTCACGTCGCTCGCCGCGCCGCCCACGATCTCGACGTTCGTCAGCGTGCCATCATCGCGGCGGTCGGCTTCAACCGACATCTCCAACGTACCGGAGAGATCGATCTCGCCCGCGTCCTTCATCTCTTTCCCCTTTTGTAAGAGGTCGGTGAACGGGCGCGTGTTAATCGGCGGAAACTTATCTTGCTTTGCCTCTTGTAAAACTTTCTCGGCCTCTTCCGTCGTCTTCGGTGTGCCGGGTGACGGTGCTGCGCCCGGCGAGGCCGCAGGTGCGGCGGCTTTACTCTGTTCGTTCTGCGCAAGCTCCGGCGACGCAGCGGGCGACGGCGCGGCTTGCGGCTTCCGGGTTGGTTTAACGCGCGGCGTCGGTATCGGCTTCGGTGGCTTGTACTCCGAAATCAACTTCACATCGTTGACGGCTGGCGCGAGCGGCGACAGTGTGCCGGTCTGATCGAAGTAGCCGGCCGGATAATAGAGCCTGTCAGTCGCTTTGATGAATATTATCTGCTCGCGCACTTCCGTCTGCGTGTATGCCTCGTCCACAACCCTCAGGCCGGAGAGCGCGCTCGCCAGTTGGAACGTGTCGCGCACGGCCGGCACGTAGATAAGGCACAGGACGAAGAGCAGGTGCAAGGCGAGCGAACCGCCGAGTGTGCGCAGCATCCGCCGGCCGCGCGGCGCGCGGGCATCGAGATCAAGATCAGTAAAAAGTTCAGCCATCACACTCAGACAGAGACAATCGGGGCGCGCTGCCAAATCGCAGGACACGCGCTGCAACCCTTTAAGACGTGCAAGCGCGCCCGAACGTTGCGACCGGGCGGCAATTAAACTTACCATCCGTCGTGACCGTTTTACAACGGTCATGAGTTAAAATCCTTCCATCATGCCACGCTCCAGAGGAGACGGACGCCCGCGCCAGCAGCGCCGCCGCAAACGACCCGCCGATGCGCCCAAGTCCGCGCACGCACCGGCCGGCGCAAGCCGCGCTGGGCACACCCACGAACGACGCGACAGCGCACCGCATGCCATGACAGATGTGGTCGTCGCCGCTGCCGAGAGGGCCGCCCGCTCGCGCCCCGTGCGCCAACTGCTCGCAGACATCGGCACACCTGCGCCCGCGCCGTTCCAACCCGATCCGTTTCAACTCGACGCGCTCGCGGCGGTCGAACATGAAGACGTGCTTGTGACTGCGCCGACCGGTAGCGGCAAGACGTGGATCGCGCGGGAAGAGATCAGGCGTCTGCTCGCTGCCGGCCGCCGCGTCTGGTACACAAGTCCGCTGAAGGCGTTGACGAATTCAAAGTATCAGGAGTTCGTCGCCGCGTTCGGCCACGAAGCGGTCGGCATTCTCACGGGTGACCGCAAGGAACGCGCGGACGCGCCCGTCATCGTCGGCACGACCGAGGTTTATCGCAACCAACTCTTCGACGCCATGCGCGAAGGGCGCAGCTTAAACGCTGATCTCGTCGTGATGGACGAGGCGCACTATCTGGCCGACGAGGAGCGCGGGCATGTCTGGGAAGAAGCGATCATCTTGACGCCGCCGCGCGTGCGTCTGCTGCTGCTCTCCGCGACGGTCGGCAACGCCGCCGAGTTCGCCGCCTGGATCGAAGAGGTGCGCGGCGTGCGCTGCACGGTCATCACCAGACCGGGCGCGCGCCCCGTCCCCTTGCGGGCCGCGTTTCTCTATCCCGACGGCCAACTCGCGCCGCTCTACGACGAACACAGTCGGTTCAATCCTGAGTTGGCGCAATTTCTCGAACGCGCCAACGCACAACGACAGCCGCCGCGCTGGGGCAACACGCGCCGCCCATTGGCCGGCCCTGCGAAACTGCGTCTGCCGGAGATGCCGCCCGCGACGTTGCTCTCGGCGCTCGCCGTTTATGATCTTTTGCCCGCCATCGTCTTTCTGCCGACGCGCCGACGTTGCGACGAAGCGGCCGTCGAAGCCGCGTTCAGCGCGCAACGTGGTGGCGGCGATGAACGGCGACGCCTGCGCGATGCGTTCATGCGCGGGTTCGGCGAGCAGCACCCGGAGGTGCGCAAGCATAGACATTGGGACACGGTCGTGCGCGGCGGCGTCGCGGCGCATCACGCAGGCCACCTGCCCGCCTGGAAACTCGCCATCGAAAAGCTGATGAGCGCCGGACTGCTCGACGCGATCTTTGCGACAGCGACGGTCGCGGCCGGCGTTGACTTCCCCGCGCGCACGGTCGTCTTAACGAACATTGATACGCGCACCGGGCATGGCTGGCGTATCCTCTCCGCCTCGCAGTTGCAACAGATGACGGGGCGCGCAGGTCGCCGCAGCCGCGACAACGTCGGCTTCGTCGTCGCCGCGCCCGGCCCGCATCAAGACCCGCAACGCCTCGCTACGCTGTTGCAAGCCCCACCCGATCCGCTTGAGAGCCAGTTTCGCGCCACCTACACCACGCTCTTGAATCTGCTCGACGCTTACGGCGACTTCGCGCACGTGCGCGAGATCGTCGCGCGCAGTTTCGCTTACCGTGAGATGGTTGAGCGCATCACGCGGCTTGAGCGCGAGCGCGACGAATGTGCCGCGCGCATCGAACAAGCTTTGCGCGCGACGAACTGCGCTTGGCCGCTCGCGGTCGCGCTCGGCTTTGAAAGATTGATGAGTGCGCGTGAACGTCTCTATGGCGACGCGCCGCAGACGCGCGCCGAAGTTTATCTGGGCTGGCTCGACAAGGCGGTTGTGCCCGGGCGCGTCGTCGGCATCGGGCGCAACGGCAAGCGTATGGTCTTCGTCACCGAACGACGCGAGGGCACGCTCGCAGGCGTGCGCGAAGACGGCCGCCGCGCCGCACTTGCGCTCGAACGAGTGGGCCGCGTCTATGAAGAAATTTATCCGCTCACAGAGAACGCGCGTGATGCCGCGTTCGCTGATGTGCGCGCCGGCCGCGCCGTCGCCTTGCGTGAGCCGCGTCTGCGCGAAGCGCGGGCCGATGTGGACGAAGCCGCCGCGCTGATTAACCGGCTCGTTGACGAACTGCTGCGCACAGATTTAGCTAACGAGGCAGACGAGGCGGCCCGCGCGCGTTGCGAAGAGACGCTGTGGGCGGTCATGCCGGACGCGGCCACGATGCGGCGCGGCGAACGGCGCATGGACGCGCTACGCGATGAGGTCTGGCAACCGTTCGAGCAACGTGCGCGTGTGCTCGATCATTTCGGTTATCTCGACTACGCGGCCGAGCGCGTGACCGAGCGCGGGCGCTGGCTCGCGGACTTACGCCTTGATCGGCCGTTGCTCTTTGGCGAAGCAATCGCGCGCGATCTGTTCGCGCAACTCGATCCGCCACGAGCCGCAGCCCTCGTCGCCGCACTCACCGCCGACTCCGACCGCGCTTATGGCGAGTTGCCTTTGGACGATCAGATCGTGACGACGCTTGCGAAGTTCGAGGGGATCGGTTACGACGTGGCGGGCGTCGAATGGCGACACGAGATCGAGGCGGTCGGGGAGTTGAACTTTTCGGCGGCGGCCGCAACGGCGCGTTGGGCGCGCGGCGCAACGTGGGCGACGCTCGTCCGCGAGACTGGCGCGGAAGAGGGCGATCTCTTCCGCCTGCTCGCGCGCACCGGCGAATCGCTCTTGCAGATCGCGGGCCTGCGCGGCGCGCACACAGACGCCGCCGCTGTCGCCCGTCGCGCCGCCGAAGCCATTATGCGCGTGCCGGTGCGTATGGATGAAGTGTTTTGAAAAAGAGTAGGCCGTGAAAGCAGTTCGCCTTAACTGCCTACCGCCTACCGTTGTGTTAATATCTCAGTTGGAACGAGCGCGTAGGCGCAACCGTATGACAGTCTGAGGAGTTTGACGAAAGATGGAAAACACAAACCAGACACCAAACCGTTCCTGTGATTCACTGAGCGAGGCGCTGCGTTTTTTGTGCGACGCGCCTTACGCGATTTTGCCGCGTGATGCGGCGCATCGGCTGGCCGAGTTCCAAAAGAATTGCTGGGGCGCAATCGGTTGGTTCGCCGATAAGAACATTGACTGGATCGAACAAGCCGTGGCGGGCGGCGACCGGCTGCGCGAAGAATGGGCGCAACGGCGCGCGGCGCAGCAACACCATGCGACCGATCAATCACCGGGCACGGTCTAACGGATTCGTAAACTTATGCAGGTTCTTTTAGCTGAAGAGTACGGCTTCTGTTTCGGCGTCGAGCGCGCCGTCGAGATGGTCGAAGAGGCATTGGGGCAGGGCGCAAAGGTGCGCACGCTCGGGCCGCTCATTCACAACACGCAGGAGATCGGGCGACTCGAAGCCGGCGGCGTGGCGACCATTGATGCACCCGCGGAGGTCGGCGCGGGCACAACGGCCGTCATCCGCGCACACGGGGTCACGCCCGCAGTGCAGCGCGAGTTGGAAGCGCGCGCCGAGCGGGTGCTTGATGCGACGTGCCCATTCGTGACCAAAGTACAGAAGTTGGCCGAGCGCGCCGCCGCCGAAGGGCGCGACGTGATCGTGGTCGGCAATCCTGATCATCCCGAAATGATCGGCGTCAAAGGCTACGCGCCCGATCATGCGTATATCGTCCGCGACGCTAGCGAAGTGGCCGCATTGCCGCGCCTACGCGCGCCGCTTGTCGTCTCGCAGACCACGATTAAACTCAGTACCTTTCTCGAAACGGCCGACGCGGTGCGCGCCAACGCCGACAGCGAGCCGCAGATCGTTAACACGATCTGTTCGGCCACGCGCGACCGGCAAGACGCGGCCCGCGCGCTCGCCGGCCACGTGGAGGCGTTCTACATCATCGGCGGCAAGCATTCGTCGAACAGCATCAAGCTGCTCTCGGTCTGTCAGGAGCAATGCGCGCAGAGTTTCTTAATTGAGACGCCGGCCGAGATCAACGCGGATGATTTGCGCGCCGTGCGGCGCGTCGGCGTTACGGCGGGCGCGTCCACGCCGAACTGGTTAATCGAGCAGGTCGTCGCGCGTTTGCGCGAGATCGGCGCGGCGCAGGAGCAGACAGTAAATTGAATTTGTAGGGGCAGGGCTTGTCGCTACATAAACTCGAACGCTAAAAATCCGCTCAAGGTTGAGCGGATTTTTTCATACTTCGTCTTCGTCCATGTCGGCGCGTTCGAGCGCGTTTAAGAGCCAACGCGCCTCTTCCGAACCATAATCATCGGCCTGCGCTTCGAGTGCCTCGCGCGCTATCTCCGCATCCACCGGGTCGCCGAGCAACTCGACCAGCGTGGAGGTCGGCGCTTGGGCCAGCGCCTCGTGCGCCAGCGCGCGCACGGCCGGGTTCGGGTTCCGCGCCAACTCGCAGACTTCGCTCGGCGGCAGGCGCGGCATGAGCGTGTTGGCCAATTCGTCCACGCGCGCGTAATCGCGCACGAGCAACACTCGCTCCAACAGTTGCGCAAAGACTTCGGCCGAATGCGCCTCGCCATGTAAGACGAGCGCGCAGGTCTCGGCCATGCGCCCCAGTTCGCGCGTCTGCTCGGCGTTCAGTGCGCCCGTGCCCCGCTCGCGCACACGCTCGTCGAGCGCCGACAGTAGGCGGCTCAATTCCCACTCGGCACGTGGATCGTGTATCCCCGCCCGGCGCGCGGCCACGGCCGGCGGCGACTGTAAAGCGCGCTCGACCAAGTTGCGCGTCGTTGGCCGCAAGCCTGCCCACACGCTCGCCACCCGCCCGCCGAACTCTTCAATCAACAACATGTCAGCACTCTTCTCCCTCAGTCCTCGCGTGGAGTCGCGGCAGACGCCAACGCCTGCACGCGCGTACTATACATAAAACAATGACGAGTGACGAGTGAGGCCGGACAAGTTTTGTGCAACTTATCCGTCATCATCCGGTGCTCGTCACTGACCGCTAGCTATCGCCTACTGATTATGATCGATGATTTCAGTGATCGAGGCGAACGGGATTTTAACCACCTCACCATCAGCCCGTTGGATCTTGACGCTGGGGCGGGTGAGTGCCTGCGTCGTTTTCATGCTTTTGACCAATCCGCGCACGCGCACGCCGTCGTCGGTCACGATCTCCACATTATCCATGTTATAAAGCGGCTTTAGCGCCGCGAGTGCTTTAACTACTTCCACTATCGAACACCTCTTCGGTCTGGTTGGCGCGCCGGCCACGCGAGCTTATACGGCTACAATCGTAGCACGCCTTGTGCCAGAGTCGAATCAGTCCGGCTTGAGTAGCGCCACGCGCGCGTCTGCCGGCGTGCGTATCCGGTTGGCAAGTTGCGGCGACAGTGTAACAATGTGCAACCAGCGCACGCCGGCGCGCGTACTACTTTGTTGCGCAACAAAGTTTTGCCAACCATCTATTTTAAGCCAACTCATCAGGTGCATGTTCATGGAGACTAAGCAACAGCCCAGTGCCGCCCCAACCGCGGGTCGGGTCGCCGTTGATACGCTTGCCTGTCCTAACTGTCAGACGGCCCTGCTGCGCGGGATGCGCTTCTGCCGCGCCTGCGGCTTCCGGCTGGGCGAAGGTCTTGCCGAATATGTCGAGACGATGCGCTTCGACGGCGCGGCCTTGCCGGTTGCCTATACGCCGCCACAGCAGACGATGACGCAAACGCCCGCGCCGCCAACCACCATGCTCGCACCGATGAACGTGCGCCAGCGGGCTTGTCGGTCTGGCAACCCGTGGCGTATGAGTTGGATGATCTGGCTATTGATAGCGATCTCGTTCTCCTCTATCGCCGGTGGCGGCAGTGTACTTATGCGCAGGCTTAGAGCCAGAATGAGCGGCATCACCAGAAGCACGATCATCCCGCCACGCTCGTTCTTCGGTACGGCGGGCGGCTTCACCACTGTGGACGGCGGCGTGATGCTTGATGCCGCTATCCCGAACAGCCCCGCTGACCGCGCCGGCCTCGTCGGCGGCGACATCATCACGAGTTTCGACGGCCACGCCGTCGAGAGCAGCGACAACATGACGCGCCTGTTGCGGCGCACGCCTATCGGCAAAGCGGTCGAAGTCGTTTACACACGCGATGGTGTGAGCAAAGTCACCACGCTCGTCACCGCCTCATCCGCAGACTTTATTGATAACATCATCGCCGGCCCGAGCGGCCCGCAAGGCTTCCTCGGCATTGATGACTATGAGCGCGTGCTTGTGCCGGGTACTGACACTTACGGTGTGAGCATCGGCGACGTAATGAGCAATCGGCCGGCGGACTTAGCGGGTCTGCGTAGCGGCGACATCGTTGTCGAGTTCAACGGCACGCCCATCCGCACCAGAGCGGAATTCGGGTCGCGCATACACCGCGCCGCGCCCGGTGAAACGGCCAACGTTGTCGTCATGCGCGGCGGCCAACGCCAGACGATTCCGATCAAGATGGGTCGGCGCTGAAACGCTAACAAGCTGTTATATGCTATACCTCAAGCCTCGCATCTTAGCTCTACTTTTAGGTCTGACTGTTGGCATCGGTCTGGACTCGTATATCAGAGCGCCTGAGACTTCGGGCGTGATACAGTGCTTCTGTTCAACTTGGAAGTGTTATACGGTAGACATAGCAGATCACCCGTTGGACTTTATGCGCGCTGTCGGGGTACGGCTTACTAATAGTTGAGGCTCAATCATTCCGCGTTCGTCATTTCCCGCAACCGCGCTTCCATCTCGCGGCGCACGTCTTCGCGGTCGGCTTCTGCTTCGTCAGCTTCAAAGAGTTCAAAGAGCGCGTAGGGTGGGTCGGCGATAAGGCGCAATTCCCAAGCCTCGCGCCCGCCGTGCGAGGGACGCGCGAGCCAGATGGCATCGCAGGGCGCGGGCTGCACGGGCATGTTTTCAAACTGCGGCGCAACAGTTTCATCGTCGCCCGTCGTGGCGCGCAACTGCGCGAGCGTGGCGGGGTGCATCAGCACGTGCTTGAGTTGCCAACCGTGCTTGCGATAGGTGGCGAGCGTGGCGCGAAATTGCTCAAGTTGCTCCATCGAATCCGGCCTGGCTCACTCTCTTCCGTTCGCTCCCGACTCCTGTTAGCATAACGCAAAACTTCGCGGCTTGCGCAGATTCGTCTGCGCAAGCCGCATCTGAAGGCCCCGGACAACGACAAGCCCGCATGCGCGATCACACCGATTCGATCAACCCGGACACCGGCGCGCACGAGTTCACCGCCTCGCCTTTCTATGCGGCGCTGGCCCGCGCGCTCACGCGGCGCGGACTGGCAGTCGCGGACGTTTGTGGTCTGCGCGATACGGTCACGCGCCGGCTGCTCGCGGAGTATGGCGCGATGTTTCTGGCGGCGGACAGCGTGCGTGTGCCGCCCGCCTGCGTGTTCCGTAGCGCGGCCGAGGTGGAACGATTTCAATGCGCGGCGCAACCGCAGGCGGCGCTGTTCGGCGACACGATGATTGAACTGCAACCGGCCGCCCTGGCCGCGCTCGTAGCGGCCCGCACAGAAGCTCAAGCGGCGGGGTTCGACATCACCCCACGCGGCGGGGCGGAAGCGGCCCGGCGCAGTTACGCGGACACGTTGCGCTTGTGGGCCTCGCGCGTCGAGCCGGCCCTCGCTCACTGGCTCGCGCAGGCCTGTCTGCCGGCGGCTGAAGTGGCGCGGGTGCGTGAGCTCCCGCCGGCCGCACAGGTCGCCGCCGTGCTCGCGCTCGAAGCGCGCGGTCTGTTTTGCAGTAAGGACTTCACGAAGTCGATCCTCTACTCGGTAGCCGCGCCCGGCGCGTCGCAACACCTTGCGCTGCTCGCCTTCGACGCCGTAGAGTTTACGAATGCAGAGGTGCGCGCTATGCTGGCACGGCACGGCTGGTTCCAGACCGTGCGCAGCGACCTGCCGCACTTTACTTTTCTCGGCGTTCAAGAGAAAGAATTGCGCGGCTTGGGCCTGCGCGCCCACGTCGAGCAGGGGCAGACATTCTGGCTGCCTGCGGTCGCTTGAATCATTCACCAAGACATTATTAGTCACCCCGAAGGAGAAGCACATGAACACCTGCGCATCATGCGGCACGAACAATGTTGAGGGCACGAAATTCTGCGTGCAATGCGGCGCAGCGCTCGCGCCCTCGCCCGGCGCGTGGCGCACCCCGACCGAAGAACTGAATGCGCCCACCCCCGGCAGCACGCCCCGGACTACGGAGAGCAGCTACCAATCGCCAGCCTCCGCGCCCACGATTTACATGTCCCAACCGCCGCCGCAACCGCTCGCCTACGGCCAACCCATGCAGGCCACCACCTACGGGCAATTGAACTATGCAGAGTGGGGTGACCGCGTCGTCGCGGCCCTGATTGACGGCGGTATCAATATCGCGATCATGATCGTGCTGTTCATTATCTTCGGTGTGCTCGCGGGTATCGGCGGTGCGGTCGGCGGGCAGGACAGCGGCGCGGGTTTAGGCATCTTGTGTTTGGGCATGTGCATCACGTTTGTGTCCGTTTTTGGCTTTGGGCTGTACAATAAGGTCTTCCTTGTCAGCAAACGCGGCGCATCTATCGGCCAGAACTTCCAGAAGCTTAAGGTCGTTGACGCGGCGGGCAACGTTCCGGCCGTCGGCACGCTGATCCTGCGTTTGCTGGTGCAGACCGGCTTGGGCATTGTCCCTGTGGTCGGCGCAGCCCTCGTGATCGTCGATCTGCTATTCCCGCTCTGGGACGAGCAGAAGCAGACGATTCACGACAAAGCGGCCAGCACCTTCGTCGTCAAGACGGCGTGAGCGCACAACTATATACTTCAAGGACACGAGGCTGCGCCGTAGTTAACCGGCCCGGCTTCGTGCCCGGCCTCACCGGCGCGCTGCTGCTCGCGCAGCTATTCGTATTGCGCATCGTGGCGACGGCCGATCTCAACACGGTCACGTTCGCCGGACACGCGCTGCAATGGAACTGTTGGTTTCGCCAGCGCTTCGGCATCCCCTGCCCGACCTGCGGCCTGACGCGCAGTTTTCTGCTCACGCTCCAGGGACAATTCAACGCAGCCGTGCAACTGAACCCGGCGGGCGTGCTACTCGTCATCGGTCTCTTCAGCCTGGGCTGCGCGCTCTTGTGCATCATGCTGTGCGCGCGGACAAAGCGCGGCGCAGCAATGGCGACGCGCCTGCGACAACAACTGCGCCTCGGCGCAACCATCTACGCCGGACTGTTCATCGCCGTGCTGCTCGCGCACTGGGTCAGCGAAATCTGGCCGCGCTAGACAGACGCGCTCGTGCGCCAGTGAGTTTTCATTCTGCCTCTTAACTTTTGGCCGTGCTTGGTGCTACACTCCGCCGTAGCCCGAACAGCACGTAAAAGCTTACGTCTGTTGTTTCTCCCCGTCCCGTAACAGGATTAAAGGTTAAAGCCTCTCGCCGCCCGACGAGCGCGTTGGTGTCTGTTATCTTCCTCTCGTATGCGCCCGTTAGGTAGAGACGAGAGACCCTTCCCCTGAAAGAGGGTTTCTCCATGCATGTCCCCCATCTGATCGCTAATCGTTTCCGCGTCGAACGTGAAATCGGCCGGGGCGGTATGGGCACGGTCTATCGCGCCATCCACCTTGGTCTCGAACGCGCCGTGGCCATCAAAGTCTTAAAGCCAGAGTTCGCCGCCGACCCCGATGTCGCCGACCGCTTCATGCGCGAGGCGCGCACGATGGCGCGCATGCGGCACACCGGCGCGGCCATGATCTTCGACGCGGGCCGCCTGCCCGACGGTCGGCCCTACATTGTTATGGAGCATGTCGAAGGCGCGACGCTCGCCGACACGCTGACGACCGCAGAGCGTCTGTCGCCGCAACGCGCTGTCGAGATCGCGTCCGCCATCTGCGACGTGCTGGCCGAAGCGCACGCGCTCGGCATCGTCCACCGCGATCTTAAACCGTCGAACATTATGCTCACGGCGCGCGGCGTCTGCCTGTTGGATTTCGGCATCGCCAAAGTGCTGGCCACTTCGGCCGACGTGACCAAGACGCATGCGGCCACCGAGTCGGGCTTGATCATTGGCACACCGCGCTACATGTCGCCTGAACAATGTCTGGGTCAGCCAGTCGGCCCGGCAAGCGATCTCTACAGCGTTGGCGTGTTGCTCTACGAGATGCTCGCGGGCCGGCCGCCGTTCACGGATCAACTGCAATCGGCCGTGCTCGTCCGACAGGCGACCACGCCGCCACCGCCGCTCGTCGCGCTCTGCGCCGACGTACCGCGCCGCCTCGCGCTCGCCGTCCACACGCTGCTGGCGAAAAGCCCGCATGACCGGCCGCAGACGGCCACCGCCGCGCGCCGCCTGCTCGCGCAAAGTCTCGCGCCCGCGCCCGCGCAAACAGCTACCAACGCGCCGCCCGCGCCGTTCGCCGGCACACTCGCTACAGTCAACACGCGCGCCCCGCTCGCCACGCGCGTCGTCGCCGTCGCCACGCTCTTGGCTGTCCTCGGCAGCGCGTGGTTTGTCTGGGCGCACGGCACAAGCGCTGCCGCGCCGGCCGATACTGTGCGCGCCGCCGCGCTCGTCCCGACTGTTAGAGCGGAGCGCGCCCCCGTTGCTCCATTGACGACCGATGCGACCCTACGCGCCGCCGAACCGATCAACGCGAGCCTGCCGCTTTCCGACAGCGCCGCGCGTCAACTCGCCGCGTCGTTCTCGCAACGCGGCGCGGTGAGCGAGGTGCGCGGGGTGCGAACCGCGCGCGGGCAGGCCATCGTCGCGGTACACAACGAGCGCATCGGTGGCACGACGCACCTGTTCATGTTGGAGCCGCGCGCCGCAGGCGGCAGCTATCAGCTAACCGGCCGCGCGCCGCTCGACGTGGCCGACTTTCGGGGCGCGAACTGGACGACCGAAATTGTGGACGCCGACAGCGATAGTTACGAGGAAATTCTCTGCACCGGCACGGACGCGCGTAATGATCCGTTCAGCCGTCGTCTCGTCCTTTACGTGCCGCACACACGACAGATATACAGCCTGCGCGTGGGCGCGGACGGGCGCGAGGCCGGCGCGGTGCGCGTCAAGTGGTCGGCGAACGCGGGCGGCGAGGGCAACAAAGCCTATCGCGCCGCCATGCGCGAACGCGCTCTCGCCGATCTGCCGCGCGTGAAATCTTGATTGCCGCACGCGGCTTTGCGCCGTACAATGCGCGCACGATTGGAACACTACTGGAGGAACGCCATGAGAGCCTTGGTCATTGTGTTGTTACTGTTGCCGCTGGGTCTTAGCGTCCGTGCGCAGACGCCGCCTGCGCCTAAACAGTCGCCGCCTGTGCCTAAAGACGGTTCTCAGTTGCTCGTGCTCAATGTGCAAATCGGATTTGTGTCCGTGCCTATGCTAGATGCGCCCGAGCCGCCGATGATTATCATTGACCGCGTCGGCTCGGGGTTGGACGCGACCGGCCGGCCCGCTAACGGCTCGTCGGCGAAGGGGCAGACCGGTACGGCAGCGCCGGTCTTGCCCGGCATCACGCAGGTCGAGCGGCGACAGGCGAAGCGCACCGAACAGGTATTTCAGGCCGCATTGCAGGTGCATAACGTAAGCGCCAAAGAGATCAAGCTGGTTGAGTGGGAGTATCGGCTATCCGATCCGGGCAGCGGGACTGAGTTACAGTATCTGAAGATTCGGAGCAAGCAACGGATTCAGCCCGACGCCCAAGCTTTCTTGAGCAGTCGGCTGCCCACGCCTAGCGGCAAAAGCTCACACCCGCGCAAGCTTGCGCAACCGTTCGTGGCGTTGCTCCGCATTACTTACGCCGACGGCACGAGTTGGCAGCGCAACTGATCTTGCCCGCGCCCGCCCCACCTCTCATGCGGCCTGCGGCAGTGCGCCGCTTTAGGCCTGCCCCGCCTGTAAAACAAGCAACGCTGCATGCTATGATTCGCTTCTAACGTTGCGAATCAAACGCCTGTCGCCAGAGCGTCGGCAGCCGCGCCCGCTGTCGTCGTTAACGCACGCGCGGCCGATTCCATCACCTAATTCATTCAGAACGGGAAGTTATGAACTCAATACTCTTGTCGCGCCGGCTCAGCATACTGGCGCTGGCGCTCTCATTCGTAGCGGTGACGCAAGCTGAAATTAGACCGCAGGGCCCGTTGCCTACGCCGCTCGTCCAGCAAGCGCCCATACCGGCCGGTGCAGGCGTGCGCCCGCAGCAAGGCTCATCGCAACTTGTTAGTAAGATTCTGCCGAACGGGTTGGAAGTGATCGTGTTGGCGGATCATTCGATCCCGTTGGTGACGGTCGAGTTGGCCGTGAAGAACGGCTCGTTCACCGAACCGCCGGAGTTGAACGGGCTGTCGCATCTCTACGAGCACATGTTCTTCAAGGCGAACTGCGCGGTGCTTCAGAACGCGGACTACCTGCGCGAGATGGAGGAGACGGGTGTGCTCTCGAATGCCTCCACGCGCGAAGAGATCGTCAACTACTATTCGCACACAACCAGCCCAAATTTGCGCGTAGCCATGCTTAGCTTGCGCGATTCGGCGCGCTGCCCTTTGTTCGAGGCGGGGCAGTTCGAGCAGGAACGACAGGCGGTCTTGGGCGAGATCGACCGGCAGCAGTCGAACCCCGGCTTCTATCTGAATCAGGAACTGATCAACCACCTGTTTTACAAATATCCGAGCCGCAAGAATCCCATCGGCAACCGCGAGACAGTTAAGGCGGCCACGACCGACACGATGCGTTTGATCCAGTCGCGCTACTATGTGCCGAACAACGCAGCGCTCATCGTGACGGGCGACGCGCAACCGGAGGAGGTCTTTAAGACGGCGCAGGAGTTATTCGGCAGTTGGCCGCGCGCGGATGATCCGTTTCAGAAATACCCGCTCGTCGAGCATCCGACGCTGCCGAAAAGCGAGGGCGTGCTGATCAAGCAGCCGGTCAACAATGTCGTCATCCTGCTCGGCTGGCATGGCCCCTCCATCGGCCAAGACAACGCGGCGACCTACGCGGCGGACGTGTTCTCGTTTATCCTGCGCCAGCCCGATTCGCGTTTCCAACGCGCGCTCACCGATTCAGGCTTAGTCACCGGCGTCGATCTGCTCTACTACACGCAACGCAACACCGGCCCCATCCAATTGGTGGCTGAGACCACGCCCGACAAAGCGCCGGCCGCCCTGCGCGCCATCTACAAAGAGTTGGCGCACTTCAACGACCCCGACTATTTCACTGATCAAGAACTGGAGAACGCAAAGGGTTTGATCGAAGCCGACGACCTGTTCTCGCGCGAGAAGCTGACCGACTACACGCACACCGTCGCCTTCTGGTGGGCTTCGACGGGGCTGGATTATTTTCGTGGCTATCTCGGCAACCTGCGCCGCACCTCGCGCGCCGACATCAACCGCTACGTCTCGACTTATCTACAAGGCAAGTCGCACGTCGGTCTGGTGATGCTCTCCGAAGAGTCGCAGGCACAGGCGAAATTGACGGAGCAGGATTTGATTGGCGGCGTAACACCAAAGGCAGTCGGCGCTAACGGGCGGTAAACAGATAGGGGAAGGAACGTGAACGTGAACGAGACGTGGAAGCTGATTAACAAACTGACTTTAAGCGGCGCGCTGGCGCTGAGCTTATTATTGCCAGTCGCGCCGCAGTCGGCCGCGTGGGCACAGGACACGACGAAGGGGCAGACGGAAACGGTTACGCCGCAGTCGAAGCTGACGCAGCCGGCGCTACCGACTACGGCGAAAGTGAAAGAGGTCGCGGATCAGGGCGCGACGCTCGTCACCGAGTTTGAGGTTAACGGGCTGAAGGTGTTGGTTAAGCGGCGCGCGGGCAGTCTATCGGTGGCGACCGGGCTATTTTTGCGTGGCGGCGCGCGCAACGTGACGGCGCAAAACGCGGGCATCGAGGCGTTAATGTGGGACGCGGCGGGCGAAGCGACGCAATCTTTTCCGCGCGAGTTGCTGCGCCGCGAGCAGGCGCGCATGGGCACGGGCATCAGCTATAACGTCAGTTACGATTATTCGCTGCTCGGCATGGTCTCCACCCGGCCGAACTTCGACCGCTCGTGGGAAATCTTCACCGACGTGGCCCTGCACCCGACCTTCGCGCCCGAAGACGTGAAGCGCGTGCAGAACAAACTCGCCGTCGCGCGCAACGGCGACACCGACTCGCCCGACGCTTACCTGCAAGTGCTGCAATCGCGCGTCGCTTACGCCAATCATCCTTACAGCAATGACCCCGACGGCTCGGCCGAAACCATCTCGCGGCTGACCGTGGCCGATGTGCGCAGCTATCACAAACAGGTGCTAGAAACGTCGCGCCTGCTGCTCGTCGTCGTCGGCGATCTGGATGCGACCACCTTGCGCCAGCGCATCGCCGACGCGTTCGGCAAACTCCCGCGCGGCGCATACAAGCCCGAACCGTTGCCGCAACTCTCGTTCGCCACCGGCTCGGTGGACGTGACGACGAAGGGCTTGCCGACCAACTACATTCAAGGCGTCTTTGCCGCGCCGTCCTTGACCTCCGCCGACATCTACCCGATGCGCGTCGCCTCCGCGCTCTTAAACAGCCGCGTGCTATACGAAGTGCGCTTCAAGCGCAATCTCTCCTACGCGCCCGACGCTTTCCTGCGCGAGCAGGGCGCGAATGTCGGCGGCATCTACGTCACGGCGGTGGACGCCAATCAGGCCATCAGCGTCATGCGCAACGAGATCGCGCGCCTGCAACGCGCGCCGGCCGATGCGGGCGACATCGCACAGGAGATTTCCGGCTATCTGACCAAGTATTACATGGGCGAGGAGACCAACATGGCGCAGGTGCAGGAACTCGCGCGCTACGAACTGCTCGGCGGCGGTTGGCGCAACTCACTCGATTTCCTCGAACACCTGCGCACCGTCAGCCCGCAGGACGTGCAGCGCGTCGCGCAAAAATACATGCGCAACCTCCGCTTCGTCGTCATCGGCGACCCCAAGAGCATCGACCGCAACGTCTTCACGAATCAGGCCAGCGGTTAGGCCAACGCGCAACGCCCGGTCGCGCCAAGGCGCGCACGATCTGATCGTGCGCGCCTTG
>JBBQGM010000102.1:0-15900 GCA_038322995.1 Pyrinomonadales bacterium
GCAGATTCTGCCTGTTGACGCAGGTTGCGAACCTGTCCACAAAGTGGAACGACAGCCGTAACATTACCCGCCTACGCGACTTCACAACGGGCCTGATTGCTCAGATTAAAATGTTACGTGCAGGATGTTTGGGTAGCTGTCTCACGACGCGACTTAATGTTGAAATGTTACCACAATGGGCGCTCCTCCCGCGCATAAATGACGCGGGTCTCCGCGCCTTTGTCATGGAGGTTAGAGGATGAAAAGTAAACCTCTGGTCTTCCCGGAAAAAATCCTTGACCAGCACCTCGTTGTCCTCGGCAAAACAGGGGCGGGGAAGTCGTCCGCGCTGCGCCACATCGTCGAGTTTCTGTTGGCCCGTAAGAAGCGCGTCTGCGTGATCGATCCGAAAGGCGATTGGTGGGGCTTGAAGGTTGGCGCGGACGGCCGGAGCGCCGGCTTTCCCGTCGTCCTGTTCGGCGACTTTAAGAACGAGGCGGCGCGCGACGTGCCCATCAACTACCACAGCGGCGCTTCAATCGCCGAACTCGTCGCGCTCGGCAACCGCCCGTGCGTGATCGGCATGCGCGGTTGGACGCAAGGCGGGATGACGCGCTTTTGGATCGACTTCGCGGCCAAACTCTTTGCGCTAAACGCGGGCGAGTTGTATCTCGTCGGCGATGAGTTTCACAACTTCGCGCCGAAGCAGTGGAAGGGTGTGCAGGACAAAGATAACCCGGCGGCGACGGGACTGCATTGGGCCAACCGGCTGCTCTCCGAAGGGCGCGGCTTGGGCCTCGTGTGCCTGATCGCCAGCCAACGCCCACAGAAGGTGCATAACGATACGCTCACAAGCTGCGAGACGCTTGTCGCCATGCGCGTCGTTCACGCTGCCGACCGGGGCGCAGTCGAGGATTGGATTAAGGGCGCGGGCGACCCGGCGCTCGGCAAAGAGGTGCTCAACTCGCTCGCGGGCATGGGGCGCGGTGAAGCATTCGTCTGGTCGCCCGAAGCGCAATTCGGCCCCCGCCGCCTCGCCTTCCCGCTCTTCACTACGTTCGATTCTTTCGCGCCGCCGCAGCTCCAGCAGAAGGTCAGCGAGCAAGGCTGGGCGTCGGTTGACTTGGGCGAGGTCGAGGCGAAGTTGGCGACGGTCATCGAGCAGGCGAAGGCGAACGATCCGAAGGAACTGAAGCGGCAGATCGGACAACTGCAAAAAGAGTTAGCGCAGGCGCAGCGGGAATTGCCCCGCGCCGTTGCCGCAGCGGCCGGCAAAGTCGAGACGCAAACGGTTGCAGTGCCCGTCATCACGGCCGAACAGCTTGAGCGGTTGCAGCGCAGTTTCAACACCGCCGATGCAATCCAGCAACAGGTCGCCGAGTTGCTAGGCCGATTCGAGGAAGCTGTCACTGAGATAAAGGCGATTGCGCACGAACTATCCGACGCCATCAACGAGGCGCATAAACGGCAAGTCAAACAACTCAATGAGCCTGCGCGCCTGCGCCCCGTTGCTCCGGCCAAGGCTGCGCCGCTCCGTAAAGCGCCTGTTGTTGCGCCTACACGCCCGCACAACGCAGGCGACAACGCGCTGCACATCAAAGCGGGCGCACGGCGCATGCTCGAAGTCGTCGCCGCGCACGCGCAACTCAAAGTCACGAAGGCGCAACTCGCCACGCTCGCGCGCATGAAAGTTACGGGCGGCACGTTCGGCACTTACTACAGCACACTCAAAAATAATGGGCTAATCGTTGAGCAAGGCGGATCGATCCAGATCACGCAAGCGGGCATGGACTATCTCGGCATCGATGCGCCGCCGGCCCCACAGACGACTGAGGAACTGCTCGCACGGTGGGGACGGGCATTGAAGGCAGGCGCGCGTGCTGTGTCTCGCGCTCTGCAACTGCGGCCAGTGGGGCGTGATCATCCCCAAGACCGCGCACGCGGCGGACTGTAATTATCGGATTACGATTACTGAGGGCTTAACAGAAAATTGACCCCTTGCCATAGCCGAGCCGGATAACAAGGGGCCGCCGTGAATCGATTCTCTGACTGCCGTTAGCAAGCGCCGTGAACGACAGCCTTCACTAACCAACTTGGATAGCGGCGAATGTACCGAGAAGCTCGCCGCTTGTCAATCAAAGTTCGCAACCAGGAGACGAAACACATGGCGAGTAAAGATAAAGGCAAGAGCGGCAAGAAACCCACAGCCAAGCTGGTTGCCGCTGGGCAGGCGCAAAAGACTGCCACCGACATGAAACAGAAGACAGTCAAGGGCGGCAAGCAGGGCAAGTAGGGCTACCGGCGGCTACGCAGTTCATGCTCGTGTGCATGACAAACCAAGCGGCGCGCAGTTAAGTCTGCGCGCCGCTTGATAATTACTCAGTGCCGGTCAAGTCTCAATTCAAGACCGGATGCGGATACTGTACGTGGTCGAGCGTGCGCATGAACTCTGATCTATCGTTGAAGAAGAAAATACAATGCTCTCCTTCATAGTCCGCCGTGTCGGTCAGCAAAGCCAGATCACGATCCTGTTCGAGCAGCACTAGCCCCGCCTCGCCGCGCTGCAATAGCACCTCGGGCACATTCGCCGAGTTGAACATAAATCCGCCCAGATCAAACTCCGTGCCGGCATAGGCCGGCGGCACGGGCGCGACCTTGAAGGCGGGCACATACTCACCCGCTGCGTTGAACTCGCGGTCAGGCGGCAGCAGATAGACCGTGTAGTCACTGTGCGCCAATTTCTGCGTGTAACCGTGCCGCGCAGCGCGCACGAATAACCGGCTCAATCCCGCGTCAATTGCTTGCATCATTGCCGCGGTGCATTTGCTGACATAGCGCACGGTCGCGCCGGCGGGCGTCCGCGTCTGGGCAGTGCAGCGACTGAGATCGGCGAATTCGGTCTGCAAGCGTCTGACCGCCTGCGCGCGCCGTTGGCGGTAGATCAGCGCGCCGAGGACAAGGACGAACAACGGTATCATCAGGTAGAGCCACATGGCTATTGCCTCCTAAATTTGGTGGTTAGAATAATGCTTCGAGTGCTTCGATAAGCGCCGTTTTGAATGCGACCGTGCCGGCCCCGCCCGCGTTCCGCAACGCATCGAGCAACTCACGCTTCGTCTTCGGTTGTGCGCGCACCTGCGGCCGGTGCGCGGCGAGGACGCTCTGCACCGCCTGTGCGGCCCCTGTGCAGGCGGCCTCTGTCTCGAAGGTCAGCAACACACCGCCCGCCGGATAAGCAAATGTCGGCCGCAGCGCTTCGCAATGGCGCGGCGCGACGCCGGCCGCAATCAACTCATCCAACAACTGCGCGAGGTCGAGTCCAGTTTTCGGCAGCGCGCAGCAGATTTGCCGTAAGGCCTGCGCGGCTGCCGGCGACAACTCATCGCCGCCTTTGTCTGTTTGCTCATCGGCGGCCAGTCGTGCTGTGGCCTCAGTCGCATCCCTGCCTAGTTGCGCCATCTTGTTAGCTCCTCATCTGCTTAACCGACGCGCCACAACGCGAAACGCGTGATGTAACCATCGCCGGTTTCATACAGCAAGTTGATGCTGCTGCCCACATCGTGCCCGGCTTGGACTTCCACGTAGTCATTGACCGCATACAGGCGGGGCAGAATCGGCAACGCCAACGCGGTGTATTTGCTGCTGCCGACGGGCGGGACTTGCGCGATACTGATGATGTTGGTCGAGCCGCCGTTGTAGATGGCCCGCGCTACTCGATACGTGCCGCCGCTGTTGTTCTCAAAGGGAACGATGGCTTGACCTGCATAGCGCCCGGCGGTGCGAATGGTGGCGCGCGAGTTGTTCGTGACCGTGTCGTGCATGCCCTCCGTATCTTCCGTCTCGCTGTTGAAGGCGAGCGTCGCCCACGTGCCGGTCGCGATGGCCTGCGCCGTATTGTGATAGAGCGCAACGAGCGGGTTATTGCCGACGCGGCGGTCGTAGTCGTCTAAGAGCGCATTGAAGATCGCTTCCTTGTTGATGTCGCCATAGAGCATGCGTTGCAGCGACAGATAGGTAGAGAGGGCCATAACGGTGAGGTCTCCTTACGTTTGCTTACCAAATAAGCCGTAAAGCCCCTGCCTTTAGGCATGGGGAGTGTCAAAGCGTTTGCTCAGCCTCGAAGCCGCGCCCGACGATGGGCGATTCTTGAAAGACGCGCGCCCGCACCGCCGCCTGCACGCTGCCGAAGTTGGCGGTCTGCATGGCGGCGGTATAAACGAATTGCGGATTTTGCGTGCGGCTGATGATAATGTCGCGCACGGAACTGTATTGGCTGGCGTTGCCAAAGCCGACATAATTCGGCGTGAACGCACGGGCGGAAGTGTAGAAGGGCACTGACGTGCCGTTGTCCACCCGCGAGAAGCGCACGCCACCATCACTCAACTCGATCCGCAGGCGCAAAGTGTTGGCGGTCGCCCCGCCCAAGACAATAATGCCCGTGACGGCCGTGCCCCGCTCGCTGACTTGCACCTGCGCTTGCGCGAGCGGCGCGTTAAAGGTGACGGTCACGCCCCACTCCGCCAGCGCATTAGTCGCGCTCGCGGGGTTAACCGGCAGGTTGCTGGGCAGGTAGAGGCGGATTGCGCCGCCGCGTGTGTTCCCGTCCGCCGGCCAACTCGCACCGCTATGATCGTCGGCGGTAAAGGTCGCCTCGAGCACATCACCGGCGGCGGTGAATTGCTGGCGCGTTGCGGCCGTATATGTGCCGCCCGTCGGGTTGATCAGATTGTTGCCGCTAATCCCTGTGCCGCTCGTGTTGTAGAGGACGGCCGGTTGCGGGTCGCGCGGGTTGTAACGATAGGTTTGCAAGACCTCCCCTCCGGCCGAGAGTATCTCGACGGCGTAGCGTTCATATTGTTCGTTCCACAGCGCGGGCGCATTGTCCCGGAACCGCGCGTAGCGGCGGGCCCGCCTGTCCCACTCCAGCAGCAGATCGCCGAGCGCGTTGCGTTGTCCGCGCAAACGCGCCACCTGCAACGGGCGCACCGAATTACCCAACAGGCGCTCGCGCTGCACGGCGGCGACGCCTACGTCTTGCCCCGTCGTGACCGCCTTATAATTTTTCTCCACGAATAATGCAGAGGTGTCATCCGTGCGGAATTTAAGCGCGGAGTTGGCCAGCGCGACCGGCTCGCCGAGGTAGTGAGCTTCCGCAAGAAAAGTGGTTTGCCCGACGGCCGCGCCGGCCGCGTTGAACCCGACGGCCGCACGCAATTCGCCGCTCGGCGCCGGACTGGCCGCGAATTGATAGAGCAAGCTATCGTTGTAATAGAGACGGCAGAGCGTGCCGCCCGCTTCGACGCTTAAGCGCACGCGCGCACCGGCCGCCGGCGCAAGGATGGTTGCTTGCGCGTTGCCCGCGATCATCGGCACGACGAAGCCGCCGCTCAGGGAGAAGTACACCCCGAACGGACATGACGTGTGGTCAACGTAAGTGTTGCCGCTCGGCAGCAGACCCAACAGCACCCCGTTAGAGGCGCTCGTGAGTGTCACCTCATAGCTACCGTCTTGCCCGGCCCGCAGCCGTTCGGCGGTCGTCGCGTGCGCGCCGAAGTTGGTCGAACTGCCGACCTCGGCTAAGCCACCGGCGGCCTGTGGCTGGCTAAGATTGAAAGCGGCAAACGTGACCTGCCGGCGGGCGCGGGTCTCGGCGGCAAAGGGGAAACTCAAGGTCGGTGGGCGGATGGTCGCCCCGACTGTGTACGCTGACACATCCGCGCGCCAGAATTCAGCCGGGCGCGGTACGTTCGCGGAATACGCAATGACCGCGCCGTCTTTCATGAAGGCGACGCGCCCATCGCTGCCGAAGGCGAGCCCCAGTCGGGTTGTGCCGGCGGTGAGGCTCTGGCCGGTCAAGAGCGTGCCGTCTGCTTCGCGCGGGTAAGCCAGCCCGGTCGTGCCGTTAATAATCCAGCCGTAGGCGATCTCCGCCGGCCCGGCCGTGTCGGTGGCGGAGAGCGGGCTGACGCCGAGCAGATGATCGTGCGCGCCAGTCTGTGGCACATACTCCACCGTGCCCTGCTCCGTAGTCGCAAAACTCTGCGCTGAAGATGCGCCCGCATCCCATGTGTTCGCGGTCGCTGTTTTCGTCAAGGTGGCGAATATGACCGACTCCGTCACGTTCGCTTTGTTTTGCCAGCGCGCGGTCTCCTTCTGGGGCCGGCCCAGGAGGTAATCTGTGCCGCCCAAGCCCCGCCGCAAGCCCGTCAACAAATAGCGACTCGCATAACCAGCGGGCGCGCTCTGTGGCGTCGCCGTTAAGAACTGCAAGATTTCATTGCCGTAGATGAGAATGTTGTCTGCTGAGGCGAGCGCCGTGGCCTTATCCGGTAGCGACGAGAGCTCACCGTTCCATAAATTTACGGCCAACTGCCCGGCGTCGTCCCAAGCCTCCGGCGTGGCGTTGCAGGCCAGGCTCGAGCTGGCTAGCCCCATTGTGGCCGCAACCGGCAAGTCGGTCGAGCGTTGATACTCGCCCGCCGACTGTTGCTCGAACACCCCCGCGCCACGCCAAGCGCCTAAGCCCCGGCCGACCGCGCCGATGTAGCGCCCCAACTCATCATCTTCGGGCCTGAGGGCCGGCACATCGAAGAAGCCCAGATAACTATTGGCGGGCGGCTCAATCACCGGCCGCTCTGCGCCGCTGCGCACGAACACGTCGCGCGTCGTATAGACGCTCGCCGCGTGTTTTACCCCTTTGAAGTGAATCTGCCCGACGAGCCCCGCTTGCATCTCCGTGATGCGCACGGTGTGCGTCGTGCCGTTATTGAGGACCAGCTTGGCGAGATCGGTCGGCGCGAGCGCCAGGTACTTCCAGGTTGTCGTCCACTCGAACTGTGTGCGCTCCAGATGGCGCACATACAGCAGGCGTGTGGCAATCGCTTGCGCTTCTTCGGCGAGCAGCACGAGCGGCAGCACGACCGTCTCGTTATCCTCAGTGCGGCCGCTATGCCGCGAGTCCTGCTGCGCGTTGTTCTTGTAATCGAGTTTCGGATCGAGGTATTGCACCGCGACGGTGCGCGGCAGTGATTTACCTTCGAGCCGCGTCACTTGCACGGGCCCCGCCGCGCCCGCCTGCCCGTAATCGCTCGCGCGCAGATCGGCCTGCGGGATGACGACCGGCGTGGGCGTGCCGCGCACGACGGCTTTCAGCAGTCCGTCCACTTCGACGAAGTCGAAGTTGTACGCGATCTGCAACGCTTCGATGGCCGGGCGCACTTCACCGCGCTGGTTGATGACGAGGCCGCGAAAGGCAGTGCCAGCGAGCGCGCTCACATCCAACTTGCTGCCCGGCACATCGACGAGGGCGAGCAATTTAATGAGCGCCTGATCGACCGTCGCCGTGCCCTCGTCCACCTCGACGGTGAACTGCTGCACCTGCCCGCCGGGCAACTCCAACTCTTCGAGCATCACGAGCGCGCGGTTGCGATAGGCTTGCGCGCTCGGGCCGAGCCTAGTCTGCAACAGTCCGTCAACCTCTTGGTCGGCCGCGCCGTTGTACGTGCGAATGCGCGCGTTCAAATGCACGGCGGTCGCTACGGTCGTGCCGTAGACGTTCGTCGTGGGCACCTGGTTGTAGTAAGTGCGGTTGTCGTTTAAGTTGAGCGCATAGGCGAGCGTGTGGTCGAAGATGCCGGTGATGGCCGGATCGGGCGGCTCGGTGATGGTTTCCGGTTGGACGAGGATTTGATCGATCTTCGTGGCCGTCGTCGCATTCTGCAAGCGCACGGTCGCGCTTGAGCCGACGGGGATGTCGAGCGTGTCGGTCGTGTACCACGCGAGTGCGCCGGCCGTGGCGGTGAGTGTGACCGTACGGTTAAAGACACCATTCAAATACACGTCCACCGCGCCGGTCGCGCTGGTGACATAAGCGAAGCCGAACGAGGTGGCCGGGCCGTAGCCTTCGACGCGGTTGAAGGTCAACTGCGCGCCCGTCGTCGGTAAGGACACCGCGCGCCCGCCGGAGCAGTTGGCATCGGCGACGAGCGCCGCCCCGCCCGCGCGGGTGTTGTCCGCAGCTTCCGCCTCGTGATTGCCGACCACGCCCTCGGCGCCGTCGAGGTTATAGACAATGTCGGCGTTCGCCCAAATCTTGCGGATGCCGACCGCGAGTGGCCCGGCGCAGACTTCGAGCAGGAGCGATGTGAAGTATTGATAGTTGTTCGTTGCCGGGCTGGGCGGATGCGGCGCGCCCTTGCCCCCGCCGCGCCCCGGCGTCGTCGTGACTACTTCTCTGATCGGCGAATTCCAGACAATCTGCGGCGCGATGCGGGCGCGCCCCAGGATGATCGGAATGCATTGCCCGTAATCAGAGCCTTGCACCCGCACGTCGTTGTTGCGGCCCTTATCAATCGGGTCAACCTTCGGATGCGTGGCGGAGAAATAATCGATGGCGTAAGAGACCGCCATCACGGCCGCAGCAATTGCTAATTGCGCCATTAAGCAATCACCTCCGGCCAGCGATATGCGCCGACGAAGCAGGCGTGCCAGCGCATCAACGTCTCTTCGATCACGCGGTCGTTCGCGCCCGACTCCGTATAGAGCGCGTGAATCATCGTCGGCGTGCCGTCGGGCGCGCAGGCAGCGATAGCGACGTGGACGGGGTTGCGTTTGAAGCGCAGTTGATAGAGGTCGCCGGGTTGCACCTCCGTTAACTCAAGCGGCACGAGGCGCGCGGCTAAGCCGGCGCTCAGCACGCGCCCGTCGGGCCAGCGCGTGTAACCGCGCGAGAACTCGTTAGGCTGCATTGCGCCGCATAGGTAAGCGGCGTATTCAGCCAACCCCAGACAGTCAAGTCCCGTCACGGGATCGCGCCCTTGATGGCGGAACTTGACCCCGATCAACGACCTGGCGGCAGCAACGTAAGCTGTGCGCGAGATAACGGTGGAAGTGGCGACGGCGGGCATGAGGTTAGACGGTGGGTTGCGGGCGGCGCACGACGGCCTCGATGCCGGGGATCGTGTCCTCGCCCTGAAAGTTAATCTTGTTGGCGAACTTGTCGCGGCAGGTTTCGGGCAGGCGGTCGCAGCCGGCGACGACGGTGAAACTCGCGCCCGCTTCAATCGGGTACGGCGTCGGTTGATGCAGCGTGAATTTCTGATTGCCGCCGATGTTCCAGAGGCGCACTTCGGTCTCGAAGCCGGCGTTCCGCCCCGACGTGAAGGTCAGATCGCCATTGGCGAAATAGTTCTCGGCTTGCGCGAGCGCGGTCGCGTAGAACTCGGTGTTCGGCTCCGCGCTGACCGTGCCCGAGATGAACGACGTGGACGTGTAAGTTGCCGCATTCAAGCCGCAACGCGCATCGCCGAATTTGCGCACCCGGCAAGTGCCGAGCGTGAGTTCGCCGACCTGCTGCTGCGTGCGCGCAGCCAAGCCCAGCCCTTCGGCTTTGAAGAGTTGCCCGAGCGCACGCAACTCGCCGACGCGCCCCGCCTGCACGACGAGTTCACCCATGTTCGGCGCGGCGTAGTTGATAACGAAGGCTTCATATTCCGCCTCGTCCCAATAACCTGCGTTCACATCCGCTTCCGTTACGCCGTCGTCGGTGAAGATGGCGTCCACCTCGATGTTCGGCGCGGCGAGTCCGGCCTGCTGTTCCGCGACAGTTGGTTTCATCCCGCGCGCCGAACGAAACACGACGCCGCTATGACCGGGCAAAGTCAGATCGCGCGTGTGCGTCGTGAAGCCGAGCGCGCGGGTGCTGGTTTGTGTGAGATAGACTTGCGCCAACTTCGTTGTGCGGATCGTGTTGAACGACGTATCGATGCGCAACGCGCCCGTCGTCGGGTTGACCGGCGAGGTGTATTGCCAAACACCGTCGATTAGGTAATCGATCCGATAACGGTTGAGGATGCCGTCCCAGACGCGCCGCATTTCATAGACTGAATCGGGGCCGCTCGCGGGGAGCGGGAAGGAGGTGCGCTGTGTGCCGTTCTCATAGATGTAGCAGAGGCCGTTACTCGAGTCCTGCGACCATGCGAAGTCGATGTCGGTATAACTGCGCGTGGCATCATCGAAGGCGAGTCCCGCCATCGCATATGCCGTCGCCGAGACAAACCGGAATTTACAACCGCCTTCGCCGCTGAAGGTCTCAACCGATGATGCGCCGGCCGTCCAGGCATTCACGCCCGTCACATCACACACAAGGTCGTTTGCTTCCTTGCGCAGGCCCGTTAGGTTCTGCCACGTCAGGCGCGCATCGCGTGGCGCGGTCAATGTGCCCTGCGGCGTCAGCAGCCAGCAGACGCAGAGCGTCCCCGGCACAGCCGCGAGGTGCGTCGTCAGATCAGTTGCGGTGTAACCGCCGGTGTAATTGCGCACAGAGCGGCCCATTAGAAGTCGCGTACCTCAATGATGGGAACCTGAGGCATTTCCCCAAGGCCCGTTGTGAGTTTGAAGAGGATGAGATCGGCGCGCAGCTTGTCTTCGAGGAAACGGCAGGGCACGTAGAACTCACAATCAACGGTGATGAGCGCGTTCGCCGGCACTGTCCCGTTGATGGTTGTGAGGATGCCGGTCGTATAGTCCATCGTAAAGAGCAAGCCTTCCGTCATCACGCTCCCATTTTGGCGCGCGACGAGCGTGCCCTGTTTCGGCTTCGTGATGATCCGGTTTTCGGTGTTGCCGGCATCGCTGTAGCTCTTAATGAGTTGCAGCGAGACGGGCGCGGTCGTACTCGAAGCGTAGCCGATGGCCTGATTTGTGATCTGATAGTCAGTCCAGTCCTTGACGAGGAAGCCGCGTGCTGAGCCTTTACGCGCGCGAAAGAACGCGATCATAGTGGCGAGGTCGAGCGTGGTCTTCACGCCCGACGCGGCGTCGAAGGAGAGGCGCGCGTCATCCCAATTCGCGTTGCGCGCTTCCGCCCCACCGTCCATCACGAGGATCGTCGTGTTGTACTCGATGGTCGCGGAGAACTTCGCCACGCTGAGCGGGAAGACTACGTTGTCGAAGCTCATAGTTTGTACAGAGGTGAGAGGGCGGGGGGTTATTGATACATATGATATGCATCAATTGAGATTAGCGGAGGCGGGCGAATTGCTGTCGCATTTGCGCCGCCATGTCGGCGGCGATGGCGCGGCTCGAACGGTTGAAGGAGTTGGCGTCCGGTGTCGTGACGCTCATGTGGATATTGACCTGCGGGGCCACGCCACTGCCGCCACTGCTGAGCATGCGCCGTGATTCGGTGTTGGTGTAAACCTGCGCGCCGCGACTGCCGAAATCTATCAATTCGGGCCCACGCTCACCAACGAGCGCCAGTCCGGTCGCGAAGCCGCCATTAGCGAAGGCTTTGCCGATGCCGCCGGCGATGCCGCCTGCTTTCGCCCCGCCGCCGCCGACTGCTGTCGCACCTAGCCCGATGATCGACTTCAGCCAGCCCCAACCGCCGCCGGTTGATTGACCGTTCGCCCCAATGCCCGCGAGTTTCAGCAACAGGCTGAGGACCTGACTTTGGATAAGTTGTAAGGCCATGTTGCGGAGCAGTTGCGCGAAGTCTGCGAGGATCGAGCGAAACGCTGCTTTGAAACCGCCGCTCATGCCGGCATCAATCGCGCGACTGAGAATGGCGCTTGTGCGCGCCGCCACGCTCTTCAGTTTGTCATAGGCATCCGCTAGCTGCTGCTGCTGGATTTGCGCCCGCTCCTGCTGATGCCGCTCTTCTTCCTGCACCACTTTGGCCAGCGACAGTTTCACGAACTCTAAATACTGTTCGTTGGTATGTTGCCGTTCGGCAAACTCCTTCTTCTCCCGCGCAATATCTTGCACCGCCCGAGTGTGGCGCAGGTCTTCAGCGGCGAGATCGTTGGCCAGCGTGCGCGCGACAATGGCGTGGCGGCTCGCGCCGAAGCGGGTCAGCGCCGAGATGCGCTGGCTCTCGAGCGCAATTGAGTTCTCCAGAATCGCGTTGCCGATCTCCTGCAACTGTTGCCCGTAGGAATAATAATTTTCGAGATCGCTGCGATGTGCTTCCGCGATGTCGCGCGCCACTTGTTTGGCCGTCGCGCCGCGTTGTTGTTCGAGTTGCGCGAGATGGTTAGAAGCGTCCGTATAGGCGGCTTCGTTCTCGCCGGCAGCGGCGCGCTCCTTTGTCCAGTAAGCGATCTCGCGGTCGATGCTCTGCAATTGAACCTCGCCGAGCCGCTGCGCGATTGCCTCGGCGGACTTGACGCGCTGGTTAGCGGCCGAGTTGACCTCATCCAGGAGCGCGCGGTCGCCGGCGATTTGCACTTGCAGCACGGTCTCGGCAATCGACCGCTTGCGGTCAATCTCCGCTTGCGCGGCGCGGTCATCAACCGCGGCCCGTTCAAGCGCAGCGTCGGACTTGATCTTGTTTTCTTCCTCCCTGAGCTTGGCGAGTTCAAGGTCTTTCTTCCGACCTTTCGGTAAGCTCTGCGCGGCCGCGCGCTGGTTTGAGACGACGTTGAGTTGATGCGCCATACGCTCGTCAATCGCCGCCTTCTCGAGCGCGGTGTAGTTCTTCAGTGAGAGACAACGGAAGTCGAACTCCGCTTTGATACCGGCTGTGACTTCGCGGAAATGGCGTTGGGCGATCTGCTCATCCAACTGCGCGAGTTTGATCTTGTAATCGGCTTCCTTCTCGGCCGCGCTGGCGCCGCCACCGCCGCCATGATGACCGCCGCCGCCATGCTTCGTGGCAACGTCACCGATACCGCCGCCGTCGGCCTGAAACTTGCGCGTCTGGGGGTTGAACCCTTTGTAAATATCAGCAGGGCTACCGCCGCGCCCACGCCCGCCCGGCCCCTGCACATCTTCGGCCGGCGGCGCGTGTTCAGTGTAGGGAAGGAGGTGAAATAGTCCTTCGCTGGGCTTCGTGATGTCGAAGTCGGCGGCGGGGCCAAGATTGGCGAGCGCGCCCTTGATGGCTTTAATGATCCCGTATGCTGCATTGGCTGCTTTGATCGTGTCCGCTAGCGCCGCGCCCGCACTCTGACCAAACTCGGCCCAGGCCTGCGGGCTGTTGTTTAACGCGCCATTGACATCGATGAGCGCTTTCTGTACTTCGGGCAACGCACGCCGGCCGATCTCATACACGATGCCTTGCACTTTGGCCCCCATGATCGTCATCGCGTCTTGAAATTTATCCGCCGCCCGCACGTCATCTTCACTTAGGACGACGCCCCATTCAGTTGCAGCCGCTTGTGCCTTGGCGAAACTGCCCTGCATTTCTGCGGCAACATTGGCCAGTATCTTGCCGCTCTTGCCCGCGAGTTTCTGCGCGGCGTCTAAGCGTTCAAAGGGATTGGAGATTTTAGCGAGATGATCAAACAGATCACGCGCCGCTTGATCAGGACTGGCCAGCGCCGCCTTGGCATCTATGCCGAAGCGCACAAACGTTTTTGACATGGCCGTGTTGCCATGCGCGGCCTCAGATACGTTCTTCGCGTAGAACTCAAGCGCGTTGGCTGTCTGCCCAATGTCCTTGCCGGCAAGTTTCGAGTAGATACTGAGGGTTGAAACGGTCGCTGCACTCAAACCGCTTTCCTGCCCAATGTCGTGAATGCGCCCGGCGTAGTCTGTGAAGGCGCTGATTGACTTGTAGGCAGCGACATCAAGCCCGACTACAGCCGCAGCCAACCCACCGGCAGCAACCGCGCCGACACTAAAGGCGACGCCCATCCCCGTGGCCGCTGTGCCCGCGCCTGCCAAAGTTGGGGCTAAAGCTGCGGCATCTTTACCGAAGACTTCCGCCGCGAGGGCAGCGCGTTTGCTTTCGTCTTCAACACCTTTCAGCCCGGTGATGATTTTGGCGAACGCAGCCTCCGGTGAGGAACGGGCTGCGTTCACGCCAAACTGACTAAAGAGATCGGCGCGCGAATTGCCCTTGACGTTATTGACGAGCGCGCGTTCAAGGTTACGCAGGATGTTTTGAGATTGCTGTGCGTCGCGGGTCATCTGCGCGAAGCCTGTGCCCGCGCTACGTGCGCCCCGCTCTATACCAAGCAGATCACGGGACACACGCGCGAGTTCGCCGCCCACGACCGGGATGCGCCGCAACTGATTTTCAAAGACATTCGCGGCGCGGCCGGCGATGTTGAAATTCTGCTCCGCGCTGTGCAGGCGTTTATCGACTGTCGCCATGCCCGCGCTAAATGCGGAGACATCAACGCCGACCGAACCGAAGAGTTGGAATGCGTCAGTGGACATTTATTTCTGCTTCATGCGCGCACGCTGCGCAGCCGCTGCGTTGGCAATGCGCTCGCCCTCGTTCTCACCGCCGATGGCAGTGAGCGCACGGCCGATCCAAGTGCCGGCCTCCGGGTGCGCGACCAACTCCCAAGGCGGCACGCCGTAATGCCGCGCCGCCTTGTCCACTAGGTACCAGGCTGGGAGGCGTCCTTCGCTTCCATCTGTGCCGATGTACTGAGCGAGTTGGTCGCGTTCGTAGGGTCGCCGGACCACACTTTCAAAACGGCGTTAGCGGCCGCGGCGAGGAACGAGTACGGGCAACGGGAGGTGTTCTCATAAGTCGGCGGGAAGGGCTGTCCGTTCCAGTTCAGCGACCACGATTTGGCGGCTTCGACCACGAGCGCGCGGACGGCGTCCTCTTCCGACTTGTCGGTGGCGGCGGCCAGACGTTCACGGAACTCCGGCGTGATGCGCTCAATATAGACTTCCATCTCGATGCGCGTGCCCCGGTACTCGAACGGCGTCGAGACTGCGATCTCAAGCACGTCGGCGATGTTGAAACTCGCGGGCACGGCCTGCTGCTGCGTTGGCTGCTTTTTTCTCTGCATGATATTTGGTGAGCGGGCGGTCTGTGTGGCTGCCGGCGCAGACAGGCTCCCTGTTGCAAGCCTGCCTGCGCCAGCGGTGGGCGTTAGCGGTCAGAGGTTAGCGGTCAGAGGTTAGCTATTAGCTATTAGGGATAGGTCGTGCGCGTGACCTGCCCGGTGAGCTGCAATTCGACCGAGCCTTTGATCAGTTGCCCGACGGTTGCGGGTGGCTCGTACTTCGTCAAGACGAACGTGCCGGTGTATTTCGTGTAGCCGGTGGTCGAGCCTTCCGGGCCGTACTCGAACGACACTGCGTCCACGCCCAGCAGCCCGGCGAGTTGCGCGTCGATGGTCGCGTCGTAATTGACCTCGAAACTCAACTGCCCGTTGATGAGGCCGACGAGGAAGGTCTTAGCGTTACCCGCCGCTTGAAAGGCGGTGCTCTCGACGGCATCGGCTTCGCGCGGGAACTTCACGCCCGATGTTTTGGTGCTGATGTCAACGAGGGTGCTCGGCGTTCCGGCCGAACCGATTTTGAGGACTGTGCTTTTGGCTACGCCCATTGCTGTTGGTCTCCTAGTGGTGAGTTACGTGTGAGTGGTGTCAGGTGCAGTTAGTTGCGACAGAAGGCGACGGCGAGGGTGACACTGCCGCCCCCGCCATAAGTCCAGCTGGTGCGTAAGTAACGGTTGACGGTCGTGCCGGCCGCCAGCTCCAGCCGTTGGGAGTTGGACACACTGAAGGCGGCGAAAGTAATCAGATCGACCCACGTTGAGTTATTGGTCGAGTGCTGCACCTTTACTACCATCGAGGGGGCCGGCACGGTCGCCGTGACATGCAGGTGCGCGAAACCGCCGTTGGCACTCGCCGCGCCTGCGTCCACCCCGGTACCCGTGCTGGTAAAGAGCTCGGTCTCTAATGGATGTAGGCTGACACCGCTCCCGATTGCGCCGGTGGCCGGCAACTCGGCTGTGATCATGGCGAGTTGGCCGATGTCAGTGTTGACCTCGTACTTCGCCTCGATGCACTGCATCATTGCGACCCGCGCGCCGACGGCGAGACCTTCGGGCCCGCACGTGATGATCTGCGACGTGTTCGCGCCCAGCGCTGTCGCCAAGACTACATCAGCGCCAAGGATCAAAGTTCGATCATAAAAGCCCTCGAAGCTCATCGTGCCGCCGACGAG
>JBBQGM010000103.1:0-15092 GCA_038322995.1 Pyrinomonadales bacterium
TAAGGGGAACTGCGGAAACGGTGCGCGCATTCTAGCGCGCCGCCTCGTGCGGCTGCAACAAGCGATTAGCCAATCAGTGCGTACACGCCGGGAGCGCGCGTTGCCCGGCCGCGCGGTCGTTGTTAGTATCTTGGTCAGCAGAAAAGCAAAAATATTATGCGACAGGATACCGACTTCATCGTTGTTGGCAGCGGCATCGCGGGCTTGCGGGCCGCGCTTGAGATCGCGGGCGCGGGCGCGCGGGTCGCGGTCTTAACGAAAGAACGTACGGGCGAATCGAACACGGAGTATGCGCAAGGCGGCGTGGCGGTCGCGTTGGCGGAAGACGACGAGGTCGAGTTGCATGAAGCCGACACGCTCAATGCGGGCGCGGGGTTATGCGACGCGGCGGCTGTGCGCGTACTCGTCGCGGACGGGCGACGCTACATGCGCGAGTTGATCGCGTGGGGCACAGAGTTCGACCGCGCCGACGGCCGCCTGTTATTCACGCAAGAGGCCGCGCACTCGCGCCGTCGCATCCTGCACGCGCATGGCGATGCCACGGGCCACGAAATTGTCCGCGCGCTCGTCGCCCGTGCAGCGGCCGAACCGTTGATCGAATTCTGGCCGCACGCGGGCGTCGCCGATTTGTTGCTGGCAGACGGCCGCTGTTGCGGCGTGCGTTTTCTCGATCCACGCGTGCGTGCGTCGCGTGAGTTGCGGGCCCGCGCCGTCTTGCTCGCATCGGGCGGCGCGGGCCAGGTCTTTCAGCATACGACCAATCCGCCGGGCGCGACCGGCGACGGCATGGCGATGGCTTATCGCGCGGGCGCGGAATTGGCCGATATGGAGTTTGTGCAATTTCACCCGACGGCCTTGAACGTTGCAGCCGCACCGCGTTTTCTGTTGTCTGAAGCGATGCGCGGTGAGGGCGGCGTGTTGTTGAATGAGGCGGGCCGGCGCTTCATGGGGCGCTATCACGAGCGCGCGGAACTGGCCCCGCGCGACGTGGTCAGCCGCGCCATCGTCGCTGAACTCAGGCGCACCGCGACGCGCACCGTCTATCTCGACATGACCGCGCTCGACGCGCGCTTCTTGCGCGCCCGCTTCCCAAAAATCTACGCGACGTGTTTGCAGCACGGCATCGATCTCACGCGCACGCCCGTGCCCGTCTCGCCCGCCGCGCACTACTCGATGGGCGGCGTGCGCACAGACCTCAATGGGCGCACGACCGTCGCCGGTCTCTACGCGGCCGGCGAAGTGGCCTGCACCGGCGTCCACGGCGCGAACCGGCTGGCGTCGAATTCATTGCTCGAAGGTCTCGTCTTCGGCGCACGCGCGGGCGCGGCGGCCGTGGCGGACGGCGCGCAGACAACATTACCGGTAACTGCGTTAAGCGCGCCCGTGCAGACAGACGAGCCGGACGACTGGCGCGGCGGCGGGATCGCACTCGCGGTCGGCAAGCGCGTGCGGCGCGTGATGTGGGAGCGCGTCGGCATCCTGCGCACGCGCGCGTCGCTCGTGCGTGCGCTCGCCGAGTTTGAGCGCATCGCGCACGCCACCTTGCGTGCGCCCTCGCGCAACTTCCTCACCGTCGCCACGCTCATCACCCGTGCCGCGCTCTGGCGCGAAGAGTCGCGCGGCGCACACTACCGGCTCGATTTCCTCACCCGCGACGACGCGCGCTGGCGCGTGCATTCGATTACGCGGATGGACGCTGACATAGCTACGAGCAAAGAAATAGCTTTTACCGGAAAGATCGGCGGCTTACCCATGTTCTGATTTCTAAATCAGGACGCGCGACATTGGGCTGCAAAGGAACACTATCCACCAAACCACACGAAACAGCACGACCCAAAGACGAGTAGCTTCGTGGGTTTTGCTTCGTGTTGATTCGTGTAATTTCGTTGGTGATGGTTTTCCCTGTCCTACGGGCACAACGTTCGATTCAAGGAGACGCTGCTTTATGGCAAGCTATGAACAGCTTCACGATTGGAAACTGACGCCGCGCGAGGCGGTCGAGTTGCAGAAAAGTTTGCGCGAGCGGGTGCGGATCGCACCGCTCGCGCGCAAGATCGAGACGGTCGCGGGTGCGGATATTTCGTTCAATAAATTCTCGCCGGTGATGTACGCGGGCGTGGTCGTGTTGCGGCTGCCGACGCTCGAAGTGGTGGAAGAGGTCGGCGTGGTGAGCGAGACGGCGTTTCCATATGTGCCGGGGTTGCTGTCGTTTCGTGAGTCGCCGTTGGTGCTGGAGGCGTGGGCGAAGTTAAAGACTGAGCCGGACGCGGTCATGTTCGACGGGCAGGGCATCGCGCACCCGCGCCGCGTCGGTATCGCGTCGCACGTTGGACTACTGATTGAGCGGCCGACGTTCGGCTGCGCTAAGTCGGTGCTGGTTGGCAAGTATGAGGAGCCGGCCCAGGCGCGCGGGGAGTGGACGCCGCTCGTTGATCCGAAGAACGACGAGACGGTTGGCGCGGCGCTCAGGACGAAAACGAACGTGCAACCGATCTTCGTCTCGCCAGGCCACTTGATCGATCTCGCGGGTGCCATCGAGCTCACGCTTCGATGCGACGGCGGCTATCGCCAACCCGAGCCGACGCGCCGCGCACATCATCTCGTCAACGCGCTCCGGCGCGGCGAGCGCAAGCCAAACTGAAAATGTTAAGGGCGGCAAGCTTGCAACTTGCCGCCCTTGCTTCATATTCATCCCGGTGCGCGTTTACTGCACAATCGTGAACTTAGCTGACTGTTCCAGCGACTGGCCTGAGACGTGATCCTTAATGCGGATCGTGACTCCGTAGTTACCGGGCAGGAGCTTGGTCGAATCGAGCAGGCGCGCCAGCGTCAGGCGCTGGCCGGCGTCGCTCATGCCGCGCCAGTCTTCGGTCAGTTTGCCGATCTCTTTGCCGTCGTGCAGCAGCACATATTCGGCATCGACGGCCGGGCGCAGGGTCGTCTGATCGACGCCCGCATTATAGACCTGCAAATAGACGCCCACCGGCTCGCCGCGATGGAACACGCCCGCCACGTTCGGGATCACTTTGAACTGCCCGATGGTGAACATGCCGACTGGAATTTGATCGCCGAGCGCTTGCAGCTTGGCGGCTAAGAGCAGCGTCGAGGTCGAGAGTTGTTTGGGATCATACTTCGGCACGGTGAAGCCCTGATGCTTGACCTGCTGCGCACCGCTGTTGATGTCGCGCACGATTATGTCCACTTTGTACGTGCCCGGCGGCAATGGCACAACCTTGCCGTAGGCCGATTTGCGCCCCTTCGCATCAACGAGTTCTTCAGCGGTCGCGTCGGTTGTGACCGCGTCCTCGAAGGCGCTCACGCGGCGGCTGTTGACCGCCGTGATGCGGCCGACAATGTTCATCTGCGCCCGCTGGATGCCGCCCACCTCTTTGAAGGTCAAATCCTTGTTCTCAGTCTGGATGGTGAAGGCCGTCATGACGCTCTCGTCCGACCGGCGGAAGAAGTCCACGCGCAGGTCGAAATCGAGCGGACTGTCCTCGATCAAACTGGTGGTTGACAGGATGCCGGCCAATTCGGTGTTGTGAATGACCGGCGGCTTGCTCAAATTAGCGATTTGTTGCAGGCGCGAGAACGGACTGTCCTGCTCGCGTTGATAGGGTGCGCCGACGGTCACACGACTGGTCTTGCTCTCCAAGCCTAATTGCTCGCGCAGCGTCAATCCTGCGCCGGGAACGTAGAGTAGGGCGTCTTTCTCGTCGGGCGAACGGGCGATGCGATACTCGCCCGACCCGGTCGGATCAACGAACTCGATCTCGACGCCGGAGCCGACGCCCTCGATGTAGCGATAAAACCAACGCTCGAACGGATAGGTCGAAGTCGAACCGCCACCCTCGTAAGACTCGCGCTCGTAGGGTCCGCCCGCCGGGTGCGACTCAAGCTCGTCGGGCTTACCGTAGGTGATGTAGATGCGGCCGCGGTCGGTCTTCCAGCCGGGGATGCCAGAGGCGTAGTGCTCGTTGGCGTAGGCGATGCGCTCGTAGTAGGTCTCTTTGAACTCGTTCTCTTCTGTGTCCGGGTCAGGATCGCGCCGTTGCCAGAAGCCTTCGATGAAGGCCTCGCGTTCCTCGTCGGTCTGGAGGTGCTTGAAGATTTCGCGCTCCTTGTCCGTGATGATGTAGTTCACATCATTATTGACCCAGTCCTTGTAAATCTTCTTGACCTCTTCCTTCTTGTTGCGCTCGCGCGACATCACGTCCTGCGCGTCGCTCTGTTTTTTCTTTTGCTGCGCCGGGACAACGGGCGCGTTGAGCGTCAGGGCGAGCAGCGCAAGCGGCAAAGCGCGGAGGCGAATGGGACGAGCCATCATGGTAGAACTCCTGTGCAAATATGAACGGTTAACTGTGTTGGCGCGCGGGCGGCGCGCAAGGGAAAACTTCTGTCCGGTGCCAACCCTCGGATCGTGAAAACGGCGACGCCCGTTGGCGCAAGCGGACAAGCAATCTGCTGAAACGACAACACGACAGCAGCGCCAAACTTTCCGGGCGGAATTTTAGTGCCTTGGCGGTACATGGTCAAGATGCGGCAGCCTGCGCCGAAGTTGCCTGAACGGAAGAGGTTAGAGGACAGAGAGTGGTGGCCGAGGAGAAGAGTTTGCCCACAGAGCGCGGTGGGCCTGATTTCTAGCTGGTTGCAAGGTTCGCCTTTGCTACTTCGTCGCCTGAAGGTTCGCCTCTGAGGTGGTCTCAACTCGTCGTGCGTGGCTTGCCGAAGAGCCAGGCGACGAAGATCGAGATGACGTAGAGGACGAGCATCGGGGCGGCGAAGAGTAGCATGTTCGGCACGTCGTTCGTCGGCGAGAGTACGGCGGCGGCGATCAGGATCACGAGCAGTGCCATCTTCCAGATGCGGATCAGGAAACGCGCCGAGACGATACCAATGCGCGCCAGCACGTAGGTGACGGCCGGCATCTGGAAGATCAGCCCCATGCCGAGCATGACGAGGATAATGAAGTCGAAATAGTCGTCCGCTTTGAGCAGCAGGCGAAAGTCTTGGCCCAATCCGAGCAGGTAGCGGGCCGCCGGGGGGAAGATGATTTTGTAAGCGAAGGCCGCGCCGATCACGAATGAGATCGTGGAGAGGCCGATGAACGGCAACGCATAACCGCGCTCGTGCGGGTAGAGTCCGGGCGCGACGAACGCCCAGATTTGCCAGAGCAGAAACGGAATGGACAGACAGATGGCCGCGTAGAGCGAGACTTTGACGTAGAGCGAGAACGGCTCAAGCGCCGTCGTCACGATCAGCTTGTCGTCGATGCCGGGCAGCGCGTCCGGTTGCGCGGTTTCGTTCGTCGGTAGGCGCACGCCTTTCGGAATGACGACGCCCCCGGCGATGAGCGGTTCGTCCGTGAACAGGCCCAACTTGCCCGCGCTATCGTGCGCCATGCGCGCCTGCACGGATGCGCCGGGCGGGATCACGCTCTGGCCCAGTTTCGTCGCTTCGGGAAAGACATAGCGCCCGGTCTCGTTCTCCTTCATGGCTGACAAGGCCATGACCGCCTCTTGCCCGGTCAGACCGGCGAACTGAACCTGACGGCGTTGCGCGTCGGCCAGCGCGGAGCGGACGGGGCGGGCGAGAAAGTTATAAATGCGATCAGACACGAACCAGCAGAGCATGAACGCGAGAAAGACGAAGATGATCGAGCGGACGAGTCGGCGGCGCAACTCGTCCAGATGATCGAGGAACGACATCTGCCCGCCGGGTTGGGCTGAGCCGACTGCGTCGTCGCTTTCGTCTATGAGCGTGGAAGCCATGCGGGTGCGGGCGCGGCCGCGGCGCTTTTAGAGCCAGTCGCTTTTGCGCGGTGCAGCGACCGGCGTTTCAGCTTCGAGTGCGGGCGCGGTTGTTACGGGCGCATTGCGCGCGATGATCTCGCCGTCGGCGGGCGGCGCGGCCAGCGGCGGTACGCTGATGGGTTTGCCAGTGGGCGGCGGTACGGCGGCCGTATCGTCCGCCGCGCCGACCATCGCCTGCCCGATGCGCTCCTGTTTCTCGACGCGCTCGATGGCGACCTCGCGCTCCCACGTCTGCTTGAAGTCGTCGGAGGCGCGCTTGAACTCGCTCAAACTCTTGCCCAGCGAGCGACTCAACTCCGGCAGTTTGCGTGGCCCGAACAGAATGAGCGCCGCGACGAGAATAACGAGCAACTCGGTTGTGCCGACGGATTCCAGAAACAGTAGTAATGCGTCCACTGGCTAACTCACTTCCCCGGTGTGCGGTGCAAGCTTCAACGTCCAAAGTTCAAGTCTGAGTCATTAAATTAGTCTGACACTTAGACGCTTGGCGGCGCGCTTTGGACGTTAGCCGTTGAACTCTGCCCGTCAGTTTGCGCCGGCCCCTCGCCATAATCGGGCGGATAGTAGATGACTTCGACGATCTGCCCGCCGACGCCCTTCGTGTAGAACGAGACCGTGCGGTCGCGATGCTCTTTGACGGGCCGTTGCTCGCGGCGCGCGGCCTCGTCGAGCGCGGCGCGCGTCTCCACCCGCAAGCCCATGTGCGGCGGATGTTTCGAGCCGGGCGCGAGGAGCGCCACACCAAAGCCGCGCGCATCCCTGAGCATCGCCCAATCGTGATACAGCGTCTCCACGCGAAAGCCCATGCGCTCGTACTCGCGCACGTCGTGCGCTAAATCCGCGCACGGCACAGCGACGTGATCCATCACACCGCCGAAACGTAATTCCGTCTGCTCTAACATGGTATTCCTCAAGCATGGAGGCCGCATGATGAATTAGCCGTTGCCCGTTTACCATTCATCATGTCGCCTCCAGCCTTCATCATTTCTCTGCCCACGCATCACCGTAACGCTCGCTGAAGACGATGCGGTCGAGCGCGAAGCGGCCGGGATAAGCCTTGTCAGGTTCTTTGGCCCGGCCGATGGCTAGGAGAGCACAGACTTCCGCTTCGTCGGGGATATTGAACTCGCGTTTGACGGCGGCGGCGTCGAAGCCTTCCATCGGCGCGGTGTCGAAGCCGTAAGCCTCGGCGGCGAGCATCAACGTGGTGAAGGCGATCATCGTGTGCCGGTTGACCCAGACGGGCATGGACTGCATGTTATCGAGAAATTGAAACGCGCTGTCCCGATACTGCTGCCACTTTGCCACGTCGCCCGCGCCCCGCTCCGCGCCCTCGCGGAACACTTCGTCGGCCGTGCGCCTCCATTCCTCTTTCATCCCGAGCGCGATGACGACGACCGGCGCTTGCCCCACCTTCGGCTGCTTGAACGCCGCCGCCATCAACCGCTGCCGGTTCGCCTCCGCGCGCACGACAATGAAACGCCACGGTTGCAGGTTATAACCCGACGGCGCTTGGGCCGCGAGTCGCAAGATCGCGTTCAGATATTCGTCCGGCACTGCCTCGTCGGTGAACTGGTTTGTCGCGCGTCGCTCCAACACGGTCTGCGCTAACGGTTTGAGCGGCGTGCCGTCAGCCCGCATCGGCGGTAAGTTCGTCGGCTTATCTTGCATGTTGTGACTCCCACGGCGTTAAGCTTAATTTGAACTACCGGATTGTAACGCGCCAAGGGGACGGCGCAAAAGGCACGCGGCGGAAAGCGGCCGGCAGAAGTTCGCGCCGACCGATGGCAGGTGGTTGCTGGCAGGTAATTAGCGGCCGGGCAGGGGCGCAAAAATAGACAGTGAGCGGTGTTATCGCACACTGTCTTTTGCCTGATGTGTACTCGGTTAATGACCGGCGACAGCGCCAGCAACGCGTGCGCGTGCGGCCGCGGCTGGCCGGCGCTCATGCTTGGCACAGGCGCGGGCGAGAGCTTGCTCAACGCGCGGCACGACGCTACATTCGGGTTGGCGACAGACCGCCGCCAATTCGGAGATGACGAGATAGCGGGCGCGTTCAAGCATGCGCTGCTCGCGGAACGAGAGCGGCTTCAAGTGGCTCAGATGGGTCAGATGTTTGAGTACCTGCGCGACCTCGAAGATGTCGCCGGTGCGCATGCGGTCGGAGAAGTCTTTGAAGCGATCCTTCCAGTCGTGGGGCGCGGGCGTGAAGTCGTCGCCCAGATTCTTTAACAGCAGTTCGCATTCGCCCGAAGAGATCGGCGAACGCAAACCTACTTCGCCGGCATTGGCGACGGGCACAAGCACAACCGAGTTGGTGGCGGCGAGCCGGAGGGTGTAGAAGGGCAGGGAAGTCGCGCCGATCTGTTTCTGTTCGATCAATTCAATGACGCCGATGCCGTGATTTGGATACACGACTTTCTGTCCGACCTTAAAGCCCACTACTACACCTCCTGAAATATTTACCGCATGCAAGATGAGCGCGCCGCATCGCGCAGGTTAATTGTAGGTTTAACCCTTGGCCTGGGAACTGACGCAGGGCGCGTCGGGATTGACTAACTGAAATCGTCACGAAAGTGTAACAAGCTGTTCATGTGTCGTCAAGAGTCATGATGAACGACAGGGGGGCGCGGCTGAATGGAAAGCTGTCAGTTATTAGTTGTTCATCGTGCTTGCCCGTGCGTGGTCAACTAAAGAGCGAGTGGAATGACTAACCGCGAATCGTCAACTGCTAACATCTAACAACACAACTGACCACGGACAACGCACAATCGGGCTTCAGGCTTCGTACGGTAACTCGACGGTGAAAGTTGAGCCTGCGCCGGGCGTTGATTGTACGGTCGCTTCGCCGCCATGCGCGCGGGCGAGATGTTTGACGATGGCGAGACCCAGCCCCGTGCCGCCGAGCGCGCGTGAGCGGGCCCGATCAACGCGGTAGAAACGCTCGAAGATGCGTTTGATGTGTTCGGGCGCGATGCCTTCGCCGGTGTCTGTGACGATGATGTGGTCACGCGCCGCCTGGCGTTCGTGGCCGACGACGACGCGGCCACCGGGGCGATTGAATTTGATCGCGTTGTCGGTCAGGTTCGTTAACATCTGTTCGAGCCGGCGCGCGTCAGCTTGTACGTGTACTCCGGTGGCGACATCGTTATGCAATGTAATGTCGTGCTCGGCGGCGCTGGCCGCGAGTACCGTTAATACATCCTGCACAAGCGGGCGCAGATGTACGGAGGTGCGCTCAACCGTGACTGTGCCGGCTTCGATGGCGGAGAGTTCAAGGATGTCGTCGATCAGATTGTGCATGCGGGCGGCGTTGCGGTCGATGATCGAGAGGAAGCGGCGATTGTGCGCGGGGTCGTCAACCGCGCCGGTCGCCAGCGTCTCGACGAAGGTGCGGATCGCGGTCAGCGGCGTGCGCAGTTCGTGCGAGACGTTGGAGAGGAATTCTTGCCGCACGCGTTCAAGGCGTTCGAGCCGTGTGATATCGAAGAAGACGCCGATGGCCCCGCGCGGTGCGCCCGCATATGGCTCGAACGGCGCGACGCGCAGATCGAACGCGCGCCGGTCGGCCGCGGCCGTCGTCTCAACCTTGACCTCGGCGCGCTCGCCGCGCAGCAAGGCCGCGCTGAAGGCATAAAGCACCGCCGGATTACGCGTTAATTCGGTCAGCCGCCGCGCTCGGGTCGGCACTTCACCTGTGCCGAAGATATCGCCCGCCGCGCGATTCGACACCAGCACGCGCATGTCCGCGTCCACCACCAGCATCCCTTCGCGCATGCTGTGCAGCATCGCTTCGAGCAACTCGTGCGCGGGCAACACGGCGTCGAGACTTTTGACGACCGCCCCGGCCACGCGCCGCGCGTCACCTTGGCCGCTCAAGGCAGAGATGGATGTGAGCGTAGGTGGTAGCGCGTCTATACGGCGCTGCCGCGCGCTGTGCCAGAACCACGCGGCCGCTCCACCTGCGAGCGCGCAAAGCAAGGCAATGCCGCCCGCGTCCGGCTGGCGCACAAACAATGCGCCAGCCGCCAGCACGACGATGCCACACAATACCAGCGATAGGAGGAGACGCATTCAACCACAGGGCCGAGCAACGAGGGACAAGTTAAGACAGCATTGTAACCCGGCCCCCTGTCACTCGGCACCCGGCCCTGTTTTAGCGCAGCCGACGAAGCGATAGCCGACGCCGACGACCGTCTCGATGCATTCGCCGCACGCGCCGAGTTTTTGGCGCAGGCGGCGGATATGCACGTCGAGCGTGCGCGAGTCGCCGTAGTATTCGTAGCCCCAGACGTTATCGAGAATTTGTTGCCGCGTGGCTACACGCCCGACGCTGCGCGCGAGCAGTTCCAGCAATGCGAACTCTTTGCGCGTGAGTTTCACGCTCGCGCCGTCGCAGTTGACGCGCATGTCCGCGAAATCAACCGCGAGCCGCCCATCCGCGTAACTAGGCGCTGCGCCTTCATCCACACGCCGCAGTACCGCGCGCACGCGGGCCAACAGTTCACGCACCGAGAACGGTTTCGTGATGTAGTCGTCCGCGCCGAGGTCGAGACCGGCGACGCGCTCCGCTTCGCCGGTGCGGGCTGTCAGCATGATGATCGGCGTGCGCCGCGTGGCCGGTTCGCGCCGCAGCCGGCGGCACAATTCCGTGCCGCTCATGCCCGGCAACATGAGGTCGAGGAGGATGAGCGCGGGCGGGCGGCGGGCGTCGAGGGCGGCAGCAAGCCCGCGCTCGCCCGTCGGCGCGACGACGACCTCCAACTTTTCACGTTCCAGATTAAACCGCAGCCCCTCGGCAATGTCCGGGTCGTCTTCGACGATGAGCACAAGCTTTGCCATAAGCAATGATGAATGCGGCCGATGAATGAAAAATGATTTACTTTAATGCCTTACTCATGGCACCACGTTCAGCGTTTCCTAACTTATAAACGCGGCTTCAGCCATGTCGACCGTTAGCGCGCAAATGTCGGTGACGTAATCATCGACAGCCGATAGTCCATGCCGTTCCCTGCTCATGATTCGCGGGCAGCCACCGGCGTTGCGCTTTGAGTATCAGCGACCACGTGAGTTTTATCAATCACTGATTTAATCGAAATTCCCGCCCTCGCCGCGGCCGGGGCCATAATGTTTGGTCAGCCCTCGCAGTCGGGTTGGTCAACATGTAGACGCATTGGGGCTGCCGGTAGAGAAAGCGTCAGGATAGGCGGGGCATGTTAACTCGCATTGAACACGAGGTTAAATCAGCATGAATGATTTTGAAAACGCTAACAGGTTGTTAACGTGCGGGCCGGGCTAACAAAACAACGCGGGCGGCCGAAACAACTGTTAGCGTTTTCGGCCGCCCGCGTTAAGCGTGGGGTCCTCAACCGTTCTGCGCTTGCGCGATCTTGGACATGGCGATGGCGAGCGCCGCCGCGCCGAGACCCTTCACGAGCGTCGGGTGTTCGGCGTAGAAGTTGCTGACCGTGTCAATGATTGACGGGTCTTTCTGTTCGGCATGTTCGGCGAGCGCAGCGACCGCCTCCGGCGACACCTGTGCGGCCGCCTCGGGCGAGACCTGCGTCTGCCCGCCACCAAGCAAGCCGGCCAGCCCGGCCAGTCCGCCGCCGCCGCCGCCCTGTCGTTGCAGCACCTGCGCGACGATGGTCGGCCCCAACGCGCCGATCAGCGTGTTGAGGATGCCGGCGCGTTGCTGGTTATTTGATTGCCCGAAGAGGCCCCCGAGCATCTGGCCGAAGGCCGGCGTCTGGTTCGAGCGAAACGCGGCGGCCAGCCCGTCGGCGAGCGCCGACGGCGGCGCGGCCTGCGAGAATTGATCGTAGTGATCGTTAATCTGATCGTGCGCCGGTTGCGCGCCCGCGCCACCGTACTGTTGCATCAGCCCGCCTAGTTGATCCATCCATCCCATAAATTTTTTCTCCTCATATGCAAGCAAATGGCCCGGCGCGCGCATGGGGGCAGCAGACGACGCGAGCGGGCCGGCAAAGTCATCTGTGCAGGTGCGGCGCGAGTTTACCGCACGCGCGCCGGTTAGCTAAAGCTGAGCGGGCGGCTTTGGCGTCGGCGCAACCGGGGGCGCGGTCTGCTCCGAGGTGGGCAGCCGCGACGGATCGGGCGCATCGGGCGATGTGTGCCGGTGCGCGATCTGCCACGCGCTCCCGACACGCCGGAACAAAAGCGTCATGCGCCCGGAGTTGCTTTCGGGCGTGCCGCGAAACTCTTGCGTCTGCGTCCACGCGCAGGTGACGACGGCTGCATCCACGCCGAGCGGTTGCACCTTCACATCGCGCACTGCGAGTTTCACGTCTTTAAGATCAGGATAAGAACTGACGAGGTTCGCATGCACCTGCGCCCAGCCGCGTGTGACCGTGCCGTTGTTGTTGTAGATAAGCAACTGCGGCGAGTTCCAATAAAAATTCATCACCGCCTCCACGTCCGTTTTCTCGATGGCTCGCAGGAGCGCGTCGAACGTGGCGCGCACGTCGCGCTCAGCGACGGATACGGCGGCGCGGGCCGGCGTGGTCGCCCGCCGCGTGCGCGTGGTGTTGGTGGTTTCGGTCGTCGTGGTCGTGCCGGTCAGCATGGGCGCAGGCGGGGCCGGCGCGGTAGTTGTGGTTGTGGTGGTCGTCGTTTGTTTCCGCGTGCTGGATGTCGGCCGGCGCGGCGCGGTTTGCGTTGTGGTGCTGCTGACGTTGGCGGTCTGGGCAAAGGCGCAGCCCGCGAGCACCACTATGAGCATGCTGGTAATGAAAGGTTGTTTGAACATGATAATTACCCCGGAAAAAATATGACGACGCAAGCTGCTTGCATGCAAGCGTGCGCCCTGCGCACTTACGGGAAAAACTTTACACAAGTTGTGTGGCGGCGCGCAGGCGCTGGCTGCTGCGCTCGCGCCCGATGAGCGCGAAGACCTCGAACATGGACGGGCCGACCGCTTGCCCAGTGAGCGCGGTGCGCGCGGCATTGATGAAGAGACCGGCTTTGACGCCCGCTTCATCGGCAAATGCGCGCAAGGCTGCTTCGCTCGTCTCGGCGTTGAACGGTTCGACCGCCGCAAGTTTATCGGCCAGCGCGGGCAGCAGTTCTTTCAGGCGCGGCTCTTTCTGTAAGTTCTTCGCCACGGCCGCGTCGTCGAACGCGAAATCGGCGGCGAAGTAGGCGCGGCCCTGCGCGGAGAAATCTTTGAGCGTAAAGAAGCGATGGCGGATCACTTCGACGGTCTGTGCCAACCACGCGCGCTCAGTCGTTGCGTACTCACTGCGCCATAGATCGTTTGCTTCGAGTTCCGTTTGCACGAACGGCAGCAACTCGGCGAGCGGCATCGTGCGGATGTACTCGGCATTCATCCAGAGCGCTTTCTGATCCGTCCATTGACGCGGGTCGGTCTCGTTGAAGTTGAAGATGGCGGGCGAGCGGTGGATGCCTTCGAGCGTGAACTGCGCGATCATCTCGGTGAGTGACAATATCTCCTGCTCGCTGTTATCCGGCGACCAGCCGAGGAGCGCGAGAAAGTTACGAAACGCGGCGGCGAGGAAGCCGCGATCACGATAGGTTGTCAGCGAGACGACTTCGCCGTGTTTGCGCTTGGAGAGCTTGCCTTTGTTCGGCGCGAGGATGAGTGGCAGGTGGGCGAAGCGCGGGATATTAGCGCCCAACGCTTCGTAGATCAACACCTGCTTGTGCGTGTTCGTCAGATGATCTTGCCCGCGAATCACGTCGGTGATGCGCATCTCGATGTCGTCGCAGACGACCGACAGGTTGTAGAGCGGATGCCCATCGGAGCGGAGCAGCACGAGGTCTTCGATCTCGGCATAGGCGCGCTCCTGCGGGCCATAGACGGCATCGGCAAACTGCGTCTGGCCCTCACGCGGCACTTGCAACCGCACCGCGAACGGCTCGCCCGCCGCGGCCCGCGCGTTCGACTCTGCAATGGATAGACTGCGGAACGGATTAGCGCGCGGGTCTGTGCCTTCGTTCGCTGCGTGGCGCGCACGGGCGGCGATCTCTTGCTTCACGTTTTTGTCGGCGCGCTCTTCTTTCGGCGTGAAATCGCGGTAAGCCTTGCCCGCCTCGATCAGTTGCAGCGCCGCCGCGCGGTGCTTGTCCGCGTTGGCCGATTGAAAGACGATCTCTTCGTCGTAATCGAGCCCGAGCCATGCGAGACCGTCGATGATCGAGCGCGTAGACTCGTCGGTCGAGCGTTGCAAGTCTGTGTCCTCGATGCGCAGCAAAAATTTGCCGCCGACCTTGCGCGCATAAAGCCAGTTGTACAGCCCCGTGCGGGCCGCGCCGATGTGCAGGTAGCCGGTGGGTGATGGAGCGAAACGAACGCGCACAGACATAAGCTAAATGATGAATGCAGAATGATGAACCGAAGACAACTGCTTTCAGTTCATCGTTCATCCTTCATCGTTGTCCTTTCAGTTCTGCAATCTGCCGGCCCAACTCGTCAAGCCGCGCGAGCAGGTCTTGGTGGCGGGAGAGATCGGTCGAGGGCGACTTACCTTTAATCGAGAAGACACCGCCCGGTTCAAGCACGCACGATTCGATCTCTTCAAGCCCGGCGAAGCCCTGCCGGTGCGCGACCGTGTGCAACTCGGTTTCGGTCAATAGCTCTTTCGCCAACTTGTCGCGTTGTAGTTGGCCGTTTTCAATCAGCACGGTCGGCGTGCCTTCGAGCATCTGATCGAGGCGCTTGTGTTTGAACATGAAGCGCACGATCAGATAGTTCAAGATGAGCAGCGTGACTGCGCCGGTCAGGCCGCCGACGAGTGTGTTGTCCGCGCCGATGATGGCGTTCTGCACCGAGTTCGAGAGCAGCAGGAGCACAACCAGATCGAACGGATTGAGTTGCGCCAACTCGCGCTTGCCGAAGATGCGCAAGAGCGAGACGAGCGCGACGTAGACGACGACGGTGCGGATAACTTTCTCCGCGACCGACATCGGCGCGTCCGGCGTGTGCAACCGCAACATGTCCGCCCAGAGCGCGCTATCCCATAACCAGACCGGCACAGCAACCATCTCGCTTATCTCCGCTCGCAGAAATACAACGCCGAGGAGTTTAACGGCTCGCGCGGCCAAGTGGGCCGCAATAAAACAAGGTGACTCGAACGCTGGTTCAAGTCACCTTGCCGGCTGACAGATGGCTGGCGGAGATGACAGGATTCGAACCTGCGATAGGCTTTTGACCTATAACGGTTTAGCAAACCGCCGCCTTCAGCCACTCGGCCACATCTCCGCAACCCGCGCACGGGCGAGCTAGATTTTCTGGGCCAC
>JBBQGM010000104.1:0-15075 GCA_038322995.1 Pyrinomonadales bacterium
GACAATTTATCAGACTTCGGGCTCCGCACAACGCTCGCCGCGCGAACCCCGCCAGGCCGGGAACGGAGCAACGGTAGTGACGGCCGCGTGTGTTGCGGGTCAGTCCGGAGTCTGGCCAATTCTGCAAAAGAGTTGCCGCTCTGAGGGAGCAGGAGGTTGCCGAAGCGGGCGCAGGTGGAGCAAAATCCACCGACGCCATTGCTGACAACCTGCCGCCCGAGCGGCAACTCTTTTCGTTTGCTGCGACTATGCAACTCAACTTCAAACGACTCGACCACGTGCAACTCTGCATCCCGCCCGGCACGGAAGATGCGGCGCGGGAATTCTACGGCCGGCTGCTCGGCCTCACCGAGATCGAAAAGCCCGCACTATTGCGCGCAAACGGCGGCATGTGGTTCGAGATCGCGGACATTCAACTGCACATCAGCATCGAAGCCAATCAAAGCAAGTCGAAACGCCATCCCGCATTTGAAGTCACGGACATTGAAGCGATCAAAACTTATCTCGAAACAAACGGCGTACGCACGCGCGATGATGTTGCACCCGCAGGCATGACTCGTTTCTCCTTCTTCGACCCCTTCGACAATCGGATCGAGTTATTAGAAAAGACGGACAATAGACAAGGGCCGACGGACAACTGACAAATGGCTTATCAGGTCATCGCCCGCAAGTGGCGACCGCAAACGTTTGAAGAGGTCACGGGGCAAGAGCCGATCACGCGCACACTGCGCGGGGCGATTGAACACGAGCGTCTGCATCACGCCTATCTCTTCTCCGGCGCACGCGGTGTCGGCAAGACAACGACCGCGCGCCTCTTGGCCAAGGCGCTCAACTGTCATAAGTCCGACGGCCCGACGCCGACGCCCTGCAAAAGCACCGACCCTGATCCTTGCCCCTCATGCCGCGAGGTCACAGAAGGCCGTTCGATTGACGTGTTGGAGATCGACGCCGCGTCGAACACGGGCGTGGACAACGTGCGCGAAGCGATCATCAATTCAGTCGCCGTCCGACCCGCACGGGATCGCTTCAAGGTCTTCATCATTGACGAGGTACACATGCTGTCGGGCGCGGCCTTCAACGCGCTGCTGAAAACACTGGAGGAGCCGCCGCCGCGCGTCATTTTCATCATGGCGACGACCGAGTCGCATAAAGTGCCAGACACTATTTTGTCGCGTTGCCAGCAGTTCGAGTTTCGCACCATCGCGACGCCGAAGATCGCCGAACGGCTGCGCCTGATCGCCGATGCCGAGCAGATCAAAATTGACGATGCCGCCTTACGCGAGATCGCGCGGGCGGGCGACGGCTCGATGCGCGATGCGCAGTCGGCGTTTGATCAAGTGATTAGTTTCAGCGACGGCCAGATCGTGAGCGCGGACGTGGAAGCGGCGCTTGGTCTGGCGAGCGCAGAGCAGTTGGCGCGCGTCGTTGCGGCGGTGGCGCAGGAACAGCCGGCGGAGGCGCTCGCCGTCGTGGACGACCTCGTCATGCGCGGGCACGACCTGCGTAACTTCTGCCGCGACCTGCTGGCGCACGTGCGCGATCTGCTCGTCGCTAAGATCAGCGGCGCGGGCGATTCGGGGCGCGGCGACGCGGCCAGCGAAGCATTCTCCGAATCCGATCTCGTGCGCTGCTTCCACAGCCTGACCGAGACGGAGCAGAAGTTGCGCGAAGGCGCGCACCCGCGTTATCAACTCGAAGTCGGGTTGATCAAGCTGATCGAGATGCGCCGGCTCGCGCCGATCAGCCAACTCATCGAGCGCATTCAAGCGTTGGAAGAATCGTTGCGCACGGGCCGCGCGCCGCTCGCTGGCGCAGGCTCGAACGCGGCTTCGAGTGGCGGCAGTGGTGCTGCTGGCGGTGGCCCCGCGCCGCGCGGCGGCGGCGGTGGTGGCGGACGGATGACTCCGCCGCCCGTGCCGCACGCTTCGACCCCGCGCGCCAGTAGCGAGAGCCCGCCCGCCCGCCCGCCCGCGCCAGCGGCCACGCCCGCCGCCGTGCCGCCCGCGCCCGCGTCATACGTGGCGCAGGGCGTGAGCGAGCCGCCGCCGGCCAGTGACCCGTTCGATTGGTCAAGCTATGGCCCTCCCACGGCCCCGACCGAAGCGCCGTTCTGGGAGACACTGGCCGAGCCTAAAACGCTGCCGCCCGCGTCGGCACAGACTGTGGCGGAACAGCCGGCGGCGGCGGCCAATGCGGCCGCGCCCGCGTCGCTCCGGCTCGTCAATCGACCTGCGCCGCCGGCGGCGAGCGCGGGCGGTAAGTCGTTCGCGGCGCGTGGCTGGCGCGTGCCCGGCCGCGATGATCTGCCGGCCGAGCCGCCGGACTTCGATGCAGCGGCCCCCACCGATGCGTTTACGGAACAACTCAAGCGGGCGCTCGAAGACCGGCGCAAGCCTCTGCTCGCCACCGCGCTTGATAACGCGCGCAAGGTGAGCGTCGAGGGCGATGAGCTATACATCGAGTTTGCGCCGGAGAAGAAACTGCTGCGCGACAATTTGAACAAGCCCGACAGCATGAAGCTGTTGCGCGACATCTGCCACGAGTTGCTGGGGCGTGATGTGGGCCTGCGCGTCGTGTGCAAAGACGCGCGTGAGACGGACGCGCCGCCGACCCGCGAAGACGAAGCGTTGCGCGAGCAACAAGCCTTACGCGCCTTAGCCGAGAAGCACCCGAACGTGCAACACCTGTTGCGCACCTTCGGCGGCGAGATCGTGGACGTCCGCCGCGTTGAGCCGGAAGACGGATGAGCTTGGTTGCAGTGCAAGCGCAAATAAACCCAAGCAGAGCGAACCCGGCGCAACTGTGAGGCGTATAGGCTGGCGGAGGTGATGGATAAATGGCGCGTCGTAATCCCTTGTTGGCGGGTGTGCTAAGTTTTCTCGTACCCGGTGTCGGACAACTTTACAACGGGCGCATCCTGGCAGGCGTCCTCTGGCTCGTGCTGACCGGCGTCTCGTGGATCGGCTCGGCCGGTCTGCTCGGCTGGATTTGCCACTTCATCGCAGCGTTCACCGCATACAGTTACGCAAAAGAACATCCCCTGCGTTAATCGGGGCAGCACGGGCACGGCATTCGGGAGCGAGCAGCGAGGCGCGGACGGCACATTGGCCGCCCGCGCCTCTGCTTGCTTACGGGCGCTATGCATCCGATTTGACAGTTAGTTTTCCGCCTTCTTATACTCTCGGTTCATTCGTCGCTCACGTGCCGCGACCTCGCCGCACCCGCGTCGTCTCGTCCCCGCTTAGATTAAACAGCCGTGGAGTTTTACGTGATGAAACGTTTGTCCTCGCTCTGCGCGACTGCGCTGGTGTTGTGCGCGCTCGCGCTGCCGGTGACGGCTAAAGATACCTGGCTCAGCGTCCGCTCAAAGAATTTCCTGCTCGTCGGCAATGCCAGCGAGAAAGAGATCAAAGGGGTGGCGACGCGGCTCGAACAGTTCCGCGATGTCTTCCTGCGTCTGTTCCCCAAAGCCGCGCCGCCCGCGCCCTTACCAACCATCGTCGTCGTCTTTAAGAGCGACAGCTCATATCGCCCGTTCAAACCGCTCTATCAGGGCAAGATACGGGATAATATCGCGGGCTACTTTCAGCCGGGCGAGGACGTGAACTACATCACGCTCACCACAGAGGCGCGCGGCACGGGCGACAGCCCTTACCACATTATCTTTCACGAGTACACGCATCTGCTCGTGGACGGGGTGTTGCGCGACCCGCCCGTCTGGTTCAACGAAGGCTTGGCCGAATACTACAGCACGTTCGAGATGAGCAAGGGCGACAAGGAGTTCACGCTCGGCAAGGCTATCGGCGACCACGTGCTGCGCCTGCGCGAACAGTTCATGCCGCTCGAAGATTTGTTGCGCGTCACGCACGACTCGCCCACCTATAACGAGCGCGACAAGACCGGCGTCTTCTACGCCGAGTCGTGGGCGTTCGTGCATTATCTGTTGCAGGGCGACAAGGGCGGTGCGCGTGTGGCGCAACTCGGGCGGTTCAATGATCTGCTCGCCACCGGGCACACCCTCGAAGAGAGTTTTCAGCAAGCCTTTCAGACAGACTTCGCCACGATGGAAAAGGCCGTGCGGAAGTACGTGCAGAACAGCTTTTATCAAGACACTATCTTCACCGCCGAACAGCCGCTCACGTTCGACGCGCAGATGCAAACCGCGCCGCTCAGCGACGCGGAGGCGCAGGCCTACCTGGGCGATCTGCTCTTGCACGGCGACCGCGCGGATGAAGCCGAAAAGTATGTGCAGCAGGCGCTTGCGCTCGCGCCTGAGTTGCCGCTCGCGCATTCCGTGTTGGGGCGCGTGCGCTACCGGCAGAAACGCTACGACGAAGCGAGCAAATCATTGCAGCATGCCGTTGCGCTCAACCCGCAAGACTATCTCGCGCACTTTTATCTGGCCGAGACGCTGAACCGTAAAGCGCTCGGGCCCGATAATCTGATCACGACGTATCCGGCGGAGATTGCCGCGGCCATGCGCGCCGAGTTGAAGCAGGCCATCGCGTTGAACGAAAACTTCAGCGAAGCCTATCATCTGCTCGCGTTCCTCGATGTGGTCAATGAAGAGGAATTACAAGATGCAACCACGCTGCTCATCCGCGCCCGTCAACTCAAGCCCGCGCGTTTGCAGTATGCCGTCACGCTGGCCAAAGTCTATCTGCGCCGGCAGCAGTTCGACGCAGCGCGCAAAGTATTGGGGCAGGTCTTACGCAGCAGCAACGCCGATGGCGAGATGCGCGCCGAAGCCCGCACCACGCTCCAACAAGTGGACGACTACGCGCAGCAACTAGCGCGCGTCAAGGCCTTGAACGCTGAAGCCGCCGCAACGCAGGCGCAACAACGACAGCAACAAGCACAACAAGAACGCCCGCGGCTGGAACATCGCAGCAGCGGCGAGAGCAGCGCGCAGCCCGAGTCGCCGCTGACGCCCGCAGACCTCAGGCCGCTCATCAAGAAGCGCCCGGAAGGCGCGCACGTGCGCGGCGTGCTCACCAAGATCGAGTGCGCCGGCGGCCAGAGCGTCGTCTTCTACGTGCAAGCCACCGACCGACTTTATAAGTTTTACGCCGACCAGTTCGACCGCGTCGAACTGGTCGCCTACGTGACCGACGTGGGCGGCACGTCCATCACTTGCGGCCCCGTGAAGAAGGAGATGTACGTCATCCTCACCTTCCGGCCTGCGCCGCAGTCGCGCGTCAAGTACGACGGTGAAGCCGTTGCCGTCGATCTCGTCACCAAAGATATGGACATGGAACCGTAGCAAGCGGATGGAGCGCTTGCGGATTGCGGAATAAAGAAAGTTTGTCTTTCAAGCCGCAAGCCGCAATCTTCTATTCTGTTGGTTTCTTGTTGGCGGGTGGGGCGGCGCGCGGGATGTCGCCGCGTGTAGGCGGGAGTGGTTCGACGGCGTCGCGCGTTTGCAGTTTGGGTTTGTCGCGTTTGAGGAGCGGGACTTTGGGCCGGGGCAGGCCGAGCGTAGCAACCGTGTCGGCCCGCCGGAGGATAACGCCGCCACGCCCTGCGACCCACGCGGCCGTGCCGCCGCGATAGGCGACGCCGTAGAGCGGCACGCTCGTCGCACCCGCGACCATCTGCCACGTCGCGCCGCCATCCTTTGTCTGCAACACGCGCCCCTGATCGCCCACCACCAGCGCATCGTTACGGCTCGCGGCCGAGACCCCATAGAGGCTAATCTTCAGCCCGCTCTCCTGATCCTGCCACGTCGCGCCGCCATCGTTCGTGCGCAAGATGAGGCCGTCCGCGCCGACGATGTAGCCGCGCGCCGGATCGACGAAGGTCAGTCCGTATAACCATTCTTTCGCGCGCAGGTTGTTGAAATGCCAACTCTCGCCGCCGTCCTCCGTCCGCATGATCGTGCCTTGCGAACCGACCGCGACCGCATGCTGCGCGTCCGCATACGCGACATCTTCGAGCCATGTGAGCGTGTTCGACGGGCGGAGTTGCCACGTCGCGCCGCCGTCCGCCGAGCGCAACATCGTGCCGCGTGCGCCGACCGCGAGACCGTGCTGCTCATCTGTAAAATGTACGCCGAACAAATCGGCAGACACGTCTGGCGCGTCCGCTTTGGCCCAAGACAGCCCGCCATCCGCCGAGCGCAAGAGCGTGCCGCGCTCGCCCACCGCCCAGCCGTGCGTCTCGTTGAGAAAGAAGATGCGCGTGAGGCGCGCGTCCGTCGGCGTCGGCCGCACCGTCCAACGCCGGCCGCCCGACGCGGTGAACAGCACGCGCCCGTGCGCGCCGACGGCCCAGCCGCGCGTCGCATTGAGAAAGAAGATGTCCGACAGATCGTCGCGCCCGCCTTCGGTCAAACGCCGCCAGACAAGCCCGCCGTCGTCCGTGCGCAAGATCAAACCGTCGCGGCCCGCCGCCCAGCCCGTCTGCTCGTCCGCGAAGAAGACGGTGGTCAGGCGCGGCGCGGTCTTGACGCTCACGGGCAACCACGTCGCGCCGCCGTCGCCTGTGTTCAGCACCAGCCCGTCGCCGCCTGTGGCCCAACCGTTGTGTTCGTCGAGCAGGAAGACCGACAGCAGATCGACCGCTTGAAAAATATCCACGCGCGTCCACGTCTGCCCGCCATCTGCGCTCTGCAAGACCAGCCCGCCATAGCCGACGACGACCACGCGCTTACTCGAACCCGCGAACGCCGCGCTGGTCAACGGCAACCCATCGGTTAAGGATTTATCTTGCCACGTCGCGCCGCCATCCGCCGTCACAAGCAGCGTGCCCCGGTCGCCGACAGCGACACCCGTCTGCTCATCACCAAACGAGACGTTATAGAGATGCGCGCGCACGCCCGACGTTTGCGCCTGCCACGTGCGCCCGCCGTCGCTCGTGGCGATGATGCTGCCATAAGTGCCGACCGCCCAACCGTGCAGCAACCCCGCGCCCGCGAACGTGACGCTCGCCAGATGATCGCGCCCCGGTGTCGCTTGCCGCTCCCAACGCGCGCCCCCGTTCTCCGTCACGACGACCGCCCCGCGCGCCCCGACCGCGACGGCCGCGTTCTTATCCTTCACGAACAAACCGTATAGCGTCGTCCCTACCGGCGCGCTCTGCGCTTCCCACTCAAAGCCGCCATCATCGGTGCGCAAAATCGCGCCATCCGAGCCGACCGCCCACCCGTGCCGCTTGTCCGCCGCGAACCGCACCGCATTGATCGCATTCCCCTGCGGCAAGGGATTCTGCCACAACCACCCGCGCACCTGCGCCGATGCGCTCATTGCAGACAGCAACGCCAGCACGTGACAAAGACAGATGCGCAGACGAGCTATCGGTGGAGCGTTGAAGAGCATGAGAGACAATAGACCGACCTGAGCAGATGTGGTCGTTGATCTTCAGGGTCGGCCTAGGCCGGTGCGCCCGTGCGTGCCGGGCGCATTGATGGTCGGCAGCAGCAGCGCTTGCGGATGCTCCGTGAAAACAAGGATGCCGATAGTCACGCTATCGGCATCGCCTGCCTTACGTTCTATCTGCACTTTTTCTTCGGGTAGAGGGGCAATAGGTAACGTGGCGTCAACATGCACCGCTTCATTTGCGTGTAGCTTCACATCTTTGATCGTGATCCGTTGAAACTGCGGCGCAACGACAAAGAGCGTGTATGTGCCGCGTGCCAGCGCGCCGAAGGAATACTCGCCCTGTTCGTCTGCTGTCGTCACCTGTGACTGCTGCGTGTGTTTATCTTGCAAAGTAACTTGCGCGCCGGGCAGCCGCCCGCCTTGTGGATCGGTGACGACGCCGCGCAAAGTACCCTGCTTGTCTTGCGCCGTTAGCTTAGCGCGCTTAAACGTGACCTGTGCGCCGTTCGGACATTGCGCCTTGTTTTGCGTGGACGATTGCGCCACCGCCGCGCCTGTAAAAAGTCCTGTCAGGGCCGCAAACGTTGCGCCGGCCAGTAGCGAGACACGCCGCTTCAGCCCCGGCAGAGTAAACGCACGAGCCGCCGTGACCAGTGTGCCGTCGTCATGTTTGCGCACGCGCACGCAGAGCCGACCCTGTGAGGCGGCGATGAGCGTCTCGATCTGCGGCCGCGTCAACTGCGACAGATCACGCACGCCCAGGTTGCAGTGACTACAAAGCCGCACCTTGTCATTGCCGCACATCGTCTCCCAGCTTTCATTGCACGGTGCGGCGACGCGCAGATGATCGAGCTTGATGGTTCGTCCGGCCATAAATACTCTTCCCGTCATTGACTGCTCTATGCGCTGGTCAGGCTGCCGACCGCGTCGACGGCGGCGCGCAGCACATCTTCCTCAACCCGGCCGAGCGTGGCGATCTTGCGGGCGGCTTTGTCCACAGCTTCTTGCGCGAGTTCGCCCGCGTGCCCTTTGATCCATTGCCACGTGATCTGGTGCGTCGCGGCCGCGCGGTCGAGGCGCGTCCACCAGTCGTGATTTGTCTTGCGCCGGAAGCGGCCGCTCATCGTTTCGACGACGTAGCGCGAGTCGGACAAAATGTGGACGCGGCATGGCTCGCGCAAGGTTTCCAGTCCGATGGTGGCGGCGGCGATCTCAGCCTGCTGGTTCGTCGCGTTGCCCAGATAGCTGCCGACCGCGCGCCACAAATCGCGATAACCTAAGAGCGCGACGGCCGCCGCGCGCGTCTCGCCGCGCCCGTTGCCGAGGCTTGAGCCGTCGCAGTAAATCTTGACCTGCTTTAACGCGCCGCTCACGCGCCTGCTCCTTGCGCGAGATTATCGGCCGGGATGTGCTTGACGTGATCGACCGCTTCCTCGAACGTGTCGTCGTGCGAGATGACGAACAGTTGCGTGAAGTGGCGCACCTGCCCGATCTGTTGCGCGAGTCGTTCGCGCCGCTCGGCGTCCATGTTGACCGTCGGCTCGTCGAAGAACGCGATGCGGATGTCGGACAACTGTTTCAACAGCGCGAGCCGCACCGCGAGCGCCGCCGCCATCTGTTCGCCGCCCGACAGATTCGGAAATGAGCGGTCATAGCCACCCTCCTCCACCACGATTTCGTAATCGCGCGTCCAACGGAGCGCGCGACCCGCTTCGCCCGTGATCTCGCGGAAGAGTTGGTTCGCCTCAATCGTGATGTTGTAGAGATAACTCTCCGTCACAAGCGGGCCGGCCTGTTTGAGCGTGTCGCGGATGAATTCGGTTGCCTCCGACAGACCTTGCAGCCGCTCCTTCGCGCGAAACTCTTCACGCAGAGACGCGCGCACTTCATCGAGCCGCGCGATCTCCGCGCTTAACGCTGCCTCGCGCTCCTCAGCCGCTTCGAGTTGCGCGCCCACGGTCGCCGCCTGCTGGCGCACGAGTGTTAACGCCTCGCGCTCCGTCGTGTGGCGCGCGCGATCATAACCGGCGGCGGCTTCCGTCTGCGCGCGGCGCGCCGTCTCGGCCACACTCGTCGCCCGCGCAACTTCCGCGGTCGTGCGCGTGACGACCGCTTGCCGCGTCTCCAACGTAGCGGCGAGCGCGGCGCTGGCAATGTACTCGTGATGGGCCGCGGCCGTGCGTTCACGCTCTGCGCCGGTCGCTGCCCACTGCACATCGAAATCTTTGAAGCGTTGCAACTGAGCATCAAGCAGCTGTCGTTGCTCGTTGAGCGCGACAAGCGCAGCACGCGCACCTTGCCCTTCGGTTTCCAGTGTTGCCGCCCGCTCTGTTTCGGCGCGCAGGCGCACGGCTTGGCCGCGCGGATCGTTGAGCGCACGCAGACGCCGCTCCAACTCCGCGATGTCGTCCTCCAACGTCTCGACCGCGCTTGCGGCGGCCGCCAACTCCGCGCGCTCCTCTTTCTTGCGTTTGCCTTCTGCTGCGATCTCCGTCAGCCGCTGGCGCAACGGCTCAAGCTCCGCATAGCGCAACGCCGCCTCGCGCGCCACGATTAACTCGCCGTCAAGCCCCATCAACTTGTTGCGCAACTCTGCAAGCGTCTGTTTGCCGGCCGCGAGCGGCGCTAACTTTTGCTCAAGCGCGGCCAGATCGCGCGCACGCGCTGCGAGCAACTCGCGTTCGTGCGTGAGTTGCGTGCGCTCGCGGCCCAAGAGGCCAAACGCCACGCCGGCCTCGCGTGCGGCGCGCACCTCTTGGCCGATCTGTGCGGCCTGCGTCTGCGCTTGCGCCAACTGCGCGCGGTTGGTTGCGAGCGTGTCGCCGAAATAATCCGCGAACGTCTGGCCCGCACTGAAACTCGTGCAGCGTTCGCGCAAGATCGGGCAGACGCCGCCTTTAACTTCCGCTTGAATCTGCTCGTCGCGCGCGATCTCGGCGCGCAACTGCGCGATCTGTTCCGTCAACGTCCGCTCCGTGGCTTCCAACTCAACAGTGCGCTCCGCGCCCGTCGCACGCGTTTCAAGGTCGCGCGTTTTGCGCTCAAGCGTCGTGATGGTGCTTTGTAGGCGCAGCAGCTCGCGCGTCAGTTCTTCACGCTGGCTCGTTAGATGTTTGCGCGCGGTCGCGTCGCGCTCCGCTTTGCTCAGGTCGGTCTCAAACTGCAACCGCTGGCTCTCAAGGCGCGGCACGTGCGCGGCCAACGCGCGCCCGCCCTCTGCCTGCCGCACCGCTTCTTTGGTGTGTGTGTGTTGCCCGCGTAAGTCTGTCAGTTCTACGTCAAGCCGCTTGAGCCGCGCACTCGCCGCTATCGCCTGTGCGCGCAGTTCGCGCAAACGCTCGCGCTCGCGCTCCAACTCTCCCTGTTTACTAACTTCAGCTTCGATTTCCGCGAGCGACTGCTGCGCCCGCGCCGCCGCCTCGAGCGCATCCGTCAATCGCCGCACATCCGCCTCCGCCGACACGATCAGCCGCGCGCCGCGCTCTGCTTCCTGTCGTAACTGATCGCGTTCGCCGCGCACCGCTTCGAGCCGTTGCATCTCCGCGAGCGCCGCCAAGTGCGCCGCATGATCCACGGCGGTCGCCTGCTGCCGCGCCTGCGCTGCGAGCGCCGCGTCAAGTTCGCCGCGCAGATCAACAAGCCGGCGCGCTAGCGCTTCATGCTCGACCTGCGCACGCTCAGCCGTCGCCCGCGTCTCTGCCACACGCCCTTCGGCTTCATCGAGCAAGCTGACGGCGCGCGTGCGGGTCTCGGTCTCCTGTTGCAAGGATGCGCGCGTCGTACTCAGTTCGGCCACGCGCGCCACGTTGGTCTTGTGCTCCGCGACGCGCTCGTCATAACGCTCAAGCGTGCCTTCCGCGCGCCCGATGCGCTCGCGCGCCGCCGCCACGCGCTCACTGATTAAGCGCGCCGTCTCGCCCAACTTCTGCGCGCCCTCGCGATACTCTTCCACCTTGAGCAGACGATCAAATGCGGCCTTACGTTGGCTCGCGGGTTTCAGAAAATCTGCCGTGAGCGTGCCCTGCGGCACGCCGATGGCGGACTCGAAGAGCGCACGCAAATCCGTGCCCGGCTCGATGCCGAGATGCTGGCGCAGGAACGCGGCCACGTCCTGCTTCTTCTCCGCGAGCCTTACATTGAGCAACGGATCGACGACGTAATAACCCGTGCCCGTGTCGCGATAGACGACGAACTCGCGCTCGTCCAGCGCGCTCTCGAATGTGACGCGCACGACGCCCTTCTTCGCGCCGCGCCGTGCAAAATCATCTTTGCTATAGCCAAGCACGTCGAAGAGCGCCCACGCGATGGCTTCGAGGATCGTGGTCTTGCCCGCGCCGTTCGGCCCGACAATCGCGGTCGTGCCCGGCGCGAAGACAAACTCAGCGCGCGTATAAGATTTGATGTTTTCTAGCTCAACCCGTGTGACGTGCATAGTCTCTTAGTGGCCGCTGTCGCTCTCATCCGCCGCCGTTGCTGGCGCAGCAGTTGATAAGGTCGGCGGTAGTCGCATTAGCCTAACATGGTGCGCTGTTTTTTGCCGCTCGCGGTAGGGCCAAGAGCAGCGCCAGCGGCCCCGCGAGCAATAGCCACATCATGTAGCCAAGTCCCACCCGTTCAGCCAGCATGCCCAGCCCAAGTGGGAGCAATGCGCCGACAAGACCCGTCACGTTGTTGAGCGCGAGCGCCGTGCCACTACGACCGGGCAGCGCGGCGTACAATTGGGCTTTGAGGATCGAATACCAGCCTGAATTGGCCAGCCCCATCAGGCCGAGCAGCAAGAGTTTGAGCAGCAAACCCGGCGCGAGCAGAAATGCCGGGAAGAGCAGCAGCATAACGCCCGCGCTCCAACGCAAATAACTCAAACCGCGCACACGTTCAAGCAATGGGATGAGCAATAGATCGCCGACCAGACCGACGCCCGACCAGACAGCGACCGCGAGGCCCGCGCGCGTTGCGCTCACGCCGATCACGTCCACGAAGTACAAAGCGAGAAAGCCGTGCAGCCCGTCCAACATCAGATCGGCCAACTCTAACAACACGAGCCAGCGCAGCACCGCACGACTGCGCAACGCATGCAACGCGAGCAGCAGATTTGCTTTCAATCTCGGCTGTGTCTGCGCCGCATGCGTTGCGGCCGGCGTAGGTGGCATAAACCGGCGCGTGCTAAGCGTGAGCAACAGCGCAGGTGCGACCATTGCGCCGAACCACGCGCGCCAACTCCCGCCGAGCGCGACTGTCGCATTCAACGCGGCCGAGCCGGCGACGACACCGAGCGAGCCGGCGAACGCCCAACGCGCCATGTTCTGTTCGCGCCGCGCCGGCGCATCGTCCATCAACGAAGCCTGCGACAGACTGACGAACGCGCCCGAAGCCGGGCTGAACAAGACGAAGGCCAAGAGCAACAGCGCGAAACTGTGGCTCACGCTGACCATGACGAGTGCCAGCGTGAAGCCCACGCCGCCGCCTAAGATCAGCGCGCGTCGGCGCGACGTGTCGCCGAGCAGAAAGAGCGGCGGCTCGATCAGATTGCCGCACAACTTCGGGACGGCGAGCAGCAGCCCGATCTGCGTGTAAGAGAGTTGCAAGTCGAGCCGGATGAGCGGCCACGCCGTCTGGCGCGAGCCGTCAACCAGTTCGTCTAAAAATTCGATGGCGAGCAGTGTGAGCGCGAACGCGCGCAAGGATCGTCCGCGCTTACCTGCGGGCGGCAAGGCGGACGGCGACAAAGCCTGATGTGACATTGAATGATTCCTCTCTCGGCTGTGAGTTGTTGACGCTTGCTTGTGGTCAGGGCGACTGTTAAGCGTCAGCCGGGGCGGAGGAATCAATGAACGGGTCATAGCACGCCACAACCGGCGCGCGATGACCGGCGCGTGTATGCGTTGCCGCTTAGGATGGGCAAGTTACCAGGGCGGGAATGTCAGTGTGATATTCAACAGATGCAACTCATCAATTGTTGCTGCTTGAAACTCGGCGCGAGTTTATGCTTTCGACCTTTGCCGCGCAAGAAAAGTATTCTGCCGGCTGTGCGCCGGGGATTAGGCCCTGACAGAAGCGGTACGCTCGACGCAAACGGATTGCAGCTTAGGGCGCTCCATGCGGCTTACAGGTCTGCGATAGTGAAGCGCGTGTCTGCATGTTGCCACGCGCGCACGAACTCTCTTTGCGCCATCTGCGCCGCGCGCCGTTTGCCCTGTGCCTTCAAACTCTCGCGCAAGCCGAAAAGCGAGCGCCCGCTGTGTGGATGTTGTATGAGGTCGGCGCGAAAGACCTGTTCCGCGGCCGCGTACTCACGGTTGCGCAACAGCACGCCGCCGAGCGCCTCGCGCGTCGGGATAAACCATGGCGGCGGTTCGTCGTAGGCGAGCGCGTCTTCGGCCGCAGCGGCTTGGCGGAGCAACGCAACGCCGGTTTTGTGGTCGTGTTTGGCGAGCGCGATCCGCGCCGCGAGCACGTCGGCGGCGATGTGCAATACAGCCGGCGCGGTGTTCAGCCCGAAGGGCGCGGCGGCCGGGATGGTCTGGCTGAGGTCGGCAAACAGGCGCTGCTCGGTTTCGGCCTGCGCGACGCGACCATTACTGGCTTCGGCCATGCCGCGTGCGAAGCGCCAGAGTGCGGTATTGATCGCTTGTTCGGGCGCGGGCTGGAGCAAACGCATGATCTCGGCCCAGCGGCGGAAGCGCACGAGCACAAGCGTCGGGGTCGGCAGGAAACTTTCGAGCATCGGCATCGCTTTAACGAAGGGCTGGACGTTCGCTTCGAGCCGTTGGGCCGCGCTTAGTGCGTCTGTGTAGCGCCCGGCCATCGTCTGCGCGATGCACTCGAAGTGCAGGTTGTGATTGTAGTACATCGCCGGATATATGCCCTGCCCGCCGCGCCGTTTGATGTAAGCCTCGTCGGCGATGGCGGCGGCGTGATTGCTGCGTGCTGCTGCTTGATAAGCACCCGTGCGTTCGTAGATGTGCGCGGGCATGTGGACGAGATGACCAGCGGCGGGCACTTGCGCGGGCAACTTCGCCACGTAAGGCAAGGCCCGCTCCGGATGTGGCGAGGCTTCGATGGCGTGGATGTAATAATGGATCGCGCCGATGTGATTGGGGTCACGCCGGAGCACGGCTTCGAGCGTGGCGACGATCTCTGTCGTCCCTTCAGCCGGTTGCCCGGCCGCTGTCCAGAGTTGCCACGGGCGCAAGTCCATCGCGCTCTCGGCATAGAGCGTCGCGGCATCGAGGTCGTTCGGATAGCGGCTGCTTAACTCGCCCATCGCCTGTTTGAAAGCGACCGCGAGTTGCTTCAGATCGGCCTGCGGCGCAACGGAATATCTTTTGGCCAGCGCCTCGATGTAAGCACGCTCGTTGGCGGGCGCATGCGCGGCCAGCGCGAGCGCCTGTTGGGTGGCTTCATAGGCGGCCCGCTCCCGCTCTGGGTCAACGTCGAGGTTGATGTTCGGGCCGAGCGCGTAGGCGATGCCCCAGTACGCCATCGCCAGTTGCGGATCGAGTTCGGCCGCGCGCCGGAACGAACGCACGGCCTCTTCATGGTTGAAGGCATAGACAAGCGTCAAGCCTTGATCGAAGAAGCGCTGCGCCGCCGCGTTTTTCGTCGCGACCGGATGATGGAGCTTGCCCAGCCCGGGCAGCAACGCCGCCGTTACGGCCCCGGCCGGATGCGGCATCCCCTCATGTGTTTGTTGCGGGCACACGAACGCGGCGGTCGCGAACAAATAGGCAAGCGCTGACAGCCATCGCTTCATCTT
>JBBQGM010000105.1:0-14732 GCA_038322995.1 Pyrinomonadales bacterium
TGTCGGCGTACCAACGATAGAACGGCACGACGGCGACCGCAAACGACCGCTCAGGAGCAGTCAAAGCGATCTTAGCGCCGGCGTTGTAGGTGCTGAAACTCGACTCGCCATAGAGGCGGTTGATGAACGGCGCATCCGGCAAGTACGACGGTGCGATAGTGAACGTTCCCGGCACAATCTGCGCCCGGTTAGTCAACGTCGCGGGTATCGTGCTTGTTGTCAGGATGATGCCTGGCAAGATGCTGCCGACCGGCGAGCCGATGCCGGGGAAGTTCCCGGCTGCCCCGAAGTTGCCGTTGCCACCCCTAGCCGGTCCCAGCGTGGCCGAGAACGGCACCGCCGCGCGGTCAAACCCGAACCCTGCGGCTGTGCCGCCCGTGAACGGGAATGCCACGAAGAACGGCCCGCCCGGCAAACGAGCAATGGTGGTCGGGAAGCGGAAACCGTTGACCGCACCAACCGGTGTCTGCACGACGATGCCGCCGCTGCGCAACTGGTTCGGCGCAAATGTCACCACGCCTGTTGGGCTGATCGACGGCGTCGAGAGGAACAACTGCGAGTTCGGCAGATAGAAACTCGACAGGTTCGACGGATTGGCGACATGGACGCCGCGATAGGCGTCGGTATTGAAGAACACCTCAAGGTGATCGCTCAACCCGAGCTGGAAGCTGACCGGAACCTCGACGATATCTACGTTACCCGGATCGCGGTCATAGTTGCTATAGGCGACGCTGAAAGTGAATTCTTTCTTCCGCAGCGTCTGACCAGTATAAATGGTGAACAGTCCCGTGGGTCCACCCGGCGCGCCACCTGTGCCGACGGTCGGGGCGATGTTGCGCGGATCACCTTCCGACCTGAGCGTTTGCGCCGAAGCTGCGGCACACAGCGTCAACAATATGAGCGCCATCAACGGCGCTCTTCTCGCGAATCTCATCGCCTTCCTCCTGCGAAATGAGTAAGGTACTTTTGCGGGCAGGGGCGACTGCGTTGTCACCGTCGCCGACTCGGCGTGCAGGCCTACTGTGTGTTGGTGATTATCCATCGACATGCAGAACCTGTAACTCACGCACGACCCGGTTACGACTGACCGAGACGCAGACACCCCAAACTACAAGCGTACAACCCAAAGTCAAATTAGAACTGCTACCGCCCAGGACCGTCTACGGCTTGTGGCTGGAGCGGAGCAGCGAGAGGAGCCGAACCCTGTAAGAAGTTCGCGGGCGTTGGCTCTGCCTCTACGCGCCTCTCAACTGTATTGTCTCGTTTTTGCAAGTGCGCGTTACTGCTTATACGAAAACGGCAACGCCCTGTCAACGCTACGAGTTCGCTGTCAGGAACCTTGACCTTTCATCATTCACGTTCCTCACATTGTTCCTGTGACAACAAACCCCGGCAGACCATATCTTAGATTCGCACGGAAATCAAGACATTTTCACTACTTAGCCGTAAAAAACCCCGCACGTCTTTGTCACGCATAGATGCCGCGCATGCGCGTATCATAGGCTACACGGTCAATCGCCAGCATGTAGGCGGCGGTGCGCGTGTCCACGCCATGCGTGTCGGCGTACTTCACCACGTCGTTAAAACTGGCGACCATCACGTCCTGCAAACGCTCGTTGACGACGTTCTCTTTCCAGAAGTAGCCCATCCTGTCCTGCACCCATTCGAAGTAGGAGACTGTTACGCCGCCCGCGTTCGCCAAGATGTCCGGAATGACGAAAACGCCTTTATTGTGCAGGATTTCGTCGGCGGCGGCGGTGGTCGGCCCGTTCGCGCCCTCGGCCAAAACTTTACACTTGATGCGCTCGGCGTTGTCCGAGCGAATCTGATTCTCGGTCGCGGCGGGCACGAGGACGTCGCATTCGAGTTCGAGCAACTCGTCGTTCGAGACGCGCTCGACGTTTTGATATTCCTCGAACGAACGGGTGGCGCGTAGGTGCGCGAGTGCGGCCGGGATGTCTATGCCTTCAGGGTTGTAGATACCGCCGTTCACATCCGAGATGGCGACCACCTTGTAACCCGCTTCGTGCAGAAGCTGCGCGCCGATGCCGCCGACATTGCCGGAGCCTTGCACGACCACGCGCGTCTGCGGCGGCGACATCTTGAATCGCTTGATCGCTTCGTTGATGACGAAAAGCAGTCCGCGGCCCGTCGCCTCGCGGCGGCCGGCCGAGCCGCCGATGTCAATGGGCTTGCCTGTCACGACCGCCGTGACGGTGTGGCGCGCGTGCATGGAATAAGTGTCCATGATCCACGCCATCGTCTGTTCGTTCGTGTTCATGTCGGGCGCGGGCACATCCTTTTCGGGGCCGATGAAGTCGATCAACTCGGCCGCGTAGCGCCGGGTCATGCGCTCCAACTCGCCCAGCGACATTTGCTGCGGGTCGCAGATGACGCCGCCTTTGCCACCGCCGAACGGCACGTTGACGACCGCGCACTTCCACGTCATCCACGCGGCGAGGGCGCGCACTTCATCCAGCGTCACGTCGGGCGAATAACGTATGCCGCCCTTGGCCGGCCCACGCGCGAAGTTATGCTGCACGCGGAAGCCTTCGAAGACCTGCATGCGCCCGGAGTCCATGCGCACGGGGATGTAAACCTTCAACTCGCGGTTCGGCACGCGCAGCACCGCGTACAAATCCGGATCGAGATTGAGCAACTGCGCCGCCCGGTCGAACCGCGACATCATCGACTCGAAAGGATTCGTCTCTTTCGGCATCATGATCTGGTCTTCAACAAGTGCAGTGGCCATTTTAATCTCCTAAAAGACAGTGCCGGGTGACAAGTGACGAGCGACAAGTTAAAGACTTGTCAGCACTCGTCACTTGTCACCCGTCACCCGTCACTGTTTTTAAGACTTCGTTCATCGCGCCTGTGCGGTAGCCGTGTAGGTCAAGCGTGACGTAGCGAAACCCGAGCGCGCGGAAACGGCGCGCAAGCTCATCAGCGACGGCACGGTCGAGCGCGCGATCAAGTTCCGCCGGCGCAATCTCAAGCCGCACTAACTCGTCATGATGGCGCACGCGAAACTCGCGAAAGCCCAATGCGCGCATGATCTCTTCGCCGGTGTCAACCGTGCGCAGACGCGCGATGGTCACAGGCGTACCGTAGGCAAGGCGCGAAGATAGACAGGGACTCGCGGGCGCGTCCCACGTCGGCAGCCCCGCGCGCCGGCTCAACTCGCGCACTTCACTTTTGCTCATACCCACTTCAACCAACGGGCTGCGCACACCATGCTCCTGCGCGGCGGCGCGGCCGGGTCGGTAGTCGCCCAGGTCATCGGTCGTCGAGCCGTCAACGACGACACCGAAGCCGCGCGCCGCGGCGCGCGGCGCGAGTTTGTCGTACAGCTCGGTCTTGCAGAAATAGCACCGGTCGCCCGCGTTTGCCGTGTAGCGCGGGTCGTTCATCTCTTCGGTTTGAATAGTTTCGTGCGCGAAATGGAAGCGGGCGGCGATGTCGCGGGCCTGCGTGCGCTGATGCGCGGCGAGACTCGGCGAGTCGCCCGTGATGCACAAGGCGCGTGCGCCGAGTTCCGCCGTGGCGATGTAGGCGACGTATGAACTATCCACGCCGCCGGAGTAGGCGACCACGACCGAGCCGAGTTCGCGGCAGAGCGCCCGCAACGCACGCTCTTTTTCGGCGGCGGCGGGCGCACACGCCACGATCTCATCAGTGGGATAAGCCGATGCTTCGATTACCAAATCGTTCACAGCTATCCGTCTCTCCACTTCGACCGCCCGCGGCGGCGCGCCTTTCGCTTTTACTCTGCTGCGTCTCAGTTTGCGCTCAACATTGATTCTGGTAAAACAGGGATGCGGCGCATGTTAGCGCAGGCATCCCGACAGCGCAACCCATCATCCATCACATACACACTGCGCAACCGGGCACAAATAGACGCCCTCCGCGCGTGCGTGTTATGCTCGACGCCGAGCAAGACACTACGGTTCATGCGGCTTGTGCCGCAGACAAATAACACCAACTCAGGCCGGAAATTCTTTCGATGCTGTCTCGCACGCGCTCACGTTTTTTCACCTTCTTACTACTGACCTTGTTCTGTCTGCTTGGGGCAGGCGGACTGCGTGCGCAGGACGTGGACGGGACGGGCGAGGGTGCGGACGATCCCTTCAAGCTTTTTCAAAAGGCACAGGCAGCGCAGGCGCGCAACCAACTCGACCGCGCGCTCACGCTCTACGACGAAGCGATCAAACTGCGCCCCGAATACCCTGAAGCGGAGTATCAAAAGGGCCTTGCGCTCACCGCCCTCAATCGCCTGCCGGAAGCCGAAAAGGCTTTGCGTCGGGCCGCCGAACTGCGCACTGAATGGGCGTTGCCGCAGACTGCGCTCGGCTTACTCTTCACGCAACAGAAACGTGATAAAGAGGCGGAGCCGTTTTTGCGCCATGCCCTTGAACTCGATGCGGACGATCAGACCGCGCTCGTCGCATATGCCCTGCTCTGGTTGCGCGCAGGCGACAAGGAGGCGGCGCTCGCTCTGTTCAAACGTGCGACGAGTGACGAGAGCGCGGACGCCGACAGTTGGGCCGCGCGCGGCAGCCTCGAACGCGCCGCAGGCGACGACAAAGCAGCGACGGCCAGTTTTAAGCGCGCTATCCAACTCGATCCGAAAAACATCATCGCCCGTGAAGAGCGCGCGGAACTACGCGCCGCCGCCGCCGACTACGCACGCGCCACCGAAGATTTACAATTCCTCTTGCGTGCGCAAGGTCAATCGCCGCGCGTCAAACAATGGCAGCAACGCATCGCCGAGTTACAGGCGTTAGCGGCCCGACAGGCCGCCGGCGCGCCGGACACGAACGGGCAAACGGCGGCCGCGCCCGCTGCGACGATTGCTGCGGCCAACAGCGACGCTCCGCAAGTGGCACGCCCGGCGTTGCTTGCATTGCTGCAAACCGATCCGAAAAACGCGGTCGCGCACGCGCGTCTCTGCGCCATTGATCGCGCGCGTGATCCGCAGAGCGCGCTCGCGCATTGCCAGAGCGCCATCGAACTTGAGCCGCGGAACTCCGATTACGCCACCGGCTACGCCGCCGCGCTCGTGCAAGCGCGTCGCTTCGCGGAGGCCGTGCCGTTGCTCCGCAAGGTGCTCGCCGTCGCCCCGGACACCTACGCCGCGCACGCCAACCTCGCCACCGCGCTCGACGAGTTGAAACAATACGACGCGGCGCTCATCGAATATCAATGGGTCAATCATGCGAAGCCCGATTTGGCCGGCGTGTATTATTTCATCGGCCGCGATCTCGATCTCATCGGCGAGTTCACACAGGCGCTCGCCGCCTACGAGACGTTCCTAGCGCGGGCCGACGTGCAGGCGAACAAGGATGAGATCGAGCGCGTCAACTTGCGTCTGCCTAGTCTGCGCAATCAGATCGCGCGCGGCGAGAAACGCCGCAAGCGCCAAGATTAAGGAAACGTCTAAGCGTCTGATTCATGTCTCGTCCAGCCACACAAATTCGTTCATGGTCGCTATTGCTGCTGTGCGCGTTGCTGCTGTGTGCTTGTACAGCGCGAGCGCAGCAGGATGTCACTCTGCCGCCGCAGCCCGCGCCGCCGCCGATGAAATATATTCCCGCCGCAGTCCGCGAGCAGTTGGGCGCGGCCCGCGACAACAAGGCGCGCACGCGCCTCGCATTGGATATAGCTGACGCGCGCCTCGCCAGCGCCGAGCAGCGCACGGCAGCGCAACAGCATGATGCCGCTGCCGCCGAGTTGGGCGTCTATCAGGCACTGATCACAGACACGCTCGTCTATCTGCACCAGACGGGCAAGACGGACGGCAAAACGCGCGATCTCTTCAAACTGCTCGAACAGGCGCTCTTCCGGCACACGGGGCGCATCGAGGCGATGCGGCGCGCGACGCCGTCCGAATACGTCGGCAACGTCCGCGCTGCCTTCATACATACGCGCGACACGCGCGCCGCCGCGCTCGAAGCTTTTTACGGCAACACCGTGCTGCGCGAAGCAACGCCGGAGCAGAACAAGCCCGCGCCGAAAGAGCAACCGCCAACAACACCACCTGCCGACCAGCCGTGACGACGACAAATAACGGCGCAGGCCCCTACATAAAGTGAACTACATGATGCTCAAGCAACGCTCGCTCACCTTTGTGCTGTTCGCGCTCGTGTCACTTGTTTGCGGCGCATCTGCGCAGGGCGCGCAACGCGATCACCTGACACCGGCCGAGGTCGAAATGGTACGCAACATGCAGACACTGGATAAGCGCACGGATGTTTTCATCAAAGCGGCCGAACGGCGACTGCTGTTGTTGACCGATCCGCAGGCGGCGCAGGCGAAGCAAGCGCAGATGAATCAGGCGAAGCAGTCACAGAAGGACAAAGAGCTATGGGGCGATCTGCCGCAAGGCACGCACGCCGATCTCTACGCCGACCTCGCGCGCATCTTCGACGAAGCGATCACCAACATCGACGACGTGGCCGCGCGCGACGAGAACAGTCCGCTGCTGCCCAAGTCGCTGCGCAAACTCGGCGCGGCCGCCGAACGCTTTCTCGCGCAACTACAACCCATGCGCGCGGGCGCGACGAACGCGGAGCAGACGTCGCTCGACAACACGCTCGGCGAGTTGCAAGAGATCATCGCAGCGGCCAAGAAGCTGCCGCCTGAGACAAACGCCAAACCGGCGAAGTCGCACGGTTGAGATTTCACCTCTGCCTTCATGGCATTAGGTTGAACCGATGCGGGCCTGTAGGCGTAGAATGATGCGCGCGTGTCCGACGCGGAGCAACCGAGCGAAAGGATCATTGGACAGCTTATATGGATAACCGTTTCTACCCCGGCGTCGAGGCCGACGCGACCCAGCTCGTCACCGAACTACGCAACATCTTCGACGAAGCATATGACGTGCAGACGATGCAGGTCTCCGCGACGACCGTGCTGCAAGCGCGCAAGTCGAGCACGTTGCGCGACCTGACGGGTCTTTCCACCGCGCTGACGATTAAGATCACGCCGGAGCATGGCGGCACGCGCGTAGAGATCGGTATGCAGAAGTGGCTCGACAAGGCGGCGATTGCGGCGGCCGTGCTGCTGCTCTCCGGCGGCTTGTTGCTCGCGCTGCCCGCGCTCGGCGCGTACTGGCAGTACAAGGTCACGGAAGATGCCTGGAAGATCATTGAGGCACACATCGCGCGCAAGGCCGGCGGTTACATTCCGCCCCTGCCCGGTCGCTGCGGCACGTGCGGCGCGGTCGTCACCTCAAGCTCGACCTTCTGCGGCACATGCGGCGCAGACCTGCGCGTGGGTCACACCTGCGACTCCTGCGGCGCAGCCCAACCCGACCCCACCGCGCGCTTCTGCAATCGTTGCGGCAAGCCGCTCGGCAGCAAGGCGTAAACAACGGAATTAAGGCCGCCGTGCTAAAATCTGTTCGAGGTGCGCGATGACTTTCACCATAGAACTTGAGCTAGAAGAGGATGGTCGCTGGCTGGCAGAGCTACTTGGACTGCCCGGCGTGCTGGCTTATGGGCAAACGGCCGCTGAGGCAACGGTTAAAGTTCAAGCCTTGGCCCTTCGTGTTTTAGCAGACCAAGCTAAGAATGAGTAACGCACATCGGCATATTTCATTGTTCGGCTATCTGCTGCTCGCGTGCTTGCTTTGCGGTGTAATGCAAGCGCAGTCGGGCCGGCGACAGCCGCCGCCGGTGGTTGCGCCGCCCGTGCCCACGCCCACGCCTGAGCCGCCAAAGGTTAAGCCCACGCCGCCGCCGCAGACACGTGTGCTCTTCACCTATTCCTCGCCGCCGTCCGTCCATCTCTCGATGCTCGACTCGAACATCGTGGCCGATACATTCGCGCAACGGCTGCGCGCTTCCGATGCCCTGAAGGTTGAGACCGCCGACCGCATGAGCCGCGATGCGGCGCGCAAACGCGCGAAGACTGAAGAAGCGGGTCGGTTTATCATCTGGCTGGAGTTACAAACCAACGGCATCGATGTGGACACCATCGGCGTGCAAAAGCCTTACCCCGAAGACTTGCACATTCAGTACATCATCTATGAACCCGGCACCGGCGCGATGCGCGCTAACGGCAACATCTATCTGCGCCCCGTCAGTTCGCTCCCCGGCGGCCGGACTACCGTCCCCAGTTGCTACCCGAACCGCTACTACGGTCTCGACGGCGCACTCATCGCTGGCGCGATTGACACCGCCACGCGCGTCTTCGGCGCATTGTCTATCCCTGATCCGCCGCTCTGCCCGTAAGTCAGTACCGCTCGCGGTAACGACTCCACCATTACCCTTCAATCATGTCTTAAAGCTCTGACCGGATCGATGCGGGCGGCGCGGGCGGCCGGGTAGAGCGCGGCGAGGATCGAGATGACGATGGCGAAGGTGATCGCGCCGAGCCAGAGGTAGGGCGGGAGGGAAAAGAAATTGATGAAGGAGACGCCGCGCGGGCGCAGCAGGAAGCGATAGGCGAGCCGGTTCGCCACCGCGTCTATGCCCCACGCGGCGAGCGAACCGATGACGCCGCCCGCGAGTCCGATCAGCCCCGCCTCGACGAAGAAGATCAGTTTGATCTCGCGATCCTCCGCGCCGATAGCTTTCATGATGCCGATCTCGCGCGTGCGCTCAAGGATCGACATGACCATCGTGTTCGCGATGCCGAACGAAGCGACGAGCAGCGAGATGCCGCCCAAGAGGCCGAGCGCCGAGTTGACGATCAGAAAGAACGTGCGTATCTCTTCCAACTCGTCCACGATACTGAAACTGCTGAAGCCGAGCGCGGTTAGTTGCTTGCGCACGTCGGTCAACACGTCCGGATCGCTCACGCGCACGATCACGGACGGATAGCCTTCCGCATCCTGCTCTTTGACCACACCGCCCTCGCGCGCCAGTTGCAACGCGACCTCGCTCAAAGGATCGCGATACTGTTTGGCCCAATCGCGCGCAATCGCGAGCGGCACGTAGATGCGCGCGGCCGGCATCAAGCCGCGAAAACGCTGTCGCCCCTTCGGGCCGCCGCTCTCAACCTCGTCCTTCAACACGCCCGCGATGCGCAGTGTGCGCGCCGCCAACTGTGATTCAGTCGCCGCCTCTTCATCACCGCCAAGCGGCAGCCCGAAGAAACTCATCCCGTCGCCCTGCCCGTCGCCCGCGCCTTCCTTTTGCCGCTTATCATCCGCGCGCCGCTCCGTGCCCGGCGGCGCGAGCAGTTCGACGGTCTGCCCGACCGCATCCGCGGCTTTCGTATACCCGAAGTCCTTGACGAACTTTTCGTCCACCACCACTTCGTCCGCGTCGGGTGCGGCAATCATGTGGCCGGCAGCGTAAGTTTTGAACCGCGACGCCGGATTGGGCACGAGCGCGCCGCCGATTGATTGCGGCTGCGTGCGTCCGTTGGCGCGCGCGTAAGCGGTGAATATGACGGTCGGCTCGACCGCCTCGACGCCGGGGATGCGCGCGATCTCGGCGAGCGCGGCGTCATCAAGCACGCGCATCGAAGCCTTCTCCGGCATCGGCGGCGCGTTCGGCCTGAAGCGCCCTCTACGGCCGCCGCCATCGCCGCCCTGCTGATCGGCGGCGCGGTTGAAGACCTGCGCGACCAACTCTGAAATGTCGCGCCCGCTGACTGTGACTTCATTAAACAGATCGAGGTCTTTGAAACGCTGCACGGCATTGCGCTGCAAGCCCAGCCCGAACGAGATCATCGTGATGATGACCGTCACCCCGACCACGACACCTATCGTCGTCAAGATCACGCGCAGTTTCGCTTCGCGCAGATTGCGCAGGGCGAGCCGAAGTATGTCGAAAAAAATCATTGCAGAGTAGTGTTCAAAGTTTAAGGTTCAAGGTTCAAGGTTCAAGATTAGTACGCGGTTGACCATGCAAAGTTCAAACTCAACGGCGGCAATGACAGATCCTTTGGTTCAACCTTGAACCTTGAACCTTGAATCTTCAGCGTTGGCCTCAATTCAACTGCGCTAGTTGCAGCCGCATCTTTTTCAATTCGGCTTGCACGCGCTCGGCATCGGGCGCAGCGGGTGCGCGGTTGAGGTAAGTTTCCACCTCGCGGATCGCCTGCGCGTAGCGGCCGAGTTGTGCGAGCAGGACGCCGAGGTCGCGGTGCTCGTCGTGCGCGCGGGGTGCGACGAGCAGGATGCGTTCGATGGCGGCGATGGCGCGACGATAGCGGCGGGACTGCGCGTGGATGGCTTTCAGGTTGCGCAGCATGCGCGCGAGAAGTTCGCGCGGGCGGGCGGGCCGCAGATGCTCGTCGCCGAGCGGTATCTGCCCGCCGTAGAGCCTGTCGAGTTGCTGCTGACAATCATCTTCGTCAACGATGCGGGCGTTGAAGGGATCAACCAGTACGAAGTCCGCATCAGCCGGCGCGCGTACCCGCACGATGAAATGGCCGGGCAAGCCGACGCCCTCGACTTGCAGCCCCGCGCGCCGACCGAGTTCTATGTAGACGACGGACAGCGTGATCGGAATCCCGCGCCGTGCATCGAGCACGTAAGGGAGCAGACTATTGCGCGGGTCATAATAATTTTCCTGATTGCCCGCAAAGCCAAGTTCATTGAAGATGAAATGATTGAACGCGGCGACGGGCGCGTCTGTGCGCTCACCGACGCGCGCCCGCGCCCGCACGCCCAACGCCAACAGATGCGCGCGGTAATGCTCCACGTCGAGATCGGGTTGCTCCTCCGCCGCGATGAGCAAAGCCGCGTGCGCCAGATCAAGCGCTGCATCGGGGCGTGCCACCAGGGCCGCGAACTGCTGCCGCGCCTTCGCGGCCAATAATTTACATGCCGGAGTCATAGAAGAAGACGGATGACAGACTGAAGGATACGGGCGGCGGGTCTGTCTTTCATCAAGCCGCACGCATCAATCGTAGAGATGATGCACGGCGTCCACTGTCCAATCGGAGAGGCGCGCAGTGACGACATCCGCCCCGGCGGCGCGCAGCGCGGCTTCCTTAACTGTGTTGGTGACGCCGAGCGTGCGCAGGCCCGTGGCTCGCGCGGACTGTATGCCGGGGGGGGCGTCTTCGATGACGAGACAGGCGGCAGGCGCGAGGGGAGTTTGGGCGCTGTTGCGCCGTCGCTCGTTCAGGCGTGCGAGCGCGGCCGTGTAGCACGCGGGGTCGGGCTTACAGGCAGTCACGTCTTCGGCGCTGACGATAACGGGGAACAACTCACTGAGGCCGGCGCGCGTTAGCACGAAGTTGATATAGTCGCGCCGCGCCATACTGACCAGACCAAGCGCGTAACGCCGGGCCGCCGCCTTGATGAAGGTGACTAGGCCGGGAAAGAGCGGCAACTCGCCGACCTCGATGAGGGCGCGAAACTGCCGGTCGAAGCTTGCGAGCGCGGACGCGAGCGTGGCGTCGTCGGCTTCGCGCCCCGCGCGGATGAAGGCCGCGCGCATGAACGTGTTGGCGTCCATGCCGAGCGAGTCGTAATAATCCTGTTCGCTGAGCGCAATGTCGTATGCGCCGAGCGCAGTTTGCGCTGCTTTCATTTGCAGCGCTTCGTCATCAATAATGACGCCGTTGAAGTCGAAGAAGATGGCTTCGATCATTTTACGTCTGACCTCAAACCTTGCCGCCCCACGATAAAGTTAAAGTTGCGTTGCGCCGTCACCCTGCCCGCCGCGAGTTTGTGCGTTCACGTTTGCCAGCCATTCGTTCTGTTCGGCGAATAGCACGGGTAGGCGCTCGCTCTCCAACACGTCGAGCCGGCGTAGGATTTCCGTGATCGCCAACTCGTTCTTCAAGTTCACTTGAAAATCCATATCGGAACGCAGCCGATCCTTATCCGACTGCCGATTCTGCGACATCAGTATGATCGGAGCCTGCACGCCCGCGATGATGCCGAGCACGAGGCCGAGGAACTGATAGGGGAACGGGTCAAGCCCCAGATCGTGTCGCAGCCAACTCTGCCACAACGCCCAACCGCCGAGTAGCAGCGCAAGCAGGATGATGAATTTCCAACTGCCGCCGAACGCGGCGATCAACTCCGAGACGCGGTTGCCGGGTGTAGATTGCTCTGCTTCGATCTCGTTGACGTTGCGCGAAACGCGGCGTTGCAACAGTTCGTCCGTGCGCCGCAGACGCTCGGAGATGGCGCTGATCATTTTAAGCGCCACGTCGCTGTTGCCATGCACGAAGTTGATGAAATCGTCGCGCTTGAGGATGGCGAGGCGCGCGGGCGCACTGACGGCCGCGGAGGCCGAGCGCGGCTTGCCGTCTATGATCGACATCTCGCCAAAGAAGTCGCCGCGCGCCAACTCCGCCAGCGTCACCTCCTGTTCGTCGTCGTCCACGACATAGATGCGGACGCCGCCGTCCTCGATCAAATACATGGCGTCGCCCGCATCGCCCGCGCTAAACAGTAGTGTGCCCTCCGGCAACTCGCGCACTTCGAGCAGAGCGCGCAGCGTGCGCGCCGCTTCGTCGTCGAGCGAGCCGAACAGCGGCACAGAGCGCAAGGACTCAAGCGTCATCACGGGGGGAGCGTCTATCTTCATGGCTGCACCTCAAAGATAATGATGAACGCGGAATGATGAATGATGAAGAGGAAGCTGCCTTTTATTCATCCTTCATCATTCCGTATTCATCATTTCCACCCTACCATCTTTCATGTGAACCGTGCGGTCGGCGAAGCGGGCGGCGAGGTCGCGGTCGTGCGTGACCATGAGGATGGTCAGACGGTCGCGCGCCACCATCTCGCGCAGTAGGCTGAGGAGTTCCTGCGCGCGGGTCGAATCGAGATTGCCGGTCGGCTCGTCTGCGAGCAAGACGCGCGGCCGGTTCGCCAGCGCCCGCGCGATGGCGACGCGCTGCTGTTCGCCACCGGACAACTCCGCCGGGCGATGTGTCATGCGCTCGCTAAGACCGACGCGCTCAAGCAGCGCGCGTGTGCGCTCGTCGCGCTCGCGTCCGCGCACGCCGCCGAAGGCGAGCGCGAGGCTGACGTTCTCGGCGGCAGTCATCGTCGGGATCAAATTGAAGTTCTGAAAGATCATGCCGACCGCGTGTCGTCGATAACGCGCCATCTCGCGTTTCGTGAGCGGCGCAAGCGAGCGACCCTCATAGACCACCTGACCGCTCGTCGGCTGATCGAGTCCGCCGATCAGATTCAGCAGCGTGGACTTGCCCGACCCTGACGTGCCCTGCAACGCGACGAACTCGCCCTCACGCGCCGTCATCGAAACGCCGTCGAGCGCGACCACGGTCGTGCTGCCCATCTGATAGTGGCGCGACACAGCGCGCGTCTCCAACAATGTGTCATTCATAAACAGCGAAGCCGCCGCGTGTCGAATAACACGCGGCGGCGCGAAAGACAAGGGACAGTTTACAGTTTTGAGTTTTCAGCAGCCGCGTTGCGCCATCTCTGGAAACTGAAAACCGAAAACTCAAAACTGTAAACGGTTCCCTCACACTTCTTTGTACTCCGAGTCCACGTCCTCGTCGGCGAACGCGACGCGATAGTTGAGCGACTGCTTCTGCGTGGTGATGAGCAGATCGTCTTTGGTCTTCAACAGGTCGGCGCGGTTGTAAACGGACAACTCGAAATTATAGCCATGCGTGATCGCATCCTTCGGGCATGCTTCGACGCAGAAGCCGCAGAAGATGCAGCGCCCGTAATCGATGTTATAGACCTTAGCGAACCGCTCATCCACACCCGTGCGCTCTTGCGGGTCGCGCGGATCGTCCGCCGCGACGATGTAAATGCAATCAGATGGGCACGCCGCCGCGCACAGGAAACACGCGACACACTTCTCGCGCCCATGCTCGTCCACGTGCAGCAGATGCATCCCGCGATAACGCGGCTGCATCGTCACCGGCTCCTCTGGATACTGCACCGTCCACTTCCGCTTCGGGATATAGGACAGAGTCACGCTCATGCCCTTGATGATCGCCTTCGTTGATTCGATCACGTCACTGATGATGGACATAAAGACCTCGTGAATCGTGAATCGTGAATCGTGAATAGAAAGAGCGGGGTTATCTATTCACGATTTACGATTCACTATTTACTAATTCTAGCTGACTGAAGAAGTACGAGATTTCGCTGCGCGCGTTCTCTTCCGAGTCCGAGCCGTGGACGGCGTTCTCGCCCAAACTGCCGCCAAACTCTTTTCGTAGCGTGCCCGCGTCGGCCTTCGCCGGATCGGTCGCGCCCATCAGATCGCGCCACGCCTTCACCGCGCCCGCTTTCTCCAACGCCAGCACAATGCACGGCCCGCTCGACATGAACTCCGTCAACCCCGCGAAGAACGGCCGCTCGCGATGTACCGCATAAAAGCCTTCCGCTTCGGACAGCGTCATGTGGATCAACTTCAACGCGCGCAGCTTAAACCCGCCGTCTGTGATCCGTTGAATGATGCTCCCCGCTTTCCCGCCGCGCACCGCGTCGGGCTTGATGATGCCGAATGTGAGATTGCCGATTTGTTCTGACATTACTCGTTAAGTTGTTCCTTGATTTGATGCGTACAAAACTTTAAGCCGTGGCTGTCGCACCGAGCGCGTCCTTCATCGCTTGGCCGATGTCGGCGGGCGATTGGACGACGCGGATGCCGGCAGCCTCTAAGGCTTTCATTTTCTCGGCGGCTGTGCCTTTGCCGCCCGCGATGATCGCGCCGGCGTGGCCCATGCGGCGGCCGGGCGGCGCGGTCTGGCCGGCGATAAAGGCGACGATAGGCTTCGTCACGTGCTCGCGCGCAAACTCGGCCGCTTCCTCTTCGGCCGTGCCG
>JBBQGM010000106.1:0-13698 GCA_038322995.1 Pyrinomonadales bacterium
TGATCAAAAGCAAGTTGCCGGGCGCGGTGGGCACGGGCGGCCAACGCGGTCTGGGCGAGACAACCGGGCCGGCCACGCAGCCAGAAGATCGCAGCCATCCATTCTACTGGGCCAGCTTCATTCAGTCGGGCGAATGGCGCGCGATGGGCGCAGCCACGAAACCGTAACGCGCGCCCGCGCGACCAGGCGACGCGCCCGTGCCACTCGCTATAGAATGTACGCGCATGAAAAAGCGCGCGAGGTCAGTGGAAGCTGACCTCGCGCGCTTTAACTTTTAGTGTCGCTACTATTGCTAAGTGGCCATCGTTGCAGGCTTGGGTGCGCCGGCCGGGGTGTTGGCCGGGGCGGCGGCATTGTCTGCGGGTTTGGCGGCATCGGGCTTGGCGGCACTGGTCGGGCTACCGGGTGTAGCCGGCGGGCTGCTGGCCGTGCTGCCGCCGCTGGCGGCCGTCGCGGCGCGTTTTTCTTCCAGCGCCTGCGCATCGCGGATGTGCTCCATGCGGCAACTGCCCTCGAAGATCGCGCCTTGCTCGATGACGAGCGCGGGTGTCTGGATGTTGCCGGTGACGCGCGCGACGCGCCCCAACTCGATCCGCTTCGACGCAATCACGTCGCCGTTCACCGTGCCGTAAATCTGCGCCACGGAGACTTCAACGTCGGCGTCCACCTGCCCGCCCGAACTGACGATGAGCGTGCCGTCCTGCGAACTGACGCGCCCCGATAAGTGGCCGTCCACGCGCAGCATGCCTTTGAAATTTGCTTCGCCCGTCAGGGTCGTACCGTTGCCGACGAAGCCGCTCAGTGTGCCTTCTTTGATGTCGCGCGCGAGCGATTCGCTTTCGCTGTAGGCGCGGGCGTTCTGTTGTGTGTCGCTCATCGGATTTTGTGCTCCGGTGGAAGTTGTCTCAGGGGTGCGGTCATATGTGGTTGGCGGCGGCGGGGCGTGGCCGTAAGCCGGCGCTGGCGGTGGCTTCTCGGCGACTGGCTCGCTCGGCTGATCTTTTTGATTTCGTCCCGGTCTGAACATCTCTTCTCCTTCGCTGCTAAATAGACTGGGCCCGCGCTGGCAGAAACTAGCGGCACTCCGGGCGCGGGCTGGCGCTGGTTACGTGGCCGTGATGATAGACCGAAGCTTGCAGGGTGACAAGAAGAAAGCCGTGAATCGTAAATCGCGAATAGTAAAGACCCGCTTTCCTCTATTCGCGATTTACGATTCACGGCTTGTTTACATCTTCTTGTTCTCGACGCTGAGCGCGAGCACGTCGTTGAGCGCGTTGGCGGCGACGCGCTTAGGCGCGGCCGGCAGTTTCACAGCCGGCAGTTCGATGGTCACATTGCCTTTGAGCGCCGCCGAGCCGAGTCTGAGCCAGCCTTTACCGAAATCGACATAGATGGGCACGATCATCTGGAAGTCGTCGCGCACCCCCGACTGCGTCAGGCGGCCCGAAATGCTGTTGTCGCGCAGTTGATACTCGAACTTGTAGCTCGGCATGTCCGTGCCGTAAACCCATTGATTGAAGAACCAGTCCATCCGCCCGTTACCGTCCAAGTCCATGTCTGGCGTCATGTGCTTTTCGACGATCTGCTTGAGGTCTTCGGTCGAGACATCTTTGTTGTAATGCGACTTGGTGAAATCGTGCATCATGCCCATGAATTTCTTGTCGCCGCCCGCGTGCTGGTCGTACATCATCATGCGCAGCATGTGCAGGATGTACGCGCCCTTCGGATAGACGAGGAACTGGTAAGCGGCCTGCGTCTTGGCATTGCTCAACCGCAAGCCCTGCGTGACGGGGCCGATGGTGTAGGGTTTGATGCCCTTCGTGGCCGGCGAAGCCTCGGTGATGCGTTTGCGCTGCTCCTCCCAGAAGTCGATGAACTTGTTTTCATCTTTGCGGATGAACTGCACGTAGAGCGAGGCGGAGAACTCGGCGAAGCCTTCGCTCATCCACTGATCGCGATAGCTCGACCAACCGAGGGCATGCCCCCACCACTGATGCGCGATCTCATGCGGCGCGACGTAGCGCCAGAAACTGTCCGTGCCGCCGCGCACGCCGAACATCTGCACGCGCTGCGTCGTGTCGATGAAAGCGGTGTAGGGCATAAAGACGAGCGTGGGCCATGCTTGGCCGAAGTTGGCGAACGGCTGCTGCGTCATGGCGAGACGCGGGTAGGGCATCTTGCCGAAATAAGCGGTGTAGAGGCGGGTGGCGTTCTGCGCGTCGGCCATGGCTTGACCGGCCATGGCCGTCGTCGAGATCGAACCGAGCGTCGTGTTCGTCTGGCTGCCGGCCGCTTCGGCCTGTTCGATGCGCGCCTGCATCTCGCGCACTTCGTCGGGCAGTTCGGTGTTCGCGTAAAACTCGATGTTGAGGCCCGTCTCCTTGTCCGCCAACTCCTTCTTCTTGAAGCGGCCGAAGTTGAAGCCCGCGACGGCCAACTCCGTCTCGCCGCTCGTCCACTTCGAGACTTTCGTGTCGCCCTCCACGGCGTCGGCGACCGGACTCGTGCCCGTGCCGACGAACATGAAGCTCTTCGGGTAATGAAAGGTCATGTCGAAGATGGCGCGGTCGCCAAATTCTGATGCGGGATTGTTGGGATACCACGTCGAGCGCGGCAGCAAGACGAAGTTGCCATTGCCGGAATCGCGCAGCGCACCGTTGCCCTGATACTTGATCGTGAGCTTCGCCGTCTGCCCCGCGCCAAGCGGCTGCGGCAGGATGACGGCGAAGTCCGCGTCTTCATCTTTATTCTCTTGAATGAAGGCGAGCGCATGACCCGCTTCATCCTGCACGCTCTGCACGCGCAGGGTGGGGAAGAGATTGAAGGGCAGCACGCGCGTGCCCGCGACGAGCGTGCGGAAGGCGAGCTGATCCGTGCCGGTGAAGGTCGTGCCGGAGATTGCGGCGTCGATCTCGTGGCGCGTGATGTCGTAGAGGCGCGTGTCCTGCGAACTGCTGGCCGTGCCGCGTTTGTACTCGTCGGCGAGGTGGAACGAAGTCCAGTAGCCGCCGTCCGTGTCGCCGTAACTAAAGAGCATGACTTCTTCGGGCGCGAGCAGTCCGTTGCCGAGCGGATCGACCGCATAGACCAATTTGTTGAACCGCTTGCCATTGATGAAGGCGTAGAAGAAGCCGGGCTGCTGCGGGTCGTACACGTCGATGAGCGTGCGTAGCGACATGTTGCTGCGCAGTGTTTTGCGCAGCAACGTGAGGTTGTCGCGGTAGCTGTCGCGCGCCCGCGCGGCTTGCGCGCCGCTTGTGCCCATCGTTACGCCGGCGGCCTGTTTGACCTCGGCGAATGTCTTATCGGTGAAGCGCAGGACGAGTTGCGAGAACTGTTCGGTGAGTTTTGGCTCTTTGGTGAAAATGGCGAGGCTTTGCTTTTCGGCGGCGGTCGGCGGCGTCAACTCAAGCGTGCCGTCGCCGATAAAGACCGCGCCGACGGTGCGCCCTTCGATGGGCGCGGCGAAATACAATTCGCCGCTACGCAGCGTGAAGGTGGCGGCATCGCGCTGCAAGACGAGATTGTTGACGGTGGCATAGGGGCCGGCGAACTCCTGCGCGCCCGCGCTCTGTTGGCGGAGCGCTTGATAGACGGCGTCGCCACCGCCGAGGGCCGCGCCTTTCGCGCTCGCCGCCGTGACGTTGATGACACCCGCGTTGACCGCTGCCACCTCCAGTCGCACATCCGCGCGCACAGTCTTACTCTCCGCGACTACGACGTTAGCGACCTGTGCGTCGGCAAAGCCGCGCGCCGCGACCATCAGTTTATAACTACCGGCGGGCGCGGATAATTTGTAGTGTCCTTCTGTGTCCGTCACGGCCGTGAAAATCTTGTTGGCGGCCGGGTCGAGGACGGTGACGGTCACGGTTGCGCCGACGATGACCGCGCCATTCCGGTCAGTGACCGTGCCGGCGATCTCGCCGCCGACTGCGGCATGGACTGCGAGAAGCGAGCAGACGGCGACGAGCAGCGCGCCCGCCAGAGCGAAAAACTTGCGAGAGAACATCTGGTTTTCCTTTTGAGCTTAAGTTGAGACTAGCAGCCGGCAGTCTGGCGAGAACACGAACGGATGGTGGCTGCGCGGAACTTGCCGGCGCAACTTAGAGGTCAGATTGTCGCTTGCGTGTCGCCAGCAAATTCCGCAGACATTGTCTTAAGCACAATCGTGCAAGTCAAGCGGCCGCGAGCGGCGGCGCGGCGCTGATAGCGAGTTGCGCCTGGGCGCTTCGCCGGTTCAGTCTCAACCACCGCAAGCGGGCGAGTTTACCCAGATATAAAAAAGGAGACGCCAGGACTGCCCATAGCCCTAACGTCTCTTCATTTGCCTTACCCCTGAAGGAATGCCCGATGCACCGAACTATAACCGTTCCTATCGCGCGGATGGTTGCGGGCGGATTGAAAGATGATTGCGTTGCGATTGCGCCGGGCGGGCGCGCGGCGAGTTGAAGCGCGCCCGCGTGATAAGCGATACTTGCCGCGCGAAGTGAATGTTAAGCATGGACAGGGTGGCACACGAACGAGTGATGGTTGGCGAGAATAAGTTAAAGTTGAAACTGCTGCGCCGGATGGGCGCGGCGATGAGCGAGTTCAGCATGATCGCCGATGGCGACCGCGTGATGGTCTGTCTCTCCGGCGGCAAGGATAGTTATACGCTGCTCGACCTGTTGCTCGACGTGCAAGCCCGCGCGCCCGTTAAGTTCGACCTGCTGGCCGTCAATCTCGATCAGAAACAGCCGAATTTCCCGGCCGCCGTGCTGCCGAACTATTTAACCGCGCGCGGGGTGGCTTTTCGCATCATCGAGCGCGACACCTATTCGGTCGTGAAACGGCTTGTGCCGGCGGGCCAGACTTATTGCTCGGTCTGCTCGCGTTTGCGGCGCGGCATTCTCTACAACACGGCGGTCGCGGAGGGCTGCACCAAGATCGCGCTCGGCCATCATGCCGACGACATCATCGCCACCTTCCTCTTGAATCTTTTTTACGTCGGCACGCTCAAAGCCATGCCGCCCGTCTTGCGCTCTGACGACGGCCGCAACACCGTCATCCGCCCGCTTGCCTACTGCCGTGAAACGGACATCGCCGCTTACGCCGCGCAGCAAGCCTTTCCGCTCATCCCCTGCGATCTCTGCGGCGCGCAACCGAACCTCAAACGCGCCCGCGTCAAACAACTCATCACCGACCTTGAGCGCGAGATTCCGCACGTCCGCAGTTCGATGCTGACCGCGCTCGGCCACGTTATACCTTCACACCTGCTCGACCCGCAACTCTTCGACTTCAAACGGCTCGCGCCCGCCGTCGGCGACGTGGAGTCAGAACTGGACGCCGCCCTTGGCCACGCAGCTATCGCGAGCGCCCCGACGCTCGTCTCCATCTCCTAACGTTCTCAGTTTTGTTAATCGCCGGCCGATTCGGCGGCGCGCTCGACGGCTGCGAGGACGTGGCGGCGATAGCGATGCGTGACAGGGCGACGCCGGCCGATGCCGATGGCGTTGCGCGAGATGATGAGCGTGGGTGGGAGTTGGCGGCGCTTGAATTCGTTGGCCGGGGCTTCGGCGCGGTTGAGCACGTCGTAAACCAATGCGGTGTCGTGCCCTGCGTTGATGATCTCTTCGGGCGTGGCCTTCTGCTCGAAGTAGAGTTTGAGGATCGGATCGAGCAAGTCGTAAGGCGGCAGCGATTGATCGTCGAACTGATCGGGCGCAAGTTCGGCCGACGGCCGCTTGTCTATAATCGCCGTCGGGATGATCTCGCGCTCGCGGTTGATATAGCGTGCGAGATCGTAAACTTCCGTCTTCAATAAGTCGCCGATGACGGCGAGACCGCCGTTCGTGTCGCCATAGAGCGTGCAATAACCAAGCGCAAGTTCCGACTTGTTGCCCGTTGAGAGCAGCAAACGCCCTTCGGCGTTCGACACGGCCATCAGGATGTTGCCGCGCAGTCGCGACTGCGTATTCTGTCGCGCTAGCTCTTCGGCCGGCGTCGCTGGTTTGCTCAAGCCCAACTCCGCGACCAGCACTTCATACGCCTGCGAGATCGGCCGCTCGATAACGGGCATGTCCAGATTGCGGCCCAGCGCGATTGAGTCTTCCACGCTGCCGCGTGAAGAGAACGGCGAGGGCATCATCACCGACAACACGTTCGCCGCACCGATGGCTTCGCACGCGAGCGCGGCCACAACCGCCGAATCAATCCCGCCGGAGAGACCCAAGACGGCCCGCGCAAAACGATTCTTGTGCGCGTAGTCGCGTATGCCGAGGACGAGCGCGTCGTGGACGGTCGCAATATCATCGCCGGGCAGACAGCGCGTGTCGCACGTGTCGCAGTCCAAATCGACCGAACCGTAAAACTCCTCGAACGGCGGCGCTTGCAAGATAATCTGGCCCTTGTGATCGGTGACGATACTTGCGCCGTCGAAGATAACGCCGTCGTTCGCGCCGACGAGATTGACGAACACGACGGGCACGCCCGCCCGCTGCGCGCGATGCGAGACCATTTGACAACGCATGCCCATCTTCCCACGGTTGAACGGCGATGCATTGATCGAGAGCAACACCTGCGCGCCCATGCCGATTAACTCATCCGCCGGATCGTTCGCATAAAGCCGTTCGCGCCAGAACGTCTTATCGTTCCAGAAGTCCTCGCAAATGGCGATGCCGATCTTTTGCCCGTTGATCTCGAACAGCCGCCGTTCGCGCGCCGGCTCGAAGTAGCGCGGATCGTCGAACACGTCATACTCCGGCAGCAAAGTTTTATCGGCGAAGCCGACGAGCCGGCCATCACTGATGACGGCGGCTGAGTTGAACAATTTGCGCCCTTGTAGCGCATCATTCGGGCGCACCGTGCCGACGACGACAGTCAGGCCCGCGCTGGCCGCGATAATCTCAGCCAGCGGCTCGGTCGCGTGCGCCACAACATCGCGGTCGAGAAACCAGTCGAACGACATATAGCCCTGCACCGCGACTTCGGGCAGCACAACTAGATCGCTCTTGTCGGCTCGCGCCCGTGCAATCGCGTGCAGGCACTTCTCGACGTTACCCGCGTAATCGCCGTTCGTCGTATTAATCTGTCCGATGGTGACGCGCATGGCAGGATTTTATCATTGATTCATTTGATCGTTGAATCATTGGATCAATGAACCGGTAAATCAATCAATGCTTCAGGTTTGTTTTCCGTGCCCGCCGCCGCCCGGCGTCTCGATGCGGATGCGGTCGCCGGCCGCCATTGACCAAGAGCCTTTGGCCGCGACGGGTTCAACGCGCCCGTCGCGGCGCACGATTACGTCTTGGCCGGGCCGGCCATCGTCGCCACCGGCGAGACCGTAAGGCGCGCGCTTGCGTCTGTCCGCGAGCAAAGACATACGCGCGGGCACGAGCGTCTCGATCTCGCGCACGACGCCATCGCCGCCGCGTGTGTGGCCCGCGCCACCTGAACCCGTGCGCAACGCATACGCGCGCACGCGCAACGGGTAAGCGTACTCCAACGCTTCGACCGGCGTGTTCAAGCTGTTCGTCATGTGCGTATGCACGCCGCTCAGGCCGTCGAAGTTTGGGCGCGCGCCCATGCCGCCCGCGACCGTCTCGTAATAAGCAAACTCGCTCCGGTTGCGCGCGTCCGTGCCGCCGATGGTCAGATTGTTCATCGTGCCCTGACTCGCCGCCGGAATTTTTTCTGGTAACGCTTGTGCCAAAGCTTTGAACAACACGTCCACGAGCCGTTGCGACGTTTCGACGTTGCCACCGGCCACAGACGCGGGTGGCAGGGCGTTCGTCACCGTCCCGCGCGGCGCGATGACCGTGAGCGGCTCCAGCAGGCCCGCGCTCGCGGGCACTTCATCCGCGCCAAGCAGACAGCGAAACACGTAAGCCACGGCCGACACCGTGATGGCTTCGACCGCATTCAACGGCCCCACCACCTGCGCCGCGCTGCCTGTGAAGTCAACGGTCGCGCGCTCGCCTTTGACGCGCACGCGCACGCGCAGCACGACCGGCGCAGCCTGCACGCCGTCATCGTCTAACTCGTCCACTGCTTCGTACACACCGTCCGGCATCGCCGCAATGGCGGCCCGCATCAACCGCGCCGAGTAAGCAATCAAATGGCTGGCATACGCGCGGGCTTCATGTGCGCCCGTGCGCGCGACGATCTCAAGCAGTCGCCCCGCGCCGGTCTGCAACGAGCCGGTCTGCGCCGCAAAGTCCGCGCGCCGTTCTTCGTGGCCGCGCACGTTCGCCAATAGCAACCGCAGCACGTCGTCAACCACATGCCCGCCGCGCACCAACTTCACCGGCGGGATGCGCAAGCCTTCGCCGTACACGTCCGTCGCCACGCCCATCGAGCCGGGCGACGCGCCACCGATGTCCGCGTGATGCGCGCGATTGGCCACATAAAAGAGCGGCGCGGGTGTGTTGGTCGCCCGTCGGGCTTTGGCTTTGCGCCGGTGCGCCTGTACCTGCGCAAAGACGCCCATGACAAGTGTCACGTCGGGCAGGTGCGTGCCGCCGGCAAACGGATCGTTGAGCGCGACCACATCGCCGGGCGCGAGTTGGGTTGCATCAAGCGCGGCCCGGACGGCCATCGGCATCGAGCCGAGATGCACGGGCATGTGATCGCCCTGCGCGATGACTTGGCCCTTTGCATCGAATACGGCGCACGAATAATCGCGCCGCTCTTTGATGTTCGGCGAAAAGGCCGTGCGTCTGAGCGCGACGCCCATCTCCTCCGCGACCGACGTGTAGAGCGCGCGATAGATTTCCAGCGTGACCGGATCGAAGCGTGATTGTCGTGTCATAACTCGATAATTAAATTTCCGTGCGCGTCAATCATCGTCCGCGCGCCCGCCGGCACGAGTGTGGTGGACGAATACTCCGTCACAACGCACGGCGACTTGAGCCGCGCGCCCGGCGCAAGTTCTTCGCGCACGTAGACGGCGACGCGCGCCGCTTTGGTTGTGAAATAGACGGGCGCGAAACGTTGCGGCGCAGGCGTGGCGTGGGCAGCTTGCACGGCCAAAGGCTCGCGCTGCATCTTTGCCACCAACCCGGTCGAACGCACACGCGCGCTCACGATCTCGACGGCATTCTCCGTTTGCGCATAACCGTACCGCGCCGCGTGCGCGCGATGAAAGGCGCTGGCGAGCGAGCCGCGTCCACGCCATTTGATCTCAAGCTCGAATGATTGGCCTTGATAACGCGCCGCCACGCTGCGCTCGTGGCGCTGCTTATTGTCCGGGAACCCTTCGCGCTTGAGCGCCGCCCGCGCCGTCTGCTCAAGTGCGCGGAATATTCGTTCGAGCAGCGCGTTATTCGCCGCCGTCGCCGCGAACATGACGGTGCGGCTCGTGTCCTTAATCACATCGGATGAGAGCGCGCCGAGCGCGGACAATGCGCCGGGCCGACGCGGCACGATGACGCGCGGGATGCGTAAACTTTGCGCGAGCGCGCACGCATGCAAGCCGCCCGCGCCGCCGAACGAGACGAGCGCGCAGCCGCGTGGATCGTGCCCGCGCTCAACCGACACGACGCGCAACGCCCGTTCCATCCCCGCGTTCACCACGCGCACGACGCCGAGTGCCGCCTCAATCGCGCGCACGCGCCGGCCGCTGGCTTCAGTCATCTGTTGCGCAAGTGCGGCGAGCGCTGCCTGCGCGCGTGCTTCATCGAGTTTGAAATCGCCGCCTAATAATTCCCCGCCGCCGAAGCGGCCGAGCACGAGGTTCGCATCTGTGACCGTCGGCCATGTGCCGCGCCCGTAACACGCGGGGCCGGGTTGCGCGCCCGCCGATTCCGGCCCCGTGCGCAGACTGCCGCCCGCGTCCACGCGCGCGATTGAGCCGCCGCCCGCGCCGACCGTGTGAATGTCGAGCACCGGCACGGCGACGGGCAGGGCGGCGACCGTCGCCTCGTTCGTCGTTTTGATCTCGCCCCCGGCGCACAACGCGACATCGGTCGAAGTGCCGCCCATGTCAAACGTGACGATGTCGGCCACGCCCGCCGCCCGCGCCGCATTGAGCGCGCCGACCACGCCGCCCGCCGGCCCCGACAGAATCGTCCGCACCGGTTCGCGTGCCGCTGCTGCCGACGAGATGCTGCCGCCCGACGATTGCATCACGCGCAGACGCGGCACATGTGTGCTGAGACGTGCGAGATACGCGCCCATCAACGGTTGCAGGTAAGCGTTGATCGCGACGGTCGAGGTGCGTTCGTACTCGCGATACTCCGGCAGAATCTCGTGCGAGACGGAGAGCGGCACACCGAGCGGCGCGAGCGCGCGGGCGATGCGTTGCTCGTGCGCGGGATGGGTGAACGAGAAGAGCAACGAGATGGCGATTGACTCGACGCGCGCCTGTTTGAGTTTTGCGACTAATGCGGCAAGTGCGTCGTCGGTCAATGCTTCAAGCACTTCACCGTTTGCGCCGACGCGCTCGTTGATGCCGAAGCGCAACGCGCGGGTGATGAGCGGCGCGGGCCGTTCGGCGTTCAAGTTATAAAGCGCGGGTCGTGCCTGCCGGCCGATGGCCAGCACGTCCTCGAAGCCAGCGGTCGTGACGAGCGCCGCGCGTGCGCCGCGTCGTTCAAGGAGCGCGTTTGTGCCCACAGTCGTGCCATGCACAACTTCGAGCGTGGCGAGTTGATCAGCCACCTCACCGGCGATCCGTTCCAAGCCCGCGATAATCGCGCGCGATGGATCGGCGGGCGTGGAGGCAAGCTTGAAGAGCTGCACGCGGCCCTTGTGCGCGTACACAAAATCCGTGAACGTCCCGCCCGTATCCACGCCGACGCGCACGCGCCGCCGTCCTGTCTTCGTTTTGTCGGCCACGTTTGCTTATCTAACAGTTTGTCGTCAGTGCGCAAGCGCAAAAGCCCGACGTTGAGCGCGCGTGCTAAAGTTTTTTCCACACCGCCCGACTTTTTTGCAAAAAGTGCTTGCGTCTGACGCTACGTCAGGCTCTAGGATTGCGTTTGTGAGGGGAGACCATGAACTTGCAGGACACGACCGAACGATTGTTTCAAGCGCAGGAGTTCGCCGCGCAAGCGGGCGTCACCGTCCGCACCTTGCACCACTACGACCGCTTGGGCTTGCTCAAGCCGGCGCGGCGCACGGCCGCTGGTTATCGCCTATATGGCGCACGCGACTTCGCCCGCTTGCAGCAGATCGTGACGTTGAAGTTCATCGGCCTGCCCCTGAAGCAGATCAAAGAACTACTCGCCGGGCGCGAGTACGATCTCGGCACAACGCTCAGGCTGCAACGCTGGCTCCTCGCGGAGCAGCGGCGACGGCTCGACCTGGCGCTCGCCGCTATCGACCGCGCCGAACAACTCACAGCCGCGCACGCGGGCGTGCCCGACTGGGAAACATTCAAACAGATCGTGGAGGTGATAACGATGAGCGATACGGACTGGACAAAGAAATACTATTCGCCCGAAGCGCAACAAAAGATCGCCGAGCGCCAACAGACGATCCCGCGCGAAGTGATCGAACAGGGACAACGCGACTGGGCCGCGCTGATCAAAGAGTGCGAAGCGGCCGTGGCTGCCGGCGTTGACCCGGCCAGTGAACAGGCGCAGACGCTCGCAACCCGTTGGACGGAACTGATCAAAGGCTTCACGGGCGGCGACCCGGCCATTCAGCAGGGGTTAAATAAGATGTACGCCGACAAAGCCAACTGGCCGGCCACGATGCCACGCTTCTTCAGCGATGAAGTGCAGGCGTTCATCATGCAGGCGCTGGCCGCGCGCAAGCCACAGGCGTGAGTTTGAGGCTTAACTGCGGAACAACCAAGCGCAAAGAGCGCGCAGGCGAGAGCGCAGAGAATGCAAAGGTTAAATCTCAAATTTGAGATCGATTCTTTGCGTCCTTTGCGGCCCGACTTCGCGCTCTTTGTGGTTAAACTCCCTTTCCGTTATTCCACAATCACCCAACAACCGGTCTCATGCGCCCGACGTGCGGCGTCGAGGACGAGTTGGATTTGATGTCCGTCGTCGAAGGTCGCGGCGTGCGGGACGGTGTTGTGCCCGGCCCGCAAGGCATTGACGATCTCGTGGGCGAAAACGGCGAAGCCGCGTGTCCAACTGCGGTCGCGCAAGTGCGACAGGTGCGGCGTTGGTGGGGCTTCGATGCGCTGCCACGCGCCTGTACCCAGTTCTGCCCCATAGAGTTCTTCCGGTTCAGCGATCATGAGTGCGCCGCGCTCACCGAAAAATTCGATGCTGTGTTCGGGGCGGCCCGCCTCGATCATCGAGAGCGCGACGCTGCCAGTCGTGCCGGTCGTCAATTCACTGTCAGCGAAACGCAGCAGCAAATTGACTTCATCGTCGGTCGTGACCCGACGTGGTTCACCTGTCTGCTCGTCGGGGCGTGCGCCGATGTGCGTCGCCAGTTGTGCGCAGACGGCCGCGACTTCCGCGCCGAGCAGCCAGCGACATGAATCAATCGCGTGCGAGCCGATTGCGCCGAGCAAGCCGCCGCCCGCCGCCGCATCCGACCACCAATCCCACGCGCGCGTGGCGTCAGCGCGGGCGTCGGCGCGGAAGGTGCAGCGCACGTGGCGCACGCGTCCGATCTCGCCAGCGCGTAAGCGCGCCTGTAACTGTTGCCGCCCGGCGAGAAACCGCAACTCGTGATCGACGAGCGCGCACGCCTGCAACTCGCGCGCCCGCCCGCGCATCGCGTCCGTCTCCGCCGCATTCATCGCCATCGGCTTTTCGCACAGCACGGCCTTGCCCGTATCAAGCGCGGCGAGCGTCATCTCTTTGTGCGTGACGGGCGGTGTGACGATGCAGACGAGATCAACGTCGGCGCGTTCGACCACCCCGCGCCAGTCATCCGCGACGAAGGGAATATCAAACTCGCGCGCCACGCGCTCCGCATTCGCACGCTGCCCGCTGGCAATGGCCACGACGCGCGCATCGCGGCAGGCCGCGAAGGCGGGCAACTGCGTCGTGCGCGCGAAGCCCGTGCCGATAATGCCAATGCCGATGGCCTTTTCCGTCATGATGTGTGCCCTCAAAGTTCTTTAGTCTCGTTGTGGGCATCGTAGGTGCGGCCATTGCGCACTGTCAACGAAGCCCGGCCCGCATGGCTTTAACTTGGGCCCCCGGCAACAGCGAAGCCCTGAACCATGAAGCCACACGAAGCGACACAAACTTCGGGGCGCTTGTTTCGTGTTCGTTCGTGTGGCTGCGTGGATCAGTTTTCATCTGGTTAAGCATGAGCACGGCCAGCGCGCGGGCGTGTTAGCTTGAGACCACAGCGCGGCTGGTCTAGAATGAGCGCGAGAGACAGCGCCGAAAGTTTTTCCCGCCGCACGTTGTTGCGAGATCAATCCGGAAGGAATCATAACGAGCCGTCATGAGTACCGTCATAGATACGCCGCCGCCTGCGCACAGCGAGAAGCACCACGAAGAGGTCGAGACCGTCACCATTCGCTTCGCGGGCGATTCGGGCGACGGCATGCAACTCACCGGCACGCAGTTCACCAACACTTCGGCCGTGCTGGGCAACGACATCTCGACGCTGCCGGATTTCCCCGCCGAGATTCGCGCGCCCGCCGGCAGCTTACCCGGCGTCTCCGGCTTCCAGTTGAACTTCTCTTCACAGGACATACGCACGCCCGGCGATCAGCCGAACGTGCTGGTGGCGATGAACCCGGCCGCGCTCAAAGTTAACTTGAGCGATTTGGAAGAGGGCGGCACGATCATC
>JBBQGM010000107.1:0-13486 GCA_038322995.1 Pyrinomonadales bacterium
CAGACGGGCGCGAATGCGCCCTTCATTACCGGTCTCACGTCGGCCATCGGCGTGCTGCCCATCAAGGCCGGCGGCGGCGCGACCAACTTCCTGACGCTCGAATTCAGCACCGACTTCTTGATGAGTGCGCCGGGGCGTTTACAACGCTTCGCCTCGCCCGCAGGGCCGCCCACGGTCATCGCCACGTGCCTGATCTCGCCCAGCAGCATGACCTATGATCCGAAGACCGGCACGCTCTACATCACCGAGGTCTTCACGGGCCGGATCGTGCGGCTTCCCCTCAGTATGGGCAAGGGAGGCGCGGCGCAAAAGCTCACGAACCCCAGCCTCGGCTTCTGACACAAACGGGGCGCGGTGGGCGGGCTAAGCCAATGCCGCCGCGCCCCGCAGAGAGCGAATAGCACCGGGAGGCCGTATGCGAAGAACCAGAACCACCGAGTTGATTGTCGAGACGGAAGAACTCGTCGTGCTGAGCGCGCGACAGAGAGCGACAAGACATGCGGCGCGCGGCTGGTGCGCCGCATGCGGGGCGAAAGTTTTTCTATGCGCGCCCGAAGCCGCCGCCAGCGCCGCCGGGCTAACGACGCGCACGATCTACCGTCTGCTTGAAGCCGGCCGGTTACACTTCAGCGAGAGTGCCGCAGGGCAGTTACTTGTCTGCCTGCCATCACTCGTTAGTGGGCAGCACGAATAAGGACTGTCTTCAGGAATGCCTGCTGGTGGGCGGCACGTGCGGCTGCATCGCGTCGCTCTGTTCGTCGTAGGTGATGCCGGCGGCGACTTCATCGGAGAGCCGCACCCAACCATCGGGCGTGTGATGGAAATGTTCGCTCGATGCGAGCGTGAAGGTTTGCTGATCGTCGCGCCACGCGAGCCGCTGGACATTGATGTGCGGGTGCTTGAGGCGCAGGATGTTGAATGAATTAGTCTCGCCGCGCCCGCGCGTGGAGGTGGCCGTGCCCGCTTGCACGACGAGCGCGGAGTGGCCCGCAATGCGGTAACGCTTGGCGGTGTGCCCTGTGTGGCTGACGTGCAGATGGCCGGCGAGCAGCACGTCCGCGCCGCACGCGGCCAGCGCCTCCATCGCGGCTTCCGCGCGCCCGACCACCTCGCGCTCGTCCGCGCCTTCGGGCACGTCGAACGGGTGGTGCGTGACGACGATCTTAACCACGGCATCGCCGTAATGGCAGAGCCGTTCGCGCATGCGCGCGATCTGTTGCTCGTTGACGCGCCCGTGCTTCGTCGTCAGTGCGCGCGCGGTGTTGATGCCTAAGATCGCGATCTCTTGGTCGGCGTGAAATGGTTCGAGATCATCCGTGATGTGGCGGCGAAATTTGTCGAGCGGCTGCGCGAAGCGCGCGACGACGTTGTAGAGCGGCACATCGTGATTGCCGGGCACGACGATCTGTGGTACGGGCGGGAGTGAATCGAGAAATTCGCGCGCTGCCGTGAACTGCGCGGTGCGGGCGCGTTGCGTCAGATCGCCGGAGACCGCGATCACGTCGGGGTTGGCCGCGCCGACCGCCGCGCGCAACGGCCCGATAAGCGCCGGGTCGATGCGCCCGAAATGTAGATCGGATAGATGAATGAGCGTGCGCATATGAGTTACACGTTACCAACTTTTGAGGAAACCGAAAATCAGCACCAATGCGGTGATGATGGACATGACACCGTAGAGGCGAAAGAAGCGCACGCCCGGCACGGCTTTTAGCAGAAATGAGAGATCGTGCTGGCTCATGGAAGCAAGGCCCTGCCGGTAGTTAGCCAAACAAAAATTACGCACACGCGCAGGCCACAGCAAACTGATGATGCCGACTATGAGCAGCACCCCCGCGCACAAGGGGCCGAAGAGATGGCGCAACATGCTCATCATTGCTCTGCCTGTTCGCCTTGCGGTACGAACACGCGTAACGCGCCCGGCCTCACAAGGTAGTGGAGCGGGGTCTGCATAACCGTGATCTCGCCATCGGTGGCCACGCGCAGGCGTTGGCGGCGCGTTTCGATCCAGACCTCGCGGGCACACATTGAATCGAAGTCTTGCGCCGCGCGCAGGCGACCAAAAAGCGCCCGCAACGCGAGCAATATGAGTCGCCCGCGCCCGGCCTTGTGCGTCACGTGCAAACTCAACCGGCCGGCGTTGAGACACGCGCGCCCGCCGACGTTGAGCCCGTCCATCTCATATTCGTTGTTGCCGATGAAAACGAGCGGCGTGCGGCTGACTAACTCGCGCCCGTCCACGCTCAAGCGCACGGACATGAACGGATAGCGTTTGAAGACGACGAGCGCGGCCCAGAGAAACGCGAGCCACTTGCTATGGCCCTGGCGCTGCTGCTTCTCGCGTTGGCGCACGAGGCTCGGATACAACCCCAGACTCGAATTGTTCAAAAAGATGCGCCCGTTCACCTCGCCGACATCGACATGCACGACGCGGCCCGTGATGATCGTCTCGGCCGCCCCGGCCAGATCGAGCGGGATGTGCAAATCTTTGGCGAAGTGGTTAAGCGTGCCGAGCGGCAATACGCCGAGTGTCTTATCCGTGGCGATGAGCGCCGCCGCGACCGCATTGATCGTGCCGTCGCCGCCGCCCGCGACCACCACGCGCGCCGTACTCTTAGCCGCGCGTTGGGCCAACTCCGCGATCTCCGCGCCACTATGCGCGAGCGAGACGCGCGCGGTCACGTCGCGCGCGGCGAACATTTCTGCCAGTTGCGTCCGCGCCGCCTCCTTGTCGCCGTTGCCGGCCGAATCGTTAAGTATGATCTCAACGTCGGTGTGCCGTGGCCCTGCGGCCCTTGCGGGTGCATCGTGTGGCATCGGTAGGGTTGTCAGCAACGTGCTCATTTGAACTGTCGGAAGCGACACAAACGGGCGAGCCGCCTGCGCCGCTCGCCCGTCAAGTGCTAAAGCCAAAAGATGTATTGCTCCGGCGGCACCACGCCCACACAAAATGTGCCTGACGGTTGCAACGTCCGTTATGACGAGCCGTAACCGCCGGTCGCGGGCGGCGTGCTGCCGGTCGGCGCGTTCTGTTGCGCGTCGCTCACGGCCGTTTGCGCCACGCTCGTCTGTTGTTCGAGCTTACTGCGTTGCGCGACCTCGCGTTGCGTGGACAAGTCAATGCCGATCAAGTCCTTGAGCCGACCCAACAACGCCGGCAAGACGACCTGTTGCGCCGTCTTCGACAATTCATTGACGACGCGCCCGCCGAGCGTGTCGATCTCAGTCTGCAAACGCTCGTAAGCCTGCGACTCTTTGAAGCGTTCCAAGAGACCGGGTTTATCCGGCTCAGGTGCGCTTTGCGCCGCGTAGCCGCTACTGTAAGACGGGCGTGGTGCGGGCGCGCTCTCGGCCGCCGGGTAAGCTGCGGCCGGCGCGTAAGCGGCCCGCGTCTGGGCACTAGCGCCGGTGCTTGTCTTTGCGGAGGCGTTGTCTTCGTCCTGATAGCCTTCGCCTTCGGCTTCGTAGTAACGCTCGACTAGATCGGGGTCGCTCTTGAATGCGCTGCCGACACTGTAACCCACGAGCAAGCCGACGCCGGCCGCGCCAGCCGCGAAGGCGACGGGCCGCCGCCGGTACTGCTCGCGCCAGTCGAGCGATTGCGAGATCGTCTCGCGCACATTTTGATATTGATTCGAGACCGTGTCCTTGATCTCCGTCACGGTCTGCGTGATCGATTCGCGCGCCTCTTCCATTCGCCGCTGCAACTCTTCTTTAGTCGTCTCCGCGTCGTCGGTGGCTTCGGGCGCGCGGGCGGTTGCTACATATCGTTCTTCAGCCATTGCTTGTCCTTTCTAAGTTCTTCGATGCTGCGGGCCGGTGCGGCACTATGCGCCGCCAGCCGGCCCTTCATCACCATGATGATGATGCCGCCGATGACGAGGTAGAGCGCGCCGGTGATGAGAAAGCCGAGCGCATAACGAATCGGTGCGCCGAGCGAGGCGAAGAGCGTCGAAATGAAGAATGCGACCGCAACGTTCAGGAACGCAAACCCCACCGCCGCCAGCACGCCGCCCACCGCGATGAACGCGACGGTGCTTGTATAGACGGCCGCTTCTTCCTTCAATTCGATCTTGATCAGCCCAAGCTTGGCGTCGAGCATCGCCATCACGTCGTCGCCCAACCGGCCGAACATAGTCGGCAAGTGTTCTATATCAGCCGCCGGTTCCATGCGGGCCGGTGCTGCGGCCGGGCCGCGTCGTTCAAGGTCAGCCATCGCTCATCCTCCTTCGCCTGCATGCCAAGTGCAAAGCTTACCGGCCGTTAGACCAACTTTAAGCCTGCACTTGGCCCTTACGCTGCTCTTACCGCCGGCCGCTGCGCAGCAGCAGTCCGAGCAGGAAACCGGCCGCCGCTGAGATGAGCAACGCCTGCCCCGGATTCTCACGCGCGTAAGCCTTGGCATCCGCCGTCACTTGATTAAAGTCCGTGTTCTGCAAATCCTTGAACTTGTCGCCGACGACCGAGACCTTATCGCTCACGTAGTCCTTCGCGGTCGAAGCCGCGTCCGCGACTTTCTGTCCGTAGTCTTTAGCCTGCGCCGCCAGACCCGTGGCTGCGCCCGTCGCCTGCCCACCTGCGCCGCTTGCCGCGCCAGTAGACTTGGTCATGGCTCCTTCACCGCCGCCGCCCGGATCGCCGGCCATGCCGGTACTGCTCTTTGCACCCATGCCTGGGCCGCCGCCGGTCGGGGTGTCGCGTTTGGTGCTGCTATCCGGCGTGCCTGTGCCGCCATTCGGTTTGCTAGTTGGATTGTTCTGTGACATGCGCTTGTTCTCCTTCGCGTTAGTAATTCATTCGTAACTGATTCCGGCGAGTGGCAGAACCTAAACGGCCGCGCACTCACGAAACATGATTTTCCAGTGGTCTGGGTGCAAACAATGTGCCGACGCCTCGTGCCACTGGCCAGACGCCGCAAAACCACATGCGCCGCACATCCTGGCTCATCGCGAGGTATGCCCAAACGTTTTCCCTTGTTGTGAAAAGGTACGGCGATTATAGCCTAAGGTCGGGAACAGTACAGCCCGGAAAGGCTAATTGCCGCCGGTTACGAAAATTTTCGGGGGCGCTTGACAGGCGTAGCACGGTCTGGTAAGTAAGTACTTACTTTTAATCAAGAGGCAGGAATTCCGATTTGACGAGAGTAGGTGACATGACACGAGGCGAGGCGACGGCCGGCACGGCCGGCGGCCGGATGGCAGGCGAAGCGCGCCGCCAGCAAATTTTGCTCGTCGCCATGCGCCTGTTCTCGCAGCGTGGCTTTCGCGGCACGACGACCAAAGAGATCGCGCAGGGCGCGGGCGTCTCAGAGGCAATGGTCTTTCGCCACTTCGCCACGAAGGAAGAACTCTATAGCGCCATTCTCGACCACAAAGCCTGTGTCGGCGGCCTCGATCCGTGCCAGTTGCTCGCCGCCGCCATCGCGCGCAAGGACGACCGCGCGGTCTTTGAGGGCCTGGCCCGCGCGATGATGCAGCATCATGAGCAGGACACCGAGTTTATGCGCCTGCTCTCACACGCCGCGCTGGAAGAACACCGGCTCGTCGAGTTGTTCTTCGACCGCAACGTGCGCCAGATGTACGAACTGCTCGGCGGCTACATCAGCGAACGCCAGCGCGACGGCGCGTTGCGCCAGATGGAGCCGGCCGTCGTCGTGCGCGCCTTTCTCGGCATGATCATTCATCATTCGCTCAATAACACGCTCTGGGACAAGCGCCGGACGCTGCTCGACATTCCGAATGAGCGGGCCGCGCAAGCGTTCACCGATATTCTGCTCCACGGCCTCGCCCACGCGCCGCGCCCCGGCAAAGTTAAGCGCGCGGCTCTAGCTGGGCCCAAGAAAAAGGGCAGCAAAAAGGAGTAACAAGCGACAGCTTGGTGACACCCTGCGGCGAACATTCGACCGACGTGGAAAGTTTTATTTATGATCTCCCGCAATAAATTAACGCTCTTGCTCTGGGCTTTGGCCCTTCTGGCCCTCGCCACACTCTTAACTGCGTGCGGCGGCTCGCGCGGCGAAGCGAAACAGAAAAACGCGAACGCGCAGCCGACGCCCGAAGCCGTGCAGGTGACGACGGCCGCGGCCATCGTGCGCGATCTGCCACGCTTCATCGAAGCGAGCGGCAGCCTCGGTGCGGACGAACAGACGGACGTTGCGCCGACGGTCGCCGGTAAAGTCGTCGCCGTCGGCGTTGACCTCGGCAGCTTTGTCTCGAAGGGCGCTGTGCTAGTGCGCCTTGACGATGCGGACGCGCGGCTGCGGCTCGCACAGTTGCAGGCCCAGGCCGCGCAGGCGGAGTCAGGCGTACGGCAAGCAGAGGCGAAGATCGGCTTGCGCTCCGGGCAGGCATTCGATCCGACGCATGTGGCCGAAGTCGGCTCAGCGCGGGCGGCCTACGAGCTCGCCGAGAAGCAGTTGACCCGGCAGACGCGGCTGCTCGAATCAGGCGACGTGTCGCGCTCGACCTTCGATCAGCAGAAGGCGCAGCGCGATCAGTTGCAACAACTGTACGAAGCGCAACTCGCGACCGCGCGGCAGAACTACGCCGCGATTCAGACGGCCCGCGCCGTGGTGCAGGCGGCTGAAACGCAGGTCGCGCAGGCGCAGAAAGCGATCCGCGATGCGGTCGTCTATGCGCCCATCGGCGGCTACGTCGCGGACAGACCGGCGGACGTGGGCGAGTATGTGACGACCGCCTCGAAGATCGCGACCATCGTGCGCACGAACCCTTTGCGGCTGCGCATAGACATTCCCGAACAGTTCATCTCGACCGTGCAGCCGGGCCAAAGCGTTTCGGTCACGACGAGTGCTTATGCGGATCGCGCATTCGCCGGGCGCATCGCACGCATCGCACCGAACGTCGCCACCACCTCGCGCACACTCACGGTCGAGGCGGAAATTGATAACGGGCAGAATTTATTGAAGCCGGGGCAGTTCGCGGCCGTCCGCATCTTGTTGCCAAAGGCCGATCCGGCGGTGCTTGTGCCCGCCCGCGCCGTGCGCACACAGGAGAACACGAGCCGCGTCTTCGTCATCAACAAAGACGGGCGCGTCGAAGAGCGGGTCGTCCAACTCGGCCAAGCGGAAGGCGACCTCGTCGAGATCAAGACCGGCATTCGCCCCGACGAACTAATCGCGACCAGCAACCTCGAACAATTAAGGGACGGCGCGCAGGTGCGCCAATAAAGCTGTTAGCGATTAGCTGTTAGCTTTCAGCTAAAACAAAAAAGCTATCAGTTAATCGCTAACAGCTAAGAGCCATCGAACATGCAAAAGTTAGCTGAAATATGCGTCCGCCGGCCCGTGTTCGCGACGATGATCATTTTGTCGCTGACGGTCGTCGGTGTGTTCTCGTTCTTCTCGCTGGGCGTCGATCTATTCCCGAAGATCGATCTGCCGACGATCACGGTGACGGTTGTGAATCCCGGCGCATCGCCGCAGGAGATCGAGACCGAAATCACGGACAAGGTCGAGTCGGCCGTCAACACGATCAGCGGGATTGATGAACTGCGCTCCACATCGGTCGAAGGTGTAACGCAGGTCTTCATCACATTCGTGTTGGAGAAGAACGCGGATATCGCGGCGCAAGAGGTGCGCGACAAGGTTGGCTTGATCGTCAACGATCTGCCGGAGACGGCCGAGACGCCCATCGTGCAGAAACTCGACACGGACGCCGCCCCGGTCGTGCGCATCGCCGTCTCCAGTCCGCGTAGTTTGCGCGAAGTGACGGACATCGCGGACAAGCAGATCAAGAAGCGGATTGAATCGATCAACGGCGTCGGCGAAGTCCAGATTCTCGGCGGCGCGCAGCGCGAGATCCAAATCTATCTCGACCCGGACAAGATGCGCGCCTTCAACGTGACCGTGCCGGAAGTGGTGGGCGCGGTGAAACAGCAGAACATGGAAGTGCCGGGTGGGCGCGTGGACGAGGGCACGCGCGAGTTGACTGTCCGCACGCTGGGGCGCATCCAGAATCCGGCCGACTTCAATAATATCGCCATCTCGACGCGCGGCGCATACCCGGTCAAACTCAGCGACATCGGTTATGCCGAAGACGGGACGGAAGAGCAGCGCACGTCAGCCACGTTGAACGGCACGCCGGCCGTGACGCTCAACGTCTCAAAGCAGTCAGGGCAGAACACGGTGGCGGTGGCGGACGCGGTCAAGGCGCGACTGGCGGAGATCCGCGCGACCTTGCCGCCGAACGTGAAGACGGAGATCGTCGGCGACCAATCGATCTTCATCAAGGCGGCGGTCGAGTCCATCGAAACGCACCTGATCGAGGGCGGCATCCTGGCGGCCATCGTCGTCTTCCTCTTCCTCTGGAACATCCGCACGACGTTCATCGCGGCGATTGCGATCCCGACTTCCATCGTGGCTACGTTCGGCTTGATGGCCGCGATGGGCTACACGCTGAATCAGATCACAATGCTCGCGCTCACCTTGATGGTCGGCATCGTGATCGACGACGCCATCGTGGTCTTGGAGAATATTTTCCGCTTCGTCGAAGAGAAAGGCATGCCGCCATTTCAAGCGGCGATTGAAGGCACGAAGGAGATCGGGCTGGCCGTGATGGCGACGACGCTCTCGCTGCTCGCGGTCTTTCTGCCGGTCGGCTTTATGAAGGGCATCGTCGGCCGCTTCATGTCGTCGTTCGGCTTCACCTCGTCGTTCGCCATCGCCGTCTCGTTGCTCGTCTCGTTCACGCTGACGCCGATGCTCGCAGCCCGCATGCTCAAGCGCAAACAGCGGCAACTATCGGCCGACGTGGGCAGCGAGCCATCGCAAGGCGACGCGCCCGCCGGTCTGGCCGACGAGGCGCGCATTGTGGCGGGCGAGCCGGACAGACAGCCGGACGTGGTGCCGGAAGAGATAAGCGTGTGGTTGAGCGAAGACGCGGGAGCATACGAGCCGCAGCACACGTCAATCGCGCCGACTACATCAGCCGCGCGGGCGCGTAAACCAAAAGCGGAAACCGGGCACAACTCGAAGGATGGACGTTTCTACCGGCCGATTGATCGGACGTACAAGCGGCTGCTTGAGTTTTCGATGGCGCATCGCTGGCTGATCGTGGGCCTGTGCGTACTGGTCATCCTGAGCATCGTGCCGCTGTTTATGCTCGTCGGTAAAAACTTCTTGCCCGTGGACGATCAATCGCAGTTCGAGATCAGCGTGCGCGCGGCGGAAGGCACGACGCTCGCTTCGACCACGACGCTCGTCGAGCGCATCGCCACGGACGTGCGCCAATTGCCCGGCGTGACGGACACGCTCGTCACCATCGGCGGCGGGCAACAGCAGGTCGTCAACACCGCGTCGATCTACGTCAAGCTGGCGGACATAAATCAACGCACCGGGTCGCAGTCCGACTTGATGGTGCAGGCGCGCGCTCTGCTCGGTAAGTATCCGCAGAATCTGCGCACGAGTGTGCAGCAGGTGGCGGCCATTTCCGGCGGCGGCTTTCGCAACGCCGACGTGCAGTACGTTATCGGCGGCCCCGATCTGCAAAAGCTGACGCAATACTCGGATCAACTAATGCAGAAGCTCAAGACGATCCCCAACGTGGTGGACGTTGATTCGACGCTCATCAACGGCAAGCCGGAGTTGCGCGTGGAGATTGACCGTCCGCGCGCGGCCGATCTCGGCGTGCGCGTCGGCGACATCGCGCAAGGCTTGAATGTGCTTATCGCCGGGCAGAAGGTCTCGACATTTAATCGCGGCATCGATCAAGACGATGTGCGTGTGCGCTCGATGGGCACGGCGCGGGCGAGCAAGGAAGCTTTAGCGCGCCTGTTCGCCACGTCGAGCAAAGTGGGTTGGGTTAGTCTCGACAATCTCGTGCGCATCGAAGAGGGCACGGGGCCGTCGGCGATTGAGCGCCTTAATCGGCAGCGACAGGTGACCGTGACCGCGAACGTCAAACCCGGCGGCTCGCAGGCGGCGGTCATCGCCGCGCTCGACGCGCACGTCAAGACGATGAACATCGAGCAGGGCTACTCGACCGGTCTCGCCGGGCGCTCGAAGGAATTAGGCAAGGCGGGCACATACTTTCTGCTCGCCTTCATGCTCTCGTTCATCTTTATGTACATGGTGCTGGCGGCGCAGTTCGAGTCGTTCATCCACCCGATCACGATCTTGCTGACGCTGCCGCTCGCCATTCCCTTCGGCATTCTCTCGCTGCTCGTCGCGGGGCAGACGGTCAATATCTTTTCAGGGCTTGGGCTGCTGCTGCTCTTCGGCGTGGTGAAGAAGAACGCGATCTTGCAGATCGATCACACAAACGAACTGCGCGCGCACGGGATGGAGCGGCTCGACGCGATCATTCAAGCGAACCGCGACCGCCTACGGCCCATTTTGATGACGACCATCGCGCTCGTCGCCGGCATGATGCCGCTCGTCGTCTCCAGCGGGCCGGGTTCGGGCACGAACCGTTCCATCGGCGTGCTCGTCGTCGGCGGGCAGTCGCTCTGTCTGTTGCTCACGCTCTTGGCCGTGCCGGTCTTCTATTCGCTCTTCGACGATCTCGGCCGCAGCAAAGTCTGGGGACGCGCCGGCGCATCAATCGGCGGTGCGTTCGCGTGGGCCCGGCGGCGCACGGCCACGGCCGTGGGTACGTTGTTCGGCAAGGTTTAGCCGGCTGGATGAAGTTCGAGCTTAGGGTTCAAATCTGAGATTTCAAATTTCAGCTTTGAGATCATGATTTGAAATCGCAAATTACTTTTATGAGTCATCATCTGACAAAGAAGCTTCTGGCGGCGACGGTGTTGTTCGGTTGCGCCTTGAGCGCGCCGGCCGCGCGGGCGCAGCAAACCACAGCGAACGCGCCGCTCTTGACTGCTGCGCCGGTAAAGCGCGCGGAGTTGACCGCGATCAAAACTGACGAGGTCAAAGAGTTCGCGCAGACGCCGACGGGCACGACGAGCACGCCGCCGTTCACGCCGCCGCCATCGGGCAGCACGCCGCAGCAGAGCGCGCCGCCCGCGACGAGCGCGCCGCAAACCACCGTGCAGACGCCCGCGCCCTCAGCCAACACGCCGCCGGGCCAGACAAACGCGCCGCCGTCAAATGCGCAACCGCTTTCGCCCGAAGCGCAGACGCAACAGAGCGCGCAGCCTGCGCCGCAAGGCGGACAGCAAACGCAGACCGGCAACCCGAACGCCGCGCCGCCCGTAGCCGTGCCGTTGAATCCACAGCTGGGGCAGCCCGGGCCGGCCACGTCGCCGCAAGGCTCAACCATCACGCCGCCGCAGAATCCGGCCGCGCCCGGCCGCGAGAGCGTGCCGACGGCCGCGCCGCGGGAGTTGCCGCTGACCGTGCCGGCGATTGCGCCGGATTACAAGTCCGCGCCCGCGCCGTTCCCTGAACTCGGCCGCGTCGGCGTGGACATGACCGAGCAACGCCCGCTCGCCATGCGCGAAGCGATTGAACTGGCGTTGAAGAATAACAAGGACATAGAAGTCGCCCGGCAGAACGTGCGGGTCGCGGAGTTTGATCTGCTTGGCGCACACGGCGTCTATGATCCGCGCCTCAGCGGTCTCTCTTATTACGAGCGCAGCAAGACGCCCACGTCGAGCGCCTTGAGCGGCGGCGCGAATGGTGCGGTCACACAGTCGGATGTGACGGGCACAATGCGGTTCGAGGGGCTTGTGCCGAAGGGCGGCGGCGGCTATCGCGTCGATCTTTCCAGCGTGCGCTTGATCACCGACAACCAGTTCGTCTCGCTCAATCCGCAATACCAGAACGCGCTCACGTTCAGCTACACGCAGCCGCTCTTGCGCGGGCGGCGCTTCGATCAGAACCGCGAGCGCATCGAGATCGCGAAGAAGAATCTCGGTTTGACCGACGCGCAGTTTCGCCAGCGCGCCATCGAGACGATCACGAACGTGCAGCGCGCCTACTGGGATTTGGTCTTCACCTTGCGCAACCTGCAAATCCAACGCGACACGGTGCGCGACGCGCGGGCGCAGCTTGAGCACAACAAACGGCTCGTCGCCGAAGGCATGCTCGCGCCGATTGATGTCGTCGCGGCCGAGGCGCAGGTCTCCGGCTTCGAGCAGAGCGTCTATACCGCGCTTGATGATGTGAACCGCGCGGAGAACACGCTCAAAAATCTGATTGCGGAGAGCCGCACGGCGGAGGTCTGGAACATCGCGCTCGTGCCGACCGACACCGTTGATGTACAGCCGCCCGTCGTCGCCTTGCCCGAAGCGATGGACGCCGCGCTGCACAATCGGCCCGAAGTGGAACAGTCCGATCTCGCCGCCGCGATCAGCGAGTTGGACGTGCGCCTCGCGCGCGAGCAGACGCGCCCGCAAGTCGATCTCGTGGGCAGCTATGGTCTGGTCGGTCTCGCCGGCTCGCTCACCACGTCCGCCAATCCGCTCACCGCGGCGAACACATTGGTGCGTGATCGCGTCAATCAACTCTCTGTACTCGCGGGGCTACAACCTTTGCCGGCGACCGCGACGCAGACGTTGCCGCCTGAACTTGTCGGCGGCATCGGCCAATCGCTCTCGAATCTGGCCGCGAACCGGTTCAACAACGTGCGCGTCGGCGTGCAGTTGAATCTGCCCTTGCGCAATCGCACGGCCGAGGCGCAACTAGGTCGTTCGCTCGTCGCGGGCGAACGCATCAAGACGCAACGCGCACAGCTTGAGCAGTTGATTCAAGTGGACGTGCGCAACGCCTTGCAGCAGACGCGCACGGCCGAGTCGCGCCTGCGCGCGGCGGCGACGGCGCGCGATGCGTCCGAGCAACAGTACGCGAGCGAGCAGCGCAAATTCGACGCGGGGCAAAGCACCTTCTTCCTCGTCCTCGAACGCCAGACCGCGCTTGCCGCCGCACGCGGCAACGAGCTACGCGCGCAGACCGAGTTGAACAAGTCCATCGCCGAACTGCAACGCGCCACCGGCAATGCGCTCGAAGCCAATCATGTGCAGGTGAGCGTGCATTGATCTGTTCTTTCATCAGCTAGTCGAACACGATTTAACTTCAACAGGAACTCGTCAGATGCCCGACGACAAGTCGCAAACTGATTCGGCACAGCCCGCCGCGCAAGCAGAGCAAGCGCCGGGGCAACAACTGTCCGCGCCCGACGACGCGCCGCCGCCGAATCGCTTAAAGAAGATCGTGCGCCCGCTCGTCATCCTGTTGCTCGTCGCGCTCGCGGGCTTTCTCTTCTGGCGTTTCTTCCTGCGCAAGCCCGATGTGCCGGCGAACATCATTCAAGTGACGGGGCGCGTCGAAGGCGACGATGCGGCCATCTCGGCCAAGACATCGGGGCGCATCCGCGAGATCAACGTGCGCGAGGGCGATCAGGTGAAGGCGGGGCAGATCGTCGCCGTACTTGACGATGCGCAGGTGAAGGCGCGCGAAGAGGCGGCGCAGTCGGCCGTCGAACAATCAGCCGCGCGGCAACAACGTGCGCAACAACAGATCGCGTTCTTACGTTCGCAACTCGATCAGGCGCAACTCGGTGTCACGCAGGCGCGC
>JBBQGM010000108.1:0-13021 GCA_038322995.1 Pyrinomonadales bacterium
ATCCGTCCGGTCGTAGAAGGGGACGAGTTCGACGCCTTTCGGCAAGGTCTTTTTAATCTCCGTGACGCGCTCTTTGACGCGCCCGATGACGGTCCGAGTGTTCTCGTCTTTAAGGAGCAGGGCGATCCCAGCGACGATCTCGCCCTTGCCGTCGGCGGTGGTCGCGCCCTGCCGGACGGCTGCTCCCGTGACCACCTCGCCCACGTCGCGCACGTAAACGGGCACCCCCGCTTTGCCCGTCTTGACGACGATGTTACTGACATCTTCGGCTGATTCCGCGAGCCCGATTCCGCGCAACAGATACTGCTCTCCGCCGTGCGCGATGTACGCGCCGCCGACGTTCGCGTTGTTGCGCTCGACGGCTTCGAGCACGTCGCGAATCGTAAGTCCGTAAGCTTGCAACTTCGCCGGATCGAGGCGCACCTGATACTGCTTCTCGGAGCCGCCGAAATTATTCACTTCGGCAACACCGGGCACGCCCAGAAGTTGCCGCCGCACGTCCCAGTTCTGAATCGTGCGGAGCGCCATCGGATCATAGCCGCTGCTCGCCTCGCTTTTAAGCTCGTACTGGTAAATCTCGCCCAAGCCCGTTGAGATAGGTCCCATCTCCGGCGCGCCGATGCCGGCGGGTATCTGGTCACGCGCCTGCGACAAGCGTTCGAGCACGAGTTGACGCGCGAAATAGGTGTCGGTTGATTCCGTGAAGACGACGGTGACGGCGGAGATGCCGGGTTTCGAGAGCGAGCGTAATTCTTCGACGCCGGGCAAGCCCGACAGCGCGGTCTCGACGGGGAACGTCACCTGCCGTTCGATCTCCAATGGAGAAAGCGCGGGTGCGATGGTGAGGATTTGCACCTGCACGTTGGTTACGTCAGGCACTGCATCAATCGGCAGTTGTTGCAGGCTGTACACCCCAACGCCGATCATGATGGCGACCATCAGCAGAACGAGCAGGCGTTGCGTAACGGCGAAGCGGATGAGCGCGTCGATCATTTCTCATCCTCCCCGAACGAGCCTTTCATCATCTGCGACTTGAGCGTAAAGCTGCCTTTCGTCACCACATGGTCGCCCAAGCTGAGTCCGCTTATGACGCGGCTGTAGCCCGCGACTTCACCACCGATCTGTACATCACGCACTTCGTAATGTCTGGCTTCCGCTTTCGGGATAAAGACCACGCTCCGATCACCGACGCGCTGCACGGCTTCGGAAGGGACGACGAGTTCGCTACCCGCTGCGGCGGCAGTGCCCACCCCGACGGCGGCGGTCTGGAAGCTCATTTCGACGAACATTCCGACCTTGAGCCGCTCACCCGGATTAGCAACTTCGACCCGCACGCGCGCCGTCCGCGTCTCCGCGTTCAATACGGGATCAATGTATGAGACGCGACCGACAATCGCACGCTCGCCCAGCGCGGCGGAGCGTATTTCGGCGGGTGCTCCCGTTCGCACGCTACCGATTTGAGCCTCCGGCACGTTGGCGATCACCCACACGGTCGAGATGTTGGCGATGGTAAATAACGGCTTGCCCACTTCGACGCCCGCGCCCGGATTGATCAGCCGTTCCGTCACAGTGCCGCTCGCGGGCGCGCGCACCGCGATCAGCGCCGTGCTGCCTTGCCCGCCTTCGGCTTCTGACGCGCCGAGCGCGGAAAGCCCGCTGCGAATCTGCGTGACTTCCGTGCGTGCGGTCTCCACTGCGGCTTGCGCCTCCTGTACTTCGCGGTTAAGGGCGATGTTGCTCTGAAAGTCGTATTCGGCTTTCGCCGTTTTGTAGGCGGCATCGGCGGCGACGAGGTCTTTGCCTGCGCCCGCGCCAAGTTCGATCAGACGGCGCGTGCGCCTCATGGTCGCTTCGGCTTCGTCGAGTTTTGCTTTCGCCGACAACACTGCGACGCGATTCTCCGCCCGCTGCACGCGCGCGAGATTTCGCTGTGCTAGTGTGAACTGCGTTTGCGCGGCGCTCAGATTGCCGCGCATTTCGGCGATCTGCGGGCTGCCAATCGTTGCAAGCATCGAGCCGGCACGCACGTTGTCGCCGAGTGCGGCATAGACGCGCTCGACGCGACCCGCGACGAGCGGCGTGACAGCTTGCATCTGTTGTTGATTCGCTTCGACGCTGCCGGTGACACTGAGCCGCGCGACGGCGGGACGCTCAGTAACGCCCGCGATCTCAATTCCGGCGGCGGCCAATGCTTCGGTCGGCAGCACGACTTCACTCGGCGACTCGGGCGCGGTCTCTGTTGTCGTCGTTGCCGAAGTGGTTTCAGTGGTAGCCGTCGTCTTCTCGCCGTCTGCACTGACCGTTGGCTTCGTGCGCGAGCGATAAACTAAAAAGATGAGCAGCAGCGCGACGAGTGCGACGCCGGCGACAATCATCACATTGCGATTACGTGCGCGCCTGTCATCAATTGGCTTCTCAATTCCAGCCTCTTCTTGTTCTCGCTCGCGCTGCTCCGACGTTTCGTCAACTTGCCTGCCGTGGGCAGATGTTTCTTGAACGAGTGAAGTTTCGTGCGACGCATCATCTTCCGCCGGACGACGTGTGGACTGTGCATCGGCGTGGCGGGCGGAGTCGGCCGCATCATCAAGGGCAACGTTGCCGCGCTCGTCGTGTTCGTCTGTGCGTGTGGGGTCGTTTGGCATAATTTGGTTTATGGTTGCGGAGTGGATGGAGTGCCGATGGCTGACTGGAGATCGGCGAGCGCGCGGTATCGCTCGCCTAAGGCTTCCGTGAACTCGCGCTGTGAATCCAACAGTTGGCGTTGTTGCCCCAATAAATCGGTGATGCTGAATGCGCCTAATTGATAAGCTGCGCGAATGGTTTTGATGTTCTCGTTCGAGCGCGCAATCACGCCCTGATTGAAAATATTGATCGCAGAGCGCGCCGCCTCATACCGCCGGTAGGCGCTCGTCACTTCGGCGCGCACAACTTGTTCGGCGAACTCACGCCGCCTCTGCGCCTGTGTAATGGCGATGGCGGCTTCCGCTTTCGCGCCCTGATTCTTATTAAAAACAGGTAGCCCGACAGAGACCCCGAAGGCGAGCGAACGGCTCTGATCCGGGACGGGTATGAGCGGCTCCGGCAAGTCTGTGATCGTGCGGTCGGTAACGAATCGCGCGGAGACCGTGACATCCGGCGCGCCTTGCGCCCGCGCCAGTCGCAACCCTGCCTGCGCGACCTCTTCGTTGAGCCGCGCGAGCCGTAGATCGGGTCGCGTCCGCAATGCCATTTCGACCGCGGCTTCCACTGAACCCGGCGGCTCGCGCAAAGACGGCGCGGCGAAGTCTTCGCGCAACTTGAGCGGCTCATCGGGCGGGAGGCCGGCGATGTTCTTCAGTTTGATGAGCGATGCCTGCAAACGCCCTTCGGCGAGCGCGCGGCGCGAGCGCAAACGATCCACTTCGACGCGCAACAAACTTAACTCAATCGGCGCGGCGTCCCCTTCGCCGACACGCGCCTCGACGAAACGCACGGTCGCGGCGTCAAGGTTGCTCAAATCATTCGTGATCTGCAATTCGCGCAAGGAAGTTAATGCTTCGGCGTATGAGCCGAGCACCTCACTCCTGAGTTGCCTTTCCCGGTTAGCGATTTCGGCTTCGGACGCTTCGAGTTCTGCCTGCGCCAGTTCGATCCTCCGGCGACGCTGCCCGCCTATTTCTACGGGGAGCGCAACGCCGACGCTCGTCGAGCGTTCGCCCGGCGAACCAGCGAGCCGCCCGGTCGCCTCCTCGAAATCAATCGTCGGGTTGGGTCTGAGACCGGCTTGCCGCAGGCGGGCACGACCCCGCTCAAGATCGAGGCGCGCGGCTGATAGTTCACCATTCGAGGCAAGCGCACGACGCACAATGTCCATCGAGGTAGAGCCTTCGAGCGGATCGAAATAAAGGACAGCGGAAGGACCAGAGGTCTGTGACCCCGTGGCATTCGCGGCTGCAACATTTTGCGCTGACACCGCGTGGCTGAGGGCAAGCACGGCGAGAACGAGAGCGAACAGGCGGGCGGGCGGGTGCGCCGTTTGTTGAGAGACCATCATCATCACCACCTCAGTCGTTCCTAAACCGGTGAATGTCAACGCGCTGAAGCCTATCCTGCACTTCAATGTTCGGGAGCGTGCCGCAGACGCATTGATACACTGTGTAAAGAGTCGCAACATCAAGTCTCGTGCGAAGCAGACGCGCTGAAAGCACTGGACACACGAGAGCCGGAAGGCTCTTTAACAGCGGATGATTTGGCTGAGATGTGGGGGTGACGTGAAAGAGCGGGGTGGAGAAGGAATGGCGGTAGTCGCACCGCTTAGCGGAGGAGTTTGGAGAAAGCTGTTGCCCGCATTAACTGCCTGTGACGCTATGTCCGGCGCGGCGGCAAGACGCGCCGACTGACTTAGACTCGGCAGCACAGACGAGCGGCAAAAACAGTCGTCATCGCCGGGTATTGCACCCGACTGTTGTTTATCGTTAGAGGGTGAGGATATAAGCGTCTGGTGTGCGGTCGCATCTTTGAAACTCTGAACGCAGGGCACGACCGAGCCGGTTGAATAAAGTCCGATCTCCTCTTCACAGCAATACTGCGGGAAGACAATGTCCCCGAACGCATAGACGAGCAAGAACAATGCGATTATTCGTACCCATCGCCCTCGTCCTATTGGTGCTGTGCTTAACCTTGACTTCATCAATTCAACCGAATGTTTGGGTTGTAACATAGTCCCAATTGCCGGTCAATCATCTATCGAAGTGACAGCCTTACGTAAACACTCGTTCCATCCAAAACGTTAAGGCGTTCACCGCTTCGCGCTCGTTCGACAGCCCGCGAGTCGTCGCCCCCCACAAGCCGATGATCTCTTCGCAGTCGTGCCCTAGTTTGATAATAGATTCCCGTGAATTCAACTTTGAAGTGCAACACCGATAGCTGTTTTAAGGACGCCGCTTAGTGCCTCCTTGCCAAGGCATAAACGTTGCAAGCAATAGAACTTACAAAACAGGCAAACGATCTTACCTCCGCACTGAGTTGTAGTTGCAGAGTTGCACTTCAAAGTTGAATCCACCAGACTAGCCAGCCACCAAGCTAAATTCTAAGCTTCAGCTTTTGCATCGGGTCTTCGCGCTCCTCACGGGCCACGCGCCCGACCGCCTGCTGCGTACGAGTAGTCAGCACCGCCAGCGCGACCAGGGCACCGTAAATTAGGCCGCCAAGCAGTAACACTAATTGACCTGGCAGCGGCCCGATGGCCGCACGCGTCCATAATTCGTTTAACGTGTGCAGTGGCGTCGGGTGGATACAGAGTTTGGCGAGATAACTGATGGCAATGATGAAGAAAATCCAAGTGTAGTTGCGGCGCAAGCGGCGACCGGCTGCTTCCCAATAGCTGATGTGAAAATGAAGTAGCTCATAGTCGCGCGCCAGCGCATCGTTCCAACCGTTGTCAACGCGCACGCCCTCGCGGCGCAGGATGGGCCCAAACATGCAGACCTCCATCAAGCGCACGCGCGCACGCCAGATGTCGAAGTAGCGATAACGGCGCGCCTCGAAACTCAAAAACACAACGACCAGCAGGCCGATTAGCACCAGCGGGAGCGGCGAGTTCTGGGCGTTGCTGAACGTGACCGACAGGGCAATGCCCGTGGTGGCGACGGCCCAGTTGGTCGTCGTGTCGAGGCGCGTGCGCCAAATCTTACTGCGATACATCTCGCCCCGGTAGAGGTGCGCGAGCGCGCCCAACTCGGCCGCGTTATATGCTGGTTCGATCAAACGATTGGTCTCGGTACTCATCAGTTCTCCTCCGGTGTAAGAATTTTGCGTTGTTTCGGTGTGCTGCCGTTGTGGCGAGCGCCACAGCCGCGATGATAACGCACTGCACCTGCGGCGCGGCGACGGTTGATGTTGCGGGCATGTTAAGAATTGCGCCCGGCCCTCGGCCAGCTAGGTTGAAAGGTGAGATTTAATAGTGCGGTAGCACGCGCTTAACAACAGGGTAGCAGGCGTAGTGTAGCCTCCGGCTTTATGCGAGTTGTTGCACTGCAAGAGAATGACCTGCCGTTCAAGGTGACCTGCGAATCGTGCGGCGAGATCATTTGTCTTAATGCGTATAAAGACTCTGAAGCGATCTGCCTCGCATGTTACTACTCCATATTGACCGAGCCATCTCGTGTTTCATTACCGGCGGCGCAGGCGGTCACGACCGCCGAGCATGCAACGATGTACTGTTGCCACGAAGCCAATCAGCTTGGTCGGAGTCCAACCGAAAAAAAAGCCTGAGTCTACGATGAGAGTTGCGGTATGACTGACAAGGCAGTGGAGTGCGGTCTTCGTTTCAGCGTGACCTGCGCTTGGTGCGGCGCGCTGATCAGACGTAGCCGCTTCGAGGATGCGCAGGGCACGTGCCTGCGGTGCTTTTACCGCATGTACCGCCGCACTCTTCAACTAGCCGCGGCCCGGGCGCGGCCCACGCACGCCAGTGAGCGCTAAGCGTGATGCTTGATGACATCCGGCCAGACGGTCTCCCGCTCGGTCTGCTCGAACTCGACGCAGCGGGCAAGGTGCTTTACTTCAATCCCGCCCGTGTGGAGGGGGCGCGCCCGCACGAAGTGGTCGGGCGTAACTTCTTTACCGACCTCGCGCCCGATCTGCAACACAAGGAATGTCGTTGTCGCTTCGCTGCGTTCATGCGGGCTGGCGGGCTGACAGAACGCTTCAGTTTCTCCGTGCTTAACGCGCACGGCGCTTCGGTGCAGGTGCAGTTTATTCTCGTAGCCTTAGGCGAGTCGGCCTTTGACGCGCACGAGCGGCTTGCCCTTGTGCGCATCAGGCCGGAACACGCGCCTGTGTGTTCCGATATGCGCCGGCCAGAAGTGCCAGCATGATGATGCAACTGCTCACACTGCGCGAGTCGGGCATCTACAAGCTGCCCGACGACCGCGAGTTCGTGGTCGAACGACGAGATAAGTATGGGTACAGCCTGTTCACGCCGCAGGCATGGCGCAGCAACGGACGGGCTGATTATTACATTCACGCTGACGGCCGCCTGCTCAGCAAAGGCACTACGACACGCTGGCGCTTATGCGACTTGACTGACACGGGCCTGACCGCGCAGGCCTAAGTCTCATGACCTGGTCGTGAGTTTTGCGTGGGTTGCGCCGTTGCTGGACGCGGCCTCAGCAGCGGTCGTCATGTCGATAATTCCAACTCCGCCAGCGCCAACGAATCCCCAGTGGACGCGAAGTGCGATGGAAGCCCAGCAAGACCCGCCAACGGAACGAGCAGTAGTACCAGGCAAAAAGAATCAGCCGCTTCATATTATTTGCCTTCGCGGACACTGGCGTATGCGCCTACGCAGAGTTGCATGAGGCGAACTGTGGCGAACGTCTCCCGCCTCCCGCCACAGCCCGCGGCCCGCGGACTGCCATGATGCCGACAGCATAATCCGGGCAGGCTAAATCGCCGTTACCGATCCTTTAAGCTTGCGTTAACGCTTGCCCTACTAGTCGGCCCGAGGCCCGGCCTGTCTGCATACGTAACAAACACTTAAAGTCGCATTCATGAAACCTTAAGCTAGACCCACTACAATTGCTGCGCCTGAGCTGAATCGAGTTGACCTGTTGCGCTTGATAGCTCGCAGGGAAACAATCCCGACTATTAATAGCGGCCGCCGCCAAAGCACACAAAATGACAGAACGAATACTCATCATCGAAGACGACCCCGATATCGCGGAGGGGCTGCGCTACAATCTGGAGCGGGAGCATTTAGAGGCGCAGGTCGCGTTGACAGGTGAAGCGGGCCTGTCGGCTTCGCTCGACCCGCGCCACCCGCCTGCGCTCATCATCCTCGACCTGATGCTGCCCGGTATGAGCGGCATGGAATTGTGCCGGCGACTCAAGCGCGAGCCGCAGACACGCCGCACACCGATCATCATGGTCACCGCGCGCACCTCTGAAGCGGATATTGCCAACGGTCTCGATATGGGCGCGGACGACTACATCACCAAGCCCTTCTCGGTGCGTGAGCTGGTGGCGCGTGTGCGCGCGGTGTTGCGCCGGACGGGCGAAGAGCGCGTCGTTAATTATAGGGACGAGCGGCTGCGGATCGATTTCGCCGAGATGCGCGTGTACTGCGAGGGCACGGGCGTCAAACTCACGCGCAAGGAGTTCGGGTTGCTCGCCCTGCTCGCCCAGAACGCCAGCCGGGTCGTCACCCGCCAACAGATTCTCGATCAAGTCTGGGGGTACAGCTACTACGGCGACACGCGCACGCTCGACGTGCATGTTCGGCGCCTGCGCCGCCAGCTCGGCCCGTGCGCCGGCGCGGTTGAAACCGTGATCGGTGTCGGCTACCGCTTCGTCGGCAGCGACGCATGCGCGGCCGCTGCAACCGCAGAAGCCGTTGCTGATTTTTAGTCGGCGCGGTGAGCATGAGAATAGAGATGAACAGAGGCGATAGCTTACGCGCGCAGCTTAGCCGCAAGGCCGCGCGGTTGAGCGAGACCGAATGCGCTGAAGTGTTAGCTTACATAGCCGTCCTGCGCACGTTGCAACGCGCAGCACAACGCCCCAAGGTAGCCGCCGAGACCCGCTTTGATCTTGTGAGCCGCACGCGCACTGATAATTGAGTTGCGCCCTTTAGCCTTTAGCGGCAACCTTTTTCAGTCGGGCGCGGCGCGCATCCTGCTGCACGCTACCCACTAAATCAGTCCTTATGACATTGGTACACTCATGCCGCCCGTTGTTGCGCGGCGGCATTGAGTTCCGCCAGTGCTGCTGTGATCTCCGGCGTGTAGTACAACTCTGACAGCTTGTATCGCCACGGCCCGTTCCAGCGCAGATGCGCTTTGACATCAGCCACCACATCGGCGATCTGTGTCCGCTTGTGATTGCGCGTGCACTTGTCATGGACATCGCCGAAGACCCGCTCAATCGGATTCGCGCGCGGACAGTAAGAAGGCAACCAGACCAACTCAAAGCGCGGATGTTGCGCCAGCCACAAGACCACGGCTTTGGCTTTATGAATCCCGTAGTTGTCCACGACGACATAAATCCTGGCGTACTTGTCCGCCGGACAGGCCCGGTCAATCAAGCGCAGCAAGTCAATAAAGAGCCAGCGGTTCTTGCGCTCCCCAACGATATGCAGCACCTTGCCCGTGACAAAGTTGAGCGCCCCGGCCAGATAGTTCTTCCGGTTCGTTCCCGGCGTCATGATTTCCGCCTGCGTCCCCTTGACCGTCCACTCGCAGCCGAGTTTGGGCAGCAAGTGGATGTCCAACTCATCGGCGAAGAAGAGGGCCTCGGAAGGCAGCAAATGCTCAATAAGCTGGCGAATCCGGGCCAGTTTGGCGACGCGCTCCGGGTCGTCGTCTTTGGCGACATGACGGGCGCGCTTCCAGACGTAGCCCAACTCATGCAGCCAGCGCCGCACGGTGTCTTGCGAGATTGTCACGCCACGTCGCGCTTTCAACTCGGCGGCCAGAGCAGCACAACTCCACCTGGTGCGACACCAGCCGAAGGCCGCAGGCGCACGTTTAAGCAAGGCCACCAACGACCGCTTCAAACTGGCGCGCGGCAGGCTTGGCAGCACCATGCCAGCAGTGACTTCCACCTCAAGCCCCAAGTCGAGTTGGCCGCGCCGATAGGCTTCAACCGTGCGGTAGACGCTGGTGCGCGAGCAAAAGAGCGCGCTGGCGATAGCGGTTGGTCTCCAACCCGCCGCACAGAGCAGGACGATATGCAGCGCGAGCAAGTGTCCATAACGAGCACGCCGCAGTTGCGCCAGCATCTGCTCTTGTTCGGCGACGGGGATGTCAAGTATCGTGTGTCCCGGCACAGGCAGTTCACCTCTGATAGTCGGTTGGGTAGCACTTACCGATGTATCAGAAAAAACTTGTCTGTGCCAATCTCATAAGGACTGATTTAGTGGTGGTCGTAAATGATCGTATTGGGTGCCGGGTCAGAGTCCGCGCATTGCTGTCGCACAGTGACAATGACCCTGTACAACGTGCCGACCCTCAACGACCACATCCCAGATTTGCTCGAAGAATTAGCCTGTGAACTTGAAGTATGTTCCGACGGGTCGATGATCGAGGGGCTAAAAGAAAATCCTATTATTCATGGGCTGGATCGGCTCCGCCTCGGCTTCGATGTCGAAGAGGTGGTGGCGGAATACAATGCCCTACGCGGCGTCATCCAAGACCTGATCGAACGCCATGGGTTGAGACTTCGTGGGGCGGTCAACCGCACCATTAACCGCGTCATTGATAGGTCAATCGGACTGGCGGTGAAGACCTATGCCGCGCAGAAAGCGCTGGAGCTACAGCAACGGCGGGAGGAGCACTTAGCCTTCGTCGCCCACGATCTCAGGTCCCCACTCTCGGCCATCGCGATGGCGGCTCAGTTGCTCGAACGGACAGTCCCTGCCGTAGTCAAGGACGAGCGGGCTGCCATGTTACTGGAAACCATGCACCGTAACGTCGGCCGCTTAAATTCACTTGTCGTCAAAGTAGTGCAGGAGGAAGCAAATCTGAAGGCGCAGGTGTATGAACAGGTCGAGCGGCGAGAAGTAAAGTTGCGGGCGCTGGTTGAAGCGCTCGTCAGCGACCTACAACCATTGGCCGCCGCTTCAAACCTGAGTTTGCTCAACCAAGTGCCCGCAGAGTTGACAGCGTTCGCTGATGCCAACATGTTGACCCTCATCTTTCAGAACTTGATCTCTAACGCCATCGACTACACCCCGAACGGGGAAGTTATTATCGGGGCGCGGGAGAGCAAAGAATCCACTGCCATCGAATGTTGGGTGAGCGACAATGGCGCGGGGATTCCGGCTGACAGGCTGGAGAAGGTGTTCGACAAGTTAGAGACCGACCCGGACAAGAAAAGCGGCTTGGGACTCGGCCTCGCCATCGTCAAGCAATTCGTGGAAGCGCACGGTGGGCAGGTGGCGGTTGAGAGTGAACCCGGGCAAGGCTCGACGTTTCGCTTCACTATTCCTTACGAAGCCTAGCATCTCCTTAGTGACCCGAGCTGGCATTTACATTGCCGGTCTCTTTGGGTCCCCCTCCTACTTCTCACCGGTCAGTTTAGCTTCAGGTGCTCCGGCTTCCGCCGCCGCGTGCTCTATCTCCGCGTTAACTTTGCCGCCGACCAAAATCGCCGCCCCCGTGAGATAGAACCAGAGCATCAGGATGATCACTGCGCCGAGCGAGCCGTAAGTCAGACTGTATCGGTCGAAGTAGCGGAGATAGAGACGAAAGCAGAAGGAGACGAGCAGCCAGAGGCTGACGCCCGTCACCGAACCCGGTGTAATCCAGTACCACTTCTGATGATGCAGATCGGGCGCGAAGTAATAGAGCAGGGCGAACGCGAACAACACGAAGGCGAGCACGATAGGCCACTGCAACACATTCCAAGCGAACAGGAAAGCTGCACCTAAACCGAAGTGATTCGCCACACTCGCGCCAAGCTCGCCGCCGTAGAGCATAAGGGTGAGCGCGGAGATGATCAGCACCGCAAGCGCGCTGGTGAGCGCGACCGCGATGAGCCGGACGCGCCACCAAGGGCGCGACTCGCGCACACCGTAGGCGGCGTTGAGTGTCTCGCTAATAGCCCCCATGCCGTAGGAGGCGAACCAAAGCGCGGCCAGCAAGCCGAACGAGAGCTTGCCGCCGCCAGCACCTTTGTTGATCTCGTTGATGGTTGTGTAAATGAGTTCCGAAGATGAGTGCGGCACGACGTGACCGAGGTAGCGCAGCAGGTTCCGGCGTAGCTCAGTGCCTGCATCCGCGAAATAGCCAAGCATCGCTGTCAGACAGAGGAGCAGCGGAAAGAGAGCGAGCAGGAAGAAGTAAGAAAGGGCGGCGGCGCGGGTGAAGAGATCGCTCTCATAAACCTCTAGCCAGACGCGCCGGCCCATCTCCCGCCATGTCAACCCGCCTAGCTGCCAAATGGATGCCGAAGCCCGCCGCTCTGCCGTCTTCATTTCACGTGAAGCTAACACCGTGTGGAAGACCTACACAAGACGACGGACTAGTTTGCGGCCGCCTTCGCGCGCCGCTCTATGCGGCCCGCATGACCCTGCCCGGCAGCAACGCACGATTGGCGACTTGCCCGGGCAGGTCACCAGGCTCACAGCGTAGTTCGCTCAGTCGCAAGCAGAGGCCGGAGAAATGAGCCCATCGCAACCTCCAACTCCTGCGCAGGAACCCGGAGCTTACGGCACAGTTCATAAAGGGGCGCCGTTCTGTCCTGAAATAATTCGAATATTCAGAGAGGACGAAGAGCCTCGCCTTTTAACAGGTTTACTGTGCAGCGAAAGAAGTAATACACCCGCGGTAAAACCACACACAGCATCTATACGATGCTCGACCTGACCTGGGCTGCAAGCTGTGTCAAAGCCAGCAGTATAAAGAGAGAAGTGGGCGCGTTCGGTGCGGTACGGAATTTGTAATCGTTGTTATGGTGGACGCTTTAGTAGTTTGAACATTCTTTAAGGACGATAAGGAGAAGACAACGATGGGCACACGGCTCACTACCCACCTCTTTGCCCCTGCTCTGGCGCTGTTACTGCTGACTGCCGCCTGTTCAAGCGAGTCAAGTGTGAACGAGGCCGTTAAGACCACGACCAGTTCCGGCACCTCGACCGCACCGTCTGCCGCCGCCGAGAAGAGCAAAGGCAACGCACTTGTACGCGTCATCCACGCCATCGCGGGCGGCCCGGTCGTGGATATCTTCGCCGACGACCAGAAGGTCTTCAGTGGCATCACCTTCAATAAGGTGACGCCCTACAAAGAGGTTTCGGGCGACCGCCACACCTTCCGGCTCCGCGTCGCCGGCCATGACAGCGACCAGCCGTTAGCGGAGAATAGTGAAGGCTTGGGCGACGGCAAGCACTACACCGTAGTGGCCGAAGCTGGCGCGGATAACAAGCCGACACTATACATCTACAACGATGAGCTGACGCCGCCCTCGTCAGGCAAGGCGTCGGTGCGTCTCATTAACGCTTCGGACGCGGAAGTTGACGTCTACGTGCGTGAGAAGAACAACA
>JBBQGM010000109.1:0-12451 GCA_038322995.1 Pyrinomonadales bacterium
CTATGGCGTGCAGAGCAACAACTCCGGCAACAACACTATCGGCGGCGCGACGCCGGCGGAGCGCAACGTCATTTCCGGTAACGGCGGCAGCGGCATCCGTCTCTTGGGCTCCGGCTCAACCGGAAATTTCGTCTCCGGCAATTACATCGGCACCAACGCCGCGAACACTGCCGCCGTGCCGAACAGTTTCGACGGCGTTGAGTTCTCCGTCGCTTCCGGCAACACCATCGGCGGTATCGGGGTGGGAGACGGAAATTTACTTTCCTTCAACGCGCGCAGTGGCATCACGCTCTTCAATGGCGCGGCGAACAACTTCATTCGGGGCAACACCATTTCCGGCAACAACGCGGCCGGCATCGAATCCCCGAACGGCGGCGTTAATAACCGCATCGAACTCAACTCGATTCACACGAACGGCCAACTCGGCATCGATCTCGGCCCGAACGGCGTCACCCCGAACGACGCGGGCGACGCCGACACGGGCGCGAACAACCTGCAAAACTTCCCCGTGCTCACGGCCGCGTTGAGCAACGGCGGCAACACGATAATCACGGGCACGCTCAACTCGACGGCGAGCACGCAGTTCACCCTCGAGTTCTTCAGCAACCCAACCTGCGACGCATCGGGCAATGGTGAAGGGCAAACCTTCTTAGGCTCGACCAGTGTGACCACGGATGCGAGCGGCAATGCCAACCTTAACGCTACGCTCGGCAGCGCGACCGTCGTCGGGCAGGTGGTGACGGCGACCGCAACCGATCCGGGCGGTAACACTTCCGAGTTCTCCGCGTGTGTCGCCGTCAGCGCCCCGGCGCAGACGTTCACCATCAGCGGCCGCGTGGACAATAGCAGCGGTGCCAACGTGAGCGGTGTGGTGTTGACGCTCAGCGGGTCTGCCGCCGCGACGACCGCGAGCGATGCGGCCGGCAACTACACATTCGCCGGCCTGGCCGCCGGTGGCACGTACACCGTCACGCCCACGCGCCAATGTTTCACCTTCACGCCGCCAACGCGCACGTTCGCGAATCTGAGCGCGAATCAGATCGGCAACTTCACGGCCACGGCGCAGACATACACGATCAGCGGGCGCATTGTCGATTCCGGGAACACAGCGCTCGGCGGCGTGAGCGTCAGCTTGAGCGGCACACAATCCGCCACGACGACGACTGACGCGGCCGGTAACTACTCATTCACGGGGCTTGCCTGTGGCGGCAATTACGTTGTCACGCCCACGCTCACCAGCTACACCTTCACACCGGCGAATCAATCATTCGCCAACCTGAGCGCCAATCAGACGGGCGACTTCGTCGGCACGCGCAATGCAGTAACTATCAGCGGGCAGATCACTGCTAACGGTGCGCCGCTCAGCGGCGTGACTGTCACCTTGAGCTTCGCGCAGACAGGCACGACGACCACCGACGCGAGCGGTAATTATTCATTCACAGTCAGCGCGGGCGGCAGCTATACCGTCACACCCACGCTGACCAATTACACCTTCACGCCGCCGAGCCAAACCTACATTCGCATCAACGGAAATCAAATTGCTAACTTTACTGGCACGCTCGCTAGCTTCACTATCAGCGGGCGCATCAGCGATGCCGGCAACAATGCTCTCAGTGGCATAACAGTTAGCCTGTCCGGCACGCAGACCGGCACAACCAACACCGACGGCAGCGGCAATTACTCGTTCACCGTGCCGGCCAATGGCAACTATACGGTGACGCCGACCCCCAGCGTGTGCAACACCTTCACGCCCCCAAGTCGGACGTTCAACGCGCTCAGCAGTAATCAGACCGCGAACTTTACCGCCACGCTCGCCACGTTCACAATTAGCGGGCGCATCGCTGACGCATTGAGCAACGGCATCAGCGGCGTGACCGTGAACCTGACCGGCGCGCAAAGCTTGAACACGACGACCGACGCGAATGGCAATTACAACATCACGGGCGTTCGCTGCGGCAGCAACTATATCGTCACCCCGACGAAGCTAAATTTTGTCTTCAATCCGGCCGGCACAGCCTTTAATGGGTTGAGCAGCAACCAGACGGCCAACTTTACCGGCACGCCTTCAGTCTTCACCCCGACTGGCGCGCCCGTCACTGTGACGGTGGGCAGTTTCACCATCACGTACCCGCAGGTAACTGCGGCAGGGCAGACGACGGCGACGCCGATCAATCCTAACAATGTGGGTACGCCGCCCAACGGCATCACCATCATTACTAACGCACCGGCGGCCGATCTGGCCACGACCGCCACTACCGGCACGCCGATTCAGGTCTGCACGAACGTCAACACGATCAGCGATGCGGCCACCTTCGCCAATCTGAAGCTGTTGCACGGGGAAGGCGGCGCGCTCGTCGACCGCACCTCGTTCGTCGATTTCAACACGCGGACGGTTTGCGGGCAGGTGGCCAGCCTCGGCCCGTTCGTGATCGGTTTAGCCGTACCCACCGGCACACAGCCAATCAACGGGCGGATAGTTGATTCCAACGGCAACCCGCTCGCGGGTGTGACGGTCAACTTGATCGACGCGAACGCGGCCGCCGAACCGGTACTTATTTCGCGCGACACGGATGCGAACGGCAACTATTTCTTTAACGCGAATGCGGGTGGCGATTATCGTGTAGTGCCCGGTGAGTTCAACGTTATCTTTATCCCGGCGGCCCACACGTTCCTAAATCTCGCGGCCAATCAAACCGGCAACTTCGTGGCCCAGACGGCGGTGAACATCGCCGGGCAGTTGCTTGATGAGACTAATCATGGGCTGACTGGCGTGACGATGGTGTTGACGGGCACGGTCACGCGCACAACGCAGACGACGCCCGGCGGCCGTTATCTGTTCACCGGCCTCCCGCCCGGCGGCAACTACACCGTCCTCCCCGAAGACAATCTGAATATCTATTCGCCGCCCCGGACAGACGTAACTAATCTGACCGGCAATCAGCAACTCACGACCTTTAGAGGCGTGGTGAACCCAAGCCCGACGCCCACGCCGCCAATCACGGGTAACTTCGACGGCCCGGCCCCCGATCCACGCTTGTTCAGTATCGGCATATTGACGCAGCCGCCCGGCTCGACCGACCCGCGCGTCACCGTCCGGCAGCAGGGCGGCAAACTCGTTATCACCCCACAGGCAGGTATCACAGGGGCCAGCTACAACGGTCTCGTCAGCGTGGACGCCATCGATTTCACCAATGCGACGGCCAGTGTCGAAGTTGAACGCACGGCCGATAACGGCGCGCAGACGATCTTCGCTATCGGCGCGGATGAACTAAACTACTTCCGCTTCGTCGCGCAGGACATAGAAGTCAATCCGGGGCAGGCCGGCAGCAAACAACCGGGCGTGCAACCGCAGGCCGAGACGTTGCGGCAATTGATCTTCCAGGTGCGGCAAGCGGGCGTGCTGTCGCCGCTCGGCAGCGTCCCACTCGATCCGGCGCTGATGCGTTTCTGGCGCTACCGGCACAATGCGCCCACACGCACTATGTTTTATGAGACCAGTCCGACCGGGCTAGAGGGGACTTGGACAGAGCGCGCCCGCTTTACGCTGCCGGGCGGAGTCGGCTTGCTGGCCGCCGAACTAAGCGCGGGTACATCCGGGGCGACCCAGAACCCCGGCCAGGCCATCTTTGACAATCTGTTGATTAGGCCCAGCGTAACGCCTTATCGCATTGGCACATATCGGCTGATGAACACGACCTTCCGCGTGAATGAGAACGTGGGCAGTTTCCAGATCAATGTCGAGCGGACGGGCGACACCAGTGCCACCTCGTCGGTCGCCTTCGCCACTGATCCATTCGACGGGCAGCCGTGCAACATATCGGGGGGCAAGGCGCGGGCGCGGTGCGATTACCAGACGAACGTCGGCCGGCTCGTCTTTGCGCCGGGCGAAACCAGTAAGCTCGTGAACGTCTTTATCACGGACGACTCTTACGTCGAAGGCGATGAGACATTCCGCGTGGCGCTGGCCAATCAGTCTGAGAATTTCGGCATCGTCGATCCGCGTTTCGCCACGATCACGGTGGTGGACAACGATCAAGGACCGCAGGCCCAAATTGCGAAGCCCGCGCAAACCTTCGCCGCGCAAACTGCGAATAACCATGCTGTGCTGGCGGCGGAGGCGCGTAATCCCATTAACTTTGTGCCGTTCTTCGTCCGTCAGCAATATCTGGATTTCCTCCAACGCGAGCCTGATGCGGGCGGCTTCAATGCCTGGGTGAACGTGCTGACAAACTGCGCTTACGAAGGTTTCCCCGGCCCCGGCAAGACCGGCTCTGATCCCGCGTGCGACCGCATCAATGTCTCTTCCTCGTTCTTCGGCTCGCCGGAGTTCCGTGAGAAGGGCTACTTCATCTATCGCTTCTACAAAGCCTCGCTGGTTGATCCGTTCACCGGGGGCACGGCGGCCCGGCAGCCAAGTTACGAAGAGTTCCTGACTGACATGAACGCTATCGCCGGCGGCACGACCGTGGCGGATGTCAACGCCCGGAAAGACGCCTTCGCCCTGGCCTGGCTCGACCGGCCCGACTTCCGCCAATTCTACGAGGGGTTATCGGCGGCCGATTTCCTGGATGCGCTGACCACGACGGCCGGGGTAACCTTGCCCAATCGCGCGCAATTACTCGCCGACCTCGTGACCCATAAGAGCGACCCGGTAGCCTACAAACAGGCACAGGCGCGTGTGCTGCGCGCAGTGGTAGAGAATCCCGGCTTCATCAATCGCGAATTCAATGCGGCGTTCGTGCTGGAACAATACTTCGGCTACTTGCAGCGCGACCCCGATCCGGCCGGCTATAACATGTGGCTCACGTATCTGAACAACACCGGCGACTTCCGCACCATGATCAACGGCTTCGTCTATTCCTTCGAGTACCAATCACGCTTCGGTACGCCGTAACGCATAGGGCATAGACCGCAGTTGGCACGGCGAAGGGTGGGCGAGCAGATAGCTCGCCCACCCTTCAACACTTGTTATCGTCTGCCTGCTATCCGCGCTATTTGTTAATGTGCGAGAAATAGTAGCGGTGGCAGTCGCGGCGGCGGTAGCAGCAGCGTCGCTAACTCACCTAGTGCGGTGGCAGAGTCCGAACCAGATGTCGGCCGAGGCCTGGAAGGGTCTGATAACTATAGCACGCCATACTCTTCGCAGATCATTCTAAACAACTCAATTCGCAGGGCTATGGACAGCAGCTAGCGGCGGCCTTTATGCTTGGCTCGACACAGACGAGCAAGAGTATGTTGGAGGGTAACTGTTTGTATTCGGCGCAAATCACCCGGGCCTATCCGACCTGCCTCATCCTGTTGGTGGATCAGTCGCGCTCAATGGCGGACGCTTTGCCCGGCGACGCCGGCATCCGCAAGGCCGACTTCGTCGCGGATGTAGTGAACCACACGCTCCACGATCTCGTCATCCGTTGCACCAAGACCGAAGAGGTGCGCAACTATTATTACGTTTCGGTCATCGGTTACGGCCGCACCGTCGGCAGCACACTCACCGGGCTGTTAGCTGATCGCGCCTCCGCGCCAATAGCGGAGGTCGCGGAGTATCCCATTAGAATTGAGACGCGGCTGAAGCGCGTGCCCGATGGTGCCGGCGGCATCGTCGAGATGCCCGTGCGCTTTCCCGTCTGGCTCTATCCGGTGGCGGATGGCGGCACACCGATGTGTCAAGCTTTCGCCCGCGCTAAAGCAATTCTCCAACAATGGTTGACCGAGCATCCGCGCGGGTTTCCGCCGACTGTGCTGCACTTGACTGACGGCGAATCGGGTGACGGTGATCCGGCGGCCATCGGGCACGAGATCATGTCGCTCGCAACGGACGACGGGCACGTACTGTTGTTTAACTGTCACGTTTCTTCGCGCCGTGCGCCGAAGATCGAATATCCGGCCAACGACTGGTCACTGCCCGACGGCTTCGCGCGCACGCTCTACGACATCTCCAGTCCGTTACCGGATAATTTTCTCGCCGCCGCGAAACAACTCGGCGTAGCCGCAGAGGCCGGCGCGCGGGGCTTCATCTTTAATGCCGACCCATCGTCGGTTGTACAGTTTTACGAGATCGGCACGAGTCTCACCGGTATGACGCCACACATTTGGATGGATAGTTAACAAGCACTGCCATTCAACTCTGCGCTCTGTTATCCGTGCAAAGCAGGCATGGCCACATCAATTCGACAACTTCAGTTACAGCAATTCCTGCTGCCCAAGGATGGCGCGCGGGCAGAGGAGTGCGAGGACGCTATCGGCGTGAATCTTGCGGCCGGCCGCGTCGCCGTGGCCGACGGTGCGACCGAAGCGTTCGACGCGCGCAGTTGGGCGCACCTACTCGCCGCCGGGTGGGTGCAGCTTGAACCGGCGGCGCTCACCCGCCAAGCCTTCAGCGCGTGGGTCACAGAGCAGGGCAGCGCGCTACATGAATCTTGGGCAGGGCGCACGCTCTCATGGTATGCCGAAGCGAAGGCCCGGCGCGGCTCGTTCGCCGCATTCGTGGGCATGCAGTTTACCCTCGATGACGACGAACCACGTTGGCAGGCGCTCGCGCTCGGCGATTCGTGTCTGATTCAACAGCATCACGGCGCGATCTGCCACGCGCTGCCCATCGCCGATCACCGGCAATTTACTTCGACCCCCGTCCTCGTCCCCTCACGCGCGCAGCTACACGAGACCGCGTTCGCGCAGGTACACGTCGCGGGTCATTCGTTCGCGCCCGAGGACGTGTTATGGCTGTTGAGCGATGCGGCCGCCGAGTGGTTTCTCAAACGTGCGGCCGAACACGACGAAGTTATTGCCCGCCTAGCCCAATTGTTGGCTGCCGATTGCAACGCCCAGCTGATAGACCTGTTCCAACAGGAACGGCGAGCGCGTAGAATAAAAGACGACGACGTGGCCATCGTCCGCATAACGTTGACAGCCGACTGACGCGCTCGCGCGCCGAATTAATTACCATGCAGCCCACCGCGCACAGCTCTTGGCCCTCGGCCCGCCTCTTCACCGAGGCGATTCAATGCCCGGCCGTCTGCTTCGCGCAAGCCGAGTTGCGCGCCACGATCCCGGCCGTGGATCGGCTCGGCATGCCGCTCGTCACCTCTGGGCAGTTCGCCTACGTGTATAAACTGAGATCGCCGCACGGTATCTATGCTGCGCGTTGCTTCCGCAGTCACCTCGCCGACCGCGAGCGCCGTTATGAATTGATCGATCAGCATCTGCATGCGCAGCCTGTCCCGGCCTTTGTAAACTTTGCCTATGATGCGCAAGGCATCCTCGTCTCCGGCCGCAGGTATCCGCTGCTCGTGATGGAGTGGCTCGCCGGCCCGACGCTCGACGTTTATTTAGCTGAAGTGGTAAATCGACAGGAAGTGCTGCTGCATCTAGCGGATGAGTGGTTGCGCTTGTTAACCATGTTGCGCGCGGCCGGGATCGCGCACGGCGACTTGCAACACGGCAACATTATCGTCGAGCAGGGCCAGTTAAGGCTCGTGGATTTCGACGGCCTGTTCGTGCCGGCCATGAGCGGTTGGACTGCGAGCGAAGTGGGCCATCAGCATTATCAACACCCGCGCCGCAGCGCCGACAATTTCAACGCCAACCTTGATAATTTTTCCGGGCTGGTGATCTATCTCTCGCTCATCGCCCTCGCCGCGCGCCCGGCCCTCTGGTCGGAATTTCACGATGAAAATTTGCTCTTCACGAAAGCTGACTTCATTGCGCCCCAAAGTTCGCGCCTGCTGGCGCAGATCAAAGAGATCGGCGGGGAACATCGTGCGCTCGCGGAATTACTCGCCACTAGCGCACAAGGGCCGCCTGAAGCAGTGCCTAGTCTGTTAGAACTAAAAAGCGCGCCGCTTGAGCCCAAGATGCCAGCCTGGCTGGCCACACCGGCCGCTGCTTATATGATCAGCCCTACGCGCGAAGCGCCGCAGAGCGTCCAGCCACCCGCCGCCACACATGCGCCCGTCTGGCTGCGCCAACGGCCCGCGCAGACTGGCTCACGCCTACCGTCCACGCCCGGTTCAGTCGTTGTGCAAAGTGTGTTTAGCACCGCTACCGCGCAGTCCGCGCCTTACGGCAGGCTACAACCCACAAGCGATCTATACGGCTTAGGACAGAACGCCATCAAGCACGCCCGCACGTTCGCCCGCGAACGCAAATCATTTTTCTGGTGGTACATTGGTCTCTATAACTTACTCTATCTGGTGGGTATGCCCTTCGGCACGGCGCTGCTGTTCACAGTCATCATGCTGGTTGGCATCTGCCTGATCTACGGCGTGTTCCGCGCCCTACGCGAGCCGCAGGCGGCCTTGCTCAACCCGGGCGCGGCGGCCACAGTTGCCCTACCTTACGGGCCAAGCGGCTCCACCCAACCGCCCCTATGGAATTTGCCTAAGCCTACGCCAACGGCCGGCGGCACCGCCGCAGCGCACACTGCTAACAACCAGGACATCGTCGGCAACTTGACCCTCGCCATCTACCACCTGGACAATTGTGAGTGGGCGCAGAAAATTCCGCATAAAAATCGTGTCGCCTTCGCTTCCGCGACAACCGCACGGGCCTCCGGTTATCGCCCGTGCCACGTGTGTATTTCCACAACGACTCCTTAACATGTGCGTGCTCTGGGCGGAGACATGTGGTGCCTATTCCGTTGAAGGTGCCCGGGGCTTCCGGTGACGACGACCTCCGCCTCTTCAGGTCAGCGCTCTTAGCTCTCTATTCCTCCTCTTCTTTCGCTGGCGTCAACATTTAACTCCGCTCACAAGCCGAGACTGCGGCGTGGTGCTGATGTTTCATGTGTTCCGCTCCACTCATGACGGCTAGGGGTTTTTCTCATCGACTCATCTCGCAGCGGCAGCTTGTAAGCATTATGAACAAGGCAATCCATGATCGCAGCAGCGAGCATCGGTCGCACATCGGGGGTACGTGCGCGAGGCGGATAGAAACATAAGCGCGGGTTATCTTGCAATCAGGGTAGAACGTGAAGCAGAAGATGCAGTTTAGAGCTAGCGCGGAGATGATCGTCAGATGATGGCGACGGGTGCGTGCTGTGCGTCGCGCCGGATAGATTGTTTCGCAGTGTGCCGACTGCTGCGGCGACGGGAATTACGCGCTTTAGTCCATGTTTATAAGCAACTGTCAGATGACTGGTCTCGCCTCAATAATCCAGGTAAATGTTGACAGCAGGGCATAAAAACATAACAATACACCTAATGTGTGACTCTTTTTTCGCAGCCTGTTTTCAACGACTTACAGATTCGATTTTGACAAATTGAGCACAAACGGAAAATGCCGTTGTTGAAAACAAAGGGTTTAGCTGCCTAATCAGAAAAAGAGTCACACATTAGGTAACAATACCTAATGTTCGACTCTTTTTGAGTGCCCTGTTTTCAGCAACTTACAAACGCGATTTTTACAAATTGAGTCCGGACGGAAAAATCTGTTGTTGAAAACAAAGGGTTTATATACTCAGTCAGAAAAAGAGTCGAACATTAGGTTACAATAGCTCTTGTCCTCCTTATCAAGGTAAAGGCTCAAGGTAAAGGCGCATCCAAGTAAGGGATTCAGAGTTCGACTGCGATATAACCTACGCTCGTCGCGCGTAAGACTTCAGATCGCAAGCGCGCGTCACAGGCCTTTATGCGCTTGACCTCCCGACTTGATCATCTACCATTAACCGCCGCCACGCTGAAAGGACACCATCCCATGAAACTTAGCTACTCCTCAAGCACCGCGCTTGCCATCTTGCTGCTGAGCGTCTCCGCGCTGGCCCAAACGACTACAGGCGAGGCGCATGCCGCGCAGAGGATCCCGCGCAACTCGAAGGTCTATATCGCGCCCTTCAAGAGCGAGAACACAGAGAAGCCAGTGACAGGCTTCGAGTCGTACATGGCGGCGGCGCTCAGAAAGAAGAACGTGCCGCTCATCATCGTCGCCGACCGCGACCAAGCCGATTTCGAGATCGCGGGCACGGCGGATAAAAAGGGCGCGGGCACGGCGAAGAAGATTTTGCTCGGCGACTTCCGCTCAAGCACTTCCGCCTCACTCACCGTCACCAATTTGAAGACAAGCGTGGTCGCTTACGCCGACGCTTCGGATCGCGGCTCGGCCAACAAAGGCTTACGCTCGGCGGCCGAGAAGTTGGCGAAGTATCTGAAGAAGAAGATCGAGGACGACGAGAAAAAGCTGGTGCGTTAAGCCTGATCGGCTATTTGGTCGCGTAGCCAGGTGCAGCTTTATTAGTTAGTATGACATTGGTTATAGCTGCGCCGGAAAGTAACCGGCACTCGTCGCACGTAAAACCTGACTACGCGACCGCGCATCGCACGAGACATGAATCCACGCCGGTTCTTCCTTCGTGCCGAACTCAAGGATGATCTGATCGAAGCGGCAATGCACCCGCACCCAACGCGCAAATTCTAGTTTAGTCACCTGAAGCGGGACGACGTCCGCCGCGTAACCGAGTACATGCGCGCTCGTCGCCACGCCCCAACGAGTTTATTCAACTACGGCGAGCGATAGCCGCTATTGATGTGCAGCGGCTCCAAGTCCACGCGCTCCGGTTCCAAGGCCGTGTCGCACAAAATGCGCAAGCGATTGACCACGATCTCCGTCGGCATATTGACGATCACAAGCCGCATCGCCGTCTCCGAAGCCACGAACTCCGCTAGCGTAAAATGCGGGCTAAATGCCTGGTTACAATTGATCATGATTTTCCTTTTTGACCCTAAGTTTCACCCAAAATAACACGGACCTGCTCTCGTTTCAGTAACGTCTGTAAAGACTTAGCACAGTGTCTCGCCAGTGCTGACATGCGGTTGAGCACAATGCGTTTGATGAGACCTGTTGCTTCCAGTTCAAGAAAGCCGCTGACTTGGAAGACATCTCTCACCAGGCGCGGCACGCCGTAACGATTCAACTTCGGCGCGGCGGCCACCAGCCATCGCTTGGCCCACACCACGACGTTGTGCGCCAGTGTGCCTAAGAGCATGACCATCTGTTGGGCGGCGTATCTTTTCTTGTTGCGCTTCGCCAGACCGATCCCTTGCTTCGACTCCTTCAACTCGATCTCGACTGCCCCGCCGCGCTCGTCATAGAGCCGTGCGTAAGCAACCGCCACGGCTTGCGGGTCTGTCGTCAACTCAACCGGCTGCCCCAGCAACCCCATCACCTCCACCGGTGCTAAAGTCGAGAGCAGGAGATGGTGACAGACCTGCCCGTTCTTCTTGCGCCAGCGCATCACAAGGCGGCCCACCTCGCGCACATAGCCGGGACTACCCGCCACGACCCAGCCGAGTTGCCGGTCAGCATAGCGCGGGTCATCCACCCACTCGCGCACATACTTACTCACATTCGCCGCTCGCTTCGCCGAATAGTCTTTGCCATGTACTTGATAGCCACGCCCCAGTAAGTAGTTGATACTGTTAAAGCTGCCGCCGCCGGCATCCATCCGCAAGACTGTGCGCGCCCGGCGCCCGGCGTCTAACTTCAAGGTTTGCTCCAACGCTTCAACCAAGTGCGGCAAGCAGTCGCGCAGTTGGAGGTTGCCGGGATAGACGCGATCCGCGACCACCTCATCGTAGCGTGCGGCGACGACTCTGCCCATCTGCCGTCCGTAACGAATGTTGTGGCGACCGAAGTAACCGTAGGTCGCGTGTTCCGCTTCCGGGCCGCAGGGCAGCCCGCTCATGTCGATGTCCAGGAGTTGCAGACCGGCCTTGTAGTCATGGCTGAAGGCCTGACTGTGCGCGCGGAAGATGGCATCCACCGCCGATTGCATCTGCGCAACGTTGTCTGTGGTGCAACGGTCAAGCGTCTCCTGCACAACGGACTGTTCGGCACAACTCGTGCGACCGAAAGCGCGCTGCACGGCACGGTCTGAGCGCACTCTCGTATTGATCTCAGAAAGGCCATGCGCGCCTGAGAGGATCGCGATGAAAGCATCGGTCAACTTCTCAATCGGAGTATGCTTGATGGTCTTCTGTTTGATTTTCACATGCTGTGAGATGGTCTCGAAGAGTTTCAAAGAGTGAAGCTTCAAACCGAGAGCGGCCAAAGGAGCGCGCGGGGTAAAGAGCCGCGAAGCAATGCCGGGACGAGAGTTTTTCATTCGGATAGTGCTCCTGCCAGAGTCTGGACATAATTTGTGCAGGAGCACTATCCGAATGATGGTTCAGAAACTTACAAGCGTAACTGTGTGCTTCTTTGGGCGAAACTTAGGAGGACATAATGAATATTATCAGACTCCGACTATCTGATGTAACTATTCACCTACCCGGCTAAATGGCAGCAAACAAAGTTCATAGAACTGCCATTCCCGCGCCACGTCTACACCTTATCTTTTCGCCTTGCTCTGCCACTCCTGACTCTGACGCGCGGTCATGAACCTTTATAGCGAGGCACACATTCAAAGGATTTATGCGCAAGGCGCTGCGGCTATCGTCCGCCTTGTCCACCGCCTCACAGA
>JBBQGM010000110.1:0-12396 GCA_038322995.1 Pyrinomonadales bacterium
TACCCCCTCAGGGCGTTGGCCCCCCTCAATCCAAAAAAAACACTGCGGCGCCCCTAAATGGTTTTGCCCCCCCCACGCTCTGCACACATCCCTTAACTCTCGCAACTAGCTTTTAGCCGGCGTCGCCGCGGACTGCAACGCCGCTAATTCCTTTTCCAAAGTTGCGATCCGCGCCTTCAACTCCGCGGCCTTGGCGCTGTCGGTCGTCTTGGCTGTCAGCCGCTTGAGCGCGGTGAGTTGGGCGACCGCGAGTGCTTGCGCGGGCGGCACGGCGATGTCCGGCTTGACGCCGACGCCCTCCCAGTTGCTCTTGGTCACGGTGCTGATATAGCGCGCGAATGGGACGGTCACTAAGAAATGATCGGTCAAGCGACGCGGCATGACGGGATGCGCGCCGCCGCCTGTGGTCGCACCGATGATGGTGGCGCGCTTCAAGTTCTGCAAGGTGTAACTGATGGCTTCGGCCGCTGAGAACGTGCCGCTGTCGGTTAACAGATACACGTCCTTATCAAGATAGTGTTTGCCGGGCACGTCGAATGTCCACGCCTCCATCGTCGTGTCGTCGAGCCGGTTGTACATATCGTTGAGGTGTACGCGCCCGCTGAACAGATAGCTCATCAGGAACTCGATGGTGTCGGCCGAGCCGCCGCGACTGTGGCGCAAGTCGATGATGAGCGCGTTCGTATCGTGCAACTCATTCATGGCCGCGCTTACCTTCTCGCCGACCGCATCCGCGCCCGCGAAGTAACTGAACTGCAAATAGCCGAGATCGCCCGGCAGCCGCTCAACCTTCTCCAAGCCCTGCTTGCCCGACGGGTCAGGTGGAAGCAGGCGGATGCGCTGCGGCGGTGCTGCCGCTTCCCCTTTCGCGTCGCCCGCGTCAGTGCGCACGATGACGCGCCGCCCGCCGACAGGCGACATTTCTTTGTGCTCGTCGCCTGCATCGGTGCGGCGGACGATGCGGACCGGACCGGGCGGGCCATCGCCCGCGGCCAGCGCTTCGGCGCGATAAGCGACGCGCAGATGCTTATCGCGACTAACGGCTTGCAGGTCGGTCGTGAGTTGCTTGGCCAGCGCGGTCGCGCTCGTGATCTGTTCGTACTCTTTGTTCGCTATCCGCGTGCGTATGGCCTTGTCCATCTCTCGCGCCACATCCGGATAGACGTAAGCCGCCGCAAGTTCTTTCAATGCGCCTTCGATGACCTGCGTCCGCGTGGCGGCATCAATGGTCATGTCGGGCTGTGGCGGCGCGAGCGAGTCCTGCGCCCGCACGTTGAATGCGCCGAGGCAGAGCGCGGCCGACAGGGCGCAGCCGAGCGCAAGCTTGCGCCTTACGTATGATCGTCTGAGTTGCATCGTTAGCTCCTTTTGCATCGCGTAGATGATTAAGCCGGCGTTCGGAGCCGCGTTAAAAACTGAACCTAATGCCTGTCTCGATTCGTCGCCCCGGTAGTGCGGCTATCGCCTGTCCGTAGAAGGGCGAGGTTAGCACACCGGTGTAGTTGACGCGGTTCACGTGGTTGAAGAGATTGAAGGCTTGCGCGTAGAACTCCATGTTCCAGCGACTGCTCTTCGCGCCGGGTAGGCCGGAGACGCCGCCGCCTTCGCCGTCAACGCGGATGGCGACCATGCGCGGCCCGCCGCCCGCCGTCGCCTTCGGCTTGCCCCAACCGAAGCGATAGCTGAGCCGCGTGCTCATGTTCCACTGCGCCGCGCTTCGCGCGCTGTTGCGCGTTACACCGAAGGGACGGTCGTTGCTGATCGTGTCGCCGTTATCGTCGCGCCCGGTTGTGACCGTGTAGGGCGGCGCGGACAGGAAGTTGAAGAAGTTGGCGACGCGCACACCTTTCAGTAGACGCATATCGAGCATAGCGAAGAAGCGATGGCGTACGTCGGTCGCGGCGGGGCCGCGCTCGGTGCTGAGGTCGTAGTTGTTCGCGGGCAGGGCGAATGCGCCGTCGGCATCGTTCGTCGTCTTGGCGAGCGCGTAGTTCACGAACCAGAACGCGCGCCCGCCGAGTTTGCCGATGCCGGGGCCGAGACCTATGTTCCATTCATGCCGCGTCAAGGTGGCGGATGATTCAACCTGTATAACATTACCCGCCGCCGGATCGGGCCGGGCGAAGCCCGCCGTAACGGGCGCGTTCAGATTGCGCCCGCGCAGTTGGTGCAAGCCGCGCTGGTAGCGATACTCGGACATGAGCCGGAAGCGTTTCAACAGTTCGTGCTCGATCCCGACGGAGGCTTGCGCGATGTAAGGCATTTGCAGATCGGGCGCGACCGTGTAGCGGCTCGCGGGCAGCACGAGCGCGTTGCCGCCGGCGAACGGATCGGGGTAGCCGGGATTGTTGATAACTGTCTCGCGCTGGCGCGCACCGTTGATGCGCAACGTCTGCTCGTAAGTATCGGCCCCGAACCAGTCGTAGAACACGCCTGCGCCCGCGCGAATGGTTGTCCCGCCCTTCTTGAATGGCGACCACGCGAGGCCCGCGCGCGGCGCAAAGTTGTTGTGCTCGCGCAGATGATTCTGCCACTCGTAACGCACACCGTAGCTGAGCGTCAGATTTTTGCGCGCACGCCAATCGTCCTGCCAGTACGCGCCGAGTTGATATTGCGTGAGCGCAACTGATGCATCGCCTGCGCGCTGCGTGTAGGTCGTCGGGCGCGCGGCATTGAAGTCCGCGAGACTGGCGAAGGTGAACGTGCCGTTCGTGTTGCGCGCGTCGCGGCTCTCGTAGCGGCCGACTTCCGCGAGCACACCAGCGCGCATCGTGTGTTGCTTATAAGCGAAGTCAACGTTGTCGCCCACTTCGTACTCGCGCACGTGCCGGTCGCTATCCAGCCCCGCGCCGCCGCGCGTGAACGCATTCAACACTTGCAGCGCGGGCGCGTCGCTCGCCGAGCGCGCGGACGCTGATTGCCAGCGCGCTTGAAAACGAAACTCGTTGACAAGCTTTTCGGTCAACAGGCCCGAGTCAACGGCGCGCAGCACATGCTCGGCCGTGTCGCTCGTGTAAGCGCGGTCGAACAGGCTGAAGTCGCCGACGCCGAGATTGTCTTGGCGCACGGCGTTGCGTTGATACTCGGCGCGCAGCGTGTGCGTCTTCGTCAGCACATGCTCAAGCCGTGCGCCGAGATTGAGCGTGCGCGACGGCCGCCGGACGGTGCTGTTGAACGTGCCGTCGGGGAGCGCGGCGAGGATCGTCTTCGAGTCATATGCGACGTTGCTGTCGCCATTGATGAAGAGCGACGTGTGCTTACGCCAGAGCGGCACGTCGAGCGTGAAGCCGCTGCGGCGCGTCTGTTCGGGCGCGCGGCGCGGCGCGAAAGCGGAACGCGCGGCGAGCGCCTCGTCGCGGAAGCCGAAGTTGAAAGAGGCATGCACGTTGTCTGTGCCCGGCTTCGTCAGGATGTCCACGCCGTGGAAGCCCATCTCGTGGGTCTCGGTCGCGTAGGGGTTGCGATGAAAACGTATCTCGCGGATTTGCGACTTGGGCGGGAGTTTGCCGCCGCGAAAGCCGTTGACGCGGATGGTCGCGCCGGGGCCGGCCATCTGCTGTAAGACCTGCTCCATCTCGTCGGGGTCGTCGGGCAGTTGCGCGATCTGATCTGCCGTGAGAACCGTGCTGAAACTGTCGCCGCGCGAATCGGTTCTGCGCTCGCGTATGTCGGGCGCGACCGTGACATCTTCCTTCACGTCCGCGACCGCCAGATGCACATCGCGGGTGTTCGCGCCCGCGCGCAGATTCACGTCACTGAGCGTCTGCGGCTCGAACCCTTGCGCTGCGACGCGCAACAGAAACTTGCTAGCTGCGAGTTTCGTGAAGACCGCCACGCCGCGCTCGTCGGACGCGGACGTTTGCACGACCGCGCCTTCCTTCGTCAACAGTTCAACCTGCGCGCCGGCGATGAGCGCGCCGTTCGGATCGTAGACGGTCACGCGCAAGCCCACTTCATTGACATTGTGGCTCTGCGCCGCGACTGGCGCGACAAGCAGCGCGAGCGTGAGCAAGCAACACAACGATAGAGAACTAAAGCTCTGCTTCCACATAATGATGCCTCAAAATCTGCACAAGCTGCCTGCCGGGAGCGCGGGCATCCTGCCCGCCATAAGCGCGCCAGCGCGAACAAACACCCGCTATATTTCAAGCTGGAGCGCAAGCGAATCCCCTGAGCGTGCTGATGCCCGCTTGGCGGGCAGGATGCCCGCGCTCCCGGCACAGCGTTGCGCTTACTTGCCCTTCTTCTGAAACTTGTCGGCCTTGAACTGCGGGTTGACCTTGAAGGTTTTGATCTCCCACTCTTCGTTGACCGTGCCCGCGCTCGCAAACGTGATCTGGTGCGTCCATATAATGCCGTCCACCGCGCGGTAGTCGCCGAAGCGCACCTCGGTCTCCGTCTCTTTCATCTCCGGCGGCGGCATGTTAGCGACTTGCACGTCCTTCGTTTCCACTTTCGTACTACCACCACCACCACCGGCGGGCGGCGGCCCCGTGCGCATCATCATGCGCATGACCGGCTCGTTGCTGCGATAGGTCAACATCAACGGGCGATGCGTGCCTTGATCGAGGAAGAGCCGCGCGTTGAAACCGTTCGCGCCTTTGCAGTCGAGCACGTCCGCGTGCCCGTCATCGGCTTGCGCTTCGCCCGCGTAAGTCCATGCGATCTGCTGCTCCGCCGGCGCATTCAACAAGAGCGCGAGCATGTAGCGTGCGAACTCCGCGCGCAGACGCTGCCCGCCACCCTCGCCGGGCGCACCGCCGCCACTGCCTTCCGCGCCGGGCCGGCGGATGATGACGTGCCCGCCGCCATCGCTATGCACGTCAGACCAAGCCTGCGCGCCGTCGAACGCGACCGTTTCGGTGATCGCGCCGCCCATCGGCAAATCAATGTCATGCGTCTTCATAAACTTGTCGGGCATGGCGAACGCGAGATTGATCTCGCCGGACATCTGCGGTGGCGCTTCCGGCGCGCTGCCCCCATCGCTCTTGACCTGCATCATCATCACGCGCCGGAACTGGCCCGTCACCGTGAGACTCTGCACGCTCTGTAATTTCTCCGGCCCGCCGAGCGCCGTCCGCGCCGCGCCCAGCAACGTCTGCACACGCGCCACGTCCGCGCCCGTCTGCGCCACCACCGCGTGCAGCAAGATCACCACGATGCTCGTGCCGAGCAAATATCTTTTTATTCGCTGCATATATTTCATCTCCCTGTTTTAAGTGCTGCTGTTGCCCACACAACTCTCGAACGCGCGCCATCATCGCCCAAACGCGCCCGCCCGTGGTTAAGCCCACGCAAAGAGTTTGTAAAGGATGTAAAATCTATCCGGCTGTAAAGCTGTGTGAGATGTGTAGTTTAGGTAGGTAGCATGCTCTTTTCAGGGTGACTATAGGGTGCGCGCCCCTGAAAAAAGCAGTGTTTCGAGCTTATCTGATGCCCCTTCCCGCTCGCGCGGCAGGACGTGGGCGTAGTTGTCGAGCGTGAATTTGACGCTACTGTGCCCGGCCTGTTCGCTGACCGTCTTGGGACTGACGCCGCCCGCGAGTGAAAGCGTCACGTAAGAGTGGCGCGGGCATACAGGTTCACGTGCCGCAGTTCGGCGCGCTTCAACGTCGGCTGCAAGTGGCGCAGCACGATCTTTTTCAACGTCAACGGGCCGCCATCCTCTGCCGCGAATACAAGATCGTGCTGTTGGTAGTGCTGCCCTAAGCGCAGCCGCCCCGCCAACTGCTGCCGCCTGTACTCTTGCAGGTCGCGCGCCAGCGACACGGGGAAGTAAACGTCACGCTTGCTCTTCGTGGTCTTTGGCTCATCGAACTTCCAGCGGCCCGCCTGCGGGCACGGAGAGCTTCACGAACTTCGTGAACGAGGTCTTTCTGCCCTGGGCTAAAGCTAACAAACGGTCAGGGTATCACGACATGCGCTACTGTGAAGTTATCTGCGCGTTCTTCAAAGGCAAGACGTTCGGTGACATCACGCCGATGCTCGTCGAGCATTTCAAAAAGCAACGCCGTGAAGGGCTAACTCGGCGCGGCACGAAACGCAACATGGCAACGGTCAATCGGGAGTTGGCACAGCTCTCGAAAATCTTCAGTCTCGCGGTCGATAACGATTACTGCCAACTCAATCCGTGTCGCAAAGTCAGACGTTACCGCGTGGACAACCGGCGCGAGCGCGTGTTGACGAGCAAGGAAGAGACTGAGTTCTTGCCGGTGCTCGCGGGCGTGGATGCGCCCTTGCGCGCCGTCGCGCTGCTCGCGCTCAACACAGGGATACGGCGCGGTGAAATGATGGAACTGTGTTGGGCGGACGTGGACTTCGAGGGGCGCATGCTGCATATCCCGCGCGCGATCACGAAGAACGGGCGCGGGCGCAGCCTGCCGCTCAACGACGCGGCGTGCGCGGCGCTCGCCGAACTGAAACAGAGCGCAGGCATTGAGGCGCGCGTTTTAGCCGGGGTGCGTTATTGCAAGGCGACGCTCAGCCAGAAATTCGGCGCAGCGGCGACGGCCGCCGGTCTCGCCGACGTGACGCTCCATACACTCAGACACACCTTCGCCACGCGGCTGAAGGATGCGGGCGTTGACCCGTTCACGGTGCGCGACCTGCTCGGGCACGCGACTATTGAAATGACCAATCATTACACGCACGCCACGCCCGACACGATGCGGCGCGGCGTCGAAACATTGGCTGGCGCGGCCCGCGAAAGTGCCAGAATCGTACCAGTCAGGCGGCGCGAGGTTGCGTGACACGCGCGTAACTTAAACGACGCACAAAGGTTATTCCTGCCCCGGCGGTTTCTCGCAATTACATAACTATTACAAACGGGCAGGGCAGAGGTTGCTACTATGTGCTGCGCCAAGTGCGTCAAAGAAGGGCAGGAAAATTTACCAATAACAGAGGGGCTTATGGGCAAAGTAAAAACTTTCGGTGACAGTGCGGCGGGCCGGATCAACTGGACGACCACGATCTTTATGATCCTCTTCCATCTGGGCGCGGTCGCTGCGCTCTTCGTGTTCAGTTGGCAGGCGTTTGCCGTCACCGTCCTGCTGTGGTGGGTGGCGGGGAGTCTCGGCATCGGCATGGGCCATCACCGGCTCTTAACGCATCGCGGTTACAAGACGCCGAAAGCGGTCGAGTATTTCCTGACCATCTGCGGCACGCTGACGCTCGAAGGCGGGCCGATTGATTGGGTGGTCACGCACCGCATACACCACGCGCATACGGACGCGCCCGGCGATCCGCATACGCCGCGCGACGGCCGCTGGTGGGCGCACATGGGCTGGATTCTGCGCGGCACGGCGCAACAGCACGGCGAACAGGTTATGCAACGCTACGCCCCCGACCTGATGAAGGATCGTTTCCACGTCTGGCTGAATAATTTTTACTGGATTCCGCTCACGCTTGTCGGCATCGCGTTGTTCGCGCTCGGCGGCTGGTCGATGTTGCTGTGGGGCATCTTCTTCCGCGTCGTCTTCGGCTTGCACGCGACGTGGCTGGTCAACTCGGCGACGCACCTCTGGGGCACGCGCCGCTTCACCACGACCGACGATTCGACCAATAGCTGGTGGGTCGCGCTGCTGACGTTCGGCGAGGGCTGGCATAACAACCATCACGCGCACCCGCGCGCGGCCCGGCATGGGCTGACATGGTACGAAATTGACGTGAACTGGTATGGCATACGCGCGCTACAACTGCTCGGCCTGGCGAAAGACATCAAGCTGATCAGCAAAGCTACGATAGCGGCGGCGGCCGAGCCTCAATCGCTCCCACGGGCTGCATAGAGAAAAGCCGGCAGGCACGTAGAGAGTTACGCGACAGGGGCGACCGTTTGGTGTCCGCTCCTGTCGCGTTTTCCCTTTTAGCGCGTGTGTCCTTTAGAATGAAGCCCGTATGCGTATCGGTAGTCGTCGCAAGTCGGTCGTCTTCTTTCTCACGCTCGGCATCTGTCTGGTCGCGCTCGCGCTCGCGCTCAACGTCGGGTGGATACTACTCAACTGGCGCAAGGTCGCGCTCCTGGTCTTCGGCGTCATCTTCTTCCTGCTGATCATCACCGGAGTCGTCCTCAACACGATCTTTCTCATCCGCGAGATCAAGCGCAACGAACAACACGACGCTTTCATCAACGCGGTGACGCACGAGTTGAAAACGCCGATCACCTCGATTCGTCTCTATCTGGAAACCTTGCAGACACGCGCCGTTGACGAAGCGCGGCGCAAGGAGTTCTATCAGATCATGCTGGCTGACAGCGACCGTTTGTTGCAGACAGTCGAACAGGTGTTGCGGGCTAGTCGCACAGCGCACAAGCAGCGGCACACGGAAGTTGCGATCATCGATCTCGCGCAGGTGGTGCGCGACTGTCTCGACACCGCGCGGCGACAACATGATCTACCCGCCGACGCGCTGCAATACGCGGAGACGCTCGACGCGGTGGGCGCACGGGTCGCAGGCGATGCGGACGAGTTGCGCGCGGCCGTGGCGAACCTACTTAATAACGCCGTTAAGTATTCCGACAAAGAGGTGCAGATTTCGGTTGAGGTAGCGACGCTCGATCCGCGCCGGGTAGCGGTGCGGGTCGCGGATCGCGGCATCGGCATTCCCCATGCGCAACTGAAACGCATCTTCAAACGCTTCTATCGCGTGCCGGGCAAATTCATGGCGCGCTTCAAAGGTACCGGGCTTGGTCTCTTCATCGTGCGCTCGATCATCGAGAAGCACGGCGGGCGCGTCTTCGCCGAAAGCGCTGGCTTAGGGCAGGGCAGCACGTTCACCATCCACCTGCCGAGGGCTTAACGAGCGATGAGCGCGGTGCTAATCGTCGAAGACGAACAACACTTGGCCGACGGGCTGCGTTACAACCTTGAAGCCGAAGGCTACACGGTCGAGATCGTGCGCGATGGCGAGTCCGCGCTCGCGCGCTTGCTGGCCGAGGGCGCGAGTTACGATGCGGTAGTGCTGGACGTGATGCTGCCGGGCAAGGATGGTTTCACGGTCGCGGCGGAGTTGAGACAGGCGGGGCAGTTCGTGCCGGTACTAATGCTGACCGCGCGGGCGCATCCCGAAGACGTGTTGCGCGGGTTCGAGTCGGGCGCGGACGATTATCTCGCGAAACCGTTCGAGTTGGCCATTCTGATCGCGCGCATCAACGGGCTGCTCCGCCGCCGCGAATGGTTTCACCTTGATCGCAGCAACCCGGCCGCGCCGCCGGCCAGTGCCGACAATCCGGCCCCTGCTGCGCCCGACGGTGGCGCGCACGACACCGCGTCGGTGACCGAGCTTGAGTTATTTACTTTTGCCGGGAAGCAGATCGACTTCGGCGCGTTGGAGCTACGCACCAATGAGCAGACCATGCGGCTCACGTTGATGGAAGCAAAGCTATTACATCATTTGATCAAGCACGCGGGGCGCGTGGTCTCGCGCAAGTCGCTGCTCGAAGAGGTCTGGGAGCTACAGGAAGACACGGACACGCGCGCCATAGACAACTTCATCGTGCGGCTCAGAAAATATATTGAGGACGAGCCAGCCAATCCCCGCCACCTCCTCACCGTCCGCGGCGTCGGCTATCGCTTCGTCGCCGAATTAACTGAGCGCCCAACCTGAGTCTAAGCAATACTGTCCGGCCGTAGCGATTATGCTTGGCGATAATAGTTGCGGTACAAACAGAGGTGCCGCGTGTAAGCTTCAGCTTGCTTTCGCGCAGGAACAACAAACTAAAGTTTGCCCGCTCAACTTTCTGTTCATGGTCACGCGGTATAATCCCGTTCGCTGCTTACTGCCGGTGCATCCCTATGCGTGCTTCCCTCTTTGCCAATCCCAAACCCATCATCGGCGTGATCCACGTCGGCGCGCTGCCGGGCACGCCCGCCAACACGCTGACCGTGGCCGCGCTCGCCGCGCAGGCGAGCGATGAGGCCCGCCTCTATCGCGCCGGCGGCGTGGACGGCGTGGTGATCGAGAACATGCACGACGTGCCATATTTGCGCGGCGCAGTCGGGCCGGAGATCGTGGCCGCAATGGCGATCATTGGCCGGGCCGTGAAGGACGCATGCGCGTTGCCCGTCGGTGTGCAGATACTTGCCGGCGCGAACGTGGCGGCTATGGCCGTTGCGCACGCCGCCACGCTCGACTTCATACGCGTCGAAGGCTACGTCTTCGCGCACGTCGCCGACGAAGGCTGGATCGAATCGTCGGCCGCGGAGTTATTGCGCTATCGCAAACTGATCGGCGCGGAGCGCATTGAAGTCTGGGCCGATGTGAAGAAGAAGCACGCGGCACATGCCATCACGGCGGACGTGAGTCTCGGTGCGACGGCCACGGCCGCCGAGTTCATGCGCGCTGACGCGGTCATCGTCACCGGCAGCACGACGGGCGAGCCGCCGCAATCGGCGGACGTGCTAACGGTCAAAGAGCATTGCCGCTTGCCCGTCATCCTCGGCTCAGGCGTGGACGCTGCTAACATCGCCGGCTTCTACCCGACTGCCGACGGTTACATCATCGGCTCACATTTCAAACAGGACGGACACTGGGCCAAGCCTGTGGATGCGCGGCGCGTGGGCGATTTCATGGAAGCAGTGCGAAAGCTTTAAGAGCTGCACCGCACAGGCGCAGAGGTGACGCCGCAGGGCCGCAGAGAAAGATCAACTCTCTGCGGCCCTGCGGCGCTTGCGCTGGGTCTCTGCGGTGTATCAGGCTCGCGCCTGTCGCTTCAGTGGCAACTATTGCGGCGCAATTCCTAATCGTCCATTGAGAGAAAGCCGGAACCGCTGATCACTTCTACGAGAGCGTTGAAGCGACGGGGCACACGCTGGCGAGATAGCCCGCAGTTCGCGCCGCTCGTCAACGCGACGGCGCGCAACTTCGTTATGCAGAGTGTCGTTGCTGATAAGGCTTATAGCGGCGCAACTAACTTGCAACTCGTTGTCTCGAAACAGGCGATGCCGTACATCGCTTTTCGCACCAACGCCACCGGCACGAACAAGCAGAGCGGTGAACTGTGGAAGCGTATGTATCACTTCTACATGATGAATCAAGAGCGATTTATGCAGGCTTATCATCGGCGTAGTAATGTTGAGACAACCTTCTCTATGATTAAGGCTAAGTTTGGTGAACGACTCCGCAGCAAGAGCCAAACGGCGCAAGTAAATGAGGCGTTGTGTAAGGTCTTGGCGCATAATCTGTGTTGTGTTATTCAGCTGATGTCGGGACACATTTTGTAAGTCAGCGAGTGGGCACGAGTTAGCTGCTCGTGAGAGCATTGGGTTTACCATGACTCAAAGCTCCTGTCCCACTCGCCTGCGCGAGTATATCAACGCCATGTTGCCCGACGCACATGGGCATCAACGTAAAGCGGTCTTTGATTTCGTGCATGCTCTGGTCACGGTGCAAAGTTGCTGTCAGGCCAAACTCGCGCGCTTCTTCGGCAATCAAGAGGCGGCGCTCAAACGGCTTGCCCGTTTCCTGCACAATGAGCGTCTGGACGTGCGGGCGTTGGCGCGCTCGACCGCGCGCCTCGTCGTCGCTCAGTTGCCGCGCACAGGGCCGGTGCGGCTCGCCCTTGATTGGACGATTGAAGACAAGCAGCATTTGCTGGTTGCCTCCTTGATGGTCGGGCGGCGCGCCGTCCCACTTCTGTGGCGGGCCTATCGAGAGAGCGAGTTGAAAGATCGCCGCAGTGGTTATGAGCGCGAGTTCGTCCGCACGCTGGTGCGTGAAGTCTTGTGTGAGGTCTCGGCGCGCCGTCTCATCGTGACGGCAGACCGGGCGTTTGCGGATGTTGAGTTCTTTGATTTGCTCAATGATTTGGGTGTTTCGTTCGTCATCCGCAGCAAATCGAGCATTAAGGTGCTGGTCGATGGAGGGTGGCGCAAACTGCACACCGTGCGCCTCAAGGGGAACACTCGACGGCGCAGTTTGGGCCGGCTCTTCTATTGCGAGAGCGACCCGCGTCGCCAGTACGTGGCGCAAGCCAGAGCGCGTGACAAAGAAGGGCGGTGGGGCATCTGGCACCTGGTCAGTAATCGCCCACTCTCGCCGCTTCGGATGATGCGAGAGTACGCGCGCCGCTTCGGGTGTGAAGAAGGCTTTCGCGATGCGAAATGGATGTTGGGGTTCGCGCAAGCACGCATCAAGTGCCTTGCGGCGTGGGCGCGGATGTTCACGCTCGTTGCCATCGCGCTCACGGTGCTGGTGGGCGTTGGATGTGGCTTGCTCGCTGCTCGTCACCGCTTGCATCAGCAGTTGCGACGCGTCACGTCGCGGCGCACGGGGCGTGCGGAGTTGAGTCTGGTACGCGCCGTCGTGGAGTTGCTGAAAAGTGAAATGAGTCTCTGGGAGTTGCTCAATCATGAAGCCAAACTCAATCTGGAGGCTAGTTTATGAAATGTGTCCCGACATCAG
>JBBQGM010000111.1:0-11803 GCA_038322995.1 Pyrinomonadales bacterium
TCCATCACCTCTCCCCCCCCCCCATTAAAATTCGCACCCGGCGGGCCCGGCCGCCACAATCAAAAAAATAACCGGCACCACCCGCGGCCGGGCGCCCCCCCTGGGGCCCCCCGTCCGCGTTTGCGAGGTCGGTTATTTCTCGTCCAGTTTGCGCCCCGCGTTGAGATTGTCGAAGTTCAGGATCGCGTTGAAAACGAGGAAGTAACTGCCCTGTGTCTCGCCGCGCCAGACGGGGTTGTTGGAGAAGAGCAGGACGTGGCCGCGCTCCAACGGCACGTCCACGACGGCCGGGTGCTGCGCGATCTCGCTGCCGCCGTCGAGTAGCCCGGAGATCAACAAATCTTTGTTGTCGCCGTAACGCAAGACGACGCGCGGCCGCTCTGGCGGTGGGATGACGTTGATGCCGTTGCGTAGTTGCTCATCCGTGAGCGGCTGCGCTTCCCACGGCTCGGCGGTCACTTCGGCCGGCGCTTCAACCGGCACGCGGCCCTGCACCGTGTCCGGGTCGTCCGACGTGCCGCGCCCCGTCGCGCGCGTCGGCGCGCCGGGTCGGCGGCCGCCGCGTGCGCCCGCGAGGCTGCTCACGTTGAAGATCGGGCCGTCGAACGTGTAGATCGGCAGCGCGTCGCCGTAGCCGTAAGCGAGGGGACTCGTGCTGTCCACGAACTTCGAGCGCAGGATACAGCCGGTCGCTTTGAGCCGCTGCTGTCGTTGAATCGAGACACCGGACGCAAAGCCATAGCCGACGGCGAACTCGGCCGTGTCCATCGTGGTGACGAGCAACCCGCCGCGCCGCACAAACTTTTTCAGATTCTCTAACCCGACAAAGCCCAGGCCGGGCCGCATGTCGTTGGTCGCATCAATCTTGCCGATGTTCGGCGTCAGCGGCGTGGTCTGCCACGGCAAGGCATTGCCCCACATCGGCAGGCCCGCCACGATTGATTGCGGATCGCGGCCCACGGGCGCGAAGAGAATCACGTCGTACTTCGCGTTGAGATCAGCGTCCTGCGCGGCGGTCTGCGTGCTGATGTAGCTGTACGGGATATTCAACTTGTCGAAGGCCATGCGCCACCAGCCTTCATCTTGTGTGCCGAGCCACGTGTGCATGATGGCGATGCGCGGCAACTTGACCGCGTGCGTCTTGACCGTGGGCAAGTCTGGCAATGCCTGCACTTGTACGCCCAATTCATTAGCCGCACGCTCAAGTTCCGCTTGCGCCACATCGCGGATGATGAATGAGCCACGATTAAACTTGCGCCCGCCGGCCTCGAATGGTTCTTCGGCGGCGGCGAACGAGGCGTTCTTCAGACGATACCGCAACGTCATCAACGCAGTGTCGGTGTTGTGATTGACGATGAACACTCCGCCGCTGCCCGCGACGCCGCCCGGTGCGCGCACGTCGCCCGCAACGCGCGTCATCGGCACATCCAACACTTTCACGTCGGTGACGCGCGCGACCTGCACGTTGCCCATTTCGCCGAACGTCCACGCGGTGTCGTCGTAAGGATTCTGCTGCGGATCGTTCGGGGCCCAGTATTGATAATCGAGCAACATGTCGGCGATGCGGCTGTAGGGTTGATCCATGCGGACGACGTAGCTGCCGGCCGGGAACTGGCGCGTGCCCGCCGGTTGCTCGTTCTTGCTTGCTTCGCTGGCCTGCTGCAACTTGTCCGCGAGGGGCACGGCGGTCGGCAGCGCGGCGCGCTCGGCCGGCTTCTGCGCTCGCTTCGTGATCGTGACCGTGAACGCCGCGTTCGCGCGCGAGATTTCGCAACCTTGCGCTTGCAGCGTGCGCAGCAGTTCAGCCTGCGCGCCGGGCCGCGGCTCGTCGGCCGGGAAAACGTAAGCCGCCGGGCCCTCATTCTTCGGTTTCAGGAGCGAGCGTTTGCTCTTGAGATAAAAATTGTGCAAGAAGAGTTGCGTGTTGTCGGCGAAGTAGTTGAGCGCGGTTAAGAGGCCGGTCTGCTGGTAGTTGTTGTTGTTGCGCTGCGACCATTTCGCGCGCGGGAGCGGCGGGTTCTGCCTGTACCATGTGCGCTCGTACTCATCGGGCCGGAGCGTGCGCTCGACGGTGTCCGCGCCGCCGTTGCCGAACGTCTCGTAGAGCCGACTGATACCGTTGTGCGTGGCGGCGAGGAACATGAGATAGCCGGGCGACCACGTATCGAATGTGCCATGTGTGAAGACGCCGGGCATGCCAAACTTCGTCATCTCCGAGACGTTGTTCCATCCCATCAACTGCCACTCGTCCGTTAAGATCGGATCGAGCCATGCATTGTACGGGCCGTCGCCGATGGTGTTGTCGTAGAGATACGGCACAGACTCGTGCAGGTCGTGCAAGACCTGCGCCTTCCAATCGATGTAGGTCTTGAGCACGTTGCGCGTGAGCTTCAAGGTCAGCCCCATCGCGTCGCGGTTATTGTCGTGCGCGACATAATGGCCCCAGTAGATGAGCGGCGGCCAATTCTCTTTCGGGTGCGCGAGATGCCAGTTGTAGATGTCCACCTGCCGGTTACGCCCGTCCACCTCGACGACCGGCGTGATCAAGGTGACGACGTTCGCGCGGATGTGTTTGATGTATGGACTCTCGTCCACGGCCAGACGATAAGCCAATTCCATCAGCGCGGTCGGCGCGCCCGTCTCCGTCGAATGGATCGTGCCGGTGATGTAATAGATGGGCACGGAGGCGGCAACGAGCCGGTCAGCTTCCGCGTCGTCCAGATTGATCGTGCGCGGGTCGGCGAGTTTGGCGAGGCGGGCGCGGTTCTCTTCGAGGTGCGCGAGGTTCGCTTCCGCCGAGACGGCGACGGCGATCATCTCGCGGCCCTCTTCGCTCGTGCCGATGCTATAGACCTTGACGCGCGGACTCGCTTTTTCGAGTTGGCGCATGTAGCGATAGACATCTTCGGCGTAAGGCAGTTTGCCGGGCGCACCGGCCACGTCGCCTAGCACAGCCTTCGGCGTGGGCACGTTCGGCGCTGCAGGCAAGTAATCCGTGAGCGGCGAATTGAAGAACGGCTCGGTCGTGTACTCTTTGATCTTCCGCGTATAGTCTTCGTCAATCGGTTGCTGCGGATCGCGCGCCGCTCTCGTCTGACTATGACCAACAGTGGAAGCAATGAGCAGGAGGGCGCAGATAGCAATGCTGTACCGGGCGAAAATATAACGACGCATGCAAGGGGCCTCTTTTGTTTGCTGGCAAGTAAGTGCTGGCGGTAGCTTTAGGCGCGGCGGTCGCGTTGCCAACGGGCACTCACGTTGACGCGCTTCTCTGCGCGCCGCACACAGTCCCAACAGACGTAATGCACGGAGTTGTTCGGCTCGATCAACTTGAGCAAATGTCGGCTCTCGCGGTCGCAACGTTCACACACGCCCACCGCGCTCTCTTGTGTCTCTGCCATGCGAAGCGCCTCCACGCCGTAAGTTTTCTGTGTACAGCTACCGGGGCAGCAATTTAACTCAGCGCATCGGGTTTTGCCTATCTTAAAAGTGGCCGCGTTGGGTGCGCCGCGAAATACGGGCGAACGCGGCCATGCGCAGTTGAATCATAAACGGCAATGGCGTATCAGGCGCAACAAGCGCCGCACGTCGCGGTCGGGCGCGTGTTATCTTCTGCCAAGTTACCGCCGCGCAGCTTGCTTGCGGAAATGGAGTGTGCATCATGCGACAACGAAAGCTCGGTGTGTTTTTACTTTTGTGCGCGCTATGGGCGACGAGTATGGGCGCGAGCGGTTGCGACCTGCAACGACGCAGGAGCGCGAAGCGGCCAACGAAGTCCACGCCTGCGCCGCCACCTGTGCCGACGCCGCTACCTACGCACGTTAAGGAGCCACCCGCAATGCCGACAGACAGCCAACTCACAGAACTCGCGGCGGGCAATTACGGCCAGATGCGCGAATCGTTCGTCCTCGTGGCGCGCGACGCGCAGACCTACGCCGCCTTGCACACGATGATCACGAATCTGCCCGACCAGAGCGCGGAATTTCTCCGCACGCATGCGGTTGTCGCGGCCTTCTTGGGCCAACGGCGCACAGGCGGCTACAGCATAGAGATCAAACAGACAGCGCGCGGCCGGCTCAGTCTCAGCGAGCATGCGCCGGCCAAAGGTATGATGACGACGCAGGCCCTGACCGCGCCGTTCCGCATCGTCGTCCTGCCGGTCGAGCCTGATGATGCGCTCGACCTGACGCTTGATGCGACGTGGCAACAACGCCAGCGGCCCTATCGCATCACCGACGGCGCGATCACTGTCATCGGCGGCTTCGCCGGTATCCGCGAGGCGGCGCAACTCGCGGGCACATTGCGCATCATGCGCGCGGGCGACTTCGCCACGTTCACCTTCGATGTACAAAGCACGGGCGGCCACCGCCCTCGCCACATGGCTGACACGGCGACCGGCACGGTTGATGCGGCGGGGCGCGTCGCGCTCACGCGCTTGGACGCCTTCGCCCTCTCCGGCGCGACCGAAAGCCCGTTTCGCGCGAGCGGGCAATTTACTAACAAGGAAACTAATCTGACCTTGAGTTTCGAGACCATCCCCGCCCCGCACGTCGCTGACAACTTCGGCGCAAAGGGCAACCTCAGCGCCGTCGCCACCGCGCCCGCGCCCGCAAATAAAGCGATCAACGGTGACGAGCCGATGTAGTGTGCAAACGTAAGGCGCACACATTTGCAAAAAGGTCGACAGCGCGCACCGAACGCCTGTCGACCTTTTTTACGCTTGCGAATGAGTTAGAATACTCTCCGCTCGTTCAGCACTTCAGGCCCGACGTTGAGACACAATGCTCCGAACAATTTTGCTCGCGCTATTCTGCTTCGTGATGGCCGGCACATTACACGCCGCAACACAGCCCGACGCACACGTGCCTGAAGCCGGCGTGCCGCGTACGCTTGCACGCCAGCGCGCGGCGCATTATCGCGACGTGCGCTACGCGCTCAACGTTGAACTGTGGCCGGGCGCGGAGCAACTCAAGGGTACGGAGGAGATTCGCGTCACGCTCGACGGCGCGGCGGGCGAACTCGTGCTTGACTGGCGCGTCGTCAATCCTAAGGCGCAGCAGGCGAGCGTGCGCGACATCATAGTGAACGGGCACGCGGTCGCCGATGCGCGCTTCACGAACGAACACATCATCATCCCCAAGTCGTACTTGGTCGCGGGCGAGAACGTCGTCAAACTCAGCTTCGCCTCGCCCATCAGCACATCGGGCAGCGCGGTCACGCGCTATCGCGACGGCACGGACAAGCGCGAATACATCTACACGCTCTTTGTGCCCTCGGACGCCAGCACCGCGTTTCCCTGCTTCGATCAGCCGGACTTAAAAGCGCGCTTTCAACTGGACGTAGGGACAACAACGTCATGGCGAGTTATCACTAACACCAGTGCTGAGACCGTGACGCGGAGCGGGACGAACAGCTTCTGGCGTTTTCGTGAGACACAACCCCTCAGCACTTATCAGTTCGCGTTCGCCGCCGGCGAGTTCGCGGCATTCAAGGACGATGTCTCGCCATACGCGACGCAATTGTTCGTGCGCCAATCGCAAGTTGAACGAGCGCGTAAGGAGTTGGCGGCAGTCTTTCGTGTGAATCGTGAAGGCTTAAACTTTTACGGTCGTTACTTCGCGCATGAATTTCCGTTTCCGAAATACGATCTCGTCCTCATCCCGGAGTTTGCTTATGGTGGCATGGAACACGCGGGCGCGACGTTTTTGCGCGAAGAAGGAATTTTATTTCCCTCCGATCCGACGGCGAACGACATCGCGGCCCGCGCCGAGTTGATGCTGCACGAAGCGGCGCACCAGTGGTTCGGCGACCTCGTCACGATGCGTTGGTTCGACGACCTCTGGCTCAAAGAAGGCTTCGCCACATTCATGGCTTACAAGGCGGCGGAAGCGATCATGCCGCAAACGAACGCCTGGAAGATTTTCTATCAGCGCACGAAACCCGCCGCTTACACGACCGATGTGACGAAAGGCACGACGCCGATCTTCCAAGAAATTCCCAATCTCTCGGCCGCAAAGTCGGCTTATGGCAACATCGTCTATCGCAAAGCGCCTTCAATTCTCCGGCAGGCCGAGTTCTATCTCGGCGCGGCTGAATTTCAACGCGCCATCCAACTCTTCGTCAAAGAGCATGCCTTCGCCAACGCTGAATGGAGCGATCTCGTCGGCGCGTTCGAGCAAACTTCGGGCCAGCAACTCGACCGTTGGGCCGACGCATGGGTCAAACGGCGCGGCATGCCCGACGTGCGCCCGGCCTTGCGCTTAACCAAAACGGGCCGCGTCGCTGCGCTCACGCTCACGCAACGTGACCTGCTAGGCGAAGGCGGCTTGTGGCCGATGCGCCTGAAAATCTTGTTCGCTTATACGAACGCGCCACCCAAAACATTAACGGTCAAACTCAATGCCGCGCCCACAACCGATGTGCCCGCCGCGCGGGGCTTGCGTGCGCCCGCGTGGGTCTTCATCAATGATGAAGATTACGGTTACGGGCAGTTTCTGTTAGACCCCGCGAGCCGGCCACACGTCATGCAACAACTCGGCGGCGTCCACGACGATTTTTTGCGGGCGCTGCTCTGGGGCACGCTCTGGGACAGCGTGCGCGCCGCCGAACTCGCGCCCGCCGACTATATCGCGCTTGCGCTCCGCTTACTGCCCAACGAGCGCGACGAGACGATTACGCAGAGCGTGCTTGGGCGCACACAGACAGCCTTCAATCGCTATCTATCCGGCGAGCAACAACGCGCGCTCGCGCCGCAACTCGAAGCGCTGCTCGCAACGCAGATGCTCAAGGCGGAGACGGCCGGACTGCGCATCACTTACTTTCGCGCCTTCCAGGCCATCGCCACCACCGCCGCCGCCCGCGCCCAACTCAAACAATTGCTCGGCGGCTCGCTCGCCGTGCCCGGCATGACCTTGCGCCCGCGCGACCGCTTCGATCTCGTCACCGCGCTCATCATGCACAACGATCCCGAAGGCTCGCTGCTCTTAGCGCGTGAGGCACAACGCGAACTTGACGACAACGCGCGGCGTTACGCCTACGCGGCCGGCGCAGCACAAGCCAGTCCCGACGTGAAGCAAAGATATTTCACCGCTTATTTCAATCAGCCCGATCTGGCCGAAAGCTGGATCGAGGCCAGCGCGGGGCCGTTCAACGCGCCCGCCCAAGCCGCGCTAACACTCGACTATCTCGCGCCCGCGCTCCGCGCACTCCCCGAACTCAAACGCACGCGCAAAATCTTTTTCGTCAACAACTGGCTCGCCGCCTTCATCGGCGGCCAGTGCAGTCCGCAGGCCGTCGCCACCGTGCAAGACTTCTTGCACGAGACGCAACTCGACCGCGACCTGCGCCTCAAAGTGCTTGAAGCGGTTGACGGACTGGAACGCTGCGTCCGCATCCGCGCGCAGTTTGCCGGCGATAAAACGATAGCCCCAGCGCGCCCCGCGCCGTGATACACTCGGCCGCGATTCATCCCCTAATCTGAATCCAGGCGCGGAAGACTGGCTTTGCGTTTCGAGCATTGAGCGCGCAAAGCCATCTTTCAGCGCAACCCTACGCTGCTTGCACTCGAACACCTTTCTCGTCATTGCTATCATCGCCATCGCCGCGCAGAGTCTCTTGCTGTTCCTCGCGTTGTTCGAGCCGGGTCTCGATTACAAGATCGCCGCCGAACCCGACGCCGCGCTCGATTCCGACGAGTTTCAACGCCACCTCGAAGCGTTGACCGACGCGCGCGTCACGCGCCGCAATCGCATCGAGGTCTGCACCAACGGCGAGAATTATTACGCAGCCGAACTGGCCGCCCTGCGGGCCGCCCGCGCCAGCATCAATATCGAAGCCTATATTTTTCAGCGCGGCAAAGTGGCCGATGAATTCGTCAGCGTGTTGACCGAGCGGGCGCGGGCGGGCGTGCAGGTCAATCTCGTGCTCGACGCTATCGGCAGTTTCGCGTCGTGGGACAGTTACTTCAAAGCGTTGCGCGCGGCCGGCGGGCGTGTCGCGTGGTACAACCCGTTGCGCTGGTACACGCTGCCGCGCATCAACAATCGCACGCACCGCGAGCTATTCGTGATCGACGGGCGCATCGGCTTCGTCGGCGGCGCGGGCGTGGCGGATCATTGGCGCGACCCGCGCAAAGATAATCCGCGCTGGCGCGACACGATGTTCCGCGTCGAAGGCGAGGCGGTCGCCAACCTGCAAGCCACCTTTGCCGAGAACTGGCTCGAAGCTTCCGGCGAAATCCTGACCGGGCGCGAATACTTCCCCGCGCTCGCACTGGCTGAAGGCGTGGACGTGCCCGCGCTCGTCGTCAACAGTTCGCCCTCGCTCGGTCGCTCCACCCGCGCCCGCATCCTCTTCCAGATGCTCCTCGCCGCCGCCCGCGAGCGCATTCAGATCACCACGCCCTACTTCCTGCCGGACAAGAGCGTGCGCGCCGAACTGGTGCGCGCCATCAAGGAGCGTAATGTCCGCGTCGAGATCATCGTGCCCGGCAAAAAGAGCGACCACGCGCTAACGCGCAATTCCAGCCGCCGCCTGTTCGGCGACCTCTTGCGCGCGGGCGCGCGGATACACGAGTACGAGCCGGCCATGATCCACGCGAAGACGCTCGTGGTAGATGGCCGTTGGAGCGTCGTCGGCTCAACCAACATGGACAACCGCTCGTTCGGTTTGAACGACGAGATCAACCTCGCCGTCTGCGACGAAGAGTTAGCCGCGCGCATCGCCGCGGATTTCCAACACGACCTCGCCCAGAGCCGCCTTGTCACTTATGAAGCATGGCAACATCGCTCCATCTTCGAGCGCGCCCACGAACTGCTGGGCTGGCTCTTGGAGCGGCAGCAGTAAAAAGAGGTTAGAGGTTAGAGGTTAGAGGTCAGTAGCAGAGCAAACACTTATCCCTAACTTCTGACCTCCGACCTTTTAGCCTCTGCTTTTATGTTTCGCGTCGTGACTTACAACGTGCATAAGTGTCGCGGGCTGGACAGGCGTGTGCGGCCCGGCCGGATCGCGGCCGTGCTGCGTGCGTTGGCGGCGGACATCATCGCGTTGCAGGAGGTGTTGAGCGTGGGCGGCGGGGCGCGCGAGTTGGAGCAGGCGCGCTTCCTCGCGGACGAGTTGGGCTATCACTATCGCGTGGGCGAGAACCGGCGACTGCGCGGCGGTGTATACGGCAACGTGGTGTTGAGCCGCCAGCCACCGGCGGCCACGCACAACTACGACCTCACGTGGCGCGGGCGTGAGCGGCGCGGCTGTCTGCGCGTGGACTTCGCGGCGGACGCGGCGCGCGGGCAACCGGCGCTCCACGTCTTCAACGTGCATCTCGGCACGGCCTTCATCGAGCGCCGACATCAGGGCCGCCGACTGCTGAGCGACGAAATTCTACGTGAGCGGAAACAGACGGGCGCACGGATCGTGCTTGGCGATTTCAACGAGTGGACGCGCGGCCTGGCGTCGCGGCTGCTCAGTGAACATTTCGCGAGCGCGGATCTGCGCACGCACCTTCAGCGCACGCGCACCTACCCGTGGGCACTGCCGCTCGTCCATCTTGACCACATCTACCATGATCCGACGCTCGAACTCACGCGCCTCACGCTCGACAAAAGCACGACGGCCCTTGTCGCCTCCGATCATTTGCCGCTCGTCGCGGATTTTAAGAGTAAGGGTGAATGATGCAGGGTGCAGGGCCGGGCAACGGCTACGATTTCACTTGTTTGCGCCGCGGCGGGCGTTTTAGCGCGGGCGGTTTGCTTGGCGCGGGCTTGTGCTTGAGCCGGTGCGCGGCTTCGTCGGTGATGATGGAGAGGCCGAAGATTTTGTCGCGGCGCAACTGCGCGATGAGTTGCGCCGCCGCCGGATAGCTAAGGCGCGACGCCTCGCAACCGCGCTCGCTCAGCACAGACCAACGGGCTTCGTTGAGTTCGCTCATCGCTACGCTTTCCACAAGATATTGGGGCCAATCGTGGCTGCGAGTGTAACGGATGCCCGCGCCGGCCGCCAAACGAGCCGGCCCCGCAGTTAACGCGCCGGCCAAGCTGCCCGCTTGCGCGCCGGATCGCGCGGCCTTATCTTGCGACGTAAATTATTTCAGCAGCGAGGTACACCCCGATGGCCGCCATCCCGCAGGCAGACTGCCCGCACATCAACGCAATCAGCCCCCCGCCCGCGCCCGCCGCTTCCGCCTGTGCCGAATGCGGTGCGGCGAGTCCGACGCGCCTCTGCTTAACTTGCGGCCACGTCGGCTGCTGCGACTCGACGCGCGGGCACGCGACCGCGCACGCACGCGCGAACGATCATCCCGTTATCCGCGCGCTGCCGGTCTCCGCCAGTTCGTTTACGTGGTGCTACGAGTGCAACGCATATTTGCGTTGAGGGTGGGTTCGCGCGTCGCCCTGCGGGCAGCGGCGCGAACCCACGGAGTAATGGCAAATGTTCAAAGAGTTCAGCGAGTTCATCAAGCGCGGCAACGTGATCGATCTGGCCGTCGCCGTGATCATCGGCGCGGCGTTCGGCAAGATCGTCACCACGCTCGTGGATGGCATCATCATGCCGCCCATCGGGCTGCTCCTGGGCAAAGTTGATTTTGCCAGTTTGTTCTACCCGCTCGACACCGCGCAGGGCGTGCCCGCCTCGCTCGCCGACGCGAAAGCGAAAGGCATCCCCGTTATTGCCTACGGTCAGTTCATCAACGACATCATCAACTTCCTGATCATCGCCTTCGTCGTCTTCCTGATCGTGCGCCAGGTCAACCGCATGAAGAGCAAGCAGACGGCCGCTGCGGGGCCGACGACGCAGGATTGTCCGCATTGTCTCTCGACCATCCCGCTCAAAGCCACACGCTGCGCCCAATGCTGCGCGGAGTTGTCAGCGGCGTGAAGCACATGACCCACGAAAGCGGGACAAAAGCATGAGACGCAGAAACTTTTTGCAGACGCTCACAGCGACGGGCCTCGCGCTGCCGCTCGCGCGCGCAAGGGCGACGGGCGCGCAAGGGGACGCGAATAAACTAATCCGCCCGAAAGTTTTGCGCGCGGGCGACATGGTCGGCGTTATCGCGCCGGGCACGGCCGTGCCCGACCCGGAGCGGCTCGCGCTGGTCGAGCCGACGCTCAAACATTTCGGTCTGCGCGCGAAGCTGGGCCGCTACGTGGGGCAAGGCTCCGGCCACGTCAGTCGTTCAATCAATGAACGTTTAGACGATCTGCACGCGATGTTCCGCGACCCGGAAGTACAAGCCGTCTTTTGCATCCGCGGCGGCTACGGCTCAATGCAGTTGCTTGATGGGATTGACTATGATCTCATTCGCCAACACCCGAAAGTGTTCATCGGCTACAGCGACATCACGGCGCTCCATCTCGCCATCAACGCCCGCGCCGGTCTTGTCACTTTCCACGGCCCCATCGTGCTCTCGTCTTTCACCGACTACACGCAACAGAGTTTTCGTCAGGCTCTCTTCGATACCAAGCCCGCAGGCAAACTAACCAATCCGCCGGAGCACAATCAACTTCGCCCCGCGCACCCGCTGCGCACGATTCGCGCGGGCACGGCCACGGGCCCGCTCGTCGGCGGCAACCTCTCGCTCGTCACCGCGCTCATGGGCACGCCCTACGAGATCGAGACGCGCGGGCGCATCCTCTTCCTCGAAGACACCGGCGAAGAACCCTACCGCATCGACCGCATGCTCACGCAACTGCGCCTCGCCGGCAAACTTGAACAAGCCGCCGGCATCGTCTTCGGCGAATGCAACGACTGCGGCCCGCGCGATTATCAACCCTCGTTCGCGTGGGACTCGTCGCTCGGCGAAGTC
>JBBQGM010000112.1:0-11338 GCA_038322995.1 Pyrinomonadales bacterium
CCGCTTTTTGTGGTTGATAGCGGCAAAAGCCCATCAAAACCGCTCTTTATCGAAAACTGCGTAACGCCGAAAAGCGTGTCAAAGCCCAATGTTTTCCGTGTCAAGCGAAAAGCGCCTTTTTCTACTGCGTAACATCAGTTATCAAAGTAAATAAAATCAGGTTGCGCCGATGGCGTCATGCTGTACCCCCACACGTTGCTGTTCAGCCGCTGCACGATGCACCGCCACCGTCTTAGTTAGTGCCCGCCAATTATCTCGGATACGGGCTAACTCCGGCACTGACATGTCGAGCCAACTTGCCACGAGCGCAGACCGCACATCGCACTTGAAGTAGTACGAGTAGTGCCGGCCGATCTCGTCAATCAATGCCCGCTGTTCATCGGTTGCTTGTTTCATGCGGCTACCCGTTCAAATTCCAACACGCCGCCGCCGCGTTGGCTCAAATACTCCGCCAGCAAGACGACGCGCGGATCGTGCCGGTAGAGTTCAACCAACAGCAGCTCACCTTCGAGTGTGACGCGCCGCGCGGCGACATTGAATGTCGGCTGTCCTTCCCATTCAATCGCTTCACGTTCCACTTGGCTAAACAGCAGATCAATTAACTCCGCTTTATGCTCGCGCAGCAGTTCGATTAGTTCCGGCGAGACCATGCCCGGCGGCGCTTCCCATTCGAGCGCGGACAAGTCAGCCGAGAGTGCGAGCGTCACACCCAACTCGCGCAGGTGATAGAGCAACAGGGCCGCGTTCATATCGTGCCTCTCGTTTTGCCGCTCGCCTGCTTCGTGGCGGCGCTGGCAGCCACAAACTCGACCGCATGTTCTACCGTCGTCGCGGCATAGCCGTCACGTCGCCTCTGCGCTTTGCTGCTCAACCGATCCAACTCGGCGACGACGGCATAGTGCGGGAAGCCAGCGCCCAGACAAGCCATCGCCCATCGAATATCTGCCCGGCTCCGATCCGGTTTACCGTCCACCGTCGCGCGGTCGTTGAGGTAGGAGTGATAGTCCGGCCATGCGCCGGGCAGTTTCGTATTAGTCGTTACCACCGGCTTAGGTTTCTCTTGTGGCGCGGCGAGCAGGCCCGCACGCTCTAATTCGAGCGGCGAGACGATCAAGCCCATGACGGCCGCGACAAGGCGCACGCGCGGGAAGCTGCCGAACTTCCGCCGGTACTTCTCTTTTGCGTTCAAGCAACCGGGCAACCGGATGGAGTTGAACGCGCCGCCGTTCGGCAGCTTTGGATCACTCTTTGGATTAAGCTGGCGCAGGAGTCGCCCGCGCACATCCTTGCGCGCCGTCTCGCCGATGTCGGGCGGGAGCGCGAGCCATACCTGAAAGTTACCGGGGCTTGTCTCGACCGTCAGGAAGGCGAAGGGACGAAGAAGCGCCACCGTCGCCGGATCGCAGTCGTCCACCTGTATCAGCGCGCCGTTTTGCGCGTCCGGTTTCGTCGCGCTCGGCCGCAGACACACGCTCACGCCCTGTAGCTCGCTCCGCCCAACCAGCGCGGCGACGCGCGGGAGCAATGCCCCGCCCGTAATGTCCTCTGCGCCGACACAATCGGCCTGCGCGCCAAGCGGCTGCATGGCGAGTAAGACCAACTTGAAGCGGGCCGCGCCGACGGATTGGAAGGCCAAGACGGTGCGCGCCGCCGTCTCGGCCGGATCCCCTACCTCATGGGGATCAGCTTCAGGCATGATCGCTAAATTTCCAGCGGAAAGTGGCACATTTGTCGAATTTATATAGGACTGATCCGTCCTATTAAACTCGCCTTGCAGGACGGTCGCGGCGGGCGATTTTTCGACTTGTCCTACATTAGTTAACACAGGGGGGACAGCCTCAGCGGGGACAGCCCGCTCGGCGCGAGCGCGGGGCGCACCATCGGGGCGCGGCGCAGCGGTGAATGCCGTCTCGATCTCGGCGTGCAACTCAAGGCGCAGGGCTTGGGCCTGTTCATCGGTTATCTTGCCATCGGCTTGCCGTCGCCGGATGGCCGCGACCGCGCTACGCCCTGCCCTCATTGCTTCTCTGCGCGCGTCTGTGAACGGGTCGGCCTCAGCCGCCGCCGCCGCTTCTGGCTTTTCCATTTCCGGTGGAGGTGTGAACTCAGGCGCGTATGGCTTGCTCTCAGCACGGAACTCGGCCAGTACGTCGGCGGCAGCGCGGTTGTAGCGGGTGACGGGGAGGCCCCTGCGGAACTCCGCGGCCCGCCGCCGGATGCGCCAGACAAGATCGGTCAGGTTATCGATGTACACGGTCGCGTCGCGGCTATTGCGTTCGCGTGCTTCCGTTTCGATGAAGGCCAGGTGCGTGTACGACTGAAAAAGACGGACGGCGGCAAGGCGTTTGCGCCACGCCCGGCCGAAACTGGACTCCATCTGTTTGCGGGCCGCTTGCTCTGCTTCAGTTTTGGCATAAGGTAGAGTCTGCCGCCGGTAGAAGCCCTCGGCCATCCACGCCGCCATCGGATAGCGGCGCCGCTGCGAAGCGCGGTGTCCGCCTACTTCGGCGCGGATCTCGGCGCGCATTCCAGCTTCAATGATTGTCTGATAAGTGAGCCGCAGATGGTCGGCATCAATACCAGCACGCCGGCACACGGCGCGCAGGTCGGCAACGAGCAGGAGCGCAGCCAGCGCGGCGAATGTGCCGCTCGTGAACGTGCGCTCGATCACGGTGTCATCGTCGGCGGTCTGGGTGGTCGCGTTGCCGGCCGCATCCTGCTCAAAGACGCGCGCCGAGCCGGTGGGGTCGTCGTAGAAGGAAGGCTGGGCAGACATCAGCGCACCCTCCAAGCCCGGCACACGCGCACCACAGCTAAAACAGACGGCCACTTTTTTCCCGTACAAGTCGGCGTTTTCTGCGGAATGTTGAGGTGCGGCCAGCGCAAAGATGTTGCGCGGCGGGTTCGTCGTCCGCTAAGATAGTTCATAGTAGATCACTTTCCTGTCAGCTAAGCCAATCCATTTACACCGCCGAGACCTTTTGCCGAGGTCTCGGTGTGCCTATCCGACGGCCGCCCCGCCAGAAATAACAAAGCCTCCGAACCTTATGCCCCCACGACAAGGGATAGAGCTCAGAGGCTAGAGGATGGCAGCGCAGGCCCGGCAACTGCCTCCCAACTGAAACTTATTGCTGTGAAAACCGCGAGCAAAGGTCGCGGGTCGTGTTCGTCAGCGCAAAGTCAAAGCTGTTGCTTGGCTAACGAAACAGGCGGGAAAATGGTGCTTGACCGCGACCAGAGGCCGCGCTTAGAATCAACGCCCGTTTGGTTAGCCAAGCGGCTACTAGCTTGGGGCGCGGTCAGGTCTGGAAACTTCGGCCGCGCTTCTTGCATTTCCACGCAAGAATTAAACCCGTCAAAGAACAAACCGGCAAAATGAAAAAGGCTTGCCAAACACGAAGCGAACCCCAGCGACATTAAAGTCCCTGGAGCGCATCAACGTGCCTGGCAAGCCCCACTTCCACCAAGCCACGCGCAAAAGAGGTTAAGACGTGGCGGCGAGTAAAACTTGTCGGAATGCAAAGATCGAAGAATGCGGAAAGCGCCTAAGACTGGATACGCTCTTTTGCGAGTTCGGCATCGTCGGCGCACCGGACGCTGAACTGTTTGTCTTAAGCGCGCCTATGATACACGAGTTTTGGGTATATCCCAACCAGGAAGGTCGAATCCGTTTTGTGTGCTTCAGCATTCCCTGTGGCTCCTATTTGCACCAGAACCAAAAAAGGGTATGCCGGATTCGTTGCTGCCGCAGTTGCCACAACCTGCAACCATAAAAGACCCCGCGCCGTGGCCCACGTTCCTCGAATGCTTGCGCGCTGCGGGTGACTTAACCGCGTTGCGCGCGCGCTACCCGGCGCACACCTTGCCGCGCGCGGGCGAGTCGCTGACTGCATGGCTCGAGCGGCGCGCCGGTCTGGAAGTACCCGAGCTCGATCCACTGGGGGCCCGGCGGACTTCTTTACGTGGAAGACGCAGCGCACGTAATTCGTCAGGGGACCCGCTCTCATTTCCTCCTGCCTTTCTTTCGATGCCTTCTTAGCAGCACTCCCCAGCAATTAACGGGGAGACGTGGCCGTGGACCTGGCGATCACCAGCGGGTGCGCCTCCAATTCCCTGCGGTAGAAGACGCGCGGGCGCTGGCCCACGCGCCGGCTGAGATCGAGCTCGCGCTCCCCTTCGTCGAAAGCGAGATTGAGACCAAGTCCGCGCGCCGCCTTCATCTTGTCGAGCTGCATGTCGGGCACCCGCCTCGTCGCGTAGTTTAGCCACTCACGGACGAGCACCGAGCCGTCTTTTGGCTCGTTATCTGCGGCCATTTGCTTCAGCCCTTCCTCCACCAGCGCGTAGGTCAGCAGCCCGTGCCCGAGCTGCGATGCCTCCTGCGCCGCTTGATAACTCTGCGCGGCGGCCAACACGTACATGCCCTTCTCGTACGCGAGCTGGGCGAGGCCTTTGCTGTTCATCGGCCCGCGCCGCTTCTCCTCGGCTTCGAGCGCTTGGCCCGAATTGCATGCGTCTATGACGAAGAAGAGTTGCCCGGCGTCTACCTCTTCGAGCGCGGCTTGCAAATCTTCATCCGAGATGCTGTGAGCGAGTATCGTCTTCAACCCCGCCTCGTCGAGCGCGTTGCGCCCGCCTGCGTAGCCCAGGTCGTGTGGTATGAGGTAGAAGCGGTTGCCCGCAGCCGTCCCGTGCCCTGCGAAGTAGACGACGACGGCGTCCTCGGGCTGCGCCGCCTTTAGCTGCGAGAGCGACCTGGGCGCGGCAGCGGGCAGCGGGTCGGTGCTTCCGGCGAGGAGCTTGAGCGCGGCGAGTATGTTCACCTTGGTCGCGTCCGAGTCTATGAGTGGGACGACCTCGATGCGCTCGTACCTTTCGAGTTGCGTCTGCTGGCGTCTCACCTCGTCGGCGAAGTCCTGCGCGTCGGCGGCGGCGTATTTCAGATTGTACTGCGCGTTGGCGTAGGAGTTGACGCCGACAGCGAGGATGTAGGCCGTACCCTTGCGCTTCAGGGAGTCAGCGCCGGTTATGACAGCGTCGGCGTCGGCGCTCTTGACGTTGTCGCGGTTGAAGGCGTAGGCCACGAGGCGGTTCTCCCCGGCGACGACGGGGATAGTCGCTTCGAGCGTCGCTGATGGTTGCCCCTTGAGAACGTCGCCGTGCCACACCTTCACGAGCAAGCCGTTGCGGAAGAGGCGCACGTCGCGCGCGCCGCTCAACGTCGCAGGGCCCGCTTGAACGCCCGCACCACCTCCGACCACTGCGGCGTCGACGATCCTTACGGTCAGTGTTACGCTGCGATCTGCGACCCGTGCAGATGTCGTCCCGCCTGTTCGCGTGATGCTGACCCGCGGCTGCCTGCGGTCCAGTTGTGAGATGCCGCGCGGAGCCCGTGGCGTCCTGCCCTGAATGACCTCCGAGAGGAGGCCGGGGTGATAGAACTCGTTGAAGAACGCTTCGGCGGGTGAGTAGTCGAATGTGTTGTTATTGAATCGCCAGAGAACCTGCTTCCACGCATCCGGCGAGCCGTCGAAGAGGCCGTCGGGCATGGTCACGATCCAGTCCTTGTCGCCGAGGGCCATCAGTGAAGCTAGTTCCGCGCCCGTCGCGACGTCCCAGAGCCTTATCTGCGCGTCCTCTCCCCCGCTCGCGAGCAGCCTTCCGTCCGGGCTGAATGCCACGACGTTAACCGCCGCGGTGCTACTTTTGAGTGTAAATAGCTCGCGCCCGGTAGCCGTCTCCCAGAGCTTGACGGTTGAATCTTTGCTCGCGCTGGCGAGCATCTTTCCGTCCGGGCTGAAGGCGACGGAAGTCACCGTACCTGTGTGCCCGTTGTATTCGCGTATTCTCTTGCCGCTCTCAACATCAAATAGATAGACCCCGGGGAAGAAATTCCCTAACCAAGTTCCGCTGACGATGGTCTTCCCGTCCGGGCTGAAGGCGACGGAAGAAATTTTGCCTAGGCTTCCGGTAATGATGCGCAGGGGTTTCGCAGTCTGTGCATCCCAAAGCGAGATTATGCCGTCGTCCTCACCCATCGCGAGCAACTTGCTGTCGGGACTGAAAGCCAGCGAGTGTAAGCCGCGGCCAACCTCGAAAGCCGTCTTCGCTTCGGCGCCGCTCTTCAAATCTCGGATTCTTAGGTCCTGTACATCGAGGCTGGCCAAGAGCCTTCCATTAGGGCTGAAGGCTACGGAGTCGATGTACTTTGCGTCGGCAGGGAACCTACTTTGCTCAACCCCGGTCGTGGTGTCCCATAGCTTGAGACTCTCTGCTCCGGTTGCGAGGGTTTCGCCGTCGGGACTGAAGGCGACGGACTCGACCGTGTATGTAAAACCGGAGAGAGAGTGTGTGCCTACTCCTTCCTTCAGGTCCCACAGTTTGCCGACAAAGCCCTGTCCGCCCACCAGAAGTTTTCCGTCCGGGCTGAACGCCAGAGCATTGATAGGGTCGACTTTCCCCTTCCAGGTTGAAAGCTCGGTTCCGATGTTTGCGTCCCACAGCTTGATCGTTTTGTCGTAACTGCCGCTCGCCAGCACCACGGTGCCCGGCTTAAAGGTTACGCATGCGACGGCCTTGCTGTGCCCGTGAAGTGTTCGTAACTCGTTTCCCCTCGTGTCCCACAACTTGATTCCATCAAAACCCCCGCTTGCTATTAACTTGCTATCATCACTTAATGCCACTGAATAGATCGAGCTTGAATGCCCTCTCAAGGTCCGACGCTCTTTGCCGCCGCTCACATCCCAGAGCTTGACCGTTTTATCCTTGCTACCGCTTAGCAGGACCGCTGCGTCCGGGCTGAACGCTAATGAAGTTATTGCGTCCGAATGTCCCCGGAGGGTCCGCTCTTCCACGCCCCGCGCCACGTCCCACAGCTTGATCGTGCTGTCGTCGCTGCCATCCCCGACCGGCAGCGACGGGTGATCGTATCCGACGGCCAGCGTCTTTCCGTCGCGGCTGAGCGCGAGGCAGCTCACATAAGAATTGCGCGCTTCAAATCTATTGAGGACTGAGCCGGTCGCGACATCCCACGACAACACCGAGCTGTTGATGGCGCTCAAGAGTATCTTACCGTCCGGGCTGAAGGCGATTGAACAGCCGACCCCGTAACCGGCTTTCAGCACCTTCAGCTCCCGCCCGCTGGCAACGTCCCAGATTCTGATCGTCCCGTCCCGCGCGCCGCTGGCCACCACCTTGCCTCCCGGGTGAAACGCGACCGACCCCACTTTGTCCGTGTGTCCGGCGAGGAGACGAAGTTCGACGCCGCTCGCCACGTCCCACAGCCTGACCGTGTTATCGCCGCCGCCGCTCACCGCTAATCTGCCGTCGGGGCTGAAGGCGATAGACATGACCGCCTCGGAATGTCCAGTTTGGACGACGAGACTCGGCTTCTGCGCAGACGCAGTCATCGTGAAGTGACAGAAAGGAATAAAGATGGCGGCCCGGTAAATAGCACCCCACATTTTGCGTCGGTTTTTATTGGACTGAGACATTCCTAGGAATCCTTGCCGCATGGCGGCAAGCGCCTCCAGTATGCGCTGAACGCTTTTGTCTGGATCACGACCTGTAAGGCGGCTCAGATGTTCGTCCATAATAGGATTTACGCAGTTGGACGAAGAATCAACACCTTACGGGAAGTCGTGATTTCGCTAAGCCCTTTGTTTTCAATAAAGCCTTGTTTCAACTGCGTAAGTCCTAAATACTATATCGCTCTTGCCCTTCTCTAGAAAATAGTCTTATCCCTGCTATACTTGCGGTGTCAATAAACTGTAGATTTCTGACATGCAATTGCAAGCCTTAAAACCACCCGCAAACATTGAGGTTTTATCATTCATTTTTAGAGGGGTTTTTTGACACTCTCCTTTTATCCACATGATGAAAGCCGGAATCTACGCCCGCATCTCCACCCACGACCAACAGACCTTGCCCATGCAGCTCAAGGCCATGCGCCGTTATCTCAAGCAACGCGGATGGAAACTTCATCTGCAAGTCGAGGAGTTTGGCTCTGGTGCAAAGCAGCGCCCCAAACGCGAAGAGCTACTGAAAGCTGCGCGCCGTCGTGAAGTAGATGCCATCGTAGTGTGGAAACTCGACCGCTGGGGACGATCTCTAGCTGACCTGATTGCTTCACTCGCAGAGTTGCGCGATCTTGGCATCGCCTTCGTCTCACTGACTGAAGCCTTGGACTTCACCACCTCGGCAGGTCGAGTGATGGTCGGACTACTTTCGGTATTCGCCGAGTTTGAGCGAGACATGATCCGGGAGCGGGTCAAGGCTGGCATCGCTCAGGCACGTTCGGAAGGTAAACAGCACGGGCGGCCACAGACTGCTATATGGGAGCTACACCAAGAAGTGGATTAGCGACTAAAGTAAGCTGACGGCGGCGGAGAAACTTGTGATGCTTGGAGTGGCAGCATGCTCAGTGAAAAAGATTATGCGGAAGCCTGTCGGCGGTATAAAGACCGGCGGACGAAGTTACCTGAACGACAGCGTTACCACGCCTTGATCCTTGTGACGCAAGGTTATAGCTACCGAGAGGTCGGACGCATTTTTCGATCTAGGTACACCCGCCGCGCCCGCGCCAACGGCGCCTCAGTGGGCGGCTGTGGGGTCACCTCAGCCGCGGCCACATGTGCCTGTACGAGACCCAAGACTTCGGTGTTGACCGCTGCTGGTAATTCTTGCAGCAAGAGATTGTGGCGCACGTCAACCCAGAAGGCGCGCCGCTTAGCTTCGTGGGCCGTGGGGTCATGGTGCACTTGGGTGAGGACGGCCGGTGCCATCCGGCCCAACTCGGCGACGACCGCGAACGGCGCGTTCAAGTGGTCAGCGCGGTAAAGGAGACAGCGCGTCTGGTCGCCCTTATGCGGTTCAAACTTCACCCGCCAGCGTGGTTTATCATCGCGCATTAACTAATTCCCTCTTGCTTCATAATCTTCCCTCGGGTATAAGCAGGTACACAAAGAGCGCCCCGCCACAGGGCGCGTTCATCAGCTCAAGCAAGCCACGAGAGCCGTCAACCTTATCGTGGCTTTGCTGTATCTAGCGGCGCGCGACTCTACACAGAACGCACGCGGCGCGTTAGCCGGCGCGCAAGTTGGCATGCTTACACTTGGCGACGCCCTTCTCCTGCCCTGCTGGATACCACCAACCAGAGCCGCCGCAGTCCGGGCACTTGCTCGCGTCAACATCAGGCTTCGCTTCTGTCGGCGTCGCTTCCCTGCTCTCGCGCTCAAGCTGCGCCTTGTCTTTCTTCCACAACCGACGACGTAAGTGTTCGGTCAGGAACGCGGGCACGTTGGAGACTTGGCCCGTGCGCGCCGCCGCGATCTGCAACTCGGCAACGAGCAGATCGGCCAGTTCGCTCCACTTGTCTGCGCTGATACTCGTCTTGCCTGTTAATTCTCTTTCAGTTGCTCGGAGCTTATCAAAGAACCGGCGGGCAGCCTCATCATCAGTTTTTTGCTCAGAAGTCTTAAAAGAAGTCTTAGGAATCTCAGAAGCTGTTGCCGCTGTTGTAGATGACCCCTGATCACCCTGGGCCGAATCTGCTCTGAGTACTCTGGGCAGTTTCGGCCCAGCCTGATCAACCTGCGCAGCCTGATCAGGGTGCATATGGTCGGCTATTTCTTCCGGTAGCCAAACCCGGTACAAATTGCCATCATGCTCGCCGCTCTTATCGTCCCAAGAAAGCAGTCTAACCGCGCGCAGATGGAGTAGGTTGTCCCTGAGTGTATTGGTTGAGCCGATGTGTGCCCCGCGCATGATGGTGGCGCGCGTCAGGCGGCATTCCTTACGCGGCACAATCGCGCCGCGCGTCTGCGCGTATAGAAAGTCATAAATCTGTTTGCTCTTGCCCTTAAACAACCCGCCCGGCACTGCCTTGCGACTGATGGAGTTGGCGACTTTCATGAAATCGCGCATAGGCGCGGCCGGTGACTCAACCACTACGCGCTGACCATGCGCACCCTGCGTAGGCTGTTTACCCTGTGCAGGCTGATCAGGCTGTGCAGTTTCAGATAAGAGCGAGGTATTAAAAGCGGGCGCATCTTCGCGGGGCGCATACTCTTCGAGCAACCCGTCGAGATGAGAGCTCCGGTTACGCGGCCCGGGCGGCGGCGCAATCGCTTGCTGTAAATTATTTCTTATTGCTGCGCGGGACTTCTTGCTCATCCAACAAGCCCTCCTCAATTAGCACGTTTATGACCTCGGCCATCAACTTATGAAAAGCGAACGTAGCCGCCGAGTCCGGCTGCGCTTCGACGACGGCTTGGAGTTGGGCAGTCGCTTCGCCGACGGCGACGAGACGGGGAATTGACGTGTTAAAAACGAAGTCGCTGCCGAATTTCGCAACCACTTGCTCGCGCACGTCGCGGTCGAGCTTCTGCCGCGCGTTATGGAGCGTCGAGAGTGCCATGATGATCTGCTGTGGCGCATGGATGCGCCGCACCTGGCCGATGGTGCGCAGCAGTTGCGCAATGCCGTGCAGGGCAAACATGCTCGTCTCAATCGGAATGATGACGAGGTCCGACATCGCCAGCGCATTCAGCGTCGGCGTCTGCAAAGAAGGCGGCGTGTCGATCACACAGAAATTATAATTATGCTTGGCTGCCAGCAGCTTCTGCTTCAGCAGCAATTCGCCGGCGACGCGCTGGCTGAGCAGCATTGACTCGGCATCGTGGTCGAGGCAGGAGGGCAGCACGTCAAGGCGCGGGCGCGCCGCTTGAATATAGGTTGAGTAATCGTCACGGTCGCTCAGCATCAGCCGGTGTGACGTGCGCCGGGTCTCTTCCAACTCTTGCAGGTTAGCGCCGAGGGCGAGCGAGAGGTTGCCTTGTGGGTCGAGGTCGCAGGCAAGCACGCGCGAGCCTTGATGCGCCAAGAGGACGGCCAGATTGAGCGCCGTCGTCGTCTTGGCTACGCCGCCTTTGTGGTTGGCGATGGTGATGGTCTTCATATGCATTTACACCGCTGCCAGAGAACGTAACGATAGATCAGTCGCGCTAACCGCGCACCAGCCATCATCTAGCGCACGCGGCTGTTGGACTATAAGGGCGGTCGCCGCCTTAGCCTCTCCACCCGTTCAGTTTTCAAGCCCGCGCTTAGGTTATCAATGGCGCGTGTCGGGTACGTTCGGCGCACATTAGCGATCAGCATCCGACACTTGAGAGCTATGCCGTCAGCGTTTGGGCACCGACTGCGCGCGGTAGTGTTCGACTAATTCAGTCAAGCCCGTGCGTTGCTCCGTAGTCAGATCAACAAACTCGATAGCCACGCCCGCGCCGCTCAGATAGTAGACGACCTCGCCGACCAGTTGCAGGTGCCCCGCCTCGTGCGG
>JBBQGM010000113.1:0-11179 GCA_038322995.1 Pyrinomonadales bacterium
CTTGACGACGTTGCGCGCCAACTCCGAGGCGACGGTGGCGAGCCGTGATTGATCAACTAAGCCGAAGCCGAGCGCGCGGGCCAGCCGGCGCACTTCGCCGCGCGCCGCCACGATGTCGTACTCCTGCTCAAGCGCGATGGATAGACTCTCCAAACAGATTCAGCCCTTCGGCGCTGAGCGCTTCGTCCTCGTCCTCGCCACCGTCGAACTCGGCGCGCAGCAGCTTGATGCCTTCGTCCACGTTCAGCACCGTTTCGACGCCGCGCAACTCCAAGCCCAACTCGACCAGCGTGATCGCCACCGCCGGCTGCATGCCGACCACGACCGTGCGCGCGTCCATGATGCGCGCCATCGCCGCGATGTCGGAGAGCATGCGCCCGATAAACGAGTCCACCATCTCCAACAGCGAGATGTCGAGCAACACGCCCCGCGCCCGCGTGCGCTCAAGCTCCGCTAAAATTCTTTCTTGTAGCGAGATGACCGTCCGATCATCCATGTCCACCTGAATCGGGACGATTAAAACGCGCCCCACTTTCAAGATCGGAATGCGTTGCGCTCCGTCCATAAGCCTTCTCCGCCAGGTAGTGATGGGTGGTCTGTGATGAGTGACGAGTTAACAAACTTTTCTTTGCTCGCCACTTCGGGCCCGCGTCACTGTTTATTGTCTGCGTTATTCGGGGCCGCAATTGCTTCGTGCTGCTTATTGCCTGACCCATTGCTGTTGCGTAAATGTGCGACAAGCGCGAGCGGCACGACGGTGCGCCCGACAAGCTCAAGCGCGAGGCGGATGCCGTCGGACATCTGCGCGCGGGTGGTGATCTGCGAGAGGTCGATGCCGAGTTGCACCATCGTCTGCGCGATGGCGGGCGAGACGCCGGTGAGGATGCAGCGTGCGCCCATGAGCCGCGCCGCCGTCACGGTCTTGATCAGATGATTGGCCACGAGCGTGTCCATCGTGCGCACGCCGGTGATGTCGAGGATGGCGACGGTCGAGCCACTCTCGACGATGCGCTGCAACAACGCCTCCATCATCAACTGTGCGCGCCGCGAATCAAGCGTGCCGATGATCGGCAGGGTCAAAATTTTGTCCCAAACTTTGATGACCGGCGTGGACAATTCCATCATGTCGGCGCGTTGTTGATGAATGATCTCCTCGCGCGAGCGGATGTAGTTCTCGATCATCGTGAGGCTCATCCGATCCACCAACTCGGCTAAGTAGGCCAACTCGTCCATCAACGCGGCGACGTTACCGTCATGCTCTTCCACGAGCAGCGCGCGGAGCGTATTGCGCAAGCTGAGCACGTAGGTTGCGTTCTCGCGGGCCGTATAACCTTTGATGGCGCGCATATGCGAGATCTGATTGAGCAGCGCGCGTAGCTCGTCGAACGCAACGTTATCGTAGTCCGCGCCGGCCGATTCCTTGATCGCCTGCGCGAGCATATCCACGATCTGCTGCGACTGTTGGCGCAACTCTTTCTTCGAGATCAACTCGTCGCGGAAGTCGCCCGATTCCAGCCGCTCTTTGATCCACAGGTTGAGAATCTCGTCGCGGCGGGTCGCCAGCAAGTCCACCACGCGGCGCGCCTCGTCCGGCTGCGCTGCACCTTTGTTCGGCATGCGGCTCCTTATGCGTTGCGTGCGCGCGCAGGCGGGCGCGCACGCCGGGTAGAATTATGTTTTGGACGGGAGAGTGTATCGTCGTGTGAACTGATAACGCCAGCGCCGCACGCGACAAAACTTATCTTAGCATCGCGGTGCGTAAAAGCAACCGCATGCCGTGGGCGCTAAAGGATGAGCACGCCCGACCCGGCGACCGCGTAGTGCCAGCGGGCCAAGTCTTAGCTTGTGTCTTTGCGCCTTTGCGCGCGAATTTTTCAAAGCGGGATGCCGCGAAACTTTTCGATTTTCTTGGGCGGCTTTGGCCCGAGGACGGCATTGTCCTGCGCGCGTTGGCGCTCCGCGCCTTCGGAGTGCCATTCGGCCCATTCGCCGGGCGCGTCGAATGTTTCGCCGCCGTGTTTGGTAAGGCGTTCGCGCACGCGACACATGACGGGCGTGTTGACGCCGACGCCGCTAATGACGGCCTGCCCTTTGGTCAGCGCGGGCAGTTCTTGTAAAAGTTGCCGGCCCGCGCCTTCAACCGATTTGGCAACTGTGTCCTGATCAATCGGATTCACAATCCGCATGATGATCTGCGTCATGCACTGCGAGAGCACGTCTTGATCGAGCTTGCCCGGCCGCTGGGTGATAAGACCGATGCCGACGCCGAACTTGCGGCCTTCGGAGAGAATCTGTTTGAGGATGTTCGTGGACACGACGGTCTGCCCGGCGGGCGCAAACCGGTGCGCCTCTTCGTGCAGTGCGAAGACGGGATAGGGCAGGTGATTGTCGGTGGCCTGATCCGCTTCGCCGCGCACCGTCATCATGCGCGCCTTGTTGACGCGGCGCAGCAGCGTGGCGACAACCACCTGCTGCTCGTTCTGCTCGATGTCCGAGAGTTGCAAGATGGTGCAACGACCGGGGCGGAATAAATCTTTGAGCGGAATATGCTCGTTATCCGAGAAGATGCCGCCCGGTTTGTCGAAGCGATTGTCCAAGCGCCACAGCAAACCTTCGATGGAACTTGCATTGCTCGACTCGCTCCGCTCGTTGCCTTCATACTTCTGCGCCTTCACCTCGTCGCGCAGGTCGTGATAGCCCCACAAGCCACGGTCTGAATCGGGCCGGCCCGTCAGTTGCCGAAAAGCCTGCGCCAAAAAGTGCAGCATCTTGTCGGACGTGCCTTCGGGCAAGAGATATTTAATGTCGGCTTCGGTGAGCGAAGAGAAACGCACCTTGACGCGGTCGTGCGTGTAGATTTTGACTTCCGGGCGATAGTTGCCCTGTGCGAAACGCGCGTCGCCTTCAATCGAGCGCAACGTGTCGTACTCGCCATGCGGATCGACGATCAAAACGGCCGCGCGGTTGTGCGGCATCATCAACTCTTCGACCAGCACGCCCGCCGTGTAAGACTTGCCCGCGCCCGTCGAGGCCAAGATCGCCAGATGCGTCGAGACCACATCCTTGACCGATAGCACGACCGGTACTTCGCCCGCGCTTCTCGTCAATAAACTACCGAGATGCGCCGCGCCCTGTTCGCCCACCTTGCGCGGCGACAGCACCTCCGCGAGCGTTGCCGACGAGGCGAGCAACACGGGCGCGCCCGCTTCCGGCGGAATGCGCGGATTCACAAAATCGCCGAGCTTGTGACTGAAGTAGCCGGTGGTCTCAACCGTGATCTCGTATAACTCGCAGCCTTCACTCTCCAGGCCGATGAGCGATGAAACGACCGCCGGCGGCGTCTCTGGATCGGCGAGGAATGCGTCCGGCAGATTGCGCACGAGTTTGCGCGCCGTCACCGTGCCGAGAATGCGCCGCTCTTCGTCGCCATCGCGCGCCGCGTAGTAAACGAACTCGCCGATGCGCGCCCGCCGGTTGTCCGCCGTGATGAACAGATACTCGTGCGGCGCGTCGCCCGGCCCCTTGACCGTGCCGACAAGCTGATCGTTTGGCGCGACACCTGCGCTCATAACTTACTATCCTGATTTAAGGCTCGAAGCGGCCGAGCACATCCACGACGTACTGTTGTTGCGGTAACGTCAGTTCGGGATAGATCGGCAGCGCAAACGTCTCGCCGGCGGCGCGTTCGGTTTCCGGGAAGTCGCCGGCCTGATAACCTAAATAACTGAAGCATGCTTGCTGATGGAGCGGTACGGGATAATAGACCTTCGTGCCGACGCCGTGGGCGCGCAGGTGCGCCATGAGCGCGTCGCGGTGCTGCGCATCGACGCGCACGACGTATTGATGAAAGATGTGGCGCACGTTCGCGCGGATGAAGGGGGGCGTGAGGTGAAACGGCAGCCGCGCGTTCAGCAACAGTTGCGTATAGCTTTCGGCTTTTGCCCGGCGGGCCTGCGACCACGCATCGAGATGCGGCAGTTTGACGCGCAGAATGGCCGCTTGAATCGCGTCAACGCGACTGTTGAAGCCGACCTCTTCGTGCATGTACTCGGTCGCGCCGCCATGTACGCGCAAGGCGCGCAGGCGTGTGGCCAGCGCGGCGTCGTTGGTCGTGACCAGTCCGGCCTCGCCCGCTGCGCCTAAATTTTTCGACGGGTAGAAACTGAAACAGCCGATGCGGCCCATTGAACCGGCGCGCCGACCTCCGTCTTCCGCGCCGATAGCTTGCGCTGCGTCCTCGATAAGCGACAACTTGTGCTGCGCGGCAATCTCGCCTAGCGCGTCCATCTCGGCGCACTGGCCGTAGAGATGCACGGGGATGATGGCGCGCGTGCGTTCGTTGATGGCGGCGGCGATGAGCGCGGGGTTGATGTTGTAGGTGTTAGGCTCGATGTCCACGAAGACGGGGCGCGCGCCGGTGCGGGCGATTGCGCCGCCGGTGGCGAAGAAGGTGAACGGCGTGGTGATGACCTCGTCGCCCGCTTTAATGTCGAGCGCCAGCAGTGCGAGCAGGAGCGCATCGGAGCCGGAGCCGCAGCCGATGGCGTGTTGCACCTGCGAGTATTGCGCGAGTTCCGTTTCGAGCGCGCTGACCTCCGGCCCCAAGACGAATTGGAGCGAATCGAAGACGCGCTCAATGGCGGCCCGTAATTCCGCGCGTAGCGGGTCGTACTGCATTTTCAGATCAAGCAGCGGGACTTGCATCGTCGGCGCTGTGGCGCTCATTGTCGTCGCGTTATTAGAGTTCAATCAAACGGCCTCCCTGATTAATTGATTGCTGCGCTGCTTCAAGCAGACGCACGACGCGCAAGCCGGCCGCGCCATCGGTAATGGGCGGGCGCTTGGTTTGAATCGCGTCGAGAAATTCGGCGCAGACGTGCGCGAGGGCCTCGGTCGAGTCGAGCTTGGGCACCCATACATCACCGGTGCGATAGCTGACGAGCGTGCGATAGGCGGCGGCCTTGTCTGTATCGGCTTCGATGCGGCTCGCCGTCACGCCTTTGTCGTAGACGCGCACCTTCTCGGTCGGCTCGATGTCGTCATAGACGATCATCTTGCGGCTGCCGGCGATGAGCGTGCGGCGAATCTTGACGGGCGCAAGCCAGTTGAAATGAAAGTGCGCGATGAACTGATCGGCGAAGCGGAGCATGACGTAAGCGATGTTCTCGATGCCTTGCTCGATGTGGCTGCTGCCCGTCGCGGTCAAGGCGACCGGCTCGCGCGCGACGAGAAAATCCATGATCGAGAGATCGTGCGGCGCTAAATCCCAGACGACGTTGATGTCGCGCTGGAAGAGGCCGAGGTTGATCCGCACCGAGTCGAAATAGAGCAACTCGCCCAGTTCGCCGCTGTCCACGATCTCTTTGATCTTGCGCACCGCGCCCGTGTAGACGAAGGTGTGATCGAGCATCAACGTCAAGTCGCGCGCCGTCGCCAGTGCGATCAACTCCGCGCCCTCGCCCGCATTCCGCGTGAAGGGCTTTTCCACCAGCACGTGCTTGCCGGCCAAGAGCGCGGCTTGCACGAACGGGTAGTGGGTGGCGACCGGGGTGGCGACCACGACGGCGGCGAGGTCCGGGTCAGCCAGCAGTTGCCGGTAGTCGAGCGTCGTGCGCGCATAGGGATAGCGGCGGCCGATCTCGTGGAGCCGCCCGGCGTCCACGTCGCAAATCCAGCGCAAGTCGGCCGCCTCGTGCTCCACGAAGTTGCGGATCAGATTCGGGCCCCAGTAGCCGCAGCCGATGATGCCGACAGTGGTCATAGAAGAATGAAGAATGAAGAACGATAAAGGAAAGCAGGTTGCTTCAGTTAATCATGCTTCGTTCATCATGCTGAGCAGCCGCGCGGGGTTGCCGGCGACCGTTGCGCCGGGCGGGACGCTACGCGTGACGACCGCGCCCGCGCCAACCGTTGCCCGCGCGCCGATCTCAAGCCCGCCCATAATCGTCGCGCCCGTACCGATGCTTGCGCCGCGCCGGACGATGGTGCGCTCAAGCAACCAATCGGCCTCCGTCTGTGGGGTGCCGTCTGGGTTGGTGGCGCGCGGATGGCGGTCGTTGATGAACTGGACGCCGTGGCCGATGAAGACTTCGGCTTCGATCTCGACGCCCTCGCAGATGAACGTGTGGCTGGAGATTTTGCAGCGTGCGCCGATGCGCGCGCCCTTTTGGATTTCGACGAACGTGCCGATACGCGTCTCGTCACCGATCTCGCAGCCGTAGAGATTGACGAAGTTGTAGATCGCCACATCGCGGCCAAGTTTTACATCCGGCGCGATGACGCAGAACTCGCCCGGCCGCATTACGCGCCCCGCCCGTTCGCGTTCGGCGCGGGCGCGCCCTCGGCTGCATCCGCTTCCTCTTCTTGCGCGTAGTAGCTCGAGTAATAGCCGTTGCCGTAGTAATAGTCGTTGGCCTCGAGCTTCACGTTGTTCAAAACGATGCCGAACAGGTGTGCGCCCACGTCGAGTAACTGCTGCTTGGCGCGGCGCACAACCGCGCGCGACGAGCGCCCGCCATGCACGACGAGCATCACGCCGTCCACCATCGTCGAGAGGATCGACGCATCGGTGAAAGAGATGGCGGGCGGCGAATCGATAATGATGTGCGTGAACTGCTCGCCTAGTTCATACAGCAACCGGCGCATCTGTTCCGAGCCAAGCAGTTCGGCGGCGTTTGGCGGCACGGGGCCGGAGGGGATGACTTTCAGGTTCGGCTGCCGCGCGAATGGCTGCATGAGGTCGCGCACCTGCGACTCGCCTGATAGGTAGTTCGTCACGCCGCGCGTGTTCGCCATCTGGAAGTGCGTATGCACGCGCGGGCGGCGCAGGTCGCAATCGAGGAGCAGGACTTCCGCGCCGGTCTGTGCGAGCATCATCGCCGTGTTGACGGCCGTCGTCGTCTTACCTTCCGACGGTTGGCTCGACGTGACGAGGATGGTCTTGGGTGGCCGGCCGGCCGACGAGAGCAGCAGCGATGTACGCAGGTGGCGATAGGCTTCCGCGACCGGCGAGCGCACTTCTTCGATGAGCGTGAGCGCGGTGCTCTCCCCGCCTTCGTGCATGGCCCCGGGCGGGCGGGCGAACAGCCGCCGCCGGGCCTCGCGCGGGGCGGGGATGAGCGCGAGCGTCGGCAATTGAACGTACCGGTCAACGTCTTCGACGGACTTGAGTGTGTCGTCCAAATAGTCGAGCAGGAAGGCGAGCCCGATGCCTGCGCCGAGCGCGAGCAAGAGCGCGATTATGATGTAGCGCACGCGCGGCGGCCCGACGAGCGTGGGTGTTCGTGCCGCCGTCTGAATGGTGATGCTGCTGGGTTGATCCTGCCCGGCCAGATCAAGCTCGTTCTTTTTCTGGATGAGCGTTTGATAGATCTGTTTGTTGGATTCTAGTTTTTGCAGAATGTCGCCGAGGCCGATGATACGGATGCCCTGCGCGGTGGCGGCGGCGCGCTCCCGGCCATACGACCGTTTCAAGTCGGCCTCGCGCCGGTTCGCCGCGTCGAGCCGCGCGCCCAGCGCCGCGACGATATCTTTGGCCGTTTTGTTTAGCGCCAACTGCGTCTGCTTGATCTGGGCCGCATTCTTTTTTACCTCCGGCCAGGCCTCCGTGTACTGCTGGAGTAGCGCCTCGTGCTTCTCCTGTAAATCGGCGAGCCTGGTCTGGAGCGTCTGAATCTGTTTATCGGCCTGCACGGCCGGAATGGAGAAGGCATCAGTCGTGGCCCGGGCCGCGTTGTACTCGGCTTGCAACTTCTTCGTCTCGTTCTCGGCCGTCAAGGCCTCGGCGCTCTCCGTCCCGACGCGCTCCGCCGTTTCGTTCGAGCCTTTCATGGTCGGATCGAGCGGCAGATTATTCCTTTGCATGTAGGCCACGCGAGCCTGTTCGAGCTGTGCGATCTGCGCCTGTACTTCGTTGATCTGCTTGGCGGTGGATTCGCGCACGGTCTCCGTGTTGCCCGATTCGCGGGCTTGATCGCGCGCGATAAAGACGGCCGCGAGCATGTCGGTGACGTTGCGCGCCAGTTCCGGGTCGCTGTGCTGAAAGCGTATGTCAACGAGGTTGGTACGCTCCTCCGGATCAACCGTCAGATTGGCCAGCAGCGCGTTTTCGTAAGGCTCGAGTTGCGCTAGTTGTTCCGCCGTCAGTGGGCCCGTGCCGGGCCGCGTATCATCCGCCACGGCCAGCCCGCCTTCCGTGCCGGGCGCGTTAGCTTCCGCCTTTGCCTTGTCGCGGGAAATGGCGCGGCGCAGGTTGGTGAACAGACTGGTGCGCGCCTGGCCGCCAAGGAATGCCGGATTGTTTTGGAGCCCGAGTTGGAGAATAACCTGCCGATGCAAACTTGGATTCTCCAACAGCTTCAACTGCGTGTTCCAGTATTGCGGGTCGGCCCCGGCGTTCACCACGATGTCTTTTGTGCGGATGAAACTCTTGGCCCGTTGCTCGATCTGGATGACGGTCTTGGCCTCATATTGCGAGGGCAGGCGGTACATCTGGATCGCGACGAGCGTGGTGACGACCGTGACCAGACTGAGAATCAGCCATCTACGTTTGAGCACGACGCTCAGGTAGTCGCGTAGATGCGTCGGTTCGACGCTTGAGTACGAGCCGGTGACTTGAATAGGCTGCGCAAGATCGCGCAACGGGCGGTCGAGATTGCCCGCCGGCGTTAACGGCATGAGACGATTATCTTGAGACATCTTTCTATAACCTTACAGCTAAAACGGAATCAGCGCGTGTGTGTGCCAGGGCGGCCACGAATGATAGCAGAGCGCGCGGGGAAAGGATAAAGCAAGACAAGGCAAAGAAGAAAAGGCCAACGGCGAAAAACGCGGGCCACGACCCCTGCCCGCGCCGGTTGCCTACCTAAGCTTCTGGCTCCACCGCCGCAAATTCCGCGAGCGCCGCCCGCCAGTCGGGTAGCGGCGCGAGCCCTGTGGCCTCTGAGAGCAGACAGCGCATGCACGAGTTGCGCGGGCGCGGCGCGGGGCGTTGCAGCGCAGCCATTGAGACCTCTGCGACCTGTGTGCCCGTGTGGCCCGCCAACGCGACGGCGGCCCGCGCGAAACCGGCAAAACTCGTGCCCGCACCGCCATTGACGACGTGATAGACGCCGGGCAGATCGCGCATGGCCAAGACGCGCAGGCGCGCGGCCAAGTGCGGCGCATAAGTTGGTATGCCGTAAGCGTCGCCGATGGCTTTTAATTGCTCGCCGCGCCGTGCGCGCGCCAACGCTGTCGCCAGAAAGTTTCGCCCGCCCGCGCCGAAAATCCAGCCCGTGCGGACGACGATGGTGCGCGCCGACGCCACTTGCGCCAGCCATTCGCCCTTGAGTTTCGCGATGCCGTAGGCGCTGCGTGGTGCGGGATCGTCACGCTGCGTATAGCAGCCTTCTTTGTCACCCGCGAACACGTAATCGGTCGAGATGGTGACGAAGGACGCACCCACGTCGCGGCTCGCGAGCGCGAGCGTCTCAACCGCCACGGCGTTGAGCTTGAGCGCCCGTTCCGGGTCTAGCTCGCAGCCGTCCACGTCCGTCCACGCGGCGCAGTTGATGACCGTCTCGGGCCGCGCGCGCGCAAAGAGCGCGTGGACTGCGGCCGCGTCCGTGATGTCGAGACCGGCGCGGTCGTGCGCCAATACTTCATCGCCCTGGGCGCGGCAGTGCGCCACGAGTGCCTGCCCGACCATGCCGCCCGCGCCCGCGATCAAAACTCTCACTGTGCGCCCACCTCCACACCGTACTGCTGCGCATAGTATGCCCGATAAGCGCCGCTACGCGCCCGCGCGATCCATTCAGGATTCGCGGCGTACCATTGCAACGTCTTTTGCAAACCGCTCGCCCAAGTTTCAAGCGGCCGCCAGCCTAATTCGGTTTCACACTTCGTCGGATCAATCGCGTAGCGGCGATCATGACCGGGGCGATCCTTGACGTAACGGATCAGCGTCGGCGGCTTGCCGAGCGCATGCAGCAGACTCTCGACGACTTCAAGATTGCGCCGCTCGTTCCGCGCGCCGATGTTGTAGACCGCGCCCGTGGGCCCCGTTTCTAAGGCTAACAAGATCGCGCGGCAGTGGTCGTCCACGTAAATCCAGTCGCGCACGTTTTGCCCGTCGCCGTAGACGGGTAGCGGTTCATCGGCCAGCGCGTTGGCGATGAAGAGCGGGATCAGCTTTTCGGGAAACTGGCGCGGGCCGTAATTGTTGCCGCAGCGCGTGACCATCGTGTCGAGGCCGTGCGTGTGGTGCGCCGCGCGGACGAGATGCTCGGCCGCCGCCTTCGACGCGGCGTAAGGGCTGTTCGGCGCGTACGGACTAGCCTCCGTGAAGAATGCGTGCTCATCTTCCGGCAAACTTCCCATCACCTCATCAGTCGAGATGTGGACGAAGCGGCGGATGCGTTGCGCCCGCGCTGCATCGAGCAAGACCTGCGTGCCGATGACATTGGTACGCAAGAATTCATCGGCCGAAGCGATACTGCGATCCACGTGCGACTCGGCGGCGAAGTTGATGATCGCGTCCGTGTCTGCGGTGAGCGCGGCCAGCACGGCGGCGCGATCACAGATGTCGCCGCGCACAAACTGGTGGCGCGCTTCGTCCAGACCGAGCAAGTTGTCAGGGTTGCCCGCATAGGTCAGCGCGTCGAAATTGACGACCGCATAGTCTGGCCGCTCGGCGAGGATTAATCTGATAAAGGCGGAGCCGATGAAGCCCGCGCCGCCAGTCACGAAAAGTTTATGCATGGGTTGATTCACGGAGATCAAATGTTCCCGCTGGCTACTTCGCTGCTGTGTGCGCGAAAGTGGGGGTTGAATTAAATGCGGAGTATAGGGGCGCGTTTTCGCGGGTGTCAAGAATGCCGCTCTGGCTGCAACGCGCTTGCACGCGCCCCGCGCAGTTGTGCTAGGCTAACCCAGTGCAGCAAGCTCTATCAGCCCGCAGCTTCGCAAACCACACAACGACTTAGCAGACCACACAACCTAAATGATTTTTACTGAGACGAAACTACCGGGCGCGTGGCTAATCGAGCCGGAGCGATTCACGGACGTGCGCGGGTTCTTCGCGCCGGCGTGGACGCAAGCCGCGTGCGTCGCGCACGGGTTTACCGTGCCGGCCGTCGAATGCAACATTTCTTATAGCGGCAAACGGGGCACGTTGCGCGGCATGCACTTCCAGACCCCG
>JBBQGM010000114.1:0-11046 GCA_038322995.1 Pyrinomonadales bacterium
AGCGGGCTGTCAGGCCCCTCGTGGACGGCGATGAGCGACTCGACCGCGGCCAACAGTTCCGGGTCTGTGTCCCGTACCCGCGCCAACAAGTTGGCGCGCTCCTGCGGCCCAAGACCCACGGCTTCGTGGAAGAGATACTCCAATCGCTCCATGCTCTCGGGCGTCTTCATAATGCTAAGCGGCCAGCTCGCGCCGCAGCCAGGCTCTGGCAAAACTCCAGTAACGCTCCACCGTGGCGTGCGACAGGCTCATCACCTCCGCTGCCTCTTCGTTGGTCAAGCCCCCGAAGAAACGTAACTCGACCACCCGGCTGTGTTGGGGATTGGTCGCGGACAGCTCCTGCAAAGCGTCGTCGAGTGCTATCAAGTCCACTTCAGGTTTGTGCCCTAGCCGCTCGGCTTGGCTCAGGGAGATGCGCAACTGCTGGCCGCCGTGTTTTGCGGCCGCGCGCCTGCGCGCGTGGTCAACCAGAATGTCTCGCATCACCTTCGCGGCGAGGCCGAAGAACTGCGCGCGGTGTTCCATCGAAGCGCTCTGCCGGTCGGCCAAGCGGACGTAGGCTTCATGCACTAAAGCGGTGGCCTGAAGCGTGTGGCCCCCGGCTTGGCGGCGGAGGTAGCTGGCGGCCAGTTTGCGTAGCTCTTCATAGACGAGCGGCATCAACTCATCGAGCGCAGCCTTGTCGCCCCGGCCCCATTTCACCAGTAGTTCAGTAATGTTCTTATTTGGCTGTGCGACCGGCTCCCCCATCCTGCCCCCTAAGGTCAACCAAACTTAGCCTAACCCAAGTATAAGCCTAAGCAGGAAAATTCCAACAGAAATTGCCCGTAAAGGAGCACGGCAAAACTCAAGGCCGGTGCGGCGTAAGAGAAGATGAGCGAGGTGCTATTACCAGAGAAAACAGGACGCGGACGGATCATGGATATTCCGCCAGAGATGGCTAAAGCATTAGGCGCGGAGGAAGGCTCTGTGATCGTTCTTTACCCGTGCGCAAGCAGTCTGAGTTACGAAATCTTGCCGCCCCTCTCGCCCGATATGCAGGCTTCTGTTTTGCAGACTTGCGAAGAATTTAAGGAAGTCTGCGCGGAGATGAAACGGCCTGGTGACTGAGCAGACGCGCTACGGCACATACGCGGAGGCGGTCTTAAATTGCCATGCAAGCCGCGCCGCCGACGATGTTATTTGGAGCACTCACGCCGGAGTTCTAGAGTGCATCGCGTGTCAGTACACGTGTCAGTAGAGATTGCGGGCGCGGACGACTGTTGGGCGCGCGCCGCAGGCAACCCTGTTGCAGCGACACCGCCGGCGAGCGCGGCCCCGGTGCCGAGAAAACGCCGGCGCGATAACCCTGCCCGGCTGTCGCTCCGCTCATCCGTCATGCGTTGCCCTGCCCCGTTTCCGGCCGCTATTGCGCCACGCCCAGCGCCTCGTCGATGAGCGTACACCAAATGTGCAGCAGCAGCAGATGCACCTCTTGCACGTGCGCGGTCGCATCGCTTGGCACAGCCAGGACATAGTCAGCAGTCTCGCCTACCAGACCGGCCGCGCCGGTCACGGCCACCGTAACCGCCCCGCGCTTGCGGGCCGCGCTGAGGCCGCGCTTTACGTTCTCCGATTTCCCGCTCGTCGTGAATCCGAACGCCACGTCGCCCGCTTGGGCGAGCGCCTGTAGCTGCCGCGCGAAGAGTTCGTCGTAACTGAAGTCGTTGGTGATACAGGTGACAGTGCCCGCATCGCTCGCGAGACTGATGGCCGGGAACGGCTGGCGCGTCAACTTGTAACGGCCGAGCAACTCGCCGACGAGATGACTGGCCTGCGCGGCGCTCCCGCCATTGCCGAAGGCCAGCACCTTCTGGCCTTCGCTTAGTGCTTTGATGACGACGCGCGCCACCGCTGCCACTGGTGCCTGCAACTGCGCTGCGCTCTCTTCAACGACGCGCCGGTGCGCCGCGAAGTGCGCCGCGATGCGATCTATACTCATCTTGAACTGCGCTCCTGCGCCGGGCATTCAGGCCCGTGCTTGTTATCAATGAAATAGCCGTCCGTCCAGAACTCCCCCGGCCCACAGGTGCTTCTTGACTTGTGGGCCAGCACGAAAGATTTCGCGCGCCGGCAGGCGCTTGATGATTTGCCCGATTCTTTTCAGACTGTAGAGCGGCACACGTTGTACCAGAAAATGCACATGCGCCTGTGTCTGTCCCCATCTCCAAGAAGCTGATCTCGTAGTGCTGCTTGATCTCGGCGCAGACTTCTTTCAACCTGGCAGCTACTTCCGCACTGACTACAGCACGGCGGTATTTCGCCGGACACGCGATGTGAGACAGCAAGACTGAGACGTTATGCTCTTTGTGCATGAAGCGCCTCATTCACGCAGTATAAAGCCACAGCAAGCCGCGGGGAATTTACCCACCGAGATTAAAAGCGTTCTCCTTTTTCCGGGCTGAGCAGCCAGCACTTTAACCGATAGTTGTTGCTGGCCCCTATCGCCTGCCTAGCGCGTGCCTGCCGCGCCTCATAGCCACTGGCAACGAATCTGGGCCGCAGGGCGCGCCTGTGTATGTGCGCGCCGATGCCTTTGCTGGCGGGCAATAACATACTTGCGTGACCTATAACGAGTAGCTTGCCGGTACATTTCTAAAGCATAAGATAGTTTTCGCATGCGCTAACAAGGGGCAGACATGAACGCAGCACCGACTAACTCCGGCCGCCTCGTGGTGGTTTCAAATCGCCTGCCGTTTACGCTGAAACAAACACCGGATGGTTGGGCTGCAACGCCAAGCGCCGGCGGTCTGGCGACGGCGATGGAACCGCTGCTGGCGCGCACGGGCGGCATCTGGATTGGCTGGTCAGGCGAGGCCACCGGCGCGGAAGCTGACGAGCAACGCCAGCAGTTGCTTGCCGAGTGGGCGGCGCGCAAGGGGTTTCACGCGGTTGAGTTGTCGGCGGAGATTGCGCACGGCTTTTACGAAGGTTTCTCGAATCAATCATTATGGTCTTTGTTTCATAGTTTTCCTTTTCTGCTGAAGTTCGCTCCCGAATACTGGCGGGCTTACGTGGCAGCCAACCAGCGTTTCTGCGCCGTGGTGCTGAAGCATTTGCAACCGGGCGACACCATTTGGATTCACGACTATCAATTAATGCTGTTGCCGGCCATGCTGCGGCAAGCCGCACCGGATGCTTGCATCGGCTTCTTCTTACACATCCCATTTCCGGCCTCGGATGTCTTTCGGCTCTTGCCGCGCCGTGAAGAAGTGTTGCGCGGTTTGCTCGGTGCTGACTATCTGGCGTTTCACACCTACGGCTATTTACAGAATTTTCGCACGTCCGCTCATCGCATCCTCGGTAGCCCCAGCGCGCTGGATAAGATTGAAGTTGCCGGACATACAACGCGCCTCGACGCCCTACCGATTGGCATTGCACCGGCCGAGTTCACAAAACTGTTGGACGACGATGCAGAGACAAAGCAGTATTTAGTCGAGTTGCGCGAGCGTTATCGGGAGCAGCGTATCCTGCTCGGCGTCGATAGGCTTGATTACACCAAAGGCATTCCCGAACGGCTGCGCACTTTCCGTCGCTTGCTTGAGCAACAGCCAGACTTGCAGGGCACAGTAGTCTTAATCCAGGTAGCCGTGCCTTCGCGTGAGGGCATTTCGATGTATCAGGATTTGCGTCAGGAAGTGGACGAATTGATCGGGCAGATCAACGGCGATTTCAGCACGCCGGATTGGACGCCGGTCGTCTATATTCGGCGCGCGCTTCCGCGTCCTGAACTGGCCGCGCTTTATGCCGCGGCGGCCGTGGCCATCGTCACGCCGCTACGGGATGGGCTGAACCTGGTAGCCAAGGAGTTTGTCGCGTGCCAGCGCGGGCAGGGCGGCGTGTTGGTGTTAAGCGAATTTGCCGGGGCCGCCGCCGAGATGGGCGAAGCCTATCACGTCAATCCGTATGATGAAGAGCATACGGCGCAGACGATTGCCGACGCGCTCGCTGCGAGTGATGAGGCAGACCAGCACGAACGAATGCGGCGGCTCTATCAACGGGTGACGGACAACAATGTCTTTGCCTGGGCCGATAGGTTTCTCACCAACTTGCGCGCGGCTGCCGTGGCTGGCGCTGCCCGTCGTTTAGCAGAACAGGCGCAACCGTTGCCGGTAGAAAATGCCGTGGCGGCTTTTAGTCAAGCGAAAAGTAGATTACTGCTGTTGGATTATGACGGCACGCTCGTCGATTTCGCCAGCCGCCCAGGCGCAGCCGTGCCGCCGGTTGAGCTGCTGCCCCTCCTGGCGCGGCTGGCCGCGGATGCGCAAACCACGGTGGTGCTTATCTCAGGCCGGGCGCGGGCTGACCTGGAACGATGGTTCGGCCAGACCGCGGGCTTATGGCTCGCGGCGGAGCACGGCGCGATTATGCGCGCGCCCACAACTAAAGAATGGACAGCGCAACGGCCGAACTATACGGACGAATGGAAAGCAGCGGTGCGGCACGTGCTGGAGCATTTCGTCGCCCGCACGCCGGGCAGTTTCATCGAGGCGAAAGAGTTCTCACTGGTGTGGCACTATCGCATGGCCGATCCTGAATTTGGCGATTGGCTGGCGCATGAACTCGCCGCCACGCTTGAACAGATGCTGGCGGAGACGGAATTGCGCGCGATGCACGGGCATAAGATCGTCGAAGTGAAACCGCTCTGGGCGAATAAAGGCGAAGTGCTGACCCGCCTTGGCGCAGTTGTGCCCGGCGCGGATTTTTGTTTCGCGGCGGGCGATGATCGCACGGATGAAGACTTATTCGCGCGTCTGCCTGCCGATGTCTGGTCAGTCCGTGTCGGCAGCGGCGGGTCGCGCGCTAAATACTGCCTGGCCCAGCCGGCGGAAGTGCGGCAATTGCTGCACAGGTTCGCCGCCGCGACGCATGAGATTCAAGCTGAATTGCGTGTAGGACAAAACGGTTAGGCGTTCGCCCATGCGTGTCAATATTTCATAACTTGTGGAGTGAGATGTCATCAAGGCCCCCGCCTGCGTCAAGCACATTTATGATCGGCGCACCGCCCGTCACCATATCCGATGTGCGTGCGGCGACGCTCAGCCGGTACCGGCTGTGAGACGCGACCACTAGCAAACGAGAGCAGAGACCTCTGTCCGGCAACGTACACAACCCGGCATCTTTCCAGCGCAGGCGTGCGCGCACAACTGAACCTGCGTTAAGCTCAAGATCATGCTGCTGCCCGACTTGTTACCCGTCCACGCGGCGCTCCGCATCATCATGGAGCAGACGCCGGTCTTAGCGCCGGAGTCGGTTGCGCTCGCGATGGCGCGCGGGCGCGTGCTGGCGGAGGACGTGCGCGCTGATAGCGATCTGCCGCCGTTTGCTCGCGCGCAGATGGATGGCCACGCGCTCCGCGCCGCCGACACGACACGCGCGCCGGTGCGGCTGCGGCTCGTGGGCGAAGCGGCGGCAGGGCGCGGGTGGCAAGGGCATTTGCAAGCGGGCGAGGCGGTGCGCATCATGACCGGCGCGCCCGTGCCCGCCGGCGCGGACAGCGTGCAGCAAGTTGAGGTCACGCGCGAACTCGAAGGCGGTGCGCTGGTTGAGATCGACAAAGCGACGCAACCCGGCCAGTTCATCACGCAACGCGCGACGGAGATCAAGGAAGGCGAGATCGTGTTGCGCGCGGGTGCGACTATCAACGCGGCGATGCTGGCCGCGCTCGCCTCGTTCGGTTATGCACGGGTGCAGGTGGGCGCGCGCCCGCGCGTCTGCGTGTTGGCGACGGGCACTGAGTTAGTCGCGGTTAACGAGCAACCAGGGCCGGAGCAGATTCGCGACTCGAACACTTACTCGTTGCGTGCCTACGCGGAAGCGGCCGGCGCAGTCGTAGAACAATTGCCGCTCGCGGGCGACGATCCGGCGTTACTGCAACAGATGATCGCGGAAGCGGCCACGCGCGCCGACGCGCTCATCCTCTCCGGTGGCGTCTCGATGGGCATCTATGATTTCACGAAGCCGACGTTGCATGCGCTCGGTGCAGAGATTTTTTTCGAGCGTGTAAGTTTACGGCCGGGCAAGCCGACGGTCTTCGCGCGCCTGGGGCCCACACTTGTCTTCGGGTTGCCGGGCAATCCCGTCTCCGTCTCCGTCACATTCAATCTGTTCGCGCGCACTGCCCTGCGCGCGATGCAGGGCGCGCAAGATGCGGCGCTCGTGGAAGAGCATGCTGTACTCGGCCGCGCTGTAAAGGGCGCATTGGAGCGCGCAAGTTATCTGCCCGCGCAATTGCGCACGGACGACGCAGGCCAACTCGTCGCGGAGCCGCTGCGCTGGGGCGGCTCGTCCGACTTCGTCGCCTTCACACGCGCCGACGCGCTCGTGATCGTGGAGGCTGGCAGCAAACTGATTGACGCGGGCCAGATCGTGCGCGTCGTCCGCTTACCCATATGAGACGCGCGCTTCAGCCCGCGCAGCGTTGACGCCGCGCGGCGTTTGTTATAGAAGCACTGCGCTATTTCCAAGACTGAGCAGACCACTTCTTAGTTATCCCTCGCGCTATAACATTTCGTTAGGAGGGCAAGATGAGTTCTCAACCTGCGACACAACCAATTGATGAAGCGAAACTCCACGACTTTCTCGGTAAGGTAGTGGGCGACTTCGGCGCGGCCCTAAGTTCCACGCTGGTGTATATCGGGCAGAAGCTCGGCCTTTATAAAGCGCTGGCGGCGGCGGGGCCAAGCACGCCGGCCGAGTTGGCCGAACGCACAGGCACAGTCGAGCGTTACATCCGCGAGTGGCTGATCAACCAAGCGACGGGCGGCTATGTCGCATATGATGCGACGAGTGGCCGTTACCACCTGCCGGCTGAACAGGCCGTGGCCTTAACCGACGAGACCAGTCCGTTCTTCGTCGGCGGCGGCTTCTACGTCGTCAAGGCGATGGTGAACGCGCAACCGCGCATCAGCGAGGCATTCCAACATGGCGGCGGCATCGTCTGGGGCGATAACGATCCCGATCTCTTCGTCGGCGTCGAGCGCTTCTTCCGCCCCGGTTATGCCATGCATCTCGTCAATTCATGGATTCCGGCGCTCACCGGGGCGGACGAGAAGTTAAAGGCGGGCGCAAAGGTCGCCGACATCGGCTGCGGGCACGGCGCGTCCACGATCCTCATGGCTCAGGCCTATCCGCAGTCGCGCTTCTATGGCTACGATAACCACACCGCGTCAATCGCGACGGCGCGGCAGCGCGCGGAAGCGGCCGGCGTCGGCGACCGGGTGCAGTTTGCTGTCTCGGATGCCAACAGCGTCCCCGCCGAAGGTTATGATCTGATCGCTTTCTTCGACTGCCTGCATGACATGGGCGATCCGGTCGGCGCAATGAAACGCGCGCATGAGACGCTGGCCAAGGACGGCACTGTCATGCTCGTCGAGCCAATGGCCGGCACATGCGTGGAAGAAAATATCAATATCATCGGGCGCGTCTTCTCGGCCGCTTCAACGCTGTGTTGTACCGCCAACTCGCTCGCGCTTGGCGGCCCTGCGCTTGGCGCGGTCGCCACCGACGATGTGCTGCGCGATGTGGCCGCACAAGGCGGCTTCACACAGTTTCGCCGCGCCACCGAGACGCCGTTCAACCGCATCTTTGAAGCGCGGCGATAAACCTGCCCGTGCAATCTTAGGCAGCCATGCCGCCACGAAAACGAAAGGCGCTACCGTGATCCGGTAGCGCCTTCTGTTGTTCCCCGCGTTGAACGGCGGCTTACATTTTCTTCTTCTTCATCATGTCATCGGACATCATCATGCCTTCGCCCGGCATCAGGACGGCGTCAACCACATGGATCACACCGTTGGACTGATAGACATCGCCGGTCGTAACGCGCGCCCGGCCGCCTTTTTCGTCGGTCAGGATCAGGTCGCTGCCTTCCATCGTGGCCGTCAGGAAGTGGCCCTTATCAACCGTGGGCAGTTTGGCTGAACCATGACCGCGCTTGATCAGGCTGGCGATCTTCTTGGAGTCGTACCTGCCCGCCACGACGTGATACGTCAGCACGCTCGTGAGCAGTCCTTTGTTCTCCGGCTGCATGAGCGAGTTGAGCGCGTCGGCCGGCACTTTGGCAAACGCATCGTCGGTCGGCGCGAAGACTGTGAACGGCCCCTTGCTTTTGAGTGTATCGGCGAGACCGGCCGCCACGACGGCCTTGACTAATGTCGTGTGGATCGGCGAGTTCACCGCGTTGTCCACGATGGTCTTGCTGCGCAACATCGCTGCGCCGCCGACCGTGGGATTCATATGGTTCATCTGCGCCGAAGCTGTCCCGACCGTAATAGTCGCGGACGCGCCCACGAGCAGTAGTAATGCGAAAAGTCTTTTCACCCTTGTCTGTCCTTTCAAGCTTGCTAGGTCTGATTAAGATCATGCCAACCGCAACTGCGCGACGCTTGCGCTCAAGCTCCACGGCCGGTTGTTTGTTTCACCTGCTTTACGGCGGCGAGCGCACTTATAGTTTGGCAAGCGCGGAGCAAAGTGTGTGCGTGCCCTTGCTTAACGTTCACGTTTTGATGTTTAGTTTGTCTGCACTAACACTGCGGCTTCAAAGATGGGTATTGCGGGCATGAAAAACTTATCGCATGTAGATGCGCAGGGGCGAGTGGCGATGGTGGACACAAGCGCGAAACCGCAGACAGCGCGGCACGCGCTGGCCTCGGCGCGCGTGCTGATGGCGGCGGAGACGGTCGCGGCGGTGCGCGCGAACCAAACACCGAAGGGCGACCCGTTGGAGACGGCGCGGCTCGCCGGCATCATGGCCGCCAAACGCACGGCCGAGCTGATCCCGCTCTGCCATCCGCTGCCGCTCACGCACATAGACGTGCGCGCCGAATTGCACGACGACGGCGTGTGGCTTGAAGCTGAGGTTGCCACCAACGCACAGACCGGCGTCGAGATGGAAGCGTTAACGGCCGTCGCGGTCGCTGCGCTCACCATCTACGACATGTGCAAGGCGCTTGATAAGGCGATCACGATCACGGCCGTGCAGCTTGAGCGCAAGACCGGCGGCAAGTCGGGAGACTACGAAAGGATGAAGGATGAAGGATGAATAAGAAAAGACTTTGTATTTCATCCTTCACCCTTTATCTCTCACCCCTGCTTTTCGTGGAACATCGCGCTGGCGGACGGCGTTTATTTGTGCGGTTGTCGCTCCCCAACAGTTTTCCATCTTTTGCTTTCGTTCGGTTCAGCGTAGAATGTGGCACAGGTTCGACCGACCTAAGTTTGCACACGCGGAGATGTCAAGATGAGATTTCAGTTAGCCCATGATGCGCGCCCGCAGGCGCGTGCGCTGCTCTTTGCCGCCCTGCTCACCATCGCGTTGTGGTTCATCCCTTACGCGGGCGTCGTCACGTATCCGTTCCGCCTCTTCGTCACCTTCATACACGAAGGCGGGCATGCGTTGGCGTCGCTCTTGACCGGTAACGCGGTGCGCAGTTTGACGGTCGCGCCGAATGCGTCGGGGCTGACCGAGACTTACATGTCGAACAGCGGCCTGTTCGTGCAAGCTTTCATTTCGAGCGCGGGCTATCTGGGCGCGATGACGTTCGGCGCATTGCTGCTCTTGCTCGTGCGGCGCACGGTCGCGGCGCGCCTCGTTCTCGCCGGTTCTGCTTTGTTCATCGGTTTGCTCACGCTCGTCTACGGTTTCATCGTGCCGCTCACGCATCTGTCATTCAGCGCCTTCACCGTCGTCACCGGCGCGCTCTTAACCGCCGGGTTGCTCGTGGCGGCGCGTTATCTGAGTCCACGTGCGGCCAACTTTCTGGTCGGCTTCCTCGCCGTGCAATGCGTGCTGAACGCGCTCTTCGATCTGAAAGACGTGCTGTTCCTCTCGGTCGCCACGGACGCTCAGACCGATGCGCTCAACATGGCGCGGGTGACTGGCGTGCCCGCATTCTTTTGGTCGCTTATCTGGATCGGCCTCGCCTTCATGATCCTGTCGGCGGTGCTGCGTGCCTACGCGGTCAGCCGCAAAGCGCCGAATCAGCCTGACCTACCGTTTGAAGATGCACCGGGACTATAAGCCAACATCGTGCGCGCACCAGTAGAGAGGTCGGCGGAAACGGAAGCGATTAAGCTTCCGACATCCGCCGACCTCGATTCGTCTCCGGCTGAAACTCAAACGCCCTGCACGCTCGCCGCGTTGCCGCTCGGCGCGCGGCTCATCCTGCGCTGTCGCAAAGACTGGCGCACGGCCGTCGTCGCGGCTATCGCGCTCGACTGCATCACACTCTCTGTCTGCTCACCATCCGGTCACACTTACCGCGTGCGTCGTCCGCCTGATGCCGCGCTCAGCTTCGACGGCCACTTCCCCATCCTCGGCGCGGGCGACGCACTCTGTTGGCGCGCAGCCCTCGCGCGCTACGACGTGCGCTGGTGAACATGCCCCGCAACGCGCTCCGCCCGCGCCCGCCGTCGCCCGTTAATCTATTTGAAGTCAAAACTGAGCCGGCCGCTGTAGGCGCGCGGGCGACCGATGGTCGTGCCGGAGAAGACGCTCTCGAACGTGATCAGATAGAATTTATCAAACACGTTCTCGACGTTGAACTGCCCGCGCACGCCGACGTGCTCATTTAAGGCGAACTCTTTGCCGACCGAGAAGTTGAAGACCGTGTGCGGGTGAATGAACCCACGCTCGAAGTTCACCTGATCAAGAATCTTATCCGGGAAATCGGCGGCAAACTCATCGCGCATCACGCCCGGTTCAAGTTCGACGCTATAGCCGCTATCGTGCCGGCCCAAGAGCGCGACGAAAAAGCGGTGCGGCAAAAGATCGTAGCGCGTCTCAAAGACGGCCGTGTTGCGTTGATCCTCTTCGATCTTGATCTGCTGCCCGGCCCGGCTGAGCGTATCTAACGCTTCGCCGAGGAACAGCCCGCCGTTGATCGGCGCAAAGCCGTAGATGTGCAGATTCGTGTAGCTCAGGAAACCGGAGAAGCCATGCACGCGCGCGACATCGAGCCGCGTCTCCACGCCTTTCGAGCGCGAGCGCGCGAGGTTGGCGGGAAAGAT
>JBBQGM010000115.1:0-10999 GCA_038322995.1 Pyrinomonadales bacterium
GGCGCGACGGCGCAGGAGCAGGTACGCAAACAGATCGAGGGCGAGAAGGGGCGTGTACAGCAACAACTTGATCTGCTCGCCACCAGCCGTGCGCATCTGGAAACAGCTATCAGTGAGGCCGAGGCGGAGGCGGTCAGGCGGCGAGCCGCCGCGCTCGCCCCGGCACAGGTGCCGGCCACGCCAACACCGCAGCTCGCGCAAGCGGCGCAGCCTGCGGCCATGAAGATGCCACCGCGTCGCCAGCCAGGGCTGCGCCGCAGGCGGGCGCGCCGCGGCCGTCGTGCATCCGGTGCAAAAGCAAGAAAGGTAAGAGGAGATGAGCGCTATACTGGACAAAATCAAGGAAGAGGTTAGAGAGCTGCAACCGGACGAGTTGCATCAAGTGCGTGAACTAGTTGATACCCTGCTGACGGAGCCGACCAGGCCGCAAATGACCGAAGATGAATTTGAGCAATATCTCGCAGCGAAGGGCGTGATCTCGCTCCCCGAAATTGCGGAGACAGAAGAAGACGATGACGACTGGCAACCGGTCGAAATTACGGGGCAGCCACTCTCCGAGATGATCGTGGCGGAGCGGCGCTAAAGGTGGCGGCCTACTTCCTCGACAGCAGCGCACTGGTCAAACGCTACGCGCGTGAGACAGGCACAGCTTGGATCATCGGGCTATTTCGCCGCGCTGCCGGGCACCGCCTCTACGTCGCGCGCATCAGCGGGGTCGAAGGCACGGCAGCACTCACCCGCAAACGACGTGGCGGGCACTTGACGGCCAGCGAGACGGCCCGCGCGCTAGCTCGTTTGCGTCGTGATCTTGATGGGCAGCTCCGCATTGTGGAGATCACATCAGTTCTGCTAACTGACGCAATGAGCTTAGCTGAGCAGCACGGACTACGTGGATATGACGCGGTGCAACTTGCCGCCGTGCTGGAGGCCAACGGCGAGCGCGTGCGGCAGAAGCTCACGCCACTCACGTTGATTGCGGCTGATGCAGAACTCCTCGCCGCCGGCGCTACGGTAGGGTTGGCGACTGACGCTCCGAACGCGCATTGAAAATGGAGGACGATGCAGTGAAGACCATTGCCATTGCCAATCAGAAGGGCGGCGTTGGGAAAACGGATGTGTTGCAGGAATCGCTGCTACGACTATAATCCCCACTTCGACTCATCTATCATTACCTTGATTGCTAGTTGCCGTTCATGCGGCTTCGGTTTGAGAATGATGGTGACCAAACCGATCACTCGAACCGGAGGCCCGCATGAACGACACTCTGATTATAACGAGCTACGTCATTATTGACGACACGATGCGCTCTTTGAACCACCATAGCCATCAGTTAGCCAAGGTTACGGATGCGGAAGTCCTGACCGTGGCGGTGGTCGCCGCCAGATACTTCCACAACAACCATGAGAGCGCGCTGTGGACGCTGATTCGACTTGGCTACTTGTCAGAGCGCCTGAGCACGTCTCGCTTTAACCGCAGGTTGCGCGCGATTGCTGACTGGCTGCGGCTGACGGTCGAGACCCTCGGCGAACTGTTCGCACAGGGCGCGGTCTTCATCGTTGACTCCATGCCGCTCCCCGTTTGCCGTCTCGAGCGCGGGCGCGCCAACCGGAAGGTGCGCGGGCGTGCCTACTGCGGTTACTGTGCCGCCAAGCGTGAGAAGTTCTTCGGTTTCAGACTGCATCTGGTGTGTACGCCTGAAGGACTGCCCGTCAGCTTCGCCATTGTCGCCGGCGGTTACCATGACCTCACGCCGCTGCATGAACTGACCTTCGGTTTACCTTCTGGCGCATGCGTCTTCGGCGATAAGGGTTACAACAGCGCGCCGGATGAGCGGACGATCTTCGATGAGACCGGGGTGCGCGTCATCCCTATCCGGCGCAAGAACATGGCGCGACACGAATGGGCGGATGAGTTCGACCTCAAGCGATACCGGAAAAGCATCGAGACGGTCAACTCGCAATTAGAGAAGATGGGCACACAACACTTGCACGCACGCACCAACGCCGGCTTTGAAGTTAAAGTCCACGCTTCTTTGCTCGCCCTCGCGTGTTCAAACATCATCTAGCAATCAAGGTATGATGTATGTGGGACAGTAGTTGTCGCACGACGCGCGGGCGCGGTGCGGTCAATGTCGCACAGACTGGGTTGTTAGAGCCGGGCGCGCTTGCTCAGTTGCTGGCAGCAAGGTGTAGAGGGCCGGGGTGTCGTGTATTGTCTGATCGTCCGGCGGCTTGAGTTCGTAAATTGTTCGCGTCAGACGGCGGAAGTGAAATCGCTTTTCGAGATCGACGAGTGCCCGCGTCTCTTCCAGTGGCCAGCCTGTGGTCGGCCACCAGCGCGCGTCGGCGTCGAGGAAAACACGCTGCCCGGCGCGCAAGTACGAGTCGATCACGTCCGGGAGTTGTGCGCCGGGCCAGCCCGCGCCCGTGCCGATCACCTCCCACTCACCCGCGCCGACCTCACGCCAGAATCTGACGGACACGGTCTGTGCGCCGGCGATCACGACGGCATCGCGCGGCAACAGCGCGAGCCGCATCCGGTATTCGCGCGTCCATGCGTGCGCGCTCGTCACAGGTTGCTGGAAATAATAGGCCCATTGCCCGACGAACGCCGCCACGCAAAAGACGCCGGACACGACTGTGAGAAAAGCGCGGCGCGGGTCGCGCCTAATGTTCGTCTCAATACGCATGAGATAAGCGGCGACGAGCGGCGCGATGGCGGGCAAACCGGTCAGCATGTAACGCTGATTGATCACCACGCTGTAGTGCGCGATCAACGCGAGGTTAGCGCCAAACCCGATCAGCCCGAGCGCGAGTAGCGGCGAGCCGCGATGGCGCAGTTGCCACTCCCGGTACGCGGCCACCGGGAACGCCACCAACGCGAGCGGCGCGGTGATGAAGAAGTTGCGCAGCAGCGGCCCGAAGTTGGCGAGGCTGACCGGATGCCGCGCCGCTTCCATGCGCGTGGCTTCCACCCAGCCGTGCCAATCCTTGCGATAAAGCCCAACGTCCAATAACCACCAGCCGGCGAAACCGCCGCCCGCGCAGATCAGGAACATCAGACAGGCACAGGCCGTGATCATAAGCTCGCAGCGGCGCAGTCGCCAGCCGCACACGAACGGCGCACACACCAGCCACGGGGCATACAGCAATGCCGCCTCGCGCACGTTGACACATGTGCCGAGCAACGCCGCGCCTGCCAACACCAGCCAAAAGTTCTTGCGCCGCAGGCCGTGCAGGTGGACGATGAGCGCGCCGGCGAGCAGCCATATCGATGGTATCTCCGTCATCGCTTGCCCGCTATACACGATGTAAAATGGCGACAGTGCGACGAGCAGCGCGGCGACGGTGGCGGCGCGCACATCCGCCGTCAGTTGCCGCGCGAGTTCCCAACACGCGACGATGGCTAACGGGCTTTGCGCCACCACCGCATACTTGAAGAGCAGATAGGCTTGTTCGGGTTTGAGATCAAAGAGCGCGTGCGCGCCGAGCCAGAGCGCGTGGTTGGCAAAGATGAACAGGCTGCGCCCCAGCACCATCGAAGATGGTTGGCCCTTCAGCGCGAGCGTGGTGTAGTCGAGCGCGTCCCAGTCGCCCGCGAACGGATCGACGAAGACGAGCGCAAGCACGAGTGACAGCAACGCGAGGGGCAACCACCAACGCCACGCGGCCACGAAGGTCGGCGGCTGCGCGCTGTCCGGCGCAGTAGTGCGCGAGCTTGCTTGTCCAGTCGGTGCGCACATAGTTGGGCCGGCACATGCCATTGATTCTGCGTCAGCAACCGTTGCTTAACAGGCGATAGATCGAAGCCGCCATCTTAGTGAACGGCGACGAGGACATCCAATACATAATTCCGATGTGAATAGCCCGCAATCATCGGTGAACTTCGGCGCATAGCATCAGCGCGGCCGGGGCGGGCGAGGGATTACAGGCGGAGCGAAATGTCTGCGCACGACTATTAACCGCACATCGGCAAGCAGATACTTTTTCGATGTTACGTTCGCGCGTTAACATCGTCTCAGTGCGACCCTATGTTATCTTCCGCCATCACAGGTCAGAAAAGATCGAGCACAGGGGCCGGCCGCCACGGGCGGCGCGCCCAAAAGGGTGGAATTGAAAAAGCGCGAAAAAACGACGGACTTGAAACGTTATCCCGCTAAATTCCCCGCCGGCGAGCATCGCGCCTGTCAGGCGTTAACCGAGTTGACGCTGGCGCACATGCCGCGCGATGGCGCGCACGGGCGCGCCCGGAGTTATCGCAAAGGCGCAACGGTGTGGCGGCCGGGCGACCGCGCCGACAGCATCTTTTTTCTGTTGCGCGGGCAGGTAACAATCAGCAGCAGCGACCCGCAAGGGCACGAGATCATAGTGCGCGTGCTCGATGCCGGCGAGCCGTTCGGCGAGCTTTGTTTCTGTGGCGGCCCGTCAGAGGCGCGGCAAACGATGGCTCGCGCCGTCGCGCCGAGTGAAGCCGTCGAGGTCGATCTGCGCGTGTTCATGTCTTACTTGCAGGAGAGCCGCGAGGTGCTGACGGCTTTCATCTTCACGTTCTGCATTCGCTTGGCCGAGGCGGAACGACGCATCGAGGTGCTCGCGCATCGCGGCGCGGTGGATCGACTGGGCTGGTTGCTGTTGCACTTGGCGACGACGCGCGGGCAGGCGAACGCAGGGCGCACGGGCGAGGCGTTAGTGCCCGTCGGGCACGACGAGTTGGCGCAGTTGGCGGCGATGAGTCGGCCGCACGTGACGGTGACGATGGGACGGCTGCGGCAGCGCGGGCTGGTGCGCTACGGGCGTAATCAACCGCTGCTCATAGACGTGCCCGCGTTGACCGCTTATCTGAGCGGCGATCATCGGGAGCATTAAACAAACCGGCCGCGCCATGACGCTGTCAGCGCCGACAAGCAAGCGGAGGATCGAGTAATCATGATGCGTTTAGATTTGAACCTGATCGAAATTTTCTGCCGCGTGTATGAAGAGGGTAACATCTCGAAGGCGGCATTGACGCTGCGGATTTCGCAGCCGACCGTGAGCGGGCATCTCAAGAATCTGGAGTCGTACATCGGCGCAAAATTGTTCGACCGTTTGCCGCGTCGTCTCGCCCCGACGCGCGCCGGGCAACTGCTCTACCGGCGCGGGTGCAGCATTCTCAAAGAGAAACAGGCCGCGATGCAGGATTTGGAGCGCTTTCTGCAACGCATCGAAGGGGTGTTGCAACTCTCCGGCAGCAACATACCGGGCGAGTATCTGTTGCCGCCGCTCATCGCTGATTTCTACGCGCAGTTTCCCGCCGTCAAGATCGAGCTGAAAATTTCCGACCCCAAAACTGTGTGCAACGACGTGCTGAGCGGCGAAGCCGAGTTGGGTTTCTCCTGCGCCAAACTCGACACGGTCGGGTTGGAGTTCCGTCCGTTCGCGACGGGCGCAATCGCGCTGGTCGTGCCCAACAACAAAACGTGGCGGCGGGTCAACTCGATCTCGCCGGCCCAACTCAGACAAGAGCCGTTGCTGACGCGCGAGTACGGGACGGGGATGCGCGCGATGGTGGAAGAGCGGCTGGAGAGTACGCTCGACGACTTCAACGTCGTCGGCGTCTTCGGTTCGAACAGCGCCATCAAGGAAGCGCTCAAGGCCGGCATGGGCGTCTCCGTCGTCTCACTGTTCTCGGTGCGACACGAGCTTGCGGCCGGCGAACTAAAGACGGTCGCGATTGCCGGACTGGACATGCGCGCCTCCGACTTCTACGTCGTTACCAATAAGAGGCTGACGCTTTCGCCAAGCGCCGAAACCTTCCTTGCGGCGGTGCTAGACACCGGCAGCCTCGCCCGCGCCGCGTTGCCAGCCTCAGCTTAAAGAGCGCGTTGCCTTACCGGCACACCGCACGCGCTTCATGGCGCAAGCTTTGCGATACCTATTGTCGTTCGCCATCGGAATTATGTATTGGTATTAGTCTGCCCGACTCACTAAAATCTTCACCATCTGTTTCCATACATAAGTGTTTGGCGCGCGTTGTCTTTGCCCCGGTTGGATCGCTTGCTGTGCGGTACGGTTGTGCTGCAACGAGGCGACAGCCCACAACACGGACTGACTACGCTCCGTGCAGCAGCGTAACGAAAGAGCAATCATGATGGAAAACGATTTGCCGCTAACAGAGATGCGTCGGGGCAAGAATATCGCGGTCGGACTATTGGCGGGCTTCGTGGCCGCGTTGCTGCTGACGCTGTGCCTGTTGCTGCTGTGCAACCTCTTCGGCGTGCCAACACCGTCGGAGTTGGTCGGCGACCGGCTGGCGACGGCGCTCTCCGTTGAGACATTCATCAAACTGCTAACGCAAGCGGGCGGTTACAACCATCTCAAGCAGATCGGCTTCGGCTCGGTCGTCGCCGGCCAACTCGTCGTCGGCGCGCTCGGCGGGTTGCTGTACGCGCTCATCGTCGCGCGCGGCCGTGTACGACATTCGGCGCGCACGCTGCCCTGCGGGACGAACCGGGGCGGCCTCGTCTTCATCATCAGCTTCGTCGGCGGGCTGTGGCTCGCTACGCTCCTGCTGCTCTGGCCCGTACTCGGCACAAGCTATCACGGCCGGCCGCCGGGACAGGCGACGGTTATTACAGCCCTCGCCTTGCTGTTTGCTTATACCGTCTGCGGGCTGGCGTTGATCGTCTGCTACGGCCTCATCACTAACCGCGCACCGGCGCACGCAGCCGCCGCGCCGGTCGGGCGACGCGCCGTGCTGGTCGGCGGTGTTGGCGTCGTGATCGCATTGGCGGCGGGCGCGCTGCTGCGCCGGCTTTACGGTCTCGCTACCTTCAGCTATGACGGCACGCAGTACAAAGGCGCGGACGTACAGTTCGTGACGCCGGCGGATCGCTTCTACGTCGTCACCAAAAATGTCATCGATCCGCACGCCGACCGTGACATCTGGCGGTTAGAAATCGGGGGCATGGTTGACCGCCCGCGCAGCTATACGTTCGCGGAGTTGGCCGCGTTGCCGGCCGTCACGCAAGAGACCACGTTGATGTGCATCAGCAACGAAGTCGGCGGCGGGTTGATGAGCAACGCGGTCTGGAAGGGCGTGCCGTTGCGCAGCCTGCTCGAAGCGGCGGGGCCGCAAGCCGGTGTCAGAGAGGTGCTATTGCACGGCGTTGACAACTATTCGGACACGTTCGCGCTTGAGTATGCGTTAGACCCGACCACGCTCGTCGTCTACGAGATGAACGGCGCGCCGTTGGCGCACCGGCACGGCTACCCTGTGCGCGTCATCGTGCCCGGCCTGTTCGGCGAGAAGAACGTCAAATGGATCACGCGCATCGAGCTAGTGGCCGCGGACGTGAAAGGTTTCTACGAGCAACAGGGTTGGGGCCCGGACTTCGTTATCCCCACGCACGCGCGCTTCGACGCGCCGGATTTGAGCGCACCTATCTTCGCCGGCACGACCGTGCCGCTCAAAGGCGTAGCCTTCGCCGGCAAGCGCGGGATCAGCAAAGTCGAAGTCAGTCCGGACGACGGCAAGACGTGGCAAGTGGCGCAACTCAACACGCCGGGCACGAAGCTCACGTGGGCGCTCTGGCATTACGATTGGCAACCGCCGCAGGCGGGCGAATACAAACTCGCGGTGTGCGCGACTGACGGCGAGGGCGCGCTGCAAACGGCCGCTGAACGCGGCACTGTGCCGCATGGCGCGACGGGCTATCACAAAGTTATCGCGCGCGTCATAGCCTAGTAGAGCGCGCACAACTATCGAGAAGGGGCGGGAACGTTTTATCTATGGCGGCACAAGCTGAGTCAACCATCTATGCCGGTAGCGACGAACCGGAGAGTCTCTTTGAACGATTCCACTGGCTCTATGCTTTTTGCCGCGAGCATCTCTTCCGCGACGATACGGAGCGCATCGCGCGGACACTGTGGCCCGCAACGCCGCCACCCGCCGCGAGTCGTTTGTTAGAGATCGGTTGTGGGCCCGGCTTCTACTCTTGCGGGTTGGCGCAACACTTTGCGCAGTTGCAGGTGCTTGGCATTGATCGCGCCGAACAACAACTGCAACGCGCCCGCGCCCGCGCGGCGGAGCGACAACTCGCCAACTGCCGGTTCGAGCAAGCCGACGTGCTGGCGCTTGCTTGGCCGCGCAACATCTTTCATGCCGTCGTGGCCTCGCGTCTGTTCACCATCTTGCCGCAACGCGAGCGTGCGCTCGCCGAGATGTATCGCGTGCTGCGGCCGGGCGGTCGTTGTTTCATCGCGGAGCCGCGCTCGATGGTGCGCGCGGCCATTCCGTTGCACTTGATGTGGCTTGTCGCGCGCTTGATCGGTTTCTGCCGCGAGTCGCCCGGCTCTTACCGCGAGCCGCGCCGGATCGCGATCATGGACAAGCCGGAGTTTCGCGCACTCATCGCGACGCAGCCGTGGCGCGCGGTGCGACACGCGCACGACACCTGGTATCAGTACGCCATCTGCGAAAAGGGCACGGGCAGTGGAGAAGGAGAAGGTTAGATGAGGAACAAAATAAAGAGCAGCGTCTGCTGGCTAACGGTTGGCCTCTTGGCCGCGTTCGCGCTGGCTTGCAGCAGCAGTCAGCCCGGCGACAGCACCGCGAACAGCGCGCCGCTCGTGAAGAGCGAGCCGGCGCAAGCGCCGAGCGACAGCGGCGACCAGGTCGTGACCGGCGGCGACCTCGCGTTTATCAACGACGCCGTGCCGGGCGGCATGGTCGAAGTGGAGTTGGGCCGGCTGGCGTTGAAACAGGCGGCGAGCAAAGACGTGAAGCAGTTTGCCCAGCGCATGATTGACGACCACACGAAGGCGGGCGATGAGTTGAAACAGTTGGCCGCGCGCAAGAAGGTTCCGCCGCCGCCGGAGTTGCTGCCGGCGCAGAAAGAGACGATGGCGAAATTGGCGAAGCTGCAAGGCGCGGCGTTCGACAGCGCCTACGTGCAGGAGATGGTGGCGGATCACGAAAAGGACGTGGCGGCCTTCGACAACGTCGCCAAAACCGGCACGGACGCGGACGTGAAAGCCTACGCCGCGAAGACGCTGCCGACGCTCAAAGCGCATCTGCAAATGATCCGCGACATCGCCGGCAAGATGGGCGCGAAGCCGAAAGCCTGAAGCCTTGCGGGGCACAAAGGGCGCGCGGTTGTTTCGTCAATGCCTGCGCGCAACGGGGGCGCAAGGGGCGTGGCTGAAGGCCGCGCACAATTAACTTAACCCGGCCTGAGTGCGTGCCGGGCGGTGACGAGAAACCGCGTGGCACGCATGCTCTCCGGCGCTAGGAAGGAGACTCGAAATGGCAACGACGATGGATCCTATGGATACGCGCGACTTGGGCTACACGCTGGAAAATATCGGCGCGAAAGTTATTCGTTACGGGCTGGTGATCGTTTTGTTATGGGTCGGCGCGTTGAAGTTTACCGCTTACGAGGCCGAAGGGGTGCAAGGTTTGGTGGCGCACAGCCCGCTCTTATCGTGGGCTTACAGTGTGATGAGCGTCAGAAGCTTCGCCGCGGTGCTGGGTGTGATCGAGATTACGTTGGGCATTCTGATTGCGACCAGACCGGTCGCCCCGAAACTCTCGGCCATCGGTAGCAGCGGCGCGATTCTCATGTTTCTCATTACGCTAAGTTTCACGTTGACGACGCCGGGCGTGTGGCAGCCGGGTTACGGCTTTCCTTTCCTCTCTTCAAACGGACAATTTCTGGCGAAAGACTTGCTGCTGCTTGGCGCAGCTATCTGGACGGCGGGCGAAGCGTTGCGCGCGGCGCGCGGCAGATGAGTCTGTCCCAGTACCGGCAAGTGCAGCCGTTGACCAACAACACAATGATTGCCAAGTATTAAGAGGAGGATTGGAACGATGGTAAAGCAAGAGGCTTCACCGGACGCGCCCGCGCACTCGCCGAGCACGAGCAAGGGAGAGGAACAGTCGAAGGAGGAGGGCAAGGAAGGGGGGCGCGACACGGAGGCAGGGCGCACGGCCAGAGATGCCACGAGCATCAACCCTGAAGATAGAGCGCCGATAGACCCGCGCATGCCGGACATGCCGCCAGCCTAACGAGTTGCTGACCGGCGGCCCGGCGCAAATTGATGATGCACTGAATCATGCTGGAGTAAAGGGAGAGTGAGCGATGAGCAATAACATTAGAGTCGCGCGGCGGCAGGAGCGCGACGTGTTGAAGGGGTTGGTCGCGGGTCTCGTCGGTGGGCTGGTCGCGTCGTGGACGATGAATGGATTTCAAGCGTTGACGACCAAGCTGGCCAAAGATATGAAAAGCGCGCAGGGTGGAAAGAAGTCGCAGAGTAGCGGCGAGAAGAAAGAAGGCGACGACGCGACGGTGAAGGCGGCGCAGGCGATCTCCGAGGGCGTCTTCGACCACAAGCTGACGAAGAGCGAGAAGCAAATGGCGGGGCCGGCGGTGCATTACGCCTTCGGGACGGCGACGGGTGGCTTCTACGGCGCGCTTGCCGAAGTCGCGCCGGTCGTCGGCGTCGGCGCGGGATTGCCGTTCGGCGCGGTCTTCTGGCTCGTCGCGGACGAGGCGGCCGTGCCCGCGCTCGGTCTGTCGAAGCCGCCGACGGAAGTTCCGCTCTCGACGCACGCCTACGCGCTCGCATCGCATTTCGTCTACGGACTGACGACCGACCTCGTGCGCCGCGCCGTGCGGAGCGCGTTGTGAAGTGGCAAAAGGTGCGCGCGCGGCGCATTTACCCGCGCGGGTTTCTCAATAGCCCCTGCCGTTTGGTATCGGCATTATGTATTGGATTTGCGCGCGGCGACTCGTTAGAATTCACAGCACGTTAACCCCATAAAATTCGATCCGCTCCCCTATCGCAGATCGCCTTAATGACTTCTGTAGCGTCACGCACGGCAAGTGTGTGGCCACAGGTGTCTATTGCTTGATCACCGGGGCTGGCCCACACGAAAGGGTTGAGGGTAATGACTCGCACAAGAAATAAAAAGCTCGCACTCGTTAGCTGCATCGTCGCCGTAGTTCTAGCCGGCGTTGTCT
>JBBQGM010000116.1:0-10863 GCA_038322995.1 Pyrinomonadales bacterium
CCAACTCGCCGAGGCGCTCGCACTTTCGCCGCCGAGCGTGCACACGCACATCAACGACATGATGAAAAGCGAACTCCTGCGCGAAAGCGAAGAGTGGGAGAAGCGGTATCCGACCGAACGTTATTATGAACCCAACTTCCCTGTCGTGCGCGCGGACGAACGCGCAGAGCTTGATGCACTCTGCGCGGAGATGGCAGAGCGCGTGGCAGCCATCTTCGAGAAGAGGCAACTACATCTGAAACGGGCTTTCGCCAAAACGACTCTCCGAGCACGAGGCTGGGAATTCTCAGACCTGACACAGTATCTGTATGCCTGCGTGCAACGCTGTGCGCGCCAACTGCTGGAGGAGCGCAGTGTGTTACAGCAACCGGAGCAGCACGGCAATGGTGCGAAATGGGTCTTCTGGGCTGATGCTCCGAAAGCGGATTCCGATAAGTAAGTAGCTTACTTGGTAAAACCGCATGACATAGACAAGCTCAACTATGTGCAAGGTCAACGCTGATATGCGATAGCATTCCACGTACCGAATGAGCGTCCCTGCGAGAGCTTATAGTTAGAGGTCATCAGAGTTTAGGACCGCAGAAAAGGGGTCTTCCCAAGAAGCTCCCCTTTCGTTTTAGTCAAGAGTATAGGGCAGGAATCCGCGAATTGCTGTCGCACTATGACAATGACCCTACACACAGAAGAGTTAAAAGGTCTAATTCATCTTTTCACGTAATTGACGATAGCAGCCCCCACAGCTACATCTTAATCTATGTCTGTACAGCACTATGAATGTTGACAAGTTGCTGGCGCAACGCGCAGTCATCTGCCGCGCCAGCAAGCCATGGGCAGGGTGCCGTCATAGAGGAAGTAGCGCCGCCCTGTCGCGCCCGGCTGCTTCCACGCTCTGAGTCCGTCGCCCGTATACTTGGCCGTCAGCACACTGCCGTAGCTCGTCAGCCGATTCTCTGGATCGAAGCTGAGCGATGCGCCCTTGTAGGTCGTCGGGTTGCCGTTGTTGTCGTGCGCGTAGCCTGTGCCCGTCTGTTGATTGTTCGCGTTATTTTCAGCCTCCGCCTCAACGGCATCCGCACATTCAGCGCGAGCAGATCGGCCAGCACTTCAGTTAAGTTTTATTGCCGTGGGCAGAAGAAAAAGTGCGCACGCATCTCGGTCGTTGCTTACTCGGAAAAGTAAATATCAATAAACACTTCAATTCCCAATTCAGCTAACATGCTTAACGTAGATGGGGATAATGAGAAGCTGCTATTGAAGTCTGATTGGAAACACCCACACCAAAGTATGAGCCGGTGCCGGGCTTTATAATGATCTATCTTAAGCATGACCGGTCGTAACCGTTCCAGGATAAAAGTGATGCCTTCTTCTAGGGAGGCCCATTCTTTGCTGCCGAGCGATGCGGGCTGGCCATTATATGACCACATCCCTTCCTTCCATGCTGTCGTTTGCGCTCTCTGTTCGCCTGTCACTCTAACTTCTGAAGGCTCAAGCCCAAGCTCGCTGGTAATAGCAGCAGGGTCTAAATCCTTGCCATAGATTCTGAACTCGACAGTATATTCGCGCATGATTGCTCAAAAGATAAGTGCCAGGCTTCTCAAGTGCCTACCTTAATATATGGCACTTGAGAAGCTAGATGTGCCCTGATCATCGTATTCGCAAACTAGTAGCGGGAAGAAACCGTTACGGCTAGCGGGCGGCTGCGGCCGCGGCCGTGGCCCCTAGCGGAAGCCATCGGAGCAACGGTAGAGCGGCTTGTGGGCCCCCTATTAGAACCCCGCCGACGATAAGGTCACCAGCAAGAACAGTAGTCCAGAACGTCTCCATGCGCCGATGTGCCTCCACATTTAAGCGTAATTCTTCCCACGTAGGACCGAATCGGCGTTTTCGCACCCGATTAGTTTCGGGTTCCTCACATCTGCGCGGAACTGGCGGTAGTCCGCCTCCACCACATTTCCCGCCCTTCGGGGAGCCTTGACGCAGCCATTCTTGATATGCAGCTTCGATGGCAGTGTTGCGAAAATTATTGTAGAGCGCAGGAGGTCATGAGCTACTCTTTCTCAGGCAACGATCCCGAACAGCGAAGCGACGAACGTCGCCTGCCCTCGCGCATCGTTTCCTGCTAACCTTTTGACCTGCCCTTTCCTTATCATGTTTACCGCTTCAATGCCTTCGAGTGTTCGCTCCGCCGTGTAAAACCTCTTGAAGCATTGTGACGCTCGTGCCATCTTCTTAACGAAGCGGTGATCCTGCTCGATCACATTGTTCAGGTATTTCACGCGCCGCAGCTTGCAGTCCTTCGGCACGATTCGTTCTTCCTGTGAAGAACTGAATGCCTCTGGATAAGCGGCGTTTTTATCCACGCTGATGGAGAACGGCAGGCGGCGATGCTCAGCCCTCATCATCTTCTTGAAGAAACGCTTTGCCGCGGAAACGTCGCGTTTAGCGCTGAGCATAAATTCAATCGTCTGGCCTTCCTTATCCACGGCGCGGTAGAGGTACTTACACGATTTCCCAACCTTGATGTAGGTCTCGTCCACCCGATAAGACGTGCCGGTCATCTTCAGATGTTGACGCACACGTTTATTGATCTCCGGCGCGTAACGCTGCACCCAGCGAAAAACCGTCGAGTGATCTACGTCGAGCCCACGCTCTCGCATCATCTCTTCAACATCGCGATAAGAGAGTGGATAGCGACAATACCACCGGACGCATCAGAGAATAATTGTCGGCTCGAAGTGTCGCCACTTGAAGAGAGATGAATTATGTTTCACGAGTCTGGTTTCCGAAGAGAACGAGATGAAATGGCGGGGCGATTATAACGGAGAAAAGATTCCTGCAACACTGCCCTTTGGCGGGTGGGCGCGCTGGGCGGGTGTACTCTTCATCGCGCTCGAGCAGGTGGTCGAAATCATGGACGTGCTCGACGAGCGAGACAGCCGCGCGAGTTTGGGCGGGCTCTCGTCGACCGAGTACGCCGCGCACGTCATAGCCATCACGGCGAGAACCGTGACCATCGCGCTCGCACTGGCGGCAAAGCCCCTGTCGTCATGGAGCCTCGACGCGCCCCTCGTGCGTGGGCCGGATCACCCGATGGCGAGCGGCGTGGCCTTCAACACCATCGTCGGCAACCTGTTAGTCGTCGCGCTGCACGTATGGCTGATGCGGCCGCGGTATCAGGAGGCGACCGCCCCCCTGTCTGCGCGGGCTTGCTGCGCGGCCTGACGCGCTTTGACACCCGTCAGTCCGGAGGGTAAAAATACATTCGTTCGAGCGAATGTATTCAGACCGAGAGAAAGAAGGTTCTTATGTCAGACGTAATCATAGATGCCGTCCGCTCCAAGTACGGGCAGGTCGCACAGAGCGGCCTGTCGAGCGAACACGGCGGGGTGCGCGGTGTCGCCGAAGCGTTCGGCTACACGCCGGAGGAGTTGGCCTCCATCCCGGCGGAAGCGAACATGGGACTGTCGTGCGGGAATCCCACCGCCACGGCCAATCTTCGCGAGGGCGAAACGGTCGTTGATTTAGGCTCAGGCGGCGGCCTCGACGTATTTCTGGCCGCCGCGAAGGTGGGGCCGACGGGTCGCGCCATCGGTATTGACATGACCCCGGAGATGGTCGAACTGGCGAGGCGCAACGCCGCGAAGCAGCCAGGCGGCGCACAGAACGTCGAGTTTCATCTGGCGACGATTGACAGCCTGCCCCTCGCCGACGACTCGGTCGATTGCGTCATCAGCAATTGCGTGATCAATCTCGCCCCGGACAAAGCGGCCGTGTTCCGCGAGGTCGCGCGCGTGCTACGCCCGGGCGGGCGTCTGGCCGTCAGCGACATCGCGCTCAAGCAGGAACTTCCCGCCGATCTGGGCAACGACCTGATGGCCTACGTCGGATGCATCGCCGGAGCGATCTCCGTCGAGGAGTACCGGCAGGGTTTACTCGAAGCCGGGTTCTCGGAGGTTCAGGTAGTGGACAGCGGCTCCGACCTGAATGCTTATGCGAAGGTCGAGAACCAGTCCGGCTGCTGCTCGCCCGCGATGACGGAAATCTCTTCGCCGGTGGCGATCTCTTCAGCATCCTCCGGTGAGTTGCCGGTCGCTACGGCGTCGGGTTGCTGCACGCCCGAACCGGCCGCCGCAGGTGCAGAATTGCATGACGGACTCGCCGACCTGCTGCGCCGCTACAACGTCAACGACTACGCGGCGAGCGTCCGCGTGTTTGCGATCAAGGGAGCCTGAGAGAATTAAGAGAGTTGGGGTGGTTGCTGTTGCGGGTCGGAATGAGCGGCAGTAACCGCCCTCTCAGTGTTCAGGGCAAAGGACGGATTTACGCGCCGCGGCAGGTCGAGATGCTCGCCGGGCGTGGCGCCCCGAGAAGATGCGCGGGTGGGTCGGGAGCGCAGCACACCTTCACCAGTTTCTTGCGATCCTTTTGCATCTCGGGGTCGCGCGCGAGCCACGCGCGCACGTCGGCGAGCACCCTTGCCGCGTCTGTATTCGCCGGTTCCACGATGCGGTAATGCATCCACGTCCCTTCCCTCCGCGCCGCGACCACGCCCGCCCGTCGCAGGTAAGCCAGATGCCGAGACACCTTCGGCTGACTGACCCTTAAAATCTCCACGAAGAAACAGACGCACACCTCGTCCTCGCCCATCAGGTGCAGGAGGCGCAGGCGGGTGCGGTCCGCCAGCGCGCGGAAGAACAGCTCCATGTCGAACTTCTTAGCCGTCCTACTCATAACGGCCTCATACTAACACATCTCTATATTCGTCTTGACATATATTCAATGCGGGCATAACCTCTAGCTATATTCGTTCAGGCGAATGTTCTGCTTATCCGCTCTCAAGGACGATTAGCACTGTATGAGGGACCTGCCCAGACGCGCGGCCGCCGAGGCGGTAGGGACGGCGATGTTGCTGGCCACCGTGGTCGGCTCCGGGATCATGGGTGAGAGACTCTCCGGCGGGAACGTCGCCGTAGCGCTCCTGGCCAACACGGTGGCGACCGGTGCGGTACTGGTGGCCTTGATCCTGACCTTCGGCCCCATCTCGGGCGCACACTTCAACCCGGCGGTGACACTGGCCGACGCCTCGCAAGGGGGCATCGCGTGGCGCGACGTCCCGGCTTATCTGGGCGCGCAGGTGGCGGGCGCGTTCGCGGGCGTGGCCGCGGCCGACGTGATGTTCGAGCTCCCCGTCTTCTTCGCCTCCCAAAAAGTCAGGCAGGGCGGCGCCCAGCTCTTCAGCGAGTTCGTCGCCACGTTCGGGCTGCTGGCGGTCATCTGGGGGTGCGTGCGGCTGAAGCAGAAATCGGTCGTGCCATTCGCGGTGGCGGCCTACATCACCGCCGCTTACTGGTTCACGGCCTCTACTTCGTTCGCCAACCCGGCGGTCACGCTTGCGCGTTCGGCCTCGGACACCTTCGCCGGCATCCGGCCGGTGGACGTGCCCGGTTTCATCGTCGCGCAGCTACTCGGGGCCGCGGCGGCAACACTTCTTTTCAGGTGGCTCGTCCCCTCGCTTCCCGAGGACGCGGAAGCGGTCCTAGTCCCGCACGGGGAGGAAGGAGGAAGACGCCGTGAAGGTGCTTTTAGCGATTGACGAAGAGCCCTGCTCCGAGGAAGCGATCAACGAAGTGGGCGCACGCCCTTGGGAAGCGGGCACGACGGTGCGGGTGCTACGCGCCGTCGGCAAGTTCGTGCCGCCCGCGCAGGGACTCTGGCACGACGCCGGCGGGGACCTCGAGCGGGCGCGGCAGGAGATAAAGGATCGCTCCATGGAGCTGGCCGAGCGCACGTGCGTCTGGCTGCGCGAGCAGGGTCTCGACGCCCAGGCGGCGGTGCGCGATGGCGAGCCGGGCCCGGCCATCGTGGAGGAGGCGAAGGAGTGGGGCGCGGACCTCATCGTCGTCGGCTCCCGAGGACACACCGGGCTGCGGCGGATGCTCACGGGAAGCGTTTCGCAGTACGTGGTCGACCACGCTCCGTGCCCCGTAGAAGTCGTCCACGTCAAACAGAAAGATGAAAGACAAAATGGCTGAGAAGAAGAGGGTGCTGATCCTCTGCACGGGCAACTCCGCGAGGAGCCAGATGGCCGAAGGAATCCTCAGGCACGACGGGGGCGGCAACTTTGAAGTCCACAGCGCCGGCGTCAACCCGAGCCGAATCAGGCCGGAGGCCGTCGAGGCGATGCGCGAGATCGGGATCGACATCTCCGGCCACACCTCGAAATCGGCCGACGAGTTTGTCGGGCAGGACTTCGACTTCATCATCACGGTCTGCGACAACGCGCGTGAGACCTGCCCCTTCTTCCCCGGCCAGGCCGAGCGTATTCACCGCAGCTTCGAGGACCCGCCCCCGCCCGGCGCGGCCGATCATGATTCGACCATGATGGTCTTCCGGCGCGTCCGCGACGAAATCCGCGAGTGGACGGCAGACTTTATCAGGGATCATTCCGGACAACGGTAAGGAGATGGTATGAACCTGAAAGCGACGCCCTTCAAGATCCTCTTCATCTGCACCGGCAACTCGGCCCGCAGCATCTTCGGCGAGTACCTGATCGGGCGCGTCGGCAGGGGACTCTTTCGGTCCTACAGCGCCGGCGCGAACCCCATCGGGCGCGTAAACCCTTACGCGCAGCGCGTCCTCCGCGACATCTACCACATAGACGCCTCGGACGCACGGAGCAAAGGCTTCGAGGAGCTCCGGGACGAGAATTTCGATTTCGTCATCTTATGCGCGCTGCCGTTCGATAAGATTGATCGCCTGCGGCTAGAGACAATGACACGAGATATAGGGAAGGTTTCGTGAGCTTTACAGAAAGCTCTTCTACTATGGTTTTCCGGTAAGGAAAACAGTTCCTGTGATTCCGATATCACCTGCACGACGAAAGAGACAATTGAAGTCACTCGTCCCAATCAATAGATTTACAGCATTGCCGGTATCAAACTCAGTGTTGACCTGTCTGCAATCCTTACAAGCGCCTCTTAACTCTCCGGGGGAGCAGCTTACCAACGCACCCCTCATCATCAGCAAAATCTTCGATAAAAGTGTAAAATACTGGTGGCTAGCATAGTGTCCGGGAGAGAAGCAATAATGACTAAAATAGACCGGGAAAAGATCGTTCGGGCAGTCATCGGCTCCGCCTGCCTTGAAGGCTATAAAGGCTCTCTTAAAGAGACGACGGCGAAGAAGGCCGGGGCAGCTCGAACCGAGACAAAGCCCAAAGCCACTGCTAAACGTTAGCTACGGTCATGACAGACCGCTACGACACTACCGGCAATCCGGAGGACGAGTATTACCTCGGCACTTCGGTTCTTACCAATCTCGAAGATATTCGCGACCCCGACGAACTGCTGGAGCGAGAGACCGAGTTACAGCTCGCCGTATACGAAGCGATATTCAGTTCCTTCGACGAAGGTCTCACTCCCGACCTGCCCTTCTTCTATTACCTTCATCACTTGATGTTCAGCCCGCTGTTCGTGTGGGCCGGTCGTCCCCGCACCGTCGGAATTGCCAAGGGCGGCACGCCGTTTTGTCCTCCACAGAATATCGACTCGATGATGAGTTCCCTCTTCACCGAACTGGAAGGGGAGCAGTGGCTGGCAGGACTTGACCTGGACTCATTTATAGAGCGCGCGGCTTACTATATTTGTGAGATCAATGCCGTGCATCCCTTCCGCGAAGGGAACGGGCGAGCCATCAGATTTTACATAGACGTGTTGTCTGCGAAAGCGCGGGGCGACATATTCGACTGGACACGGTCAAGCCCCGATGAATATTTACAAGCCTGCGTCGCGGGATTCCAGCAAGACTACAGCCGGATGGTTAGCGTTCTGAAAAGGTGTTCTTCTTAGCGGCTCGCAATGCACAATATTACGGGAGATTCAGGCGGCATACTTCCCTTCTCCGACTTGCCGCGCCTGACCCAGCAGAACGAGCGTCTGCAACAGCTCTTCGATTCGATCTACGCGCGCGCGCTGGAACGACTTCGCCAGTTGCGCTGGCGTGACGACGCCGGAGTGCGCCGCCAGCGCGTTGCGCACGGCTCTGGCCTGTTCGGCGAGGTTAGCCGGAAACGGCGACTTCGCCTTACTCCCCGCGACGGCCTTCGTCGCCTGCTCACCTTTAATGTCGAGTGAAGCCTGTGCAGTTCCCTGCGGGTGCTGGTAGGCCGGGCGAAGCCAGCGCACCAGCCCGCCGCGCTCCTCCTCCGCGCGCTCGTGGTTAAGCGTGACGAGTCGCTGCAAAATCTCTTCGTTGGAAATATTGAGCTCCCAGCCGTAAGCGTCACATACTGCTTTGTCCAGATCATCGTGCAAGCCTTTGAGGACTGAGACAAGCCCCTGCTCGTGTATGACGCGCTCGCGCTCGCTCAAAGGTTCACCTGCACGCAGGCGCGCGAGGACGTTGTACATCTCGGTGATGGTTAGACGCGGGTGCTGCGCCTGCTGACGCTTGCGGTGCGCGTCGAGAGCTTCGGCGAGTTCGCGTATGCGCCGCTTCTGCTCGTCGGTCACATCGGGAAAGGGGAAAGGATCGAAGCACCGCGTCTTGTTGTAACGCGGGTCGTTGCCTACGCCGAGTCTGCCACCTGCTGCGAGTGCCCAAGTAACATGAACACGGCTTGAGAGCACACCCAAGAAGTAAGCATCATTAAGCGCAATAGCAATTAGCATATGGTCAGGCAGAATTGACCTATCAAGAAAAGTAAAGAAACGATGCTTCGATGTTTCAACGGTTGCGATATAGCGGTCGAGTCCATTTAATGCTCGTCGTAAGTCGGGACGCGAACGCCCGAACAACCACCAATTTTCCCGAAAAGCGGTATCTTTATTCTGGTCGCGGTCAGGTTTCACGCGCTCAACGACCCATTGATAAATTTCAGGGAATCGCGAACGGACCTCTTCAATCGTTAGCCCGTACAAGTCAATAATCATCGCGTTACGTGGTACGGCAGTTAGGTCGCGCCCGTTACGGTATGGCTTAATGAGTTGCTCAACTTCGGCAACACGTCCCAAGCCAAGATGGTTTGCCTCTTCAGGTGTGATGATGAATCCTGCCCCGTTAATCATCATACCGTTGTAGCTTAATCCTTCTACGAATCGCAGCCTTTGTGTACCCACCACATCCGCGCCGACGCTTAAATCTGCGTAAATCTTTCCTTTGCTTTCATTCAGTTCAATATCTCGCTCGTTGTTTTCATCACGCGCTTCGCTTGTCACTCGCTGCAAAACTCCAGTGTGCTCACCCGCTATGCCAACGGTCATTGAAATTCGCACGGCAGCTCCGCCTTCCGTATCAACCCACGGATGGTCTGGAACGGCAAAGACAATTGAGAGCGGATTCTTTGCCGCAAGATGAGTCTCAATGATGCGGCGATTAAATGTTTGTCGAAGTGAGTTAGTGGTAATTAGGCCGAAGCGTTTTGCTTCTCCTTCCCTAACTATTTCAGCAGCCTTATTCCACCAATACACGACGTAATCGGCAGAGTCAGGAACTTCTGGATAAGCCGCACGCAATGCCTCGACATAGCCATCTCCAAGAGCATCTCGCATAGCGTAGCCTTTGCCAATGAAGGGCGGATTGCCGACGATGTAGTCAGCTGCCTGCCATTCCGCTTGGCGCGGGTTCGTGTAGCGCATGAGTGGGACACATGCCGTCTCATCCGGCACGGGTTCACCTGTCACGGGAGATAGCTTCATCGTGCGCCCGTCCCATCGCGTGACAGGTTGTCCGCTTTCATCCGTCACGATCTCAACATCGTCGTAAGCCAGCACCGCGTCCCTGTTCTCGATGTTGTGAAATTTCTTCAAGACAGGCTCCTGCGGCAGCGCATTGCCGCGCGTGCGGAAATGCCATTGCAGGTGGCCGATCCATAATACGAGATCGGCAATCGCCGCGGCGCGCGGATTGACTTCAATGCCGAGCAGTTGATGCGGGTCAACCTCGATCAACTCGCGCTGTTGCTCGCCGAAGTCTTCGAGCGCCGTCAGTACTTCGCCTTCGAGCCGCTTCATGTGTTCGAGCGTGACGTAGAGGAAGTTGCCCGTCCCGCAGGCCGGATCAAGCACGCGCACCGTGCAGAGGTGTTGGTGGAATCTTTTCACTTCCACAACTGCTTCATCCAACTTCCCTGCTTTGGCGAGTGTGACTGCCGCGGCCTGCGCCGCCGCCCACTCTTCCCGCAGCGGCTCGATAACCGTCGGCAAGACGAGCCTTTCGACGTAAGCGCGGGGCGTGTAGTGTGCGCCGAGTTTGTGACGCTCTACGGGGTCGAGAGCCTGTTCAACGAGCGTGCCGAAGATCGCCGGTTCCACGTCGTGCCAGTCCGCCCGGCTTGCTTCAATCAGAAGTTCCAGCTCTTCGTCCGTGACCGGCAGGGCTTCCGCACTCTCGAAGAGTCCGCCGTTGAAGCGCAACAGCTTCTGCCTCAGAGTCGGCGAGAAACTCCCTTCGGCCATCGCGCGCCACAACGACTCGACCATGTCGGGAAAGATCGCAACTTGTCCGCGGATGCTCTCCAGAAGCTCGGTGAACCCGGCTTTCGGCACCAGCCGCACGTCTTCCGCGAACATCGTAAAGATTGCCCGCATCAGGAATGACGCGACTCTCTCAGGCTTATGGCCTGACGCTTCCAAAGATTTGGCGAGGCGGGCGAGCCGCTCGGCGATGTCGCGGGTGATCCGAGCGCTACGCTGCGTCGGGTCGAGCGTGAGAGGCTCTGTCCAGACCGCCCGGAGCAACTCACGCACATCTTCCCGTTCGAGGTCGCGAAGTGAGGTGCGGAAGCGCGCCGAGTCGGGGAAAGGGACGTATGCGCCGCCGGTGCGCGAAAATTCCGAGTACAGAGCAATTGAATGTCCCACGTCA
>JBBQGM010000117.1:0-10415 GCA_038322995.1 Pyrinomonadales bacterium
TGACCCACTAGTGGGTCAGTTGACATAACCATAGCCATTAGTAAATCTCAAAGTGAAAGCCATGTTGTGGTCTCTACTTGGTTGATTATGAATTTGGCATTCCCGAAGAAATGGCTAGTCAATTGTCAACTGACCCACTAGCTCGAAGTAGAGGAAATGATTTCCCTGCGGCGCGTTGGCGTTGCCGATGGAATATGCGGCGTAGCCGGTCAGCTTCTTAGTCAGCTTGTAATAGCCGCCCACCGTGAAATAGCCGCTCGCGTGCTTGCCGGTAAACCAGTCAGCCCCCACGCCGAACTTGTCGGTCACAGGCTGCTCAAAGGTGAACTGTCCGCCCGCGCGACTGGCGTTTGGCGCGACCACGTTCTTGCTGAAGAAGTAGCCGCCGAACCCCACGCACGTCTTCGTCTTGAAGGTCTTTTGCGCCATCGTGTAGGCGTAGGTGCCGGCGTTATACGACTTGTTACGCACGGGGATGAATAAATTATCGCCGACCGCAATCGCCCAGCCGTTGTCCCCGCCGTCATAAACTTTCCACTTCACGGCGGGCACAAGCGTCGTTGCATCCGCGCCGGGCTGCACGTTGCCTACCACATTCAGTCCGACCTCGACGCGCCCGCCCGCGCCCACGACGATACGCGGCACGAACGAGGAGAATCTGTTCAGGGCCGCGGAGTTGTTCGGCTTCGCGCTAATATCCAACTCGGCATAGATCTTGCCGGGCGCGAGCACGTCCGTCGTGGGCACGTTAAAGACAGTCTCTTGTGCGTGCGCTGTCGTAAAGACTCCGCACAGCAAGATGCATAAGGGCACGATGAGCGGGGCAGTCCGCATGCGCGGCCGGCGGTTAATGCGCTTTGCCGCGGCCCCTGCGCGTTTGCGTGGGTTGTTGCGGCGTGACCGGGCCGACCCCGGCGTGCCTACCTGATCTTGAGAAGCCACCATTGTTTCCTTTTCTGCTCAATTGACCACGGGTCAGGTTACGAGAAAGTTTATAAAGACGGTGTAAAGAGTTTATAAAAAGTTTATAAAGACGGGGCGCGTGTGAACATTGCTAACGCCGCAGAGAGGTTGCTTGCGCAGCAGATGGAACCACGCGCACAAATTATGGCGCTCATTATGGCGCTCAGAGTTGCTTAAGGTTGATGTGCGCTGGCGCTAGCTGGGCTAGTCTGCCGGGCCGGGATCGAAGCGGTAGCCGACCCACGGCTCGGTGAGGATGTAGTGCGGCTTCGACGCATCCGCTTCGATCTTCTTGCGCAGTTGCCCGACGAAGACGCGCAGGTACTCGCTCTGCTCGACGTAGTTGCCGCCCCAGAGCGCCGCTAGGACAGTGCGATGTGTCAGCACCTTGCCGGCATTGTTAATGAAGTAAACAAGCAGGTCGAACTCTTTCGGCGTCAGATGCACTTCGCGTGCTTGCACGGTCACACTGCGTGATTCGAGGTCAACCCGAAAATCACCGATCTCTAAGACCGTCGCGGCTGCTCCTTTGCTCACGGGCGTGGCGGCACGGCGTAATGACGCACGCACGCGCGCCAGCAACTCGTCCATGCCGAATGGCTTGGTGACAAAATCATCAGCGCCAATATCCAACGCCTCGACCTTCGTCTTTTCTTCACCCTTGGCTGAGAGCACGATGATCGGCGTCTGCGAAATGGCGCGCACACGCCGACACAGTTCCAACCCGTCCATGTTTGGCATCGCCAGATCGGTCACTAACAAATCCGGCTGCCAGTCGCCGAAGATTTCCAGTCCAGAGATGCCGTCGGCGGCGATGCGCACGTCGTACCCGCGCGCTTTCAGCCCCGCGCGCAAGACCCGCGTCAGTTGCGGTTCGTCATCGACAAGGAGAATCCGTGGCTTCTGTTCCATGCCCATCCAATCGGCCTATGTGCCGGCCTCTGACTGCGCGCCCGCCGTCAACTCGTCATCACCAATCGGGAGCGTAAAGACGACGCGCGTCCCGCGCCCGCCCGCGCCCGCTTCGATCCAGATACGCCCGGCGTGCGCCTCGACGATGCCTTTGGCAATGGCGAGGCCCATGCCCGTGCCCGTCGGCGCTTGGGTGCTAATGTCTCCGTCCCTGATCGCGCGGAAGAACTTATCGAAGACGCGCGCCCGCAAAGCGGGGGCGATCCCTTGTCCTTCATCCGCGACGGCGATGCACAACGTCTCATCGGCGGCGCGGCGGGCCTCAATGCGGATCGACGTGCCCGGCGGCGCATACTTCGTCGCATTATCAACGAGCGTATAGACCACTTCGCTCACCGCGCGCGGATCGACGCGCACGAGCGGCAATTCGGCTTCGATTTCGACTTTGACGTGATGTTCGTTTGTGAGCCGCTCCGCGCGCGTGAGCGCCGCCGCGATAATCTCATCAACCGCACCCCAGCGGCGGCGTAAGTGCAGTTCGCCTGCTTCAATGCGCGCGAGCTCAATGAGCCCTTCAATGAACCGGTTGAGGCGGTCGCTCTCCTCATTAATTATCTCGAACATCTCGCGCGTCGCTTCGGCGTCGAGCGTGACCGCCGGCTCGCTATTGGCGTGCCCATCCAGTTCAGCCAGCAGCGTGGTAATTGATGCTTTGATCGAAGTCAGGGGCGTGCGCAGATCATGTGTGACCGCATCGAGCAGGGCCGTCTTTAATTTTTCACTCTGCTTGAGCGCTTCCGCATGGCTCGCCCGCGCAAAAGCTGTCTGCAACTCCTGATACAGCCGCTCGATCTCGCGCCGGCCGGCTTCTGCTTCCTCGGCGCGGCGCTTCGCGCGGGCCGAAAGCTGTCCGGCCGTAATGGCGGTGATAAAAAAGGCTGTGAGCGCGACCCAGTTCTGCGGCTCGGTGATGGTGAACGTCCTGACCGGCGGTAGGAAGAAGAAGTTGAAAGAAAGTATGCCCAGCCCTGAAGCCGCGAGCGCCGGTCGGCTGCCCCACAGCGTGGCGACGAAGAGCACGGCCAGCAGGAGCGCCAGCGCCACGGTGGTCGAGTTGACTTTATAGTGAAAGGGCGCGAGCAAGGCCGTGACCGCGGCCATGCCCAGCACCGCCAACGCGTATTGCCCGATCTTGTTTTGCAGCATGCCGTCCAAGCCTTCGCTCTTTAGGCGCAGCATACTACCATGCTTCAGTCATGAGCCTCGCGCTGCTGTTTGAGTCTCCGGCTGATTTTACTTGTCGCGTAGTTGGTCGCGGCCTTGCGCGGCGATGCCACGCGCTTCCCGGTATTGAGGGTAATGGGCTAGGTTGAACATGAACGCCAGATTTTACCAGCCTCGCAATTTCAACCTAGCCCCCTACCTGCCGCCGTTGGCGCTTGTGTTCGCGCGGCGCGGCGACGGTTGATGTTACGGGCCCGTTAAGAATTGCGCCCGGCCCTCGGCCAGTTAGATTGAAAGGTGAGATTTAATAATGTGGTAGCACGCACTTAACAACAGGTTAGCAGGCCTGGTGTAGCCTCCGGCTTTATGCGAGATGCTGCATTGCAAGAGGATGATCTGCCGTTCAAGCTGACCTGCGAGTTGTGCGGCGAGATCATTTGTCTTAATGCGTATAAAGACTACGAAGCGATCTGCCTCGCATGTTACTACTCCATATTGACCGAGCCATCTCGTGGAGTTCCGTGCCGAGTTCTTCAACCTGTTCAATAAGACTAACTTTCAGGCGGCGACCTCGGACATCACCAGTGCCAGTTTCGGCACGCTCACCAGCACGTTCGCGGCGCGGCAGGGACAACTGGCTGTGAAGTTGTATTTCTAAATCGAAACTCACGAGCTTGGGACAGAGGAAAAACATCACCCACGCACCCACACGAAGCAACACGAAAAACACCAAGCCCTTTTGTGTATTTGGCTTCGTGTGGGTGCGTGTGATTTCGTGGATCATTTCCTCTGATGTCCCTATCTTGTGTGGTTTGATTTAGGAAGTATCATCCGCGACAATACTCCGCCAGGGAACGCAGCCGACAACGATCATGCGCGTGCCGTTGCTGCCTGCGTTCGCTGACACGCCGCGGCGAAAGGCGACTGATAGCATCATGAAAAACACACTGGCGTTGATTCTCTGCCTGCTCATCGCAACTGGTGCGGGCGCGCAAACGGCGCGCACATTCGACATCGAAGGGCATCGTGGGTGTCGCGGCCTGATGCCGGAAAATACGATCCCCGCGTTTCTCAAAGCGATAGACCTCGGCGTCAACACGTTAGAGCTTGATGTGGTCGTCAGTCAGGACGGACAGCTAGTCGTCTCGCACGATCCATATTTCGCCGCCGAGATTACGCTCGATCCGGCGGGTAAGCCCATCCCCGCCGACAGTGAGAAGCAGTACAACCTGTTCCGGATGAGCTATGCCGAAATCAAACGATACGATGTCGGGAGTCTGGGCAACAGACGTTTTCCCGAACAGCAGAAAATCAAAACGCATAAACCACTGCTCGGCGAGGTTTTTAGCGCGACGCGCAAATACATTCGCGCACATAAACTGCCAGCCGTTAGATATAACATCGAAACTAAATCAACGCCGGCAGGCGATGACCTTTACCAGCCCGCGCCCGCCGTGTTCGCGCGCCTGCTTTATGCTGAGATCATGAAGCACGGCATGCAGAAATATGCGCTTGTTCAGTCGTTCGACGTGCGGACGCTACAGGAGTTCAAGAAATTCCCTGTCCATTTGCCTTTGGTACTGTTAGTCGAAAATAAAGACGGCATCCAACAAAACATTGCGCGGCTTGGTTTTCAGCCGGATGTGTACAGCCCTAACTTCGCGCTGCTTGACGAGCCAACCCTGGCCTATTGCCGGGCCAAGGGGATCAAGCTTATCCCCTGGACGGTTAATGATGTGGCCGACATGGAGTCTCTAAGGAAGCTGAATTTAGACGGCATCATTACCGATTATCCGGATCGGGCAGCCAAGGTGTTCGCGAAATAATTCAAGCGTTAACCGGCGGTCGGCTTGGACGATCTCCAAACCTACAGGCAACTGGTTTGCAATTTAAAGCGGGGTGTTGCATGAAGCAGTTGCGCGAGCGTGGCATCTAAAAGATGCCGGATGGCAGGCAGGCGCGGGCATCCTCGGCAACTATCTGCTCTACAGCTTGCTGCACGGCGGCACGAGCGCCTTCCCCGCGCGCGCAGTTGACGTGACCGGGCGCATGGTTAGCAGCACCCGACCGACGCGCTTAGATTATTGTCAGTATCTGGTAAGCAGTCAGATCAACTACACGTTGACGAACTTTGCGGAGCATTCTTTTAAGTTCAGTCACGACCAACTGAACCGCTACTTACGTGATGACAAACTAACGCCCCGCTTAGTTTGGGAACAGACCCGCCGCCATCTCAGACCTCCGTTACGGCTGCGGTCTGGCCACCACCAGCGGCTGAGCCTCAAGCTCGCGGCGATAGAAGACGCGCGGGCGCTGGCCCGCACGCTGCTCGGTGTCCAGCCCGCGCTCCTCTTCACTGAAAGAGAGGTTCGACCCCAGCCCGCGCGCCGCCTTCATCTTGTTAATCTGTATGACGGGCACACGGCTCGTCGCGTAATCGAGCCACTCACGGACATCGATCTGCCCGTCCTTCGGTTCGTCGTCCGCCGCCCCTTGCTTCAAGCCCTCTTCAACCAATGCGTAAGTCAAAAGCCCATGCCCGAGTTGCGCCGCTTCCTGCGCCGCTTGAAAGCTCTGGGCCGCGGTCAGAATATACATGCCTTTCTCGTATGCGAGCTGCGCGAGGCCCTTCGAGTTGATCGGGCCGAAACGCTTCTCCGCAGACTCTATCGCTTGCCCGCTGTCGCAGGCATCGAGCACGAGCAGAATGTTGCCGGCGTTGAGCGGTTCAAACGCCTGTTCCAAGTCGCGGTCGGAGATGCTGTGCGCCAGGAGCAGTTGCAGGCCGGCGGCGTCCACGGCCGTGCGCCGGCCTGTGTAGCCTAAATCGTGCGGAATCACGTAAAACTGGTTCTGCACGGATAGGCCATGCCCCGCGTAGAAGATAACGACAGCGTCTTCGGGCTGCGTCTGTCCGGCGAGCCTTGCGAGTTGTTGCAGGATATTAACCTTGGTGGCTTGTGCGTCGAGCAGGGCCGTGACTTTAACTTCGGCGAACTGGGCCAAGCGGCTCTGCTGTTGTTGAAACTCCGCGCCGAACGTTTGCGCATCGGCAACGGCATAACGCAGGTTGAATTGCGGGTTGGCGTACACGTTGAGGCCGATGACCAGCACGTAAGCGACGCCTTTGCGGGCGAGCGCCGCATCGCCCTGCAAACGCAGGGTGGCATCGTCGCTTTTGACGTTGTCGCGGTTGAAGGCGTAAGCCGTAAACTGATTCGCGCCCGCCACGACAGGCACGGCCGCTTCGAGCATGATGCTTTTTTGCCCTTTCAGCACGTCGCCCCGAAAAACTTTCACCAGCGCGCCGTTGTGGAAGAGCCGCACATCGCGCGCGCCGCCACCCGGCTCCGCCCCCGTCGTCGGGGCTTCATTGACCTTGAGCGTGAGCTTCACACTCCGCGCCGTCACGCTCGCGCCGGCCGGCAGCGTTGCATAATTCAACTCGACTTCGGGCCGGCGGCGATCAATCTGTGCGATGTTGCGCGGCGCGACGGGGCGTTTGCCCGCCAGTAGCTCGACCAACAGGCCCGGATAATAGAACTCGTTGAAGAAGGCCTCGACCGGCGCGACCGCTGTCGCGCCGAAGCGCCAGTTGAGTCTGGCCCAAGAGGCCGGCGTGCCGTCGAACAAACCGTCGGGCGTGACGACGACCCACGAGCCGTCGGCGAAGGGAATGACATTCGCCAATAGCTCGCCCGTCGCCGTCGCATAAATCCTCGTGGCGGTGTCGCGCGCGTTCGATGAGCCCGCCTGCCAGTCAGCGACGAGCAGTAAGGCTTTGCCGTCCTTCGTGAAGGACACGTCGCGCACTTCCAAGTCGTCCTGCTCGCCGCCCCACTCCAACACCAACTGCCCGCTCGGGACGTTCCACAGCTTGACGACATGCCGGCCGTCGCGGTCTTCGCGTGACATGAGTCCCTGTCCGTCGGGGCTGAACGCAAGCATCGTCACGAAATCGCGGCTCGCCTCGCCCGCCAGTGTCTTTTGCAGTTGCCCGCTCGTCACGTCCCAGAGCTGCGTCTTTTGCTTCTCGGCGGCGGTCGCCAGCGTGCGCCCGTCGGGGCTGAAGGCCACCCTGTACCAGGAAGCCTGACCGGCCGACCAAGAGCGTTTGAGTTGGCCCGTCGCCGCGTCCCAGAGCGTAACGTTGCCGCCGCCCATAGCGACCGCGACGATATTGCCGTCGGGGCTAAAGGCCAGGGACGTGGGTACGCCGATGAACCTTTCGAGCGCGAGCGTGTGCAGCAGTTCGCCCGTGCGCCAGTCCCACAGCTTCGCGCTTTTATCTTCGCTGATGGAGGCCAGCACTTTGCCGTCCGGCGCGAACAGCACCTGCGTCACCTCCCGCGCGTGCCCGCGCAAGGTGCGCGCGAGTTTAATGGTCTGGCTGTCGTAGAGGTAGACGGCGCTGTCGCCCTTGCGGACGGCGAACGCCTGACTGTCGGGGCTGAACAGCAGTTGATCCGTGGACTCTTCAATGCGGCCGACTCTCTGGCCGCTGTCGGATTGCCAGAAGCTGAGGTAGTAGTTACTCGTGTTGTTGGTGACGACGATGTGCCCGTCGGGGCTGAAATAAAATTTATCGAAGCCGTCGCTGTCCGCCAACTCTGAGCGGGCGGAAAAGTTCGCGTCCCACAGTTTCGCCCCGACATTCTGAACACCCGTTAAGACGTTTTTGCGATTGCCATCAATGACCAGAACGGATTCCTTTTCCACCGCCGTCTCGTAGGCGCGCAGAAACGTGCCGCCCGCGACATCCCATTGCCAGAGCCGTGTGTAACCGGCGGTCAGAAAAGTCTTGCCGTCGGGGTGAAAGGCGACCGCGTTGGCCTGGAAGGCGTCGCCCGCCTGCGGCACGTTGCTCACGTCGATCCGCCGGAACAGCTTGCCGGAGCGCACCTCATACAGATCGAGATATTTCTTGATGAGGTCGCGGCCGGGCGCGTTCGAGATCAACAACAACTGCCCGTCCGGACTGAAGGTCACCGCCGGCGGGTCAACATAGCGGTCGTCCCTAAAACTGCGCACCACGTAGCTCTTGGCCCAGTTCCACAGGTCAACTGTGCTGTCGCGGGTGATGACGGCGAGCAGCGTCGCGTCGGGGCTGAAGGCCAAGGGCTGATGTAAGGAATCAGGGTTAGCCGGCAACTCGCTGAGCAACTCGCCGGTCTGCGGGCTGAACAACTGCACCGTCGGCTTCTCGTTAAAGACGCCAGCAACAGCTTTGCCGTCGGGGCTGAAAGTGAGCGGGCTCAACCGCCGGTCAATCGTGTGCAGCCGCCGCCCGCTGGCAACATCCCAGACGTATGTTTTGTCATACGACGCGGTGATAACCTTGCCGTCGGGGCTCAACGCTATCGAGCCTTCGAATGATGAGCCGTCATACTTTTCGTCCGTCTCATAGGGGCGCACGACGCGCCCCGTCGCCACATCCCACATCTGCACCTTGCGGTCGGAGCCGGCGGAGAAAATGCTCTGCCCGTCGGGGCTGAACAATACCTGGTCAACCCCTTGCGCGTGCCCGCTGAAGATGCGGATCACGCGCCCCGAGCGTGCGTCCCAAAGTTTGAGCGTGTGATCGTCGCTGGCCGTGACAAAGGTCCGACCGTCCGCGCTGTAGGCGACGGAATTGATTGTGCTGGTGTGGCCGGCTTGCAGCACCAAGGCCGGCGGCTCGGCCACTTGCGCGCAGATGGCTGGCGCGACGAGCAGAATGAAGATCAACGTCGCGCCGCGCCCGCGCCCCTCATGTTTCGTTGGCATCAGTCTCTCCCCGTTTAATGGCCTTTGCAGTTGTCTGAGTTATTTAACTGAAAAGAGGTAGTGGTTCAAGCCGGAGATGCCAACGCGAGATTGTAGCGATGTAAGAACAAGCGCAAACAGATCTTGTGCAGCTTCTCCGACTTGGAAAATGAGAGTGACGCTCTGACGAAGCGGCCGAGCCGTTGGCGCAAAGTGTTGTTCCAGCCCGCGCCATGGGCAGTCAAGCCAATCTCTTTGCCCGCTGCCACATGTTGCGCCGAAGGAATGACCAAAGAGTAAGCTTCCCAGCAGTCGCTGTAACAATAAGCTTGGCGATAAGCCTCTGGAATGCGCGCCCACAGTTGTTGACAACTGAATTGCGAACGGTCGCCGATAAAATACGCGACGACTTGCCGCGTTTTACGACACAGCGCAATCCAAATCCAGCGTTTGCGCGCTTTCTTCAAGACGAATGACCAAAGCTCAGCCAATTCAAGGGTGGTCGCTTCAGGGTCTTTGGCGTCGGGCATGATCAGCGGTTGCGCGCGCGGCGGCAATTTCTTCGCTTGTTTTGAGCCAAGCGGTGACAGTGTTTCTGGAGACGCCAAAGGTGCGCGTGAGGCCACGCAGATTGCTGCGCTCATCATAGGCGCGCAGGATGGTTTCGCGCGCACTTTCCGGGTAGCCGTTTGGTTGTGGGTGGTCGCGGCTATATCGTTGGCAATCATGGCAGAAGTATCGTCGTTTGCCGTTATTGGTCAGCCCGTGCCGAGTGAGGTTGGCACGGGCACAATGCCGACATGAAAGTTGTTTGCTAAGCACGGGGGAGAGTCTACTATACCGCTCCCACTTGAGCCATTACCCGTTGGCGAACGAGCCCACCTGTATGACATGGTCACAGTGGCTATTGGCACAGGGATGCGGCGCAGCGATCAGTTTCCACTGCTCCGCGGGAAGGTAGACTTCCAGCGGGATTGCATCTGGGTGCCAAACTCAAAGACCGGCAAGGAATACTCTATGCCGATGAACGAGGACGTGCGCGAGGTGCTACGCCGCCATTGTGCAGGCAAAGGCCCGGACGACTACGTCTTCGTCAATCCGGAGACGGGGAAGCCTTACTTGGACTTGAAGAAAGCATTCAGAAAGGCCTGCCAACTGGCTGACATATTGGGGCTACGCTGGAACGACCTCCGCCACACGTTCGGTACGCGGCTGGGCATGGCAGGCGCGAACGCCTTCGAGATACAAGAGCTGATGGGCCATACCGACGTGAGGACAAGTCTACGGTACGAACACCCGGTAAGCGAGCGTAAGCGCGCAGCGGTGGACAGCATCATCAAGGCGGCGATGCAGGAGCGGAACCGGCAAGCCTGCAACAAATCTGCCACAGACGCAAAACAGCCAGCCGTGCGGCTGGCTGTAAGTGCTTGATAGTAAAAGTACCCCACCGCAAGCGGTGGGGCTTTAGAGTGGCTTACTCGAACAAGTCTATTTGCGTATCTTGGGCTTCTTTGTGACGTTTGATGTATTTGCGAATCACTTCTGCCGTCACTTTGTCGCCCACCGTTCTG
>JBBQGM010000118.1:0-10169 GCA_038322995.1 Pyrinomonadales bacterium
CAACTCGCAAATCGAGAAGATGGGCATCGAACGCTTGTATGCGCGCACCACCACGGGTTTTGAAATCAAGGTTCATGCTTCGGTGTTCGCCTTATCAATTTCCACTCTCAACTAGCAATCAAGGTAACTTGTATATCGAGATGAACCTCGGTTGGCCGTTGGTTGGGGATAAGCAATCTCTCTGTTTCGACAGAAATGCTTGTAATTAACGCATCATCCTCAAGTAGGCAGAACAGCGGGTCTTGATCTGGCATAGGCTGCGCTGTTCGCGGCACCTCGCCCTCATTCTTGGGCACTCGGAGCGAATCAAAAAGAGTCTTGAGGCGATTATCAATGTCGCCGCCCTGCGTAATGATTGAACCAGCCGGTTCTGGGCGCAACATGAATATCTTAAGTTCACAAACTAGATGTACTGATGGACTGACGAGGGGCACGAACCGAAAAGAGCCGATAAGCCGATTTAGATCGATCTTGGTAGGCTTGCCGCCCTTGTACCAGTGTTGATTCTCTAGCAACGGCTCGTGTTGCCAAAGAACACCAAGCTGAGCATGGAAATGACAGCGAAGTGCATGCTTGTGGTTAACACTTCCATTTGCTCTCAGATCGCCGGTGTATGTAAGTGTGAATTTCATCGCTTTGGTTCAAATAAGCTGCCTAACGCATAGTAAACCGCTAGTAGCAGTCTACTACATTGCTATCGGCGTATTATACTGCTCTGCCTTTGTGCAGTGCGCCGCGTGATCTTACAGTAGTCCTAATTTCTTGGCGGCGAAGATTAGGAGGAAGGCGATGACGAGGAACGTCGCCAGCCACGGGCGGTTGCCCATCGGGCATTTGTTGGTGTCGCTCAATAACTTCTCCCGGTTGCCTGCGACCGCCGAACTGTGCGAGCATCAAGGCGCAGACAAACTAATCAAGTACAGCGCGCACAGGCTTAATTTACATGACCGCACCAATCGCTTCAACCGCACGCTACGTCTCGCAGAAGGCGAGCCGCTTCACCGAGTCGGTCATACGCGAGATGACGCGCGAAGCTTTGAAACACGGCGCGGTCAATCTCTCCCAAGGCTTTCCCGATTTCGCCGCGCCCGCCGAGATTAAACAGGCGGCGATGGACGCGATTGCGGCGGACGTGAACCAGTACGCGATCACCTGGGGCGCGAAAGATTTTCGCAACGCGATTGCCGAAAAGACGCGCTGGTATCTGGGGCTTGAGATCGATCCAGAGACCGAGATCACCGTCACCTGCGGCTCGACCGAAGGCATGATCGCGGCCATGATGGCGACGGTCGATCCAGGTGAAGAGGTTGTCATCTTCGAGCCGTTCTATGAAAACTACGCGCCCGATGCGATCCTCTCCGATGCGCGCCCGCGTTACGTGCCTTTACGCGCGCCCGATTGGACGTTCGACCCCGACGAACTGCGCGCTGCCTTCAACGAGCGCACGAAAGCGATCATCGTCTGCAACCCGAACAACCCGACGGGCAAGGTCTTTACGCGCGCCGAACTTGAGTTCATCGCGGCGCTCTGTCAGGAACACGACGCGCTCTGCTTCACGGACGAAATCTACGAGCACATCCTCTACCCGCGCGCCGGTGCAGAGATCGCGCACATCTCAATGGCGCAACTGCCGGGCATGCGTGAGCGCACCGTCATCGTCAACTCGATGTCGAAGACTTATTCGGTGACGGGTTGGCGCGTCGGTTACTGCATCGCGCCGCCCGCGATCACGAACGCGATCCGCAAAGTTCACGACTTTCTCACCGTCGGCGCGGCCGCGCCCCTGCAAACGGCCGGCGCGATGGCCTTGCGTTTGCCGCCCGCTTATTACGACAAACTGCAAGCCGACTACACGCACCGCCGCGATCTGCTCTTGCCCGAATTAGAGCGCGCTGGCTTTCAAATCTTCCGCCCCGATGGCGCGTACTACGTGATGACTGACATCAGCGCGTTCGGCTTCACGGACGACGTGGCGTTTACGCGCCATCTCATCCAACAGGTCGGCGTCGCTTGCGTGCCCGGTTCGTCTTTCTACAGCGACCCGGCGCGCGGCGCACAGCAAGTTCGCTTCTGTTTCTGCAAACAGGACGAGACGCTCCTGCGCGCCGCCGAGCGGTTGCACAACCTACGCGCCTGATATGTGGGATACGAAGCGACAAATTATCTGGCTGGCGACTGGTCTCATCATCGGCACGTTCGTCCTCTACCACGACGCCTTCGATGAAGCGGGCAAGTTCAGTCTCAGCTTCTTCCTCTTCCTCGAACTGCTGCTCGTCCTGATCATCACCGTCATGTTCTACTTCTACTCACGCAAGCACAAAAGCTAGCGCCCGCACGGTTACAGCTTGCGCCCACCAGGCACAAGCGAATTAACAGGCGACAGTCTGGTTACTTGGGCGGTTGCGCGGCCTTGTAGCGGACATTGATGCTGGGGTTGCCGGTGACGAGCAGTCGGCGGGCGTCGTAAGAAGAGAAGGCGGAGGAACTATAAGCAAGCACGTAACGATTGCGGCGTAGCTCGTCGCAGATGGCGCGGGCGGCGGCTTGCGGCTCGTTGAGCGGCAGGACGCGCCCGCCCGTGCCCTCGGCTAGTTGTTCGACGACTTGCGCGGGCTTAGGTTGGTCGCGGCGGAGTGCGCCGCCGGTACGGTCGGGCACCTGTAAGGCATAGACGGTGATGTCTTCGGTCTGCAACTCGGCGAGCGTGTCTTTGAACTTGCGCTTGCTGCCGCGATCAAGGCCATCGCCGATAAGCACGATGGCGCGCTTGCGGCCCGCGCCGATCAGCGGGCGCAAGCCCTCATCTATGACGGCGCTGATGGCGTCGAACAGGTGCGGCTCGCCCTGTTTGCGCAACATGTTGAGCGAAGCCTCGACCTGCTTGGGGTTGTCCGTCCAATCGGTGACGATCTCGGCCTGTTCGTCGTAGCCGACGATGAGCAACTGGTCGCCTTCAAAGATTTCGTAGACGAACTCGCGCGCCAACTGCGTGAGCTTAGGCACGTCCGTGCGTAAGGATTTGGAATTATCAACCAGGAGGACGATGCGCGCGGGCGTGGGATCGGGTTTGAAACTCTTGATTGATTGCTCGACGCTGTCGTCATAGAGACTAATCTCTTTGCTCGTGATCGGCGCATTCGTGCCGTCCGCGCGGGTGGCCGTGACGTTTAAGAGCGTCATACGCTCGGCCGCCGGGACGGGCCTGCGCCCCGCTTGACTAAAAGCCAGCGCGCACACGGCAAGCAGCAACGTCGTCGCTAGTATGAACTGATCCCGTGTGCGCATGGTAATTCGTCGGTCGCCGTATTAATCGCCGCTGGGCGTTTTGGCCGGTGCGGCGCTCTTCTTCTCGTCGCTGCCTGCTTTGGTTTCAGCTTTGGCCTCAGTCTTGGTTTCCGTTTTGGCTTCGCTCTTACCTTCGCCCTTCGCCTCTTTCACGTCCGGCTTCTTCGCGTAGTCGTTGACGTACCAGCCCGCGCCTTTGAATTGAATGCCGGACGTAGACCATTGCTTTTCCAGTTTGCCCCCACATTTCTTGCAGCGTGTGAGCGGCTTATCGCCAAGCTTCTGCAAAATCTCAAGGTGCGCTTTACACTTCTGACAGGCGTATTCATAAATCGGCATAAGTCTTATCTGCTCCCGCTAAAAATTCCGTTTGTTAAGTTGGGCCAAACTTGCATTTGATTATACGAACCGTAGCGATCATGTAGCAACTGTGCCCTCCTATGATGCAGTCCCAACGCAATCTGACTGTAACCCTTGGCGGAGCAAAAATAATTTATTTGCTGCCGATGATAATTTGATTGCAGCACTTCAAGACGAAACCAGTGCAGACTGACAGAGTATGTCCTGAAGAACCTTCACCAGCGAGCGTAAGTAGCTCTTAAACGTAAACTTATCCGACTGCACTAAAGCCGCACGGTGAGCCAGCTAAGTCTCGCATTTTCATTACATTACAAGCAACTGACATTACATATCATCCATCTTAAACCCGGTCTCGATTTACTGTTCTTCGATCAGTGGTCGTTTCCATGCGTAGCCCCCAAGACCTTTGCGCCGCGTGCGTGAACACTATTAACGCAGGTCGGCTTAGGCCTAGCTCACATGGAGAATGAACTGCATGACTTTTACCCGCACTGTGCCCCTGTTTCGCTCTTTCAAACTCGCATTTTTCTTCGTCTTCGGACTTTCCCTCCTTGCCAGTTTCACCAACGTCACGACCAAAGCTTCCGCGCCGTCAGCGAACGCCGCCGCTGTTGCCCTTGATCCAAATTACATCCCGGCCGACGTGCCTACATCCGGCGATCATGATATCGATCTAATCATCCTGCACGCGGCCGCGCAGCACGGGCTTGACCCTCGCCTACTGCACGCCGTCATCTGGCAAGAGTCGCGCTACAAACGGGACGCAACCTCCGGCGCGGGCGCGCAAGGATTGATGCAGATGATCCCGGCCACCGCCAAACGCTTCAACTGCGCCAACGCCTACGATCCGCAAGCGAACGTCACGGCGGGCGCAAAGTATCTGCGTTGGCTATTGGAGCGGTTCGACGGCGATGTCGCGCTGGCGCTCGCCGGCTACAACGCGGGCGAAGGCTCGGTGGACAAATACAACGGCATCCCGCCCTTCAACGAGACGCAGAACTACGTGCGCGCGATCATCGCGCACTATGGTCAAACCTATCACCCGCTTTTGACGCCCACACAGGCGCTCGTCCAGTTCCAACTCACGCAGGCGACCGCCCAAGAGATCGCCCGGATAAATTAAAGGTCTGAGCAGCGGCTAATGCGCGGCGCAACGAAAGAGATTATCTTTCGCTGCGCCGCGCTGCCTTGCACCCTTCCTTGCGATTAGCCCGCGCGCTTCGTTATCATCGACACTTAATACAAAGCCCGTTCGCAGGCCGCGCGGTCAGGTCGCAGCGACGGCGGCCCGCACTCTCGCTCGCGCGCACCGAAATACGTTAAGGAGCAGTGTCCCAAGTTGTCTGTGCAGCCCATATCCACAACGAGCGCGCAAACGCTCTCGCTTGAACGCAAGAGCAAGATGTATGAAGCGCGCGAAGCGATCATCAACCGGCTCGCGCCGACGCTGCAATCCGAGATCGACCTCGACAAATTCTTGCAAGCCATCGTCAGCGAACTGGGCCTGATGATGGACGTGGATCGCTGCGACGTGATCCAACTCGCGCAGGGCGGCGAGTTGCGCATCAGCCACGAATGGCGCGTGGATACGGACGTGCCTTCAAGTCTCGGCACGACCATTCCCGTCGATGTGCGCCAACTCATCGGTCGCTTCGACCTCACGCGCCCCGTGCGCATTGACGATACGGCCGCGCCTGGTCTTGATGCGAAAATCCATCTACTGCCCGCCAGCCTCAACACGCGCTCGTTACTGATCCTGCCCGTCGTCTTAGGCGGCGACGTGCTCGGGCTATTGGGTTTGCACACGACCCGCATGCCCCGCAAGTGGCTCGACGAAGAAGTCTCATTCCTGCAATCCATCGCGCGGCAGATCGCGGTCGGCTACCAGTACGCGCGGCTCTACACGAACCAGCAGCGCGAAGGCCACCGCACCGAAGCATTGCTCGACATCGCCAATGCTTTGAACGCGCGCTCGGACTTCGGCGATGTCACGTCGTTCGTGTTGGAACGTGCGCTCGCGCTCGTCGGCGCGGACTATTGTGCCTTAGGGGTGCTTGACCCAACGGGCCATACGATCAATCTCGCCGCTTTCAAGTCCGCGCCGCGTGCCCCGACGGCAGGCGTGCGTGGGCTGATTGAGGCCCACGGGCAGTCGATCAACATCGCCGAGTTCCCGGCCGTGATCGATCTCTTCAAAGAGCCTAAGACGCTGCGCCTGCTCGACGCCGATTTGCCGCAGCCACTGCGCGGCATGTTCAACGAGATCCTCGGCGGCCACGCCGCGCTCGTCGCGCCCGTGCGCATCGGCGGCGAGCAGGCATTCGGCCTGCTCGGGCTGGTGTGGAGCGAAGAGCGCGCGGGCTTTGATGAACACGACACGGCGCTCGTCGAAGGCATCGCCGATCAGATCGGCACGGCGCTTGAGCGCGATCAACTCTCGGCCGAAGTGATGCGCCTGCGCTCCGTCCTGCACGAGCGCCACGCGGAGGCCCGCATCATCGGCCAAACGCTCATCATCCGCCGCGCCATCGAGTTGGCGTTGAACGTCGCGGACACGCAGACCTCCGTGCTGGTGCAGGGCGAATCGGGCACGGGCAAAGAGTTGATCGCGAACCTGATTCACTACAACTCGCCGCGCCGCGAGCGCACGTACATCAAACTCAACTGCGGCGCGATCCCTGAGACGCTGCTCGAATCTGAATTGTTCGGCCACGAGCGCGGCGCATTCACGGACGCGCGGGCACGGCGGCGCGGCAAATTTGAAGAGGCCGACGGCGGCACGCTGTTTCTCGATGAGATCGGCGAGATGAGTCTGTCGGCGCAGGTGCGGCTGCTGCGCGTGTTGCAGGACGGCGAGTTCACGCGCGTGGGCGGCAACGAGGTGTTGAAGGGAGACGTGCGCGTGATCGCGGCGTCGAACGTCGATCTTGAGCGCGCGGTCGAGCAAGGCAGTTTCCGCCGCGATCTGTTCTACCGGCTCTCGGTCTTTCCGATCACGCTGCCGCCTTTGCGCGAGCGGCGCGCGGACATTCATCCGCTCGTCATCCATTTTCTTGAGCACTACAAACAGAAGACCGGCCGCTTCGTCTCCGGCATCTCGCAGGCGGCGTTGGCCGCGCTCGTCAATTACGAGTGGCCGGGCAACGTGCGCGAGTTGGAGAACGCCATCGAGCGCGCGATCATCATCGCGTCGGGCCGGCAGATCGAGTTGGAAGATTTACCTGAGACAGTCAACCGCGCCGCGCTCGCGGAACGCGCACACAATTCGCACCCGGCGGCGCGCTCGCGGGCCGCGCACGGGGTTGACCGCGCCGTCAAACTTGAGTTCGACGTGCCCGCCCCGCTCGCGGAGATTGAACGGCGCGCCATCGAAGCCACGCTCGCCTACACCGGCAACGACAAGACACGCGCCGCCCGCGCGCTCGGCATCGGCCGCAAGACGCTCTATCGCAAACTGCTCGGCTACAAAGATGAAGCGTGATCCGGCCGCACGCGCCTGTGCAACACGACACCCGCGCGCCTGCATCTATGTGTCTAAATCAAACCACGAGAGATTAGGCAACATGAAAAACTATCCACGAACTCACACGAAGCAAGACGAACCAAATACACGTAGTTTCGTGCTATTTCGTGAGCTTTCGTGGATAAATGTTTTGGTTCCCTGTTACATCCTGATGTGTTTCGATTTAGTCAACGCCTGATCATGAAGCCAAGCTATCTGTTCCCATTCATCGCGTTGCTTTTCTGCGCTACCGCGCAGGCTCTGGGCGCGACGCAGGACGAGTTGCCAACGGGGCGCGTCGTCGCGCGCGTCGTTAGCCGGACGGACGCGACGCAGAGCTACGCGCTCTATCTGCCGTCGAGTTATGCGCCGGAGAAAAAGTTTCCCCTTCTCTATGCCTTCGATCCGGGCGGGCGCGGCGTGCGGCCCGTCGAGTTGTTCAAAGATGCGGCGGAGCAGTACGGCTATATCGTCGTCGGCTCGAATAACTCGCGCAACGGCATCGGCGTGACCGAGATCGTGCAGACGCTCTGGGCCGACACGCACGCGCGCTTTGCGCTCGACGAGCGCCGTATTTATGCGGCCGGTTTCTCCGGCGGGGCGCGGGTCGCCACCTACCTGGCCTACGTCGCCAACGGCGCAATCGCCGGCGTCATCGCTTGTAGCGGCGGCTTCTCGGCCAATATGAAGCCGACGCGGGCGTTGCCCTTCGTCCTGTTCGGCACGACCGGCACTGACGATTTCAACAACCCGGAGTTGCGCCAACTCAATCGCACGCTCGACGCACTCAACATCCCGAACCGGCTCGCCGTCTTCGCGGGTGGGCACGATTGGCCGCCGCGCGAATTGTGCGTTGAAGCTGTTGCATGGTTGGAACTGCAAGCAATCCGCGCAGGCTTGCGGGCGCGCGACGAAGCGTTGCTTGAACGACTGTTTCGCGTAAATCTTGACGCGGCCCAAGCCGCGCAAAAACCTTACGATGCCTATCTCGCTTACGATGCGCTCGTGCGTGGGTTCAAAGGTTTGCGTGAAGTAAGCGAGTACGAAAGCAAACTGCGGCAATTGGCTGCCGGCAAGGAAGTCAAAGCGGCGCTCAAACAGGAGCGCGATGAAGAGGCGCAGCAGGCGGCACGCGCGGGCGAGTTGCTGGCGCATGCCCCGTCGGCAGAGCCTTTACCGGATGAGCAGCAGACGCAGACGCTCGCGGCCTTCCGTGCGGACACGGCCCGGCTCAGACAGCAAGCAGAGGATGCGACCGACTCGTCCGCGCGCAGAGTGGCGCGGCGCGTCCTCAATGGAACGTTCGTGCAGTTTTACGAAAGGGCCGCTGCCTTGCGGCCACAGAAAAATTACGCAGCTATGGCCACGCAACTTGAGTTGGCCGTCGCGCTCAAACCGGACGGCGCACGTGTGCTGACTGAATTGGCGGCCGCCTACGCGCTGGCGGGCCGGAAGCGGCCGGCGTTGCAAGCCTTGCAGCGCGCGGCGGACAACGGCTTCAACGATGCGGCGTTGCTGGAACAAAGTGCCGACTTCGTTACGCTACGGCAGGAAGCGGAGTTCAAACAACTTATCGTTGACTTAAAGAAGTCTGGCCCCGCGCCGGGGCACTGACGCCGGCAGCGCTGCGCCTACCGGCGCATTCGCGCACGGATACATTTCTTGCGCCGCTTCCCGCGCTTTTGTTATAGTGCCAAACGAGTTACAGGCGTGGATTTTTGCCCGCTGAGCGGCCGAAGTCAGGTAACTTCAAGGTCGCGGAAGAGAGGTCGCAGATGACGCAGAACAGACCGATGCCGCCGGCGCGGCGCGCTGACCGGGACACGGGCGGCGGGCGCGTGGGCTTCCTGTTGCTCGGTGGCATGCTCGGCGCGGTCGCCGCGTTGCTGCTCGCGCCAAAATCAGGCCGCGAGTTGCGCTCGGACATTGCCGACGTGACGCGCGTGGGCCTGGACACGGCGCGCGATAAGGCCGGCGACTATTACGAGGTGGGCCGCGAGCGAGCGACTGAGTTCTATAACACCGCTTCGGAGCGCGCGGGCGAACTGGCGAACACGGCGCGCGAAGCGGCGACGCGGCGCGGCGAAATTTTCCAGACCGCTATCGACGCGGGCAAACGCGCCTACGCCGATGAGAAGCGGCGCACCGAAACGTCGGGCATGTTAGAGCAAGCGCCGACCTATTACGAAGAGATCAAAGACGCGAGCAAGTCGTAAGATTTGCGATTGGGCGCAGCGACGCAACGCGGCTTCCGGGCAATCAAAATTCTAAAATCGCGAATTCCTTTATGCACTCGTTAGCCTTACAGATGAGCACGCGCGATCCGGCCTTTTGGGTGTTGGTGATCGTGGCGGCCGCGTTCGTCATCGTCGCTATAGCGATGATCGCCATCGCGGTGATTGTCGCGCGCGTCGCGCGCACGGTGAACAATCTGGAACGCCGGGCCGAGCCGTTGCTGGATCAAGTAACGGCTTTGAGTGCGCGCGTCAATCAGATCGCGTCCGAGGGGCGCGAAGTGGCCGAGCAGGTGACGACGATCTCGGATCATCTCTCGACCGCGACCCTGCACTTCTCCGAGTCGGCCGCGCTGATCAAAGAAGAGGTGCATGAACTAAAACAACTCGTCGGTTATTCGGCCACGACCGCGCGCGACAAGATCGTGAGCGTCAGTCGCTCAATCGATAAAGCGCAACGCCAGTTCTCCGCCACGACTTATTTCATTCACACAAAGCTGATCGAGCCGGCGCGCGAGTTGGCCGCGATTATGGCGGGCGTGCGGCGAGGTCTGGAAGTGCTGACCGCCCCACGTCCGAAAGAGATTGATCAAACCTACAGCGAGGAAGAGTTGTTCATCGGTTGAATGACCGAGGCGGGCAACAGGCCAAAGTCCCAAGTCCGGCTTTGGACTTGGGACTTTGAATTTTGGGCCACAGAAAATTAAGCTTTCTGTTTTAGAGTTGAACCATTATGTCCACCGAAACACCGCTTGAGTTGAAGCAGACGATCAACTTGCCGAAGACCG
>JBBQGM010000119.1:0-10029 GCA_038322995.1 Pyrinomonadales bacterium
AAATGTTTACCATAGCGCCCGTCGCCTAAACGATTGGCGCAACCTAACAACTCATTCAACGCGAGCGGAATGAGCGCGGCTTTCATCCGCATGACTTGGATGCTTGTTTGGTTGTGTGCCGCCGCGTTAATTCGAGCGTTAGCTGCTTGTGGAGAAGGTAGAAGAACTATGATTCGAAGGCTTGTTTTCCTCATCTTTCTGGCTTCACTTGTAGTAGCTGCTGGATGCTCTCATAGCTATGATTTTGTAGTAATCAACAATTCGTCGGGAACTATTGAGGTCAAATATCGCGCACAGCCTTATACTTCGGAGGCGCGCGGAAAGTATCTCATTGATAACGCTCCGGTCACGGTAACTCTCGAACACTTCGAGAAACCGAAGTACGAATGGCACAAACTACGAGAAGGCGAGTACGAGTTTGACAACGACAGCGGGAACTTCTCTGTTAAGTTAGCACCAGCAGAAGTTCTCTGGGTGGACCGCACAACTGATGCTCCAAGTAATGCAAGTCAATTCCATCTCGCAAGTATTAGAATTAGTGGCGCAAACGGGTCGATAGAACTGGAGGGCAAACAGGCTCAAGCTCAGTTCAGGATCGAATCTGGTAACAACTGTGTTTTGAGATATAGATAGTGAATTCATATCCGTCAACGCAGCTAACAAGTCATTGGAGATGCGCCCCGATAGAATGCTTTTTATCAATCTTCCTTGCGATAAGATTGGATGCTGTTCGCGGGGCGCATCTCAATTCCGGCGTTATACGGCAAAATTTCAGAGCGAACAAGTGATAACATGAAACAATCAATAGTACATGTAGCATTAGTCATCAGAGACTATGATGAAGCAATAGATTTTTATACGAAGAAACTCCATTTCACATTGATTGAAGATACTTATCAGCCGGAGCAAGATAAGCGTTGGGTAGTGGTTGCTCCTCCCGGATCGATTGGCACTACATTGTTACTTGCCAGAGCTTCAGAACCAGAACAGGAATCTTTCATTGGCAATCAGTCTGGCAGGCGAGTGTTTCTATTTCTCAACACTGATGACTTTTGGCGGGACTACAATGCGATGGTTGCAAAGGGGATAAAGTTTGTGAGAGAGCCAAAGAAAGAGAATTACGGTCTGGTAGCTGTCTTTGCAGATTTGTATGGCAATCTATGGGATCTGCTAGAGCTTAATGATGCTCATCCAAGCTCTAAGTGAGTCGTCTCACAACTCATGCAACTCGACCGGAAATAGCTTGTCTTTCATCGAGAACTTGGCTGCTGCCCGGCGATTCTTTCCGGCGGGTTGATTCGAGCGGTAGGCTGCAAATGAAGTCAAGGGAAGAAGTATGAAGAATCGTGTGCGCGTGGGAGTTGGGTTCGTTGTTGGCGTCTACCTGTTCGCAGGCTTTGGCGCATATGCACAGACACATGCGCCGGTTACGAGTGAGAAGGGAGCGGTGCGAAAGATGCATGCCAGTGGGCCGTTTGAAGTTAAGTTAGAGCCGCAGGCGGCGGACGATAAAGCGGGCGGCGCGAGCTTGGGCCGGATGTTGATTGACAAACAATTTCACGGCGAGTTGGAAGCGGTCAGCAAGGGCCAGATGTTGACCGCCGGGACGGGCGTGGCCGGTTCGGCCGGTTATGTGGCCATCGAGTTGGTCAACGGCACGCTCAATGGCCGGCGCGGCACGTTTGTGCTTCAGCATAGCGGCACGCTGACGCGCGGCGCACCGCAACTGTCGGTCACGGTTGTGCCGGACTCCGGCACCGATCAGTTAGTCGGGCTGGCGGGCCAGATGACGATCAAGATCGCCGATGGCAAGCATTCGTACGACTTTGAATATACGCTGACCGAGACGCCTTGAAGCAGAGAGGTGGTGGCGGTTGTGGTTCTTTCATCGTTCAACGTGGCGGCGGTAGCGGGATGTCGTCGCCGTTCGCTTGCTGGCGGAGTTGTTCGATGATGGAGCGGATGGCGGGCGCGAGTTTGCCGTCGGGCGCAAGCTGCAAGTATTTCTCATAAGCGGCGACGGCTGCTTTGTAATTCTCTAACCGCTCGTAGGTGCGGCCGAGCAACTCGTAAAGAATCGGCTCGGTGTCGGCGAGTTGCGCGATGGCTTTGGTGTAAGCGTCGGCCGCTTCCGCGTAGCGCCCCTTCTCTTCCAGCGCAATCCCTAGCCCCGTGTAAGCTTCAGGCTGGACGCCGCGCGCCTCACGCAACGCGCGCCGGTAAGCCGCAATCGCCGCCACGTCATCGCCTTGCACATGCAGGCTGCGCCCCTCCACCACGCTCGCCTCCGCATACACGGGCCGCTCCGTGCGCGCCGCCGCGCTCTCCGCGAGCGCACCATCCGTGTCGTTCATGTCGAGCAGTAGGCGTGCGAGGCCGACGTGCGCGGCCGGAAAGCGCGGGCGCATTGTGAGCGCGCGGCGATAGAGTTCGGCTGCTGGCTTGCGCGCATCGTTGTCCGTCGCTTGCGCGCGCGCCGCCTCTGCCTGTTGGAACGCTAACTCGGCTTCGTCCGTCGTGCGCGTCAGGCGCAACGCGATGACGCCGCGCTGCGCCGGCAACAACGGCAGGACGCGCTCATTGAAGCCAACCGCGCGCACGCGCAACGTGTGGCGGCCCGGCGCGACCCTGTCTATTTGCAATTGGCCCGTCGCGCCGCTGACACCGCGCCGCACTTCGTCGAGCCAGATGCTCGCGTTCGGCTCGGTGCGGACGATGAGCGTTTGCCCCGTGCGGGGCGCGGCGACCGTTGCGGGTGAAGTTGCTGAAGGCCGCGCGGCCGGGGCGTGCTTAGCTTGTGGGCGGCGACTTTGCGCGGCCACGGGTAGCGTGAGACAGCACGCGCCAACGAGCGTGATTAGAAACGAGGGCAAGTTTACGCGCATGATCTTTTTACTGCTCCTGCTGTTCTTGCTCGTCGGGCACAACACGACGCGGGCGCACGTTCGCGTTCGCGTCGGTTGGATTCTCCGCCAGCGGGCGCACGGCGCGCGTGCCAACTTCCGCGCGAAAGCGGCCGTCCTCATCGTAGAGGCGTTTGTATTGCAAGGTATTGCGCGTGACGCCCTGCACGTAGCCGCGCGTCTCCTTGAAGGGCACGGCCTCGGCCCACTCGTCCAACTCATGCGGCAGTTCGGCGATCCAGCGGACGGCCCGGCCCGGCCCCGCGTTGTAGGCAGCGGCGACGTACTCGATGCGGCCGAAGCGATCAAGTTGATCGCGCAAGTACGCCGTGCCAAGTTTGATGTTGAGTTGTGGATCGTAGAGCGCGTCCGCGTTCGCGGGCGGCGTCATCTCGTACTTGCGCGCGGTGTGTTGCGCGGTATCAAGCAGGAGTTGCATCAAGCCGTAAGCATTCGCCCCTGACCTGGCGCGCGGATCGAAGACGGATTCTTGCCGGATCAAACCTGCGACTGTGTACGGATCGATGTTGTGCGCGCGGGCCTCCTGCTTGATCGTGGCCCAATGCACGAGCGGATAGAACACGTCCCATTCGGCGGCCGTCAACTCGGCGGGCTTCATCTGCGAATAGTCGGGATAACTTTTTTGCAGCGCGAGGAACGCCTGCAAGTTGTCGTCGCGGCCGCGCAGGATGCGCGCCTTCGCCAGATTCAAGCGCGGACTGCGCGGCGCGGCCGCGAGCATACGGTTCACTTCGTCGAGCGCGTAGTCGGCGAGACCGACGGTGTCGAGTTCGTCCGCCTTGCGTAACGGCAGATCAGCATCAGGGCCGGCGGTCTCTGCGGCGACGGCGACGGTGTTGAGATTCGCGGTGGCGCGGGCGAGGGGCGAGTCGGGCGCGAAGTTGTTTGCATCGCTCGTGCGCGGCAGGGCATCGAGGCGGCGTTGCGCGAGCGTGCCGTACCAGTTGGCCTCGTAGCGTTGCTGCATCGCCTGATAGATAGCGCGGGCTTCGGCGGTGCGGCCCGCGCGTTCGAGATCGCGCCCCGCCCAGTAGCCCGCGCGCCCGCGATTGTCCGTGTTTTTGTCTGCGTAAAGCGCGAGATGTTCAAGCAGCAGTTTGCTTGACTCGGGATAATTCTTCGCCTCATGCGCCGCCCAGGCTAGCTCGAATTGCGCCTGCGCGACTTCGCCTGCGCCCGGCGCGGCCGCGACCGCCGCGCGGAAAAAGTTAGTCGCTTCGAGCGTCTGCTTCGCGTCGCGCGCAAAGATGCCGGCGGCGACGAGGGCACGCACCGCCCGCGTGTCCTGGGGGAAGGCGCGGCGCAACTCGTCGGCGGCGGCACGGGCCTGCGCATACTGGCGCGCGCGGGCGTAAGTCTGCGCGAGATAGTAGAGCGCCTCTGCGCGCGTCTCGCCAGCGGACATGGGCACGGCGCTCAAAGCGGCGACGGCTTCGGCTGCGTGCGGCGTACCAAGGTTGAAGGCAGCGATGCCGTAGCGCAAGCCCATCTGCGGTGTCGTGGCGGCGGGCGACGCGGCGAACATTTGTTTGTAAGCATCCGCCGCGTCGTTATAACGCTTCGCGCTATAGAGTTTTTCGGCGCGGCTCGTCAGTTCGGCAATCGTCGGGGCCGGGTTAATAAGAATGTCGGCGGGCAGATTGATCGTGATCGGCGGCGCGAGCGGGGCGGCGGCACCGCGGAGTTCAGGCGCGACGGGCGCATAGAAGGCGCTGCGGCGATAAGCGGTGCGGGCGCGGGCGGCGTCGCCCTGTTGCTCGTAGGCTCTGGCTGAGAGGAACAGCGCGTCCGTGTCATCAGCATCGCCCAACCCTTTGAGGAGCGTCGGCACGGCCGCCGCCTGCCCGTCTTGCAGCGCCAGTTCAGCGTTGCGCAGCGCCGCTTCGCGCGCACGGATGGAGTTTGGATAATCACGCGCGAGTTGTTCGTAGGCGGCGCGGGCTTCAGTGCGCCCACCGACTTGCGCGAGCGCTTGCGCACGTAGGAGCAGTGCGTAATCACCGATGGCCGTAGCGCGGGCGAACGAGCTATCGGCCAGCAACGCGGCTGCGCCGGTGAAATCGTTAGCGGCGAGTTTGACCCGCGCATGGAGCAACCGCGCGAGCGCGCCGGCGCGCGTGTTGGCGTAAGCCGCTTCGAGTTGGGCGACGGCTGGCTCCGGTGGCAGCGTGCCCGCGCGCGTTAACGAGCGCAGGCGCGCGACCGCATCCGCCTCGCCGGGCTTGGTCTGCGTCTGTGTGGTGCAACTTGCGGTGCAGAACGGTAACGTCAATGCGCCGAGCGCGCCGCCGAGCAAGAGCGTCAAAACAAGTGCGCGCTGCAGGTGTGAATGCTGGCTCAATCTTTATCCTCGCTGTGCTAATGAGTTGCCGCCGCTGTTTTGTCTGCGGGTTAAACTAACGCGCGGGCGTTATAGAGAGCAAGTTGGACGTGCGCCCCGCCGACTGCTGCTACCTGACGTTGGTTTGATGTGCGCCGGCGGAAGCGTCGTTTGCTGGAAATGTGTGCGCGCAAAACATGCACGGCAAGGCCTATCAAGCCCTGCCGTGCATGTTTTAAGTTGGCGGCGTGCGCTAGGCTGCGACCTGCGCGCCGGGATATTCGCGGCCGAGTTTGTTGTCGTCGCCTTCGGCGAGTGTGCCGACGAGTTCGTGATGGAAATAGTCGTAGCGGCCGGTCACGCGCGGATCGGCGCGTTTATCATACATCTGGCGTGAGCGGTCGATCTCGTCGCGCAGCCGCTCGTAGAGGTCGCCGTGCTCGCGGCCGTCTTTAACCTTCTGTTCGTTGTAGAGCTTGATCTCGGAGACGAGCAGCCGGGCGAAGCGGCGCGCGTCGTTGTGGAAGCGGCGTTCGTCTTCGCCGACTTCGATGGGCAGCGCGACATCCAGGCCGAAGCGCCGGCCGCCACCCAGCGGCGTGGCGGTCGGTTCACCGGTTGCTGCGGTCGCAGGCTCAGTGGCCCCGAAGGGCGCGATGCCGCGCTCTTCTTCTGGCGCAACGGCCGCAGGCGCTGCATACTCCGGCTCGGCGGTCGGCGGTGTGGTCGTCTCGGCGGGCGTGGCGAGCGCCGCCGGTTCTTCCACCTCCGGCTCGACTGCGTGCGCCATCGACTCAGCTTCAACCCAGGGCGCGACCGGCGCGACCGCTGCAACAGCCGGCGACTCCCCAGTCGGCTCCGCTGCGGCTGATGCAGCGGCAGCGGCCATGGCCGGCGCGGGCGACCATCGTTCCGCCGACTGTGATGCAGGTTGTTGTTCGGCACGCGGCGTGGGGGCGGGTCGTTTGCTGGCCAGCAACTCGACCGCCATACCCGTGACGCGCACGAGCGCTTCGAGGGCTTCGAGGTTAACGGCGTCCGGCTCAAGCGCGGCACTGTCGGCGTAGAGGACGGCGACGGCGCGTTCGCGGGCCATGAGCGGGATGGCCACCATCCGTTGCGGCGGCTCGCCGCCGAGTTTTTGCAGCAGTTCGTGATCGGCGGCGTTCACGCCGGGCGCGCCGCTCCACGTGGCGTGCGATTGCGCGACTTGACTCAACACGGTCGGCTCCGACAGCGACAGCGAGATTTCGCGCACGCCATCGTCGCCGACCGTGCCTTCCAGTCCGCGCGCGCGCCAGCCGGTGATCCGCTCTTGCTTGACGACGAAGAAGGCGATGCGCGGCGCAAACGAAGCGGCGCGGTTGACGAGTGCGTTGAGGATGTCGGCCTGCGAGCGTTGATTATCCAGTTCGTCCACGGCCGCTTTCAACAAGGCCATATCGCTCGTCGCGCGGGCGCGGGACGACTCCTGCCCGGCCGCTTCCGTGCCGACGGTGTGCGCCCGCCGCAAATGTTCGGAGATGGCGACGGCGAGGGCGGCGTCGGGCGCTGCATCGTTGTTAGTCAACTGTTCCGCGAGGCGCGTGAGGGCCCCGTTGATTTCGTTTTGCACGCGCAGGATTTCCGCCTGCTGGCCGCTCAAGCGCGCGTCGATGTGGCTTTCGATCTCAGCGCGCAAGCTCCGTTCCAACTCTTCGCTTCCTGCCACCGTTTTGCTCTCCTCCGCTACCGGGTGAATAGATTGTGTGGGATGCTCGCTTAACGATAGGTCGCCGCGCCGGCTGCACGCCGTGTTGATGTGGCGGCCGCACGGCCGCTACCGCCCAACTATTGCGGATTATGGCCGCCGTGCGCAGTTAGTGTCAAGCAACTCTTTCGGCGGCGCGGGCGCTGATTAAAATCACCAAGCGCAAGCGCGCGTATGAGCCTGATTGACCGCGCGCCACTGTTTAGCATATTGTCTTATGTCTCCCCTATGATCTGTGCTACTGCCCGCACCTGCATGTTGCGCGGCGGCAGCCCATCGCAACGTAAGTTATAGCCGATAGTCGGACTGCCGCATTTACGCTAACTGCCGCATCCATTTAAGGCCATCAATCGATAATGAATCTTGCTTTAGCAATTGAAGGAGAATGCCCATGCGTTTTACGCATACCCTTGTCCGATTCTGCGGCGCGTTGACAGCGACGTTCGCGCTCAGCCTCGTGCTCTCCGCCGCGCAGACGGCGCTCGCCATTTCGCCCGATGTGGTCATCAGTCAAGTATACGGTGGCGCGGGCTGCGGCACCGCCGGCTGCTCGACCTACCAGAATGACTTTATCGAACTATTCAACCGGGGCACGACGGCGGTCTCGCTCAACGGCTACTCGGTGCAGTATGCCGCGGCCACGGGAACAGCGTGGCAGGTCACGCTCCTGACGAATTTCACGCTCCAGCCGGGGCAGTATTACCTGGTCGCCGAATCCTTCGGCGCGAACGGCGTCAGCCCGCTCCCGACGCCGGATGCCACCGGCACAATCGCTATGAGCGCAACGGCCGGGAAGGTCGCAGTTGTGAATGTGACCACGGCACTAAGCGGCGCATGTCCGACCGGCGCGCAAATCGTGGACTTAGTTGGCTACGGCGCGACCGCCAGTTGTTTTGAAGGGACAGCCCCTGCGACGGCCCCGTCCACAGTCACCGCCGACATTAGAGCGGGCGGCGGGCGGATCGACACCGATCAGAACGTCACGGACTTTACGGCCGCCTTGCCGACGCCGCGCAATAGTTCGTCCGCCGGTGTCGCCGTCCTGTTGCTCATTAGCGAGTTTCGGCTGCGCGGGCCGGGCGGCACAAACGATGAATTCGTTGAGATTTACAACCCCAACAACGTGACTGCAACAGTTAACACAACTGATCTCTCAGCCGGTTATGCCTTAGTGGCCTCGGACGGCGTCGCGCGCTTCACGATTCCGAACGGCACGGTGATTCCGGCGCGCGGGCATTACCTCGGCGTCAGTTCGGCCTACTCGTTGGGTACCTATCCGGCCGGCAATGGCACGACCGCAACCGGCGACGCTACTTACGCGACCGATATTCCGGACAACGCCGGCATCGCGCTCTTCAACACCGCCACGGCCGCGAACTTCACGCTCGCCAATCGGCTCGATGCGGTTGGCTCGTCTTCGGAGGCCAATACACTCTACAAAGAAGGCACGGGCTATACCCCGTTGGCTGGCTTCAATATCGAATCCAGTTGGTATCGGATTCTGACCACCGGCACGCCCAGAGATACTAACGACAACAGCGCGGACTTCTTCATCGTTGACACCAATGCTACTTGCGCCACCATCGGCGGCTCGGCAACCTGCGTAGGCAACGCCGGTGAGCATCTCGGTGCGCCGGGGCCGGAGAACTTATCCAGTCCCGTGCAACGCAACGCGACGATCAAATCGTCGCTGGTTGATCCGGGCGCGGTCAGCACCGCATCGCCCAACCGCGTGCGCGATTCGACGCCAAACAATTGCGGTGGGCTGAACTGCTCGCTCGGCACGCTCGACATCCGTCGCCGCTTCACCAACAACACAGGCGGCAACGTCACGCGCTTACGCTTCCGCATTGTGGACATCACGACGTTCCGCCCGCCCGCCGGCACAGCCGACCTGCGGGCCCTTAGCTCCGGCGATATAGTGATCAATCTCACTGGCGGCGGCACGGCGTCCGTGCAGAACACGCTGTTGGAAGAACCGCCTAGCCAGCCGAACGGCGGGGGCTATAACTCGTCGCTCTCGGCGGGCATCGTCACGCTAGGGCAACCGCTTGTGCAGGGCGCAGGCATCAACGTACATTTTCTGCTCGGTGTGCAGACGGGCGGCAGCTACCGTTTCTTCATCAACGTCGAAGCCCTGCCCGGCGGAGCCAGTTTCACCGCTCCCACAAGCACCACCAAGGAGACGCGCACGGGCAAGTTGCTATCAAGCGCGACCAAGAACTAACCGCGCCGGTACAAGCGCAGGGGCCACCGCATGTCAACCTAGACACGCGGCGGCCCCTTTAGCGTGCGGCCAGGTAATGCTTGCGCTAATTTGACCCCGCAAGCGCATCTGGCATATTGTGGTTGTGCCACCGGCCGTTTCCCATTCCAACGATAGCAGTCACGCGTTTTTGCACGCACAGGCATTGTATCTGCGTAGGCGCAACTTGTACGCACGGCTGGCGCGAGAGGTGAAGTTGCTCCTAAGTTTCTCTCGGTGCCACGTTCTTTCGGGTATCGGGCGCGCTAGCTATAAGGACAACCCATGTCCCAATCTGCCGCCGCACTGACTTTAAGTTTTCAGGAGGTTATATGAAAGGTCTTTCTCGTCTCGTTCTCTCTGGCATGGCCGTGATAGTCCTCGGTCTTGCCTTCTCGGCCTCGCGCGAGGCTGCTGCGCAAACCACTACGATCATTTATGGCGTGACCACGAGCAACAACCTCGTGACTTTTAGCAGTGCGACGCCCGCCACGCTGATTCTTAATGTGCCGATCACCGGCTTGCAGGGCGGCGAAATTATCCTCGGCATAGATTTTCGCCCCGCTACCGGCCAACTCTTCGCGCTCGGCAGCACCAGTCGCCTCTACATCATTAACCCGACCACCGGCGCGGCGACGCCGGTCGGCAACGCGGGCGCGTTCTCATTGAATGGCGTCGAGTTTGGCTTTGACTTCAATCCCGTGCCCGACCGCATTCGCGTGGTTAGCAACACCCAGCAAAATCTGCGCCTGAATCCCAATGACGGCACGCTGACAGCGACCGACGGCAC
>JBBQGM010000120.1:0-9085 GCA_038322995.1 Pyrinomonadales bacterium
CCCCCCCGCGCCCCCCCCCCCCCCCCATTCAAATTTGCCCGCCGTCATTTGGCTCCACAAAATCATCCCCGGCGGGGGGGGGGGCCCCCCCGCCCCCCCCCCGCTTTTCCATCTTACTTCGCTTTAGCCGGCGTGCCATCCATGCGCTGCCATGCGCCGGACTGGATGAAACTCGCCCAGTAGAATGGGTGACTGCGCTCTTCAGACTGTACACTCTGGTTCTGCTCTCCACCCAGCCCGCGCTGGCCGCGTGTGCCCGCGCGTTGCGGTTTGCTTTTGATCATAGCCAGTTGCACGTGGCGCAAAGCTTCCGTGCGCCCTTCGCCCGCTTGCAAGCGTGTGTAGTAACCGACCATCAGATCGCGCGTCGCAGTGTCGGAGACTTGCCACAGGCTGATCACTTGACTCTCCGCGCCCGCGAGCACGAGCGCACGCCGCAAGCCATAGACACCGTCGCCGGTCTTCACTTCGCCCAAGCCGGTCTCGCAGGCCGAGAGCACGACGAGTTGCGTGCCCCAGAGATCGAGGCCGGCGGCTTCGAGCGCGGTCAGGATGCCGTCCTCGCCCGTGCCGCCGGCGCGCCCGTTCGCGCCCGCGAACGCGAGGCCCGAGCGCAACAGCAGATTCTCGCCCGGCGGCGCAGTTGGCTTAGGCGCGCTACTGCTGCTGCCGTTGCCGAGCGCGAGACCGCGCGCCTCAATCTGTGTACTGGCCGGCTGGTTCTTTAGGAAGAAGCCGTGCGTGGCGACGTGCAGAATGCGCGGCCCGGTCACCCCTTTGAGCGCGGCCTCGGTCGCCTGTTCTTTCGTAAAGACCTGTGGCGCAGATAGGAGCGCACTGATCGCGTCGGCCTCTTGGGCGGTGCCGGGTAGACGATTGAAGTGCGCGTTCGTCATCTCCGCCGAACGGCGCACGCTCAAGGCCGGCTCTGCCTGCGCCGTCGCCACGTTGGCATCGGCGTCGAAGACCGGATCGGCAAACAGCGTCGCGCTTTGTCTGCTCGCGACCCGCACGCCGAGGCGCAACAGGTCGCGCCCGCTCGTCAGGTAAGTGAGCGTATAAGACTCGACGAGATAGCGGTTCTGCTCGTCCACGAGCGCGCCGAACGGAATCAAGTTCAATGCGCCGTCGGGCGAGACGAAGAGCGTGCGCGTGTCGCCAAGCATCTCGCGGACGGGGCGCATGATACGCTCGTCAACCGTGCGCGCGAGTGGTTGCACATCCTTGCGGCGCGGATCGGCGAGCGCGGCCCGCCACGCGCTGATCGCTTGCTCCACAGTTGCGGCTTCGCCTAACTCAACCCAGCGCGGCGCACCCTTGCGTTGCAGCACGTAGGCCGCGTAACGGCCGGGCGCAAGTTTCTGCGCCCGTGCGTCCACGGGCCGATAAAGCACAAACTCGACGAGCGCCGCGTCGGCGGGCACGGCCTGTTGCACGGCGGCGAGCGTGACCGTCTGCGCTTGCGCGCGAAACTCAGCGCTGCGTGTGCTGACCTGCGTCTCAAGGCGCTCGATCTCGCTCTGCAACTTGCTGCGCGCCGCCTCGTGCGCGACCGGGCCGTCAGTGCCGACGCCGTGCAGCAAGAGCGTAGAGAGTTGCGCGCGGGCGGTGGATAATTGATCGAGCAGTTGCTGATCGGCCGGATTGAGCCGGCGGCGCAACGCGCTGATCTGATCGGTCATCGCATCGAGGGCGCGCCCTTTGCGGCGCAGGACGGTGGTGAGCGCAAGGCGCGCGGCCGTCATGTCGCCGGGCAGCGCGTGCAGGTGGAGCGAGACGGTATAGTTGGTTTCGGGCGCGACCGTGGCGCTGTAGAGTTGCTTACGCCGCTCCGAGCCGGTGGTGAGAACGAGCGCGAGCGTCTCTTCGCGTATGTCGTCGGCGCGCGTGATGAGCGGGAGCGCGCGGGCCGGCGCGCCCTTAGCCTCAGACAAGATCGCCATGTTGGTCAGCACAGAGGCCGTGTCGGGGTGGCGCGGCCCCAACGCGCGTTCGCGGATCGCCAGCGCCCGCTGGTAGAGCGGGCCGGCGCGCTCGAAGTCTTGCTGATCTTGATACAGCGCGGCCAGATTGTTGAGCGCGAGGGCGACATCCGGGTGCTGCGGCCCCAACGCCTTTTCCCTGATCGCCAGCGCGCGTTGCAGGAGCGGCGCGGCGCGCGTGTAGTCGTGCTTGAGATCGTAGAGCAGCGCGAGACCGCTGAGCGTCATGGCCACGTCCGGGTGCGCCGGCCCCAGCAACTTTTCGCGCGTCGCCAGCGCGCTTTGGTAGAGCGGTTCGGCGCGCTCAAGGTCACGGCGTTGCAAATAAAGGTTGGCGAGGTTATGCCGATCCTGTGCGACCTCCACGTGCTCGAGCCCGTACACCTTCTCATCAATCGCCAGCGCACGTTGTTCCAGCGCTTCGGCGCGCTCAAAATCGCCCATGGTCTCGTATAACTCGGCCAAATTACTGAGCAGAGTGGACAGTTTCGGGTTGTCCGCGCCGAGGTCTTTTTCAAAGATGGGCAGCGCGCGTTGCAAGTTCTGTTCAGCGCGCACGTATTCGCCGCGCTCGCGGTAGATCGTCGCGCCGTTGATCAGTCCGATGGCGTAGAGGAAATGCTCCGGCCCATACGCCTTCTCGCGCAGCGCGAGGGCGCGCCGCTGGAGCGGCGCGGCGCGGTCGAGGTCGGCCTTGGCCACGTAGAGCGTGGCCAAATTATCAAGCGGCCCGATCAGCTTCGGATCGTCGGGGCCGACCGCCTTCTCCATCAACGCCAGAGCGCGCTTCAACGCCGGCTCGGCGCGCACATAATCGGCCTGCCGGCGATAGACATTGGCCAGCGAGACGAGGTTGAGGGCGAGGTCGTAATTATCTGCCTCTTTCGCCTGCTCATTGATCGCCAACTTGCGCTCATAGAGCGTGGCGGCGCGCTCATAGTCGCCCAGATCGTTGGCGATGGCGGCGGCTTGGCTGAGGAAGAGCGTAAGGTTAACGTCGTCGGGTTTGAGCGTCTTTTCGGCAATTGCTAACGCGCGCCGGGCATACGGTTCGGCGCGGCGATAATCATCCTTCTTCTGGTACAGCCGCGCAATTTGGACGAGCGGCGTGGCGACGAACTCATTGTCCGGCCCGTAGGTCTGCTCGTACAGCACCAGGATACGTTCAACTAGCGGGATAGCTTCGTCGTACTTCTCCGCGGTTTCAAGCTTGATGGCTTGATTAAACAGCTTGTTGGTCTCTTTCAGCATCTCGCCGAGCGCCGCCAACTGCTCTCCGGTCAGCTGCTTTTGCGGCGACTGCGCTGGCTGCGGCGGTTGCTGCCCGCGCACTATCATTGCCGCCCCGCCCCCGCACAAACAGAGCAGCACGACCAATAGCAATAACTTCACTCGCCGCTTCGTTGCGCTCATATTGAACACCTCCCGCCGGTAGACCATAAGCTTGCGTCTAGCCGTGCCGTGTTGACGTGAGACACTGCTTGACGAAACCCGGGGTCGCGGCCCTTGCGTTCTCATTTGCGTGCTGCCAGCGCATTCTATCACTTGGGGGATTTTGTTTCTGTGCTAAGTGCAATACGGCAGGCGCGCACGCTTCAGTTTTGAGTGGTCGCTTGAGTCATACGCGCGCACCTGTGTAGAATGGGCGTGAGGCTAACAACCGAAGTGTCCCCGCCTGAAGCGGAGCTTCGCTACTCCAACCGACAGGAATCATTGAAACATATATGAGCACCGTCATTGATATGCCGCCGCCTGCGCCGATTGAGAAGCATCACGAAGAGGTCGAGACCGTCACCATCCGCTTCGCGGGCGATTCGGGTGACGGCATGCAACTCACCGGCACTCAGTTTACGAACACCTCGGCCGTGCTCGGCAACGACATCTCCACGCTGCCCGATTTCCCCGCCGAGATTCGCGCGCCCGCCGGCAGTCTGCCCGGCGTCTCCGGTTTTCAGTTGAACTTCTCTTCACAGGACATACGCACGCCCGGCGATCAGCCGAACGTGCTCGTGGCGATGAACCCGGCCGCGCTCAAAGTTAATCTGAGCGATCTGGAAGAGGGCGGCACGATCATCATCAACACGGACGAGTTCAACAAAGAGAACTTGAAAAAGGCCGCTTACGCCGTCAACCCGCTCGACGACGATACGCTCAACGGCTATCGCCTGCACAAGCTGCCGATCACGACGCTAAATCTGCGCGCTTTGCAAGAAGCGAAGGTTGGCTTGGGGCGCAAGGAGATGGATCGCTGCAAGAACTTCTTCGCGCTCGGCGTGCTTTATTGGTTGTACGACCGGCCGCTGGAGGCGACGCTCGCCTGGATCAACACGAAGTTTAAGAAGCTGCCCGAAGTGGCCCGCGCCAACGAGATCGCTTTGAAGACCGGCTACAACTTCGCGGACACGACCGAAGTTTTCACCACGCACTACACCGTGCGCAAGGCCGTCATCGCGCCGGGCAAGTATCGCAAGATCACCGGCAACGAAGCGACGGCCCTCGGCTTCGTCGCCGCCTCGCAACTCGCCGGCCGGCCGCTCTTCTACGGCTCGTACCCGATCACGCCTGCCTCGGACATCTTGCACGAATTGGCGCGGCATAAAAATTTCGGCGTCAAGACGTTTCAAGCCGAAGACGAGATCGCGGCCGTGTGCGCGGCCATCGGCGCGTCGTTCGCAGGCCACATCGGGCTGACGGGCACGTCCGGCCCCGGCGTCGCGTTGAAGCAAGAGGCCATCGGGCTGGCGGTGATGACCGAGTTGCCGCTCGTCATCATCAACGTGCAACGCGGCGGCCCCTCGACGGGCTTGCCGACGAAGACCGAGCAGGCCGATCTGTTTCAAGCGGTCTGGGGCCGCAACGGCGAATGCCCGGCGGTCGTCATTGCGCCCGCCACGCCCGCCGACTGTTTCGCCATGGCAGTCGAAGCCGTGCGCATCGCGCTCACCTACATGACGCCGGTCTTCTATCTCTCCGACGGTTATCTCGCGAACGGCGCGGAGCCGTGGAAACTGCCGGAGATTGCCGACCTGCCGAAGATCGAAGTGAAACTCGCGGACGACCCGACGAACTTCCTGCCTTATGCGCGCGACGAACGGACGCTGGCGCGACCTTACGCCATACCGGGCACGCCCGGCATGGAGCATCGCATCGGCGGCATCGAGAAGCAGCACGTGACGGGCAACGTCTCTTACGATCCCGACAACCACGAGTTCATGGTGCGCATGCGGCAGGCGAAAGTTGACCGCGTCGCGCAAGACATTCCCGACATCGAAATCTTCGGCGCGGCGACGGGCAAGGTGCTGGTGCTTGGTTGGGGTTCGACCTACGGCGCAATCACCACGGCGGTCGAGCGGCTGCAACGCGCCGGTCACTCGGTCTCAAGCGCGCACCTGCGTTATCTCAATCCGTTCCCGCAAAACTTGGGCGCAGTGCTGGCCGGCTTCGACAAGGTCATCATCCCGGAGATGAACCTCGGCCAACTCGCCACGATGATCCGCGCGAAGTTTCTGGTGGACGCCGTCGCCTTCTCGAAGGTCAAAGGCCGCCCGTTCCAGATTCGCGAGATCGAGCGGAAGGTCGAAGAGTATTTATAAACGGCGACGATAGATGAACAGATGAACTGTTGAGGAGTTTAAGTAATGGACGCAAAGAGTAATGGCACAAACGGGCACGGGGCGAACGGCACGGATGAGAACGTGAGCGGGATGGGGGGCAACGTGGGCGGCGGGGCCGCGCCGGAGAGCGAGCCGGCGTCGGTGGTGGCGGGCGCGGTTGCGCCACCGCCGAGCAAGTTGACGAAGGCCGATTTTACGTCGGATCAGGAAGTGCGCTGGTGTCCCGGTTGCGGCGACTATTCGATCTTGAGCAACGTGCAGAAGGTGATGCCGGAGCTAGGGATTCCGCGCGAGAAGGTGGTGTTCGTCTCAGGCATCGGCTGCTCGTCGCGCTTCCCTTATTACATGAACACCTTCGGCTTCCACAGCATCCACGGCCGCGCGCCCGCCGTCGCCACCGGCATCAAGGGCGCGAACCCGGAGTTGAGCGTCTGGGTCATCACCGGCGATGGCGACGCGCTTAGCATTGGGGGCAACCACTTCATGCACGCCATCCGGCGCAACCTCGACATCAATTACATACTCTTCAATAACCGCATCTACGGGTTGACGAAAGGGCAGTATAGTCCGACCTCCGAACTCGGTAAGAAGACGAAGTCAACGCCGATGGGCGTGATCGATTACCCGATCAATCCGGTCTCGCTGGCCATCGCTTCCGAAGCCACGTTCGTGGCGCGCTCGCTTGATCTGGATGTCAAACATTTGGGCGCGACCGTGCAAGCGGCGGCGCGGCATCATGGCGTCTCGTTCGTCGAGGTCTATCAGAACTGCAACATCTTCAACGACCACGCCTTTGAATACTTCACCGAGCGCACGGTGCGCTCCGACCGCATGATCTATCTGGAACACGATAAGCCGATGGTCTTCGGCAAGGAGCGCGACAAAGGCATCCGCATGAACGGCGCGCACCCGGAAGTTGTGCAGTTGGGCGGCGAGACGGGTTTGACCGAGAACGATCTCCTCGTCCACGACATACATCTCGCCGACCCGTCGGTCGCCTTCATGCTCGCGCGCATGGAGTACCCGGCATTCCCGCAGCCCGTCGGCATCTTCCGCTCGGTCATGCGCGACACTTACGAGGACATGCTCGTCGCGCAGATCGACGCCGCCATCGCCAAGAGCGGCCCCGGCAGTCTGGAGAAACTCATCAACAGCGGCGACACTTGGGTCGTCGAAGGCTGATAGTTCAATGCGCCGGGCGGCGCAACTAAAGGGCCAGCTTAAAGATTAGGTTTGCGCCTTGTTGCTGCCGGTGGCAGAGGTTGCCACCGGCTTGGCTGGCGTGAACAGGGAAGCCCTCGTTGGCGACGAACTAGACCTCCCCGCCAAACTCCCCGACACCATCAACCACGCCGACATCAAACGCCGCTACACCCCGCGCCGCAAGCAACGCTAACCCCACCTTACTCCGCCTCCCCACGCCATTCAGCCAACTGTTTGCGCACCTTAGCGGCGTTCGGGTCTTCAATCTGCTCAAAAATCTTTAGCGCCGCTTCCGCATGAGCAATGGCTTGAACCCGATCACCAAGCTTATCGAGTACAAGACTCATATTCCAGAGATCAACGCCCTCGCCCCGCCGGTCGCCAATCTCCCGACGAATGACCAACGCCTGCTCGTAGAACTCGATGGCGCGACGCGGCTCGCCCAAGTTCTTGTAAGCAACGCCGAGGTTGCCGAGCGCGTTGCCTTCGCCCTGCCGGTCGTTGGACTTTCGTGCCGCCGCTAAAGCTTGCTGCAACCAGTCAACTCGCTCTTGTGGATGCTGGCGCAAGTGGAGCACGTATGCCCCGGCGTCAGGATAACGAACACACAGCCGGGCGTTGGTGTCGTCGTCACCGGCGTGGCGTGCGGCCCATGCCTGTCCGGCCTGTATGTTCGTCCACTCGGCATCGAACAACGCCAGCCCGCGCATGATCGCTCCGCCGCCTTGCAGGTAAAGTTCCTGCGCCGTCCCAAGCACGTCCGCATAATGTGCGGCGTGTCGCGCCTGCCCCGCGTTCCGTTCGTCGTCGCTCATGCGGCTGTCCGCAAACAGGCGCGCAAGATCGTGCAGACTGTAGCGGGCGATTGCATCGTTCCAATTCAGCAAGCTGTACTTGACCAACTCGCCGAGCGCGTCCTGCGCGGCGTCCCTGTCCGTCGCCCACACGACGGCGGCTGCGGCGGCGTCGAACGTGGCCGGGAAAACGGCGAGGGTGCGCCAACGCCCTTGCAGTTCCGCGCTCAGCAAGTCGTAGCTCAGACCGAGCGAAGCTTCGATCAGGTTGAGCCGCTGCCGTGCGTCCGTCAGCCGCCGCACGTAGTCGGCCACGCCGAGGTCGGCGCGTTCGGCGATGACGCTGGCGGCGAGGCGCAGCGCGAGCGGGAGATCGCCGCAGAGTTTCGCTAGCTCGTCCGCCTGCGCGTCGATGCGCGGCGCAATGGTCAGCAGCAGCTTGCGCGCATCTTCAACCGGCAACGGGTCGATGTCTTTGGTGTAGATACCCTCCAGCCTGAAGTGCAGCCGCGAGGTGACGAGCAGCACACAACCGGCGGGCGGGATGAGCGGCGCGACCTGCGCGGCGTCTGCCGCGTTGTCCATCAACAACAGCGCACGCTGCCCGTGCAGCACGCTCCGATAGAGTCCATGCAGCCCCGCTTCGTCGTCGGGCAACTTCTCGTTCGGGTGATAAGCGCGGATGACGTGCGCCAGCGCGGCGGCGACGGCGAGCGGTTGCTTGCTCGTGCCCTTCAAATCAAGATAGAACTGCGCGTCCGGGTAGCGCGGCGCGAGTTGTTCCGCGAGCTTGAGCGCGAGCGTCGTCTTGCCGATGCCGCCTTGCCCTTGCAGCCCGGAGATGTTCACACCGCCCTGGTTGAGTTTGGTCATGAGGTCGGCCAGTTCTTCGGCGCGCCCGGTGAAGTCGCCCGGCGGCGACGGGAGTTGATGCAATGCAGTCGCCAACTGCACTCTGCCGGCCGCGAAGAACTCTTCCACGATGGCCGGATATTGCTTGACGCGCATGTCAAGTTCGGTGCGGGCCCAGAAGTCATAAGCATAACCGCGCTCATGGCAATAGCCCGCGACAGTATCCCGCACGGCGGCCGACACGACGGCACTGGTGACAAAGACGATACCCGCCGGCCGCAAGCCAGGCTTGACCGCTGCCAGCTTATCGTACTTATCAACTTCTTCCTTGAAAGCAGGCGCACCGATCCTTTTGTAGCGTTTGCATTGGAAGTACCAACATTCTTCACCGCTATCAGTCGCCTTGTAGGCCACCACATCGCGCCCCTGCACGCTGCCCGCCTCGCCGAGATGCTGTGGGCGCAGATAGCCTTCCGCCCTGACCAGCCACAGGCAGAGACGCTCGAATTCGAGCGGGTCTAAATCGCCGAAGGGCAGCGGCTTGTTGGTTGTAGTGAGGGGCGGTTTGGTCATTGTCTTAGCTCTGCGCCTGCGCCTTGCTGTCTGCTTGTAAGTTTACATGACAACCGAGCAGGCGCAA
>JBBQGM010000121.1:0-8323 GCA_038322995.1 Pyrinomonadales bacterium
CGGGCATCTTGCCCGCTATGAGCGCGGCAGCGCGAACCATAGACGCGCCTAAAGGCTCGTTGGCGGGCAAGATGCCCGCGCTCCCAGCAGTAGGCGGTCTCACTCAATCGCAAACGGCTATAGCCGCAGCAACTGTTGGGCGTTTGCGCGCAGTCAAGGCAGACAACCAAAGCGGCGGCGGCGAGCACACAAGCGCTCGCGGCCGCCGCTTTGGTTGTCGCTTGCTCGTTTAGCTCGTTTAGTCCACGAGGTTGAAATCAATACTGCGCACGACGGTGCGCTCTTTCTCGCTGGCCTGCGGGTCGGTGACCACCAGCGTCAGCACGTAATGACCGGGTTGCGCTTTAGGCAGACCGAACTGTCCGATCTTAGCGACTTGGCCGTTCTGCACCGCGCCGGTCACCGGTTGATCCTTTTCTTGCAACAGCACCTTGTCGCCCCGACTGATGATCACGTGGGCGAGCAGTTGCGTCTTACCATCATTCAGTTTCGGATTGTAGATGATCGCGGCATAGCGCAGGTCTTGCGTGTGCGGCAGTTGGCGCAAGGCCGTAAGCGGTTCGGGCTTCGCCTTGCTCCCCGGCGCTGGATCGACCGCGTAGAGAAAGAGACTACTCATGGTCAGCCGCTTGTTGCCGATGTCGGGCACTTCGATGTACTTCGATAACGTGCCGAGCCGGCCCGTCTCCGTCGCGCGCACGATAGCGCGTAGTTGATAGCTGCCGGGCGGCAGTTCGACGTGCCCCGTGTAGCCCATGCCGCTGACTTGCGCCCGCTTGTACTCTTCGGGCGACAGGCTGGCGGTAACCGTCTCGCTGAACCCGCTCTGCGTCTTGCCTTGATCGTTGATGAGGAAGACAACCACATCGAACGTCGTCTGATATTTGCCGTCCGCGCCCTGCGTGAAGGTCAGGTCGTTGGCGGCCACTTGTAAATTGATGTCAATATCGGCCCCGCTTGGTAGATAGCGATATTGCAGCGTGCCGTTGAGATCGACATCGCGCCGCGCTAGCGGCGACATCGCGGCCTTGATGATGGTCTGCTCTTTGGTCAAGGCTGGTTGCGGTTTGTCGGCGGTGGCGACGAAGCCAGTCCGCGCATAGACCTTTGCGCCGGGCCGCTCAACCTTGATCTCCAACTTATGGAACTTACCGTCGAACGGCGCGCTCGGCCGGTAGGCGAGCAGGTAGTAACTACTGCGGGCCATGATCCGGTCGAGACCGCCGCTGAAGTTGTTGGTATTGGTGATGGAGATGCCGCCGGTCGCGCCGGAGAGCGCCTGTAGGCCGAGATTACCGCTCAATGAATCGAGCGCCTGATTGTCGAACTGGGTCAAGTCCGCTGAGCGCCCGAACGTGGCGTCACCGCCGGCATTCGGCAGCAGTCCGCTGCGCCCCTCGTTCCCCGGATCGGTAAAGCCCGACACGCCTTTCAAGCCACCTTGCACGCGGATATTCAGTGTGTTGATAACTACCCCGGCCCGGCTGGCCCGGTCGGTCAGTTGTCTGAGCAGGAAAGAGACGTTGCTGTACAAGCTGCGGGTTTCGGCGATGTTCGTGGGGATGCCGTTGATCGTGATCTGATTCTGCCCCGTTTCAATCAACGGTAGCCCGCCTGAGATCAGCACGAGACTCTTGCGCCCCGGCAACGCCTTCATGCCATTGATCACGTCGCCTGCGGTCGAGAGCGCGGAGAGCGAACGCAAGCCTTTGGTGACGCCTTCTGCCGAAGCATCAATGTCATCGTTCCTCGACGACACCGGCATGCTGAGGGGAGCCGCGTCGCTCGGTGCCTGCGCCGGGTTGGTATTGATGCCGGCGACCGGATCGAGATTATGGAAGGCCGAGTAAGCGTTCAAGGTGGGCGTGATGTCGGCGATGGCGCGGCGCAGCAACTGCCTGTCCGAAGTAAGCTGCTGCAACAGTCCTTTGCCGCCCGTCACGCGAATGATGGCCACCAAGTCGCCTTCATGCATCTTGTTATTGACGAAGTCGGTGAGCAACTTGCGGACGTTGATCACATCTTCATATGGAATGGTCAAGTCGTCAATCACGAAGGCGAAGACGCGGCGCAGATCGCGTTGTGAGAGATTGCGCATCACGTCCGGCTCGACGGCCGCACCCGCGACGTTGATCGTGCCTTCGGTGCGCGGCCCCGCGTCCGCGCTGACAAACTCCATGAATTTTATGTCCTGCCGTTTGCCATTCTCATAGATTTTGAAGTCTTCAAGTTTCAAATCAGGAATGACCTGATCGTTTTTATCCGTCACGACCATATCCAACTGCACAAGCTCTGAGGTGATGCGGACGATCTCGTCCTGCTCGTTGGGCGGTTGCGGCTGCTGCTGGCTCGTCTGGGCAAGAGCGGCTGTAACCGTCATGGTAAAGGCTAAGAGGAAAGCAACAGTCTTTTTCATTTTCTGACGCCTCCGAAGGAAGTGTTCACGAGACACGTGGTATCAAGTAACGATTGAAGGGGAAGCACGAGATTATAGTGCATTTAATAGTCCGCAGGTAAGCGCATGTGTAATTCTACCGCGCCCAAGCGCCAGCGGGGCCTGTGCTGAGATTTTCCAGAAATCTAAATTTCACGTCCAGAAAAATGGAAAGGAAGGTCAGGGCTACATCGCCGGGCCGGGCTGATGCTTTACAGACAGAACAACTTAACTTTAGGCGGAGCAGTTGGCACAAAGGTTGCTCATTCCTTTTTGCCGGAACTTCAGAATCTTCTTAGCCTATCAGGCTACTCGACGAGTTGTTCAAGGCTCTTCCTATTTTCGCACTAATCCAGTTTACGCAATTGGCTCGGAAAAGGAACCACAAACCGGGCCGTCAACGCACAAGCGAATAGTTCGTGCAAACGAATAAACACCTACCCCTTTGGAGGAGCTCCACCATGAAACAGATTTTGTCCAGGTCGATAGTCGCCTTCGTCCTTCTGGTCGTTGGCGGCGTATTTGCCTTTGGTCAGGTCACCACCACCGGTTCGATCAACGGTGCGGTGACAGACCCGGCCGGCGCAGTTGTCGGCGGCGCGACCGTCACTTCCAAGAACGATGCGACTAACTTTGAACGGACCGCGACCACTTCGGACGACGGCACGTTTACTATCCCCTCGGTCGCACCCGGCACGTTCACTGTCACGATCACGGCGCAAGGCTTCAAGACGACCGTCTTGAAGGGCGTGGTGGTCAACGCCGGCACGCCGTCGAGCGTCAAGGCGCAACTCGAAATTGGTCAGATCGGCGAGCAGGTGACGATCACCGGCGCGGGCGGCGAGCTATTGCAGACGCAATCCGCCACCGTCGGCCAGACGATCACCGGGCAGCAGATCACCGACCTGCCGCAAGCGTCGCGCAATGCGCTCGACCTGATCCTGTTGTTGCCCGGCACGAACACGCCGGGGCGGCCGCGCCAGTCCACCGTGAACGGGTTGCCCAAAGAGGCGCTCAATATCACGATGGATGGCGTTAATATTCAAGACAACTTATTGAAGGGTTCGGACGGCTTCTTCACCTTCGTGCAACCGCGTGTCGATGCGATTGAAGAAGTGAGCATCTCGACCTCCACGCCGGGCGCGGAGAGTTCCGGCGAAGGCGCAGTGCAGATCAAGTTCGTGACCAAGGGCGGCACGAGCGAATTCCACGGCGGCTTGTTCGAGTATCACCGCAACCCGTCGCTCAATGCTAACTTCTATTACAACAACCGCGACCTCGCGCCCAACCCGAATAAGAATCCAAGCAAAGCGCCGCGCACGCGGCAACTCTTGAATCAGTTCGGCGGCAAGATCGGCGGCCCCGTCCTGTTCCCCTTCATCAACTACAATCGCAACCGCGACAAGCTGTTCTTCTTCGTTGACTACGAAGAGTATCGCTTGCCGGAGCAGCAACTGCGCACGCGCAACATCATCGCGCCGGCGGCGCAAGGCGGCACGTTCACGTACAACGCGACTGTGACCGCGTCCACCGTGATCCCGTCGCAATGCACGCGCACAAGTAATACGACCGCGACTTGTAGCCTCAACGTGCTCAGCTACGCCAACGGGCGCAACGCCGCTTTCACCGGCACGGCCGACCCGACCATCGCGGGCCTGTTCTCGGCGATTCGCGCGACGACCGTCAAGGGCACAGTCGTCAACACCGGCGACCCGAACGTGCAGCAGTTCAGCTTCACGAATCCCGGCGGGCAGAGACGGCGCTTCCCGACCGGTCGCGCCGACTGGAACATCACGAAGAATCAGCACATCGAGACGATCTACAACTACCAGCAGTTCAAATCGACGGTAGACTTCTTGAACAACGCCGACCCGGCCTTCCCCGGCTTCCCGAACTTTGGCAGCCAGGACTCGAACCGTTTCTCGTTCGTGACGGCCCTGCGCTCGACCATCTCGTCGCGCATCGTCAACGAGGCGCGCTACGGTCTGACAGGCGGCACGGTGTTGTTCTTCCCGCAACTCAGCCCCGGCCAGTTCACGAATCAAGGCGGCTTCGCGTTGGCTATTGCTAACGCCGGTGCCAGCCTCGGCCTGCAAAACGCCACGGTCGTCAACAGTCCGCAACGCCGCAACTCGCCGGTCAAGCAGTTCAGCGACACGTTGACCTACGTGCGCGGGCAGCACAACATGAGCTTCGGCGGCAACTTCAGCCAGATTAACGCCTTCCTCGTGTCAGCGCCCGGCGGCGCGGTGTCCACCGTTTCGTTCGCGCAGGACATCACCGATCCGGTGAACGCGATCTTCCAGCCGTCCCAACTGCCGCTTGCCCCCGCCGCTACCATCGCGACGCAGGCGGAGGAACTCTACCGCGTGCTGACGGGCCGCATCAACAACATCAGCGGCACCGCCGCGTTGAACGAAGCGGGCAATTCCTATACGTTCAACCAGAACTTCATCGAGCGTTATCGCCAGCGGGAGATGGGCGCGTTCGCGCAGGATTCGTGGCGCATCCGGCCGAACCTGACGCTCACCTATGGCGTGCGCTACGACTTGCAGTACGCGCCGATCTCGCTGAACTCGTCGCTGACGCAGAACACTTTCCAAGGGCTGTTCGGCCGCGCGGGCACCAGCTTGGAATCGACGCTCTTCCATCCGTTCGCAACGGGCGGCACGCCGACGCAGTTCACTCCGCTGCCGGCGGGGCAGCACTTCTACACCACCGACAAGAACAACTTCCTGCCGAGCGTCGGCTTCGCCTATCAGCCGGACTTCAAGAGCGGCTTCCTGAAGCGCCTGCAAGGCAATCCGGGCCAGACCGTGATTCGCGGCGGCTACTCGATTGCCGACCTGCGCAACGGCTTGAACTTGTCTTCGAGCATCGTCGGCTCGAACTTCGGCGGCACGGTTGACGCCGCCCGCCTGACCGGGCGCAACTTCGTGGCGGGCAGCGCGCTCCTGCGTAACCCGGCCAGCATCCCGGCCCCGGTCTTTGCCGCCACGCCGGTCTATCCGCTGCAACCGGAAGGCATCGGAGCCACTGCGGCCGGCCCCAACGCCTCCGCCAATTCCTTCCTGCCCAACCTGAAGACGCCCTACGTGATTTCGTTCACGGGCGGCATTCAGCGGGAAATAACGAAGGACATGGTGATCGAAGCCCGCTACGTCGGCAACCGCGGGCATCAGATCTTCCGGCAGGTGAACCTGAACGAGATCAACACGGTCGAGAACGGCATCTTCAACGAGTTCCTGCGTGCGCAGGCGAACTTGGCGGCAAACCGGGCGGCTGGAAATGGCAACACCTTCGCCTTCACGGGCGCGCCGGGCACGTCCCCGCTGCCGATCACGCTGGCGTTCTTCCAGAGCATTCCGGTGGGTGATGCGCGCAGTCAAGCGGCGGCCAACTACACGTCGTCGTTCTTTACGAACGGCTCATTCCTGACCACCCTGTCGCCGGTCTCGCCGAACGCGTTGACCTACGCGAACCTGTTCAATAACCCGGCCAACGGGTTGATTCAGCGCGCAACTGCGGCGGGTCTGCCGGCGAACTTCATCGTCCTCAACCCGCAAATACGCGGCGGCTCGTTCCTCGTCAACAACGACGGCAAAACGTGGTACGACGCCTTGACGATTGAAGTGCGGCGGCGCATGTCGGCGGGGCTGTTGCTGCAAGGCAGCTACACCTTCGGCAAGGCGGAGAATGATTTCTACGCCAGCAGCTCTATCGCCTCCAGCCAGCCGCGCACGCTGCGCAACACGAATCTCGACAAGACGCACTCGCCGTTCGATATTCACAACGGGTTCAAGCTGAACTACATCTACGAGCTACCGTTCGGCAACGGCAAGAGGTTCTGGTCGGGGCACAACGGCGTTGTCAACGGGCTGGTCGGCGGCTGGACAGTGAACGGCACGACCCGGCTGCAAAGCGGCGCGGCGCTCCTGCTGGGTAACGTCCAACTCGTCGGCCTGACGGTCAAGGACTTGCAGCACGCGGTGGAAATCCGCAAGCTGCCGAACCGGCAGATTTTCTGGCTGCCCGACGACATCGCGCAGAACACGATCAAGGCGTTCAACTTCAACAGCGCGGGCTTCACGCAAGGCGCGCCCACGGGCCGCTACATCTCCCCGGCGAACTCCAACGGCTGCGTCCAGCGCTTTGGTGGTGATTGCGGCTTCGCCAATCTCGTGATCCATGGCCCGCGCTTCCTGCGGCAGGACATGAGCATCGTCAAGAAGATCAGGATCACGGAGAAATCCAATCTTGAACTGCGCGGCGAAGCGCTGAACATCATCAACAACATCAACTTCAAACTCGGCGACTACGCGACCGACGCGGCTTCCGTCGGTCAGACGGTGGGCGGGCAGATTGCCGTGCCGACCTTTAGTAGCTCGCTCTTCGGGCAGTTGAACGGTAACGGTAACGCTTACCGCGACACCTCGACGACGAACGATCCGGGTGGTCGGCTCGTCCAGTTGGTCGTCCGCTTCAACTTCTAACCAATCGGCGCGCTGCGCCATTAACCAACGAGGGGAGAAAGGCCACGCGCCTTTCTCCCCTCGTTACTTTTTAGGCTGCCGTCCAGCCAACGCGGTTGCCGGCCCGACCCGGCCGGAATTTCCCGCTTGATTGAGACGACCATGCCGCCCACCTCTGCATCTAAGGCCGGTGAACAAGGGGCTGCGCGCTAACTCTGTGGTGAACCTTTTGCCCGTGCCGGCGCGTATTAACAGCTACTTAACCCGGTGCGCCCGGTCTGGCTGAAACAATTCACATAAGCTGACGGAGGATTCGATGTTTAAGAAGATAACGGTTGCGTTGTTGCTCGTCGGCGCGCTCGTCGTCGGCGGCGCGGCCCAGAAGAAAGTAAAGTCGTGGACGGAGTGGTCGAAGAAGGACGCCCAGAAGATGCTCAACGAGTCGCCGTGGGGGCAGACGCAAGTCGAGACCGATACCTCGGAGCTGTTCTTCCAGCCGACCGCACCCGGCGGCGGCGGTGCCACCGGCTCGTCGCGCAGTAGCGAAGGCGCGACCAATCAGGAAATCAGCGTTAAGTATTATGTGCGCTTCTTCAGCGCGCGGCCGATCCGCATGGCGCTGGCGCGCATGGCGGTGCTCAACAATCCCAACAATACGCTGGCCGCCGATGGGTTGAAGAAGTTCGCCGAGTATCAGCCGACGGACATTTCCATTGTCACCGTCTGGTTCGATTCCAACGACCAGCGCAGCGGCGGCAAGGTGCTGCAAGCACTAAGCAGCGGCGAGACGAGCACGCTGAAGCAGGACGCTTATCTCGAACGCAAAGACGGCAAGCGACTCTTCCTGCAAGAGTACGTCAAGCCCGGCAAAGACGGCTTCGGGGCGCGCTTCATCTTCCCGCGCAAAGTGGACGGCGCGCCGTTCCTCGCGCCCGATAGCGGCGAAGTGCGCTTCCACGCCGAACTTGGCTCCAATAAAGAGTTCAAGGTGGATCGTCGCTTCAAGGTGGCCGATATGATGTACGAAGGCACACTCGAATACTAAACCGCGCCGCGCCATCAGCAACACACGCGCGCCCGTCCAGCAACCACGAAGCCAGACGAAACCAACACGAAGTTGGCCCTTGCCGCTTCGTGTTCGTTTCGTCTGGCTTCGTGGGTTTGTCTTTAGCGCACGGGCCGCTGCTGCTAGTCAGCCTGCCGGCGCGCCCGCTCGCGCCGCTGTGTTAGAATTCGACTCGCTCGCTGCCTTTCGTCTAAAGCGCCGGCCGTTTCCATGTCCACCAGCACGAGTCTCGCCGCCGACCGCCTCGCGCTCGCCCCGATGGGCGCGGGCGATCTGATCGACCGCACGATCCGCCTCTACCGGCGTCACTTCCTGACGCTCATCCGCACGGCCGCGCCGCCCACCATCGCC
>JBBQGM010000122.1:0-8272 GCA_038322995.1 Pyrinomonadales bacterium
CGACGATCCCATCGCAAACTCGTCGCAATTTGTCTTGCCGATAATGACCGCGCCCGCCCCGCGCAGCCGCGCGATCACGGTCGCGTCATATGGCGGCTGATACGCGCCGAGGATTGCAGAGCCGCACGAGGTCTGTAAGCCGCGCACACAGATGTTGTCCTTGATCGCCACTGGCACGCCGGCCAGCGCGCCCGCCGCTTCCGCAGGGCCGCTTTCGTCCAACTCCGCCGCGCGCCGCAAAGCTCCCGCCCGATCAATTTGCAGAAACGCATTCAGCGTCTCATGCAACGACTCGGCCGCGCTCACGGCCGTCTCGACAATGTCACCCGCGCGCACGCCATCCCTGCGCCGCGCCTGTATTCGTTCGATAGTGTTTTCGACAAACATAGAGGTCAGAGATCGGAGGCCAGAGGTCAGAGATCGGAGGCCAGAGGTCAGAGGCAAAAGTTAGTCTATCGTTCTGACTAACCTCTGACCTCTAGCCTCTGACCTCTCTGCGTTACAAGACTTTCGGCACGCGGAAATGGCCGGCGGCCGGGTCGGGCGCTTCCGCAAGCGCGAGTTGTTGTCCGAGCGAAGGGCGCGGGGTATCGTCGCGCATGGCGGCGGTGCGCTCGCCTTCGGGTGTGAGTCCGCCCATGGCGGGTTCGACCGCGCTCGTGTCCAGTTCATTCAACTGCTCGACGTAGGCGACGATTGAAGCGAGTTGCGGCGTCAGCGCGCTGCGCTCTTCAGGTGTGATGTCCAGATGCGCTAGCTGAGCGATCTTGTCTATGTCGGCTTCAGTGATTGGCATAAGTTAGTAGGCTGTAGGCTGTAGGCAGATGGCAGTAAAAAGCAGTTTGTCTTAACTGCCTACCGCTTACCGCCTACTGCCTACTTCTTCTCCTGCGCGTCCATGTAGCTGCCGGCGGCGAGCAGGAAGCGGCGGCGCAGGTCTTCATCGTGAATAGCGCCGGCCGCCGCTTGGACGGCGCGGGCTTGTGCGAGCGCGCGTTGTTCCTGCGTCACCAGATCAACCACGCGCTCACGTAGGCGCGCACGCTCGATGCGCACTGTCTGTGGATCGACGCGGAACTCGATGTAGGTGACGAGCGGCAGCCCAAGCAGCGAGTTAAGCCGAAAGAGCAATTGCCCGCTCATCTGGCCCAGTTGTTTCTGCCACGTCGCGTCGGCGACGGCCACCGTGAGCGTCTTGCGATAGAGCCGGAACGGCACGGCCTGCCCGCGCAACTGCTCGCCCGCGACGCGCCGCCACGCGGCCAACGCCGCCGCTTCCGCGACCTCTTCCGCCTCGCCGGCCGCACGCAATAACTCAGGCAGTACACGGAACAGATCGTCCATGAATTTGCGATTTTGGATTTCCGGTTTTTGATTTGGAGCGTAAAATTGCCGCCGCGTGGTCAGCAATCGCAAATCAACAATCGCAAATCTAAAATTCCGTCGGGGAGTGTAATGGAAAACGAGCGAGCGTCACAAGCGGCAGGTCAGCAGGCGTTACAGCCGCAGGCGCGCGAGATGCTCGTGCTGGCATCGAGTAGTCCGCGGCGCGCGGACATCCTGCGCGCGATCAACTGGCCGTTTGCGAGCGAAGCGGCAGATGTGGACGAGACGTTGCGCACGGGCGAAACGGCGACGCGCTACGTCGAGCGGCTGGCACGGGCGAAGGCTGAGACAGTGGCGGCGCGGCGGCTGTTCGGCTTGGTGCTGGGCGCGGACACGGTCGTCGTCGTGGACGGTGAGATACTCGGCAAGCCGCGCGACGAGGCGGACGCACGCCGCATGTTGCGCCGTCTGCGCGGCCGCTGGCACGAGGTCTTAACCGGCGTCGCGCTTGTGCGCGCTGAGACGAAGGGAGCAATCGTCGCGCATGAGCGCACGCGCGTCCGCTTCGCGCCGATGACGGATGCGGAGGTTGACTGGTACATTGCGACGGGTGAGCCGGCCGACAAAGCAGGCGCGTACGCTGTGCAGGGACAAGGCGCGCTCTTCATCGCAGCGATTGACGGCGATTACTGGAACGTCGTCGGTTTGCCCGTCCGGTTGGTGTATGAATTGAGCGTGAAAATTTAGCGGATGATGAAACGTTAACCACCAAGACACGAAGGCACGCAGAAGGCAGAACGCGGAACGATGAATGAAAAGTTCATCGTTCCGCGTTCATCGTTCAGCATTTCTGCCGACGTTTACAACAGCTTGTTGAGGCGTGGCGCGAGTTGCGCGACGAGGTTGCCTTCAGGATCGAACCCACCGATAGGCGCGCCCGCGACGTTGCCTTCCTTGTCGAGGATGACGATGGCCGGCAACTGATTGCGCTCCACGCCCATGCGCTTGAACAGTTCGCCGTCGGGGTCGCGCAAGACCGCGACCTTCAGCCCGTTGCGCCGCGCGAAGTCGCGCAGTTGTCCGTCCGTCGCATAGTTCTTCGACTTCGGCGACTCGGAATCTGTGCTCACCCAGTAGACGCGCACGTCGCGGGCGGCATACTCGTCGGCGAGTTTCTGCACGCCTTGCACCTGCGTGCGCGAGAGCGGCAGCCAGGACGCGCCGAACGCCAGCACGATCACATCGCCGCGCAGCATCTCGGACGTGACGCCGCCGCCATCCACCGTGCGCAGAGAGAAGTTCAACGGCCCATTTTGCGCCGTCACGGGCGCAGAACTTTGCGTGCCGACAACGATCAGCGCGAGGGCGAGCGTGAGCAGCAGACGGGGGAGTTGCTTCAACATAAATTACTCCTTCGTGCGCGTCCAACGAATCCGCTCATCCGGCGCACATGACGGGGCGGGCAGCATAACGACAATAGACCTCATGCCGGTACTTTGATGTGCGCATCCGAGCAAGCGTTGGACGGAAGTCGGACGGCAGTTTGGGTCAGCCTGACTGTGCCGGCTGCGTTAATGGGGGCGGCGCATGGAAAATCTCTTCATACAGTGCGCAGTAATCGGCCCAAGTGTCCATGTCGCGCCTGATGTAAGCGGACGAAACCGGCACACGCCGCACTTCCGTCCTGTGCCGCTCGAACAACGCGCGCAGTCCGCGCGCCGGGTCTAAATGCAACAACTCGGCGCGGTACGCGAGATCGATCAGCACCGGATGACCGCCGCGCCCTTCATACTCCGGCACGACGAGCCGTGCGCCCGTCTGCGCATGCGCCTCAAGCACACAACGGATGACCTCTGGCGTGACGGCCGGTTGATCAACCAGTGCAAGCAAGACTGCCTGCGCCCCTTCTGACACTTGCTCCACACCGCGCGCAATGGAGACCGACATCTCACTCCCGGCCGCTTCGTTCACGGCGAAGCGCAACGGCCGATGCGCAAGCTGCGCACACACTTCGTCGCCGCGATGCCCGACGACCACGACGATCTCGCTCACTCCACCCGTCATTAAATTATCAACGCAAGTCTCAACCACCGTCCACGCCCCGAACGGCAGCAACGGCTTGAACGCGCCCATCCGCCGCGAACGCCCGGCGGCCAATAGGATAGCAGCGATCATAAACAGTAGGCAGTAGGCAGTAGGCAGTAGGCAGTAGGCAGTCAGAGTAGTTTTGTTTTAACTGCCTACCGCCTACTGCCTACTCTTCCTTCAATTCTTCGAGCGCACGCATGACGTAAGGCCGCGCCATCTGCTTGCGCCAGTTCATCACGAAGTCAGTGTTGTCGAGCGGGCGCGCTTTCGCATAGCACGCTTCGGCCGCCGCCTGCATGCGTTCTTGATCGAGCGGCCCACCAACCAGCGCATCAGCGGCTTCTTGCACCTCCATCGGCGCGGGCGCGATGCCGCCGAGGATGACCTTCGCATCTTTGACCGCGCCATCGTCGCCCACGTCGAGGCGTATGGCGACGCCCAGCACGGGGAAGTCGAACGCACCGCGCCGCCGCAATTTCTTATAAGTCGCGCGCCACCCGTTACGCGCCGGCAGTTGCACATCCACCAGCAACTCGTCGGGCCGCTTGTGCAGATAATCAATGCCATCGTTGTTATACAGTCCCGCCGCATCAACTGTGCGCTCACCCAAGGTCGAAGCGAACCGCACCCGCGCGCCCAGCGCCACCATTAACGGCACGAGATCGGCCGACTGCACCGCCCAACATTTCGCCGAACCCGGCGCGACCCAACAAACGTCGCCATCCTTCTTCAGACAAAAGTTGATGCCCTTACGCCACTCGTAATTCTGATCGTAATAGTTGCAGCGCGTGTCCAACAACAAGTTGCCGCCAATCGTCCCCATGTTGCGCAACACCGGCGTCGAGATCGTTCGCGCCGCCGCCGCCACCATCGGGTAATCGCGCTTGATCAACTCGCTCTCGCACACATCCGTCAGCGACACGGCCGCGCCGATCCGCACGCCCGTCTGACCATCGCCCACGATCTCATGCAACTCCGGCAACCGCGTCACCGAGATGACCGTGCCCGGCGTCTGCTGCCGCCGCTTCATGTTCGGATACAAATCCGTCCCACCCGCGACGAACTGCCCCGCTGGCCCCGCGTCGCCCATCATCTTCACCGCGTCCGCCACCGTGCGCGGCACGCGATAAGTAAATTTCGGAAGTCGCATCATAGATTATGCCCTCTAATTGCCAGCTAATACGATTCCATCGTAGCCATCTTGTGGCCCATTCTCATAATAAACGAACGCATGAGAGTGAACTTCTCTATAATAAATTGGTGATGGATTCTCTCCGACCTTGATTACATAAACAGGAGCTAAGAAATCAGGGCCGAGAAAGAACTGAAGCTTAGAGATGAGCCATTTATGATTAACTCCGGCCACGAGAAGGTGGCAATAATTTTCAGGCCGCTTGCCATTAGCTACTTCAGTCGAAATCTGAGCCGCGCTAGATTGAACAAATTTGTCCACAGCACCGATCTTGCCTTGCGTTATAAAGTCCCGAATATCAGCAAAGATTTCTTCAGAACCGTGAAATCGATCCATTTGCTTGAGGAAGTAATGGAAGCCAATTTTAGCCAACGCACGAAAGTACCTGCTTGTTACAGTAACAGTTGTTTCTGTAGGTACTGTCCCTTTTTCAGGCGACTTGCTCCACTCGATCTTACTATCATGCTGTAAATTAGACAGCAAGTAGTTGAGCAGATCGATTTCGGATTCGGGGGCAAAAATACGTGCTTCCTTAAATCGCTTTACTCCTAGCTTCTCACCTGCTTCCTTAACCTTTTCTTGGAGTTGCTCTGGGACTTTCATATCGTCAGGAATGACGATGATCTCTATATCACCCTTTTCGGTGAAAAGAATGAGTTGGCGCATGTAGTCAATGTTGCCGGTTCCCGGATTAAACTTCCAAAGGATTTCAAAATCCTCACCGGGAACTTTCCCTTTCATCATTAGCGGAGGTGCGCCTGCGCTCCCCCGGTGAAAGGGCGATACTTTCTCGCCTCTCTTCCGCCCTTTGATAGCTAATCTTTCTCTGAAGAAAGCTTCAGGGCTGCTGCGGCAGAATTGCTCTTCGATTTGCTTGAAACTATTATTGCAAGCAGCACAAACTCTATCGTCTAGCGTTTCATAACCTCGAAAATTACCTAGGCAGCGAGGCAGAGGATGTTCTCGGCTCAGTGCTAGTTCAAGACCACAATAGATGCATTTACTAAACACTCGGCCTTTCATGAATGCGCCGCCCCATTCGGTGTCTGCTTGTCACTATCGCCTTCAACGGCGGCAACTGTGTTAGGTGCCCTCGCATCCTTAATTTTCACCTCAGGGTGTCTTGCAAGGAAGCCGCCGCGCTTCATCTTGTAGCGGCCGGGTTTGAGCGTGGCATCTTCATCAATCCCAGTCGCTAGGTCGAGTTGATAATCTTCCTCCGAGATTTCGATAGTCACATTTTCGCCGTCGTCTTCAACTACGGAGAAAACGAATGGTCTATGGGTTGCTGGGTCGCTCATAACTTCCTGCTACGAATGCACCGCTACGCGCGGCAACTCTTTGCCGTCGCCGCCTTCGGCGGGCGTGAGTACCTTCAAGGGCGCGGGCCATTCAATCTCAGGCACGGACTTCGGGCCGTAGCGCGCATCTTTGCCCTGCGCTTTGGCTTTGAGTGCAGCCATGACTTTTTCGGGTGTGATCGGCACTTCGTCTATGCGGACGCCGATGGCGTCGAAGACGGCGTTGGCGATGGCGGGCATGACGGGCAGGAGCGGCCCTTGCCCGACTTCCTTCGCGCCGAACGGGCCGTTCGGGTCGGCGTCTTCGACGAGGTACGTGATCACGTCGCACATCTCCAACGTCGTCGGACTCTTGTATTCAAGGAGCGACGGAAATTTATGCACGACGTTGCGGTTGGCGCGATACGTCATCTCTTCCATCAACGCTTCGCCCAAGCCCATATAGACGCCGCCTTCGACCTGGCCCATGACGAGCATCGGATTGATTGATTGGCCGATGTCGTGCCCGATCCAGATGCGCGGGACGGTGACGAAGCCGGTGCTTGGGTCAACGTCAACTTCGGCGATGGCGGCCGAATAACTGTAAGCGGGTGATGGGCCGACGCCCGCGCCTTTGAAACGCCCTGGCGAGCGCGGCGGCGTGTACGAGCCGACCGTGCCGATGGTGCCGTACTTCGCTTCGGCCAGCACGACAGCTTCGGCGAACGTCACGCCGATCTCCGTGTTCTCCACGTCGAACACGCGCCGCTCGGCGAACGCGAGATTTTCAATCGGCGCACCGAGTTTTTCCGCGACGGCGATAGCAAGCAGTTCGCGCGCACGTTCGGCCGCTTGCAGCGCGGCGTTGCCGGTCATCAAGGTAACGCGGCTCGAATAGCTGCCGAGATCGACGGGCGTGAGATCGGTGTCGGCGGTTAACACGCGGATGTCGAACGGATCAATGCCGAGGACTTCGGCGACGACGTAGGCGAGAACGGAATCAGAGCCTTGCCCGATGTCGGTCGAGCCGCACTGCACGCGCACGCCGCCCTGTCTGTCCAGCCCAAGCTGCACGCCGCTGTGCGGCATGTTGTTCCAGTAGATCGGCAGCCCCGCGCCGCAGATGTAACTGCTGCACGCGATGCCGACGCCTTGCCCGTAAGGCAGTTTCTTATATTTATTTTTCCAGTCCGAACCGGCGACGATCTTCTTGATGCACTGGCCGAGACCCATCGTGCCGATGCGCAGATAGTTCGCCGTCAGCGAGTCGGGCTTGACGAGATGTTTGAGGCGCATCTCAGCCGGATCGAGTTTTAGCTCGTCGGCGATCTTGTCGAGTTGGATTTCGAGCGCGAAGCGTGGTTGCGGTGTGCCGTGCCCGCGTTTGGGGCCGCACGGCGGCTTGTTCGTGAACGCACGCAGACCGCGAAAGCGATAGCGCGGCACGTCATAAGTCACCGTTTGCAGCGCGCCTGTGTAGAACGTGGACGCGACGCCGTAAGAGCCATATGCGCCGCCGTCGAGGAACGACTGAAAATCCATCGCGGTGATCGCGCCATCGCGCTTCACGCCGGTTTTGACTTTCATCAACACAGGATGGCGACCGCGATGACAATAGAAAACTTCCTCGCGCGTGAGCGTAACCTTGACGGGCCGGCCCGTCAGCATCGAGAGCTTGCAGACGGCGACCTCGTGGTTGAACGGATCGCTCTTGCCGCCGAAGCCGCCGCCGTTCGGCGTGGCGATGACGCGGATGTGCGCGGCGGGCAAGCCCAAGACTTTGGCCAGCGCGCGATGGACGTAGTGCGGCGTCTGCGTCGAACTCCACAGCGTGAGCTTGTTGTCCGCGTCATAGTGCGCGACGGCCGCGTGCTGCTCCATCGGCAGGTGCGTGTTGCCTTCGTAGAAGAAAATATCTTCGCGGACGAGATCAGCTTCAGCGAAACCTTCATCAAGTTCGCCGAACTCCAAGTGTACCTGCTTGTGTATGTTGCCTGTGTCGCCGTAGTCGTGTATGCGCGGCTCGTCGATCAGGCACGCCTCTTCGATGCTCGTGATCGTCTGCAAGCGTTCATACTCGACCTCGATCAAGTTCATCGCCTCGAACGCCGTGTCCTCGTCAATCGCCGCGACGGCCGCGACGGGGTCGCCGATGAAGCGCACGCGGTCGATGCAGAGCGCATGCTCGTCCTGACTGACCGGCAGGATGCCGTAAGACTGCGGCAAGTCTTGGCCCGTAATGACGGCATAGACGCCGGGCAGCGCGCGTGCCTTCGCCGTGTCAATGCATTTAATGATCGCGTGCGGCTCATGCGAGCGCAGCAACTTGGCGTAGAGCATACGCGGCAGCACGATGTCGTCCGCGAAGCGCGTCTGCCCCGTGCAT
>JBBQGM010000123.1:0-8262 GCA_038322995.1 Pyrinomonadales bacterium
CTCGCCCGCTTCGATGCGCGCGAGCAGCGGCTTCATGTAGCGGTGCATGTGCGTCTGGCCCATCTTGATCGTCAACCCTTTGTTCATCGCCGCGCCGAACGGAATCTTGTCTAAGAAACCGATATAGACGCCGGGGATCGAAAGCGTGCCACCCTTGCGGCAACACATCATCACCTCGCGCAGCACGTGCGGCCGATCCGTGCCGAGCATCACCGCCGCCTTCGCCTTGTCAATCACGGCGTCAATCGAGCCGCTGCCGTGCGCCTCTGTGCCGACCGCGTCAATGCAGCTATCGGGACCGCGCCCGCCCGTCATCTCCATCAGACGGTCATAGACCTTCTCTTTCGTCACATCAATGATCTCGGCCTTACCTTGTTCCGCCGCCATCGTCAAACGCTCCGGCACTCCGTCAAGCGCGATCACGCGCCCCGCGCCGAGCATCCACGCGCTCTTGATGGCGAACTGCCCGACGGGGCCGCAACCCCAGATCGCCACTGTGTCGCCATCTTCGATCTGCGCGTTCTCCGCTGCCATGTAGCCGGTCGGGAAGATGTCGGAGAGGAATAAGACCTGCTCGTCCGTGAGCGAGTCGTTCTCGATCTTGAGCGGGCCGACATCGGCGAAAGGCACGCGCAGGTACTCCGCTTGCCCGCCGGCATATCCGCCAAGCATGTGCGAATAGCCGAACAGACCCGATGGCGATTGGCCCATCACGGCCTTGGCCATTTCCGCGTTCGGGTTCGAGTTATCGCACAACGACCATAACTCTTTTTTGCAGAAGAAGCATGCGCCGCAAGCGATGGTGAATGGCACCACCACGCGGTCGCCCACCTTCAGGTTCTTCACTTCTTCGCCGACTTCGGCGACCACGCCCATCGGCTCGTGGCCGAGAATGTCGCCCTTCTCCATCGTCGGCATGAAACCGTCGAGCAGGTGCAAGTCAGAGCCGCAGATCGCCGTCGCAGTGATCTTCACGATGGCATCGCGCGGATTGAGTATCTGTGGGTCAGGCACTGTCTCGACCCGCACATCGTTCGTCCCGTACCAGCATAGAGCCTTCATCACGTCCCTCCCCTTGAAAACCGAAAACGCTCGTAGTGCGCCCTACTCTGCACGCATGAAATTGCGAGGATGTGTCAATCAAGTGACTTCATCTGCAAATAAAATTGTACGCTGCGGTACGAACGGCTGTGCTGAAGCGGCTTAACTGCGCAACGCGGCAAGCAACTTGTCGTGGATGCCGTCGAAGCCGCCGTTGGACATGATGCTGACGGCGGCGCCCGCGCCGAGCCTATCCGACCCGCTCAAGGATGCTCGTGCAGCGCGCGTGCGGCGCGGGCGAACTGATCGTCGAAGCGGCGCGGGAAGGGCATGAAGCGGTGCTTGGCGCGGTGCCGGCGCATCTCGCGCATGACGTTGAAGCCGCAGGCGCTGACGACGCGCGCGGCCCGTGCGAACAGCGGCGCGGCCGGGTAGCAGTCGAAGTGTACGATGTGCGCGGGCAGAGCGGGTGGCACGTCGCGTGCGAGCAGGATGAGCTGTGCCCCCGGCTGTTCGAGGCGGCGCAACTCTTCCGCGTAAGCGAGCAGTTCAGCGACTTCGGCCGCAGGGGCGGAATGGGCGATCAGCCAGACGGGGCCTGCCGCGCGGGTCAGCAGTGCGAACCGCCCGCGCGCAGCCTCGTCGTCAGGGCGCGGCGGATCGACGAGCGTCAGGGGCGCATGCTTGACGGATTGCCGCGCGACGAATGCCGCGTGCGCCGGCGCGAGCGGCTCAAGCACGTGCGTTGCGGCGAAGCGCGGCGGGCGGCGGCCCGCCAACAGCCGCTCGTACGCAGGCCACTGCAACAGGCGCGCGACGTAGTGGACGGGCAAGTCGGTGACGGGCGGGAAGTCGCACAACTCGCCGCAGATGCCGGCGGGGAAGGTGTCGAGGTAGAGGGCCGTGGGGCGGAGTCGAGCCAGCAGGCGCATGAGCCAGAGCCTGTATGCGGGCAGATCAAGCGCGAGGGCGGCGGGCGCTTTGATTACGCGTAAGTCGCCGGTGACGCGCCGGTCGTCCGCGTAGTCGGAGGCGGTCAGGACCAGCGCGGCGTGCGTCAGTCCGAGCGTGTGCAGGATGGCGCGTGCGCGCGTCAGGTGGCCCAGTCCGCCGCCCATCGCGTAGTAGAGGATCATAGCGGCTACAGTTTGCGCGCGAGCAATTCGGCCATGATGATGTAGCGCACCTGTTCGGGGATTTGCTGCATCAGCAGCACGCCGTAGGCCGCCGAATACTGATCCGTGTTGCTGTCGTACAACTCCTGCTCGCCCGCGTCCTTGACCTTAACCTTCTGCCGGTCGCGGTAAAACTTGACCTCGCCCAGCGCCGTCTCGTTGCGCCCTACTTTGACGCGGTCGTCCTCCTTGAGCTTCAACTCGAACGGATTCTGATTCTCCTCGTTGTCGCTGATCTTGATCTTGTCGGCCGCGGTCTTGACCTTCCAGAGCAAGCGGCCGTCGGGCGTGCGCACCTTGAAGCCTTCATCGCCGGGCTTGACTTCGGCCACGAGGCCGCCGCCCTCAAGCTCATACTTGCGCTTGTCCTTCTCGTTCGGTGCGCCGCGCAAGACCTGCATCCGCCCGCCCGTGCTGAACTCGATCTTTAGCTCCTCGCCGCGCTGCTTGAACTCGACCAACGTCTGATCATCAGGCGTCTTGATCTTGATCTTCTCGGCCCAGCCGGCGGCGTCCGCCGCAGGCGCGCTGCCGCCGGCATTGCCTGCCGGAGCATTGCCGCGCCCGCCGCAAGCGCCCAGCGACAGCGCGAGCAGTAGTAGCAGCCAGCCGCGCATGTGCGCGCGGGCGTTCGTGCTTAGCGTGAGCATGATTGTTTGTCTCTCCTGCATGAAAGTTACGAGCGCCGCACAAAGGCTTCAGGCGTCAACTCACCGATTGCCACGCGCCGACATCAGCCGGCGCGGCGGGCGGCGCAAGCGTCTCGCGTAAGACCGACAGATACCGCTCCGCTTCCGCGCGGTGATCGAAGACGGAGCGGGCGAGCGCGCGGCAATTCGCACCGAGGCGCAGCAGTTCTCGATCCGCGCTGGCGGCAGCACGCGCGATGGCCCGGCGGCAGCCGTGCGAGTCGCCGGGGTGGAAAAGGAAGGCGTGCTCTCCGTCCACGAGTACATCAGCCATGCCGCCGGTGGTTGAAGCCAAGGCCGGGAGACCCAGCGCGGCCGCTTCGACCAAGACGTTCGGCAGCCCGTCGTAGAACGAAGGGATCACGAGCAGATCGCACGCCGCGTAGTACGGCAACAACTCGTAGCGGTCGAGGAAGGGAAGCGCGGTAAAACTGATCTCGGCGCGGTGGGCTGCGAGCCACGCGCCCATCTCCGGCTCCAACTCGCCGACCAAGAGCAGGTGGCAGCGCGCCGCGTGCCCCGACCGCGCGAGCGCGTCGAGGAAGAACAGGCCGCCCTTCTTCTGCTTCAAGTGGCCGAACATGCCGAGCACACGCCGCCCCGCCGGCACGTGCGCCCGCCGCCATTCTTGGCCTTGCGCGCGGTCGCCCGGCGTCAACGCCCACTCGGATAGGTCTATCCCGTTCGGCGTCCACAGGGCATGCGTGTGCGGATACAACGCGGCGATCTTGCGCACATGCTCGTGGCTGACCGCACAGACGCGCGCCGCGCGCGTCAGCGCCTCGCGCAGCACCTCGCCGCGCTTGAGCGAGAAGACGGCGGCGTCGAAGTCGTTGCCGCGTATGAGCGTGACGAGCGGGACGCCGAGCCAAGCGGCGTAGACGGGTCCAGCTAGCAGGGGCAGCAAGCCCCCGAACGCGACGACGTGTGTGTAAGCCGGGCCGACCGCAGCGCGCGTCAGTTCGCTCCAGAGGCGATTTAAGGCGTGGGCCGGGTCTTCGCCGACCGGGCAGATGAGATCGCGGCCGTTGCGCCTCGGCTCGACGCGCCAGGCGGCGTGCCGCGCGCTAAGGTGGGCCACGTCGAGCGCGACGCCCGCGGCCCGCAGCGCACGCACGATGCGGTCGCACGACTGGGCCATGCCGCCGCGATTCGGCGGGTAGTTCTCTGTGAGCCACAGGGGGCGGATGATGGCGCTCATCAACTGTCGTAGAAGCTGCCGCCCGCGCCCGCGCCCGCAAAGTCGCCTTCGATCTGATCGTCGCCCACGGCGCGGTCGAACGAGCGGTAATCGTAATCGTCGAAGGCCGTGCCCGTATCAGACCCTAAATAGATTGGCGTGTAGCGGTCATCTGTGTAGTAGCGCCGGCGATAATCATAAGGCCAGTCGCGGTCGTTGATGTTGTCGGTGGCCGCGTCCTGTTCGCGTGCGGCACACTCGACGCACAGGCGCAAGTCTGTGCGCGGCGAGAGGTGCTCGCGGCAGGTGGGGCGCACGCAGCGCTCGCAAGGTTTCTCGGCGGGTTGGCCGCAGTCGCGCAGCACGAAAAAGCCGCGCTTGCACAGGCAAGTGTTCGTCATTTATTTACCCTTGGCCGGCGTGGCCCGGCTGAACGCGGCGGCGATCAGATCAAGCAGTTGTTGCGGCTCGGGCGTCGCCAGTTCGCGCGTCTCGACGACGCGATGCAGCTTCACCGTATGGCGCTTCTCGCCCGGCGTAACTTCGAGCTTGTCTTTCGATTCGGCGGCGGGGCCGGGCGGCACGACGTACCGGCTGTCGGGTAGCCCGAGTTGCACGTAGAGGTGCGTCTTCTGCTTGTGGCTGGTCTTGGTCTTGGTCTTACCGCGCGCGTTGCGCTTCGTCTTCTTCAACTCGCGCACCGCGTCCACGATCCGCCAGCTCAGGCGCGAGCCGTCCGCCAGCGCCACGTCGCCGCTCATCCAGGGACCTTGGTAGAAAGTGGCCACGACCTTGTGGTACGCGCCGGCGGCGTAGGGCTGGCTCTGGCTAACCTGCTTCTCTTGGGCGGTGCTGCCGCGCATGTCGAGCGCGAGGCGCAGGGCCCGTCCCGGCGCGGCGTCTTCGCGGAGGATCGCGAGTACCGGCAACACGAACTTGTTAAGATCGATCTTCACGTCCAACTTCGAGGTGGTCATGTAGATGAGCGCGGTCGTGATCAGGACCGCCAACGAGAGGGCGAGCAGCGGCACGCCAAGCAACGGGACCATGCCCAGCAGAAAGAGGGAGGCGAATAAAGCGAAGACGGAGATGACCAGTAGGATACAGCCGACCTTGCGCAACTTGTCGCCGCTCTGGTCGTAGGCCGCGACCGGCGCGAGCAGCGCGAGCCATTCGCTCGGCGTGTGCGCGCCCGCGATCTGTTTCGTCCTGAGTATCTGTTTCTGTTCCGCGGTCAAAGCCCGGTAGGCTGCGTAAGCGTTCACGGCGGTGTTTCCTATGGTTTGGATCGACGAGCGGACGGCGGGGGGATTGTACACGCCCGCGTGTCCGCGCGCGCGGAAATCTTTAAGGCCGCGCGGCCGGCTCAAGTTTCTCTGGCGCAGGCGCGAGCGCGCGGTAAAGCTCGGCCAGCCGCGTGGTCGCGTGCGCCCAGGTGAAGTCGCGCGCGATCCGTTGCCGCGCCCGCGCGCCCATGACGCGCAACAGGTTCGGGTGCTGGAGTAGCACGCGGATGGCGCGGGCCAGTTCGCCGGGGCGCTCCGGGTGTACGAGGCGCCCCTGCTCGCCGTCCACCAACAACTCGCGCACCGCCGGCAGATCGGAGGCGACGACGGGCACGCCCGCGGCCATTGATTCCAGAATCTTCAGCGGCGCGCAGCCCTGCTCGACGTTGCGTGCGCATTCCGTGAGCGGCGCGACCGACAACAGCGCGTGCGCCCGCCAGGGCGCAAGCTCCGCTTCGCCCAAAGCGAAGTGCCAGACGACGCGCGGCGCGATCTCCAAGCGCTCCGCGAGCCGCAGCAACAGGCGTGCGCGGTTCGTGTAGTTCGACGCGCAGATGACGAGGCGCAGGTCTGTGAAGTCTGCGAGCCGCGCGAAGGCCCGCAGTAATGTGTCCACGCCTTGCCACGGTTGCAGCGCGCCGAAGTAGAGCAGGTAGCGCGCGGGTGCGTCGGCGGGCGGCGGCACGGCCGGCGACAAGTCCGCGCCGTTCGGTATAACCGTGATCTTTTCTGCGGGCACGCCGTAGGCGCTGACGCGCGCCGCGATGGTCTGCGCCGGCGTGACGATATGATCGGCCGCGTGCAGGCAGTAGTGCTCGCGCGCCCGGAGTTTCGCCAGCGTGCTGGGCGCAAGCCCTCGGTAAGTGTGTGGCAACTCGATGGAGGGCAGCCCGTTGACTTCATATACGGTGGCATAATTGTGCGGGCGCGCGAGGATGGCCGTGCCACTCCAAGGATCGCGAAAGTGACAGAGGCGCAACCCCTCCGCGGCTTCGTCTAACAGCGCGTCGAGCCGCCGGCCGAAGGCCATGGCGCGCTCAAGCAGATTGGCCACGGGCTGGCTGAAGCGCACGATCTCGACATTCTCCTCGCGCTGGTAGACGGGCAACTCGTCGTCGCCGAGCACGTACAGCAGTCCGCCCCCCGATGCTGCGAACAGCGTGCGGGCGAACCGGTCAATATGGATCGCCGCGCCTTTACGCGAGGGGAAGCGGTCGAACGCAGCGTAAAGCGCGCCGGGTCGGAGTTGCAGCATCATCTTTTAAGCGCGGAGCGCGGCGAGCAATTTGTCGTGGATGCCGTCGAAGCCGCCGTTGGACATGATGATGACGGCGTCGCCCGCGCGCAGTTCGGGCGCGAGCCGGCGCACGATCTCGTCCGCGCCGGCGTAGGTATGCGCGAGCCGGCCGTGCGCGTTGATCTCGGCGACGAGCTCATCCGTGTCGAGCAGCGGGCCGTGCTGCGTGATGTGCGCGGGATTGAAGACGCTGGCGACGACGACGAGGTCGGCTTGCGTAAGCGCGGCGACGTAAGCCTGTTGAAAGACCGCGAGCCGCGAAGAGATCGAGCGCGGCTCGAAGACGGCGACGAGGCGACGATCTTTGTATTTCGCGCGCAACGCTTGCAGCGTCTCGCGCACGGCCGTTGGATGATGCGCGAAGTCGTCGATCACGGTGACGCCGCGCGCCTCACCGCGCACCTGCATGCGTCGCTGCACACTCTGAAACGTCGCGAGCGCATCTTTGATCGCCGCCTGCTCAATGCCCCAAGCGTCGGCCGCGATGATAACGGCCAGACAGTTGCGCACATTGAACTCGCCGATGAGCGGCATCGCGAACTCGCCCCACATCTGGCCGGCGCGATAGACGCGAAAGCGCGTCAACTCGCCCGCGAAATCTATGTCGCGCGCCTGCCACTCGGCGTCGGCAGACGTGCCGAAAGTCTCAAGCTGCGTGTGCAAGCGGTCGCCGAACTCCGCGACCACCTCGCGCACGTGCGGACTGTCCCAACCGGCGATCAGACGGCCATTGCCGGGCACGAGATTCATCAAACGCCGAAAGGCGAGCTTGACGGCGGCGAGGTCTTTGTAAATGTCTGCGTGATCGAACTCGATGTTGTTGACGATGGCCAACTCCGGCAAGTAGTGCATGAACTTCGGCCCCTTGTCGAAGTAGGCCGTGTCGTACTCGTCGCCCTCGATGATGAAGTACGGACTATCGGTCACGCGAAAGCTTGCGCCGAAATTTTGCACCACGCCGCCGACGAGAAAGCCGGGCCTGAGGCCGCCGACTTCCAGCACCCACGTCGCCAGACTCGTCGTCGTCGTTTTGCCGTGCGTGCCCGCGACGACGAGCGAGCGTCGCCCGCGGATGAACTCCTCCTTCACGACTTCAGCCTGCGAGCGATAAAGCAAACGGCGATTCAACACGGCTTCGACCTCCGCGTTGCCGCGCGGGATGGCGTTCCCGATCACCACACAGTCCGGCGCAGGTTCTATGTGCGCCGCGTCGTAACCTTGCGCCACCTCGATGCCCAGCCCGGCGAGCATCGTGGACATCGGCGGATAGACGTTCTGATCCGACCCCGTCACGCGATGCCCGCGCGCTTGCAACATGCCCGCCAGCGAGGCCATCGCCGTGCCGCAGATGCCGATGAGGTGATAATGTTTGAGTTCGCCCAATGAAATTTACTCCGCAGATTCTGTTGTGAAATTTTGCTGTGCCGCATCGGCCGTTAGCGCAATCGGCAATGTGAACGAGAAGGTTGAGCCTGCGCCGACTTGCGACTCAACTTCGATCTCACCGCCGTGCAACTCGACGAGTTGTTTGGTGATGTAGAGACCAAGGCCCGTGCCTTTCTCGCCGCGTGTGGCGCGGCTGCGGGCCTGTTCG
>JBBQGM010000124.1:0-8156 GCA_038322995.1 Pyrinomonadales bacterium
GGCGGGCGGCGGTCGAGTTGGGCCAATGCTTGGGGCGCGGCGGGCCGGCGGCCGGCGAAGATATCGGGCAACAGGTTCGGATAAAAGAAGTCGTTGAAGAAGGCTTCGGCCGGGCCGTAGTCGAAGGTGTTATGGTTGAAGCGCCAGAGCAGTTTAGCCCAGGTGGCGGGCGAGCCGTCGAATAGTCCATCGGGCGTCAGCACGAGCCAGTCTTGCTGGTCGATGGTGATGACCGCGGCCAATTCCGCGCCTGTGTCCGGCGTCCACAGTTTCATTGCGCCATCATCGCTGCCGCTAATGAGTAACCGGCTGTCCGCGCTGAAGACGAGCGAGAATACGGCCCTAACGTGACCCGCCAGCGTGCGCAACTCACGGCCGGTGCTTACGTCCCACAGTCTGATGATGTTGTCGTAGCCGCCGCTCGCGAGCGTGCGCCCGTCGGGGCTGAAGACGACGCTTCTAACGTCGCTGGTATGCCCGGCGAGGTCGCGGCTGAGCGCGCCCGTGGCCACGTCCCACAACTTAACCGTGTGCGGATAGCCGCCGCTCGCCAGCAGTTTGCCGTCAGGGCTGAAGGCGACGGTCGCAATGTCATTTATTAGTTCGCCCGTGACCTGTGGATCGCGCAGCACGCGCAACTCCGCGCCAGTCGTCACATCCCAGAGGTGAACGGTATCCTCGCCCTTGAAACCGCCGGCTATGGTCTTACCGTCAGGGCTGAACTTCAGCGACCCGATATACTCGGCCGTGGCGGGCGGCAGGGGCACGTGGTCGTGAAGCACGCGCAATGCGGCCCCGCTGCTTGCGTCCCACAACTCGACGGTGTTGCCATAGCCGCTCGTCGCCAGCAGCTTACCGTCGGGACTGAAGACGACGGCGTCAACGAAGCCGCCGGGCCGTTCGATGTCGTGCAGCATGCGCCCGCTGCTTACATCCCACAACTTGATCGTCTTATCGTAGCTGCCACTCGCCAGCAGTTTGCCGTCAGGACTGAAGGCGACGGCAGAGACGAGATGCTTGTGGCCTGCGAGCGTGCGCGGGGCGTTGCCGGCGGCGGTGTCCCAGAGTTTGATCACCTCGTCCTGCCGCGCGCTGGCGAGCGTCCGCCCGTCCGGGCTGAGCGCGACGGCATAGACGGTATTGACGTGCCGGTTCGACGACTCCCATGCGCCGGTTTGCAAGTTCCAGAGACTCAACTGCACCCCTTCGGCGTTCGCCAATTTCAGTCCGTCGGGGCTGAACGCAAGCGACTGACTGGGGCCGGGCAATTCCCGCAACTGCCGGCCCGTCGCGACCTCCCAGAATTTGATTCCGTCCCCATCGTTGCCGGTGGCAAATACGCGCCCGTCCGGGCTAAAGGTGACGCCGTTGACCGTCCCCGTGTGGGTGAACGTGCGCACCTCGCGCCCGCTATCGACATCCCAGAGCCGGGCCGTCTGATCCCAACCGCCGCTCGCGAGCGTGTGCCCGTCGGGACTGAAGGCGAGGGTGTCAACGATTTTGTCAGGGTTGTGGCCGATGAACTGGCCTGCGCCAATGCGCCCGCTGAGCATGCGCAACTCGCGCCCCGTGCTTACGTCCCACAGCTTGACCGCGCCGAGCCAACCGGCACTCGCCAGTAGTTTCCCGTCGGGACTGAAGGCGACGGCGTTCGCTGACTCTTCGTGCCCGTTGAGGACGCGCAATTCGCGCCCGCTGCCCACGTCCCACAGCCTGACCGTCTTGTCGCTGCTCGCGCTGGCCAAGGTGCGCCCGTCGGGGCTGAACGTGACGCAGTTAACGCCGTAAATATGTCCTTTGAAGGTCGCCAACTCCGCGCCCGTGGTCACGTTCCACAGTTTGATGGTGGCATCGCTGCTGCCGCTTGCGAGTCGCCCGTCGGGGCTGAAGGCCACCGTTAGCACTTCGTCCGCGTGGCCGGTGATGGTGCGCAACTCGCGGCCCGTCGCCGGCTCCCAGAGCTTAATCGTGTTGTCGCCGCCGGCCGTGGCGACGAGCCGGCCATCGGGCGCGTAAGCCACCTGATAGATCAAGCCCGCATGGCCCGATTGGAGGACAACTTCGGGGCGCTCGGCGCGGACTGCGATAGAGACGCAACCCAACAGCAAGACAGCGCGGCACAGACGGTATGGCGAAGCTTTCATATAGCCAAAAAACTCTGGTCGGAGCGCATTGGTTTGGAGCATTGGGCCGGGCACGCCGGCTTAGGTAATACGCGCAGCCCGCCGCCTGTAGTTTTCCGTTGCGCCTTGCGCCAGTAGGCAAACGGGCCGGACAGACGCACGCTATCAAGCCACGCGCAGAAACTCGACCGCGCGGGGCATTGCGCCGTGCCACGCGCCGTGCCAGTTGCGCAGCAGTATATCGGCCGGACATTGCTCGTCTTCAATGACCTGTGCGCGGAGCACGTCAAGATATGCGCTCTCTGCGGGCGCGGCGCGCGTCAAGCCTGTGGCAGCCAAAGTGATCAACTCTTTGGCAAGTGCAAGCACGTTGACGCTGTCAATACAGGCGGCGAGGCCGTCACGCGCGACGGCGGCGCGGAGTTCGTGCGCGGCCGCGTGATCGAGGCGCGGCGCGAGGCGCAATGCTTCATCGAGTGCGGCAGCGTCGTAGAGCAGCCCTTTCCAGAGGGCTTGCAGTGCGAGCGCCATGTCCAAGTTGCCGCAGTCGGCCGAGCGCAGTTCGATGTATTGCTTGAGGCGCGCGTCGGTGAAGAGTGTGGTCAGATGATCGGCCCAGTCGCCGAAGAGCGGCTGGACGCCGTCGCCGCCGTGCGCGAGGAAATCGCCGAACTTCGTGCCGATGGGGCCGTCCAAATAGCGGCCGTCGCGTTGCGCGAAGAGCATGGGCACGTTGAGCGCGTAGGCGACGAAGCGTTCGGGCGTGAAATCGTCTGTGAGCGCGGGCGGGCTGATGCCGGTGCGATCTGCATCGGTCGCGAGCCATGCGGCGGTGCGAGTAGATTTGTAGCCCGATGGCCGGCCTTCTTCAAATGGTGAGTTGGCGAAGATGGCGGCGATGATGGGCGCGAGCCGGTTGCCGACGAGAAATTTTTTGCGCAGATCATCTTCGTCGCCATAGTCGAGATTGGCTTGCACGGCGCAGGTGCGCGTCATCATGTCCCATGCGCGTGCGCCGCGTTTGGCCAAGTAAGGCCGCATTACGTCGTAGCGCGATTTGGGAAACCACTCTTGCGCGGCGAGCGTGTGCAGCGGGTCGAAGCCGACGGCGAGAAAGACGAAGCCGTGCCCGTCGGCGATCTCGCGCAGGCGCGCGAGGTAGCGTTTGATCTCGCGCGCCACGTCGGCGAGTGAGCGTTGCGGCGCGCCGGAGAATTCGATCTGCCCGCCCGGCTCGACCGTCAAACGATTCATTTGTCCGGCGTTGACTTCGACGAGCGTGTGCCCCTCATAAACCAGATCGTTGGACGAGGGCGCGAAGCCCACCAGTACGTGCTGCACTTGCGCGGGTGTGAGCCGTGCGAGATTGCGGCGCGTGTCGTAGCCGAATAACTCGAACTCGACGCCCCATGTCCATTCGCGCACAGGCTTCGAGCCGCGCCGCAGATTCTCGACGAAGAGCGTGGCCGCATCGGCCGAGACCGGCTCGGTCAAGAGCGGAAAAGCATCGTGCCCGCCGGCCGATTGAGGCGCGGCGGCAGGGGTGTGCGTTTGGGTTGATTCGTCGCGGGGCATGTCACGCTTCGCTTTCGGTGGCGATGAAGAGATTGCTGCTGAACTGTTGCGCCTCGTCCAACCACGTGCGCGTGCGCGCGAAGCCGGTGCGTGCGGCCAATTGATCGAGTTCCGCCAGATCGTACTTGTGCGAGTTCTCCGTATGCAGGCGTTCACCGGCCGCAAAATCAATTTTGAGATCGAGCGCGGCCAAATTGACCACTTGTGCGCGTTGGCTTTCAAGATAAAGCTCGATGCGGCCCTGCGCTTCGTCGTAGCGTGCGACGTGCCGGAAGGCGCGCGGATCGAAGTCGGCGGCGAACTCACGATTGAGGCGCGCGAGCAGATTGAGGTTGAAGGCGGCGGTGACGCCGAGCGCGTCGTCGTAAGCAGCAACGAGCCGCGCGGGGTCTTTCTTCAAGTCCGCGCCCAAGAGCAGCGCGTCGCCCGCGCACAGCACGCCGCGCAAACTGCGCAAGAACTGTTCGGCCTCCGCGCGGTCGAAGTTGCCGACGTTCGAGCCGAGGAAGAGCGCGAGCGTGTGCGTGCGTGTGGCTGCGCAGTCCGGTTGAGCTTTCGTTTGCTTGAATGTTGCTTGTTCCGCTTCGCTGCGCAGATGTGCGAGCGCCGTGTCGTAGTCGCTGGCGTAAGCTTCCACGCGCAGGTGCGGGTAGGATTGCAGCAGCACCCGTGCGCTCGTCTCAAGGGCGGCGGCCGAGATGTCAATCGGCCGATAAAGCAACTGCGGCTGGCGCGCGAGCAGCGCGTCGATCAGGCGACGGGTTTTCGTGGCGCTGCCGCTGCCGAGTTCGAGCAGCGAGAGTTGTGCGTGGCCGGCCATGGCGACGATTTCGGCGGCGTGGCGCGTGAGGATTTCGTCTTCGGCGCGCGTCACATAGTATTCGGGCAAGAGGCAGATGGCGGCGAAGAGCAGTGAGCCAAGCTCGTCGTAAAAGTATTTGGGGAAGAGCCGCTTGGGCTGCGCTTGCAAGCCGCGTGCGACATCGGCGGCGAAGGCGGCGCGCAAGTCAACGGTTTGAAGTTGATGCAGGCGCAGGCGCTCGGCCGTGATGTCGGGGGCGTTGTCGGGCATGCGCGTCTCTCTTTCCCCTGGGTTCTTCAAGGCTCGCGGCCGGGCCGACAGCAAAAGTTGAATTCGTACCTGCGCCTCGCTTCGTGCGCCTGTTATGATAGCGCAGAACTGTTCACGAGCCACGCGCGGCGGAGTCATATTTCGCGCGCGCCGTGGCGACAAGGGGGAGGCGGCACTTGGCACAACTACAGGCAGACGAGATCGCAAACTTGTTGCACGCAACACGCGCCGACACGCTCGCGCTCTTTGATCTGGCGCGCGAAGTTGATCTGCACGAGAGTCCCGGCTTCGGTTTCCGGCCGGTCATCTGGCATCTCGCGCACATCGGCGTCTTCGAGGCCTATTGGCTGCTGCAAAAACTCGCGGGCGAGCCGCCGCCCGACGCGCGCTACGAGCGCATCTTCGATCCGATCTCCACGCCGCGCGAGGCATCGAAAGAGTTACCCACGCGCCGTGAGATGGAAGCCTATTTGACGAGTGTGCGCACGCGCGTCACCGAGCATCTCGAACGGGCGGACTTCAACGCCGCCGAGCCGCTGCTGCGCGACGGCTACATCTTCCATCTCGTGCTTGAGCATGAACGGCAGCATCAGGAGACGCTCGCCTACTTGTTGCATCTGCTCGACCCGGCGAAGAAGTTGCAGCCGCAACTGATGGGTGCGGCTGTGTCGGTCGTGCCCACGGCGGGCGCGCCGCCGCGCGGCATGGTGCCAGTGCCGGCGGGCGAATGCGTGCTAGGTGCGCCGTGGCCCGTGTTCGTCTATGACAATGAATTGCCGGCGCACACCGTCCACGTGCCCGCGTTCAAAATTGATCGGCTGTTGACGACTAACGAAGAATACGCGCAGTTCGTTAATGAAGGCGGCTATGAACGGCGCGAGTGGTGGAGCGTTGAAGGGTGGAAGTGGCGCGAGCAAGAAGGCTGGACGTGCCCACTCTACTGGACGCGCGGCGCGGGCGAGAGCGAGCGCAATTGGCGGGCGCGCACGATGTTTGCTGAAGACACGCTCGCGGCCGATCATCCGGTCAACGGCGTCAGTTGGTACGAGGCCGAAGCTTATGCGCGCTTCGCGGGCAAGCGGCTGCCGACCGAAGCAGAATGGGAGAAGGCGGCCGCATGGGACGCCGCGCATGCGCGCAAACAGATGTTCGCCTGGGGCGACGACGCGCCGGCTGCGACGCGCGGCAACTTCGACTTCCGGCATTGGGGCACGACGCCTGTCGGTCGCTTCCCCGCGGGCGCGAGTCCGGCGGGCTGTCTCGACATGAACGGCAACGTCTGGGAATGGACGAGCGCACCGTTCGCCGCCTACCCCGATTTCAAAGCCTATCCTTATCCTGAATACTCCGAAGTCTGGTTCGACGGCGACCATCGCGTCCTCAAAGGCGGCTCGTGGGCCACACGCACGACGCTCCTGCGCACCTCGTTCCGCAATTTCTTCCGCCGGCACTTCCGTATCGCCTTCGCGGGGCTACGTTGCGCGGCCGACGCATGAACGCAAACTTCAGCCGAAGATCAACTCACACCCGCTTCTCTAAGCTCCAACGTTTTCTCGTCGGCGTTGAGTGTCGCATTGACGCCGAGCGGGAGCGTGAGTTGATCAGCGGTGTGGCCGATGGTGAGACCGGTAAAAGCGGGCACGCGGGCCGCGCCGAGGATTTGATCGAGCACTTCGCCAAGCGACGAGTCCCAGGCGAACGACGGCTGATAATCGCGCGGGCCGCAGTCGCTGCATTCGCCAAAGACGATCCCGGCGGCTTGGGCGAGTTTACCGGCGAGGCGCAGTTGCGTGAGCATGCGATCAATGCGGTACGGTTCTTCGCCGGTGTCTTCGAGAAAGAGAATGCGCCCGCGCGTCTCGATCTCGTAGGGCGTGCCCATGAGCGCGGTGACGAGCGAGAGATTGCCGCCGACGAGCGGGCCCGTGGCCGTGCCCGCGCGGAGCGTGCGCAAAGGGTGTGCGGGCCGGAGCGGGTTGCGCTCCGGCGGATTGGTTAATTTGCCCGCCGGTTTGGTATCGAAGAGGGCCTGGCGAAAACTCTGTTGCGTGTAGTCGGTGAAAGACGAGAGCACGATGGGGCCGTGGAAGGTGACGAGATTTGCGTGCCGGTTGATGGCAAGATGCAGCGCGGTGATGTCGCTATAGCCGATGAAGACTTTCGGGTGACTGCGAAGGAGATCGTAATCGATGCGATCAAGCAATTGCATCGAGCCGTAGCCGCCGCGGATGCAGAAGACCGCTTGCACCTCGGGGTCGCGAAACATCGCGTGCAGATCGTCGAGTCGTTCGTTGATTGAGCGACTGACGTAGCCGGAGCCTTGCGCGACGTAGCGGCCCAACTTTGCGCGCAGCCCGAAATACTTGAGCGTCGGTTCGACGAGCGCGAGCCGGTCGGGATCGGGCACGGCCGTGCCCGGCGCGATGACGCCGACCATGTCGCCCGCGCGCAAACCTTTCGGGCGGATCAATTTGTTCGCGTTTGGTTGCGCGCCCGTCGCTGTCATTGTCGGCCGCGCAAGCGGCAACGCGAGGCTCGTCGCCGCGAGCGTCTGCAAAAAGTTTCTGCGTCTCATGCTGTCGTCTCGCTTTCGTTCGTCGTGTCGTTCAAGCCGCTTGCAAGTCCGCGCAGCATTGGGCACAGCGCGTGGCTTTGAGCGGGATGGTCGAGAGACAGTGCGGACAATCCTGCGTCGTCGGCCCCGCATCGGCTGCCTGTTTACTCTTCATGCGGTTGACGTGGCGCACGATCAGGAAGACGACGAAGGCAACGATCAAAAAGTTGATGATGTCGTTAAGAAACTGTCCGTAGGCGATGACGGGGATGCCTTTCGCTTTCGCGTCGGCGAGCGAAACGGGCACGCCCTTCGCGGTGTCGAGCGTGTAGAACAGGCTGGCGAAATCGACCTTGCCAAGCAGCAGTCCGATAGGCGGCATGATGATGCCTTCCACGAGCGTCGTGATGATCTTGCCGAACGCCGCGCCCATGATCAGGGCGACGGCCAAGTCGATGACGTTCCCGCGCTTGATGAACTCGCTGAACTCTTTGAACATTTGCCGTGCTCCACGAGCCGCGCCGGATGATTCGACCGGCGCAAGCCTTGTTAAGTTTGAGATTGCTAAGGCGCAGTCGTTCTATGCCAAACGACCGGCGCGCGTCAATGATTTTCCTGCGCTCCGTCGGACTCGCCGCGCGAGGCCGGGCGCATCAAGAATAATCTGGTGAAAAAACTGCTCGCGCGCCTCAACGCCGCGCCCGACCGCGTCATGTTCCCGAAGAGCGCTGCGCGCTGATCCGGTTCAACGCAAGTAAGCGTTGCACTCGTAGCACCACGTAAACGAATTGTCGGAGATCGGCAGCGCGCGGATGACGGGATGATCGTTGGC
>JBBQGM010000125.1:0-8068 GCA_038322995.1 Pyrinomonadales bacterium
GCGCATCGTCTTGACGAGTTCATACGGCGCTTCAAACAACTCGATGTGCGCGCACGTGAGCTTGTGCGTGCGCAACTCCGGCGTCAGCACGTGCGCGCCCAAGTCTTCGAGCAGCCGCCGTTGCGTGATCAGGTCGCGCACGTATGGGACGTTGTGCAGCGTCACGCTCTCGCCCGTCAACAACGCCGCCGCCATGCAGGGCAACGCCGAGTTCTTTGCGCCGCTAATAGAGACGCGCCCGTTAAGCGGCTGCCCGCCAGTGATACGAAACTTGTCCATAAAAAGCAGAGGTCAGAGGTTAGAGATCAGAGGTTAGTATGCGGTCTTTTCACTGACCTCTAACCTCTGACCTTTGACCTCTAAATTTGTGGCGGATTCTAACACGGACATGGAGGCGGGACTAGTTGACGGCCGGAAGCCGGATCGGTAGGCCGAGATAGCCGGAAAAGGGTACGCGCGGGGATAGATGCAGAGGCCGAAACTGTTTGCCGTGACTCCCCTATGGCAACGAGTCGCAAGCGGGCGGGCGGAGTGCTACGGACAGCGCGACACTAACGCGGTACGAAACTTCATTGATTGTACTACGCGCAGCCGCAAGCTGCGCAGCCCCGCCTTCACTCCGAACAAACGCGCGGATTAGCTGGCCTATTGATACAAGCTCAGGCGCGTTAGTACACCACAATCATGAACCTATTGTCGGAGAAGCTCCCACAAGCTGTCACTACTGAGACATTATTCCCAGAAAAGCTATCTACACCTATATCTGGGCCTATGCATCCGCCAACGTCTAGGGAAGAGATACCGGTCACGGAGAAGAAGCGGGTATTTATTGTAAACCCAAAGTTAATTGTCTGATGGCCAACTGATGGGTGTGTGACGGTAAACCCGCAACCGGTCGCGCCGGAGGGTGGCAAGCCAGCCCCGCCGTCCTGCCGCTGCGAGTTGTAGCAGTTTAAGACATTGCCCGTCTCGCTGACGTAGAGCATGGCCTTGACCAACCCGCCATTGTTTAGATTCTGCGAGGCGTTGCCCGCCACACCCAACGCGAGACCAGTCGGGTTAGTGGCGAACACGCCATACCCCGTCGCGCTGGTTGATGCCCCGTACACGCCGAACCCTGACGTGCTGGTTGATGTCCCGTCCACGCCCGTTGCCCCATCGCCGCGCACGCCCGTCCCGCTGCCACCCACCACTTGCAACCGCGCGGTCGGGCTGGTCGTGCCAATGCCGACGTTGCCGCCCGTGTCAATAGCGATCCCGTTTGTTGAAGCCATCGCGCCCGGCCCCGTACCGGCGAGGAGTTTCAGCGTCGAACCGTCAAAGCGCACATCGCCCCGGTTCGTGCCGATGATCGCCAGTCCTGATTCCCCGCTCGGCGTGCCGAAGTTGACGGCCCCGCCACTCCCGCCCGCGTTCACGACCAGTTTGTTCTGCGGCGCGAACGTGCCGATGCCGACGTTGCCCGCCGTGTCAATCGCGATCCCGCTCGCCGGCGAGGTGACGCCCGTACCGGCGAGGAGTTTCAACGTCGAACCATCGAAGCGCACATCCGCCCGGTTCGTGCCGATGATGGCCATGCCCGTCTCCCCGTTGGGCGTGCCGAAGTTTACCTCGCCGCCGCTCCCGCCCGACGCGATCACTAATTTGTTCGCCGGGTTGCTCGTGCCGATGCCCACGTTGCCGTTCGGCTTGATCGACATGCGTAGTTGATCCGCCCCCGTCAGGAACACGACCGAGCCTTCATTGCCGACCGGATTCGCCACGTTCCCCGTAGAGATGGAGAACAACCCGCGCTGCCCGCCTATCGCACTATATGTGTTGCCGCGCATCGCGAAGTACGGCCCATTCGCGGCGGTGAACGCCGGACTGCTCGACGCGATCATGCCCGTCGTGCGGTCGTTCGCATTCGTGAAGATGAGATTGGTGTCCACGTTGTTGCTGGCCGGCGCGGTCATCTGAATGTTCGTCCCGGTGTTGACCACGTTCGTGCCCACGTCCGCGAGCAATGAGTCGCCGAGCGTGCCCGCGCCGCCTGTCTCCGTCCACTTGGCATGCCGCCCGACTGTGCCTGTGCCGGCCGCCGCCGGGATGATGTTGCCGTCCTTGTCTTTGACGCCGCTCAAGCCGGTCGTCTGCACCGTGCCGTCGGCGAACTCGATGCCCTGCGCGGCGTGCAACTGCCCCGTCGCGCGGATGTCGCCGACCACGTCCAACTTCGCCTGCGGCTTGGTCGTGCCGAGCCCAAGATCGCCCGCCGCCGTCAAGCGCATCTGCTCCCGCTCTAGCCCACTGAAGAAGTCGCCGACGGTGAAGCGGAGCGCGCCGCGCGTGCGTGTCAGTTGCCCGCTCACCCCGTCGTGCGCCACGACGGCGCTCGCGGGTACAGCCTCGTCCGCCCGTAGTACGGCGAGCGGCGCATCATCTTCGACGGGGCCGATGGCTTGCGCCTGGGCCGCGCTCAATTGCGTGGCCAACGTCGCCTGCACGACCGCCGCGTCGGCGGCGACAGTCACCGTGCTCAACTTCTGACTCAGTCGCCCGGCCAGACTCTTCACCGTCAGCACGCACGCGTACGCGCCCGTCGTGACGCGCTCGCCTTGCCCATCCTTGAAGTGCCAATCCAACACGTTGCCGCCGCGCAACTCCGTGTCGAACACCTTCTGCCCGCCCTCGTTATAGACCTCAAGGCGGAGTTGCACGACCCCGCCCGGCGCGGCGAAGCGCACCCACTCGCCCGCCACCGCCGCCGTCACGAGCGGAGTCGTGGCCGCCGGCTGGTTGCTCTGTACCTCTTGCGCAGACGTGGGGCGACCAAGCAGCAGCGCGCAGACAAGCACAAGGACGAGCCGCGGTAAGTTAGGCATGACGTTCTCCTTACTCCAAATTGACATGTGGGGTCTATTGTAACACTTGGCACGCTTCCGCATAACTACGTAAACAGGTAGGGTGCGGCGGCCAGACTCGTACCGGGCGGCTGCCTTACAGCAGTTGCTCGCGGATAGCTTTGGCGACGGCCTCGCTCTTGGAGTGGACTTGTAGTTTGGCGTAGATGTTCTTGAGGTGGAACGAGACCGTATTGGTCGTGATGCCCAATTGCTGCGCGGCCGTCTTGTAGTGATGCCCTTCGACAAGGAGTTTCAATAGCTCCGTCTCCTGCGGCGTCAGGTGGCAATCGGCGCGCTCCGGCGGGCGGAAGGTGCGGAACAGTTTGACGACGCGGCGCGCGACTTCGGGCGACATCGGCGCACCGCCGGCAATCACCTCGCGCAAAGATTCGAGCAACCGAGCGGGTGGCGTGTTTTTCAACAAGTAGCCGGACGCGCCCGCGCACAACGCGGCGAAGATGTTGTTGTCGTTGTCGTAAATCGTCAGCGCCAGAATCGGCACGGCGGGATAGCGGGCGCGCAAGATGCGTATGCCGTCGATGCCAGACATGCCGGGCAGCCCGATGTCTGTGAGAATCGCATCGGGCGGCGTGCCGTCCAAGTGCGCCAACGCATCTTCCATCGTGCGATGGCTGCCCGCGCAGTGGAAGCCGTGCGTGCCGTTGATCAGCATCGTCAGTCCTTCGCGCACTTCGCGCAGGTCTTCGACGAGCACCACGTGCAGCGTTGCACCGGCGGACTCGGCGACGGCTGACGGTTCTTTGTTATCCAAGACGAAACTCATCTCCGTGCGCGTGCCTGAATCAGACCTGACGAGTTTGGGATGGCAAAAGAGCTATCCACGAACTCACACGAAACAACACGAAACCAAAACCACCAATTCAGTAATGGGACGCCACACCGTACTCCGGAATGAGTGGTCTGTCACCTACGCATTCAGGTAGGGCGCGTTCTTCGTTCTATCCACGCGGCGCGCGTGTAAGGCACGCTGACCCGGATGCGCGTGCCCTGCCCCGCCACCGATTCAATTTCCAGTTTGCCCCGCAGATTGGCTGCCCGGCGGCGCATGCTCATCAAGCCCTGGCCGTCGCTCTCGCCGGTCGGATCAAAACCCACGCCGTTATCGGCGATCTCAAGTATGAGTTGATGGCCGACAATGGTCAGCGCGATCAAGACCGCAGTGCAGCGCGAATGGCGCGCGGTGTTGTTGACGGCCTCTTTGAAGATCAGGAACAGATCGCGGCGGACGTCCACGCTGAGTTTCAAGTGTTGCTCCTGCGCGGGCACGTTGAACGTCAAGCCGAGGTCGCGCAGAGTGAACAACTCTTCGGCGTGACGGCGCATACGCCGCACGAGGTCGCGCACGGAATCGCGTTGTGGATTGATGGCCCAGACGATGTCGCTCATCGCCGCGACCGACTCGCGCGAGATGCGCGCGATGGCCGCGAGCGGACTGTCCGGCGCGGCGTCGCCGTTGCCGTGTTGTTGTTTGACGACCTCGCTCAGGATCGCGATCTTCGTCAGGTTCGCGCCGATGTCGTCGTGCAGATCGGTGGCGATGCGCGTGCGCATGCTGGCCACTTCGAGCAGGCGCGTGACGCGATAACGATAGAGCGCGTAGCCAACGGCAAAGGCCGCGAGCGCGGCGAGCGTCAAGAACCACCAGCGTTGCCAGAGGTGCGGCCGGACGTTGAAGGTGACGACGGCGGGCGCGGGGCTGACGTGGCCGTCCGCAGTCAACGCGCGCACGAGGAAGCGATAACGACCCGGCGCGAGGTTCGCATAGTTGATCGTGCGTTGCGCGGTCGGCGCGCTCCAATCCGCGTCGGCCGCTTCGAGGCGATACTGATAGCGGAGTGATTCACCGGAAGCGAAGCTGAGACCGACAAAATCTATTTGCAGTTGATTGCCGCTCGCCGTGAGGTCGGGCAAGCGCAACTCCGTCTCGCCATTGGCGGCGACCTGCTGCACCGCGCCCGCGACGCGCAAGCCCGTGAGCAAAATTGGCGGCGGGGCCGTGGCCGTCTGTTGCGGTTCAGGCAGAAAACGCGACAGCCCTTGCGCCGTGCCGAACCAGAGGTGGCCATCACGCGCGCGGAAGGCGGCAAATATGAGGCCGGGCGCAAGCCCGTCTGCGGTCGTGTAATGCTTGATGTGGCCGGTGACCGGATCGAGTTGATCAAGTCCCTGCCCCGTCCCGATGTAGATGCGCCCGGACAGGTCTTCGGTGACGGCGGTGACGTAGTTGCCGGATAGCCCTTGTGCGGTCGTGTAAGTGGCGAAAGTTGGCTGCTCGGCCGCCGGTGCGTCAACGCGGATCAAGCCCCCGCGCAACATGGCGATCCAGAGGCGGCCTGCGTGATCCAGAAAGAGATCGTTAATGCGGCCGACGGGTAAACCATCGGCGGCCGTAAAGACTGTGAACCGCCCCGCGCGATAACGTGCCAACTCGCCTTGATTGAAGCCCACCCAAAGATTGCCCGCGCCGTCCGCTTGAAACGCGACGGGCAGTCGCTCCTTGAGCGACGGCAAGCCCGTAGTGTTGGTCACGTCATGCAGCGTACGGGTCGCGCGCTCCCAACGGGCCAAGCCGTTGCCGGATGGAACGACTGTGGCTACCCACACATCGCCGCGCGTGTCTTCGTAAAGGCAATAAACATCATTCGTCGCCAAGCCATCTTTGCTGGTGTAAACGGCCACGGGCTGCGCGGTCTTAAGTTCGGCGAAACTGTCCGTGCGCGGGAACAGGTACAGCCCATCACCTGTGCCGAACCACCACTCACCCGTGCGCGCCTGCAAAGCGAGCGGCCGGTCGCTCCAGCCGAGATACTTACCCCGGAGCAGAGCAGGGATGAGCCACGTAAACCGCTGCCCATCGTAACGGCCGAGCCGCCGCCAGTTAGTAACCGGGCCGGGATTAAGGAAGTCTAACTTGGCTCCGTCGAACACGCTGGTGTGTTGATCGCCCAGCACTTCGCCATAAGCGTAAAGCTCCCCCGTGCCGGACTCGAAAAGCGAGGTGACCGCGTTCAGCCCATCGCGCGCGTCGAAGGTAGTAAAGCCGTTGCGCGCCAGCTTCATCGCGCCGGTGTTGTTCGTGCCCAGCCAGAGATTGCCATCGCGATCTTCGGTCACGCAGACTATTTCCTGATAGCTGAGACCGTTGCTCTTGGTGTAGACGTGCAGCGGGCCTGTTGCCGACTCCGCGCTTGGCGCGAACTCGCATAGCCCCTTGTTCGTGCCCACCCAGAGTTTGCCGTCCGCAGATTCATACAACGTGAAGACCCAGTAGGTGGTGAGACCATTTTTCCCGTTGTAAACGCGCGTGATGAGCGGCGCTTGGTGCGCGGCCGTAAGCCCTAACTGAACCAGCCCGCCTTTCGCTGTGCCCACCCAGAGATTACCCTGCCGATCTTCCAACAGACAGAGCACATACTCGTCCGGCCAGCCGGCGCTTTTGCCGTAATGCGCCGCGCTGCCGTCGGGCCAGCGCCGGTACAGACCGCTTGGCGCACCGATCCACAAAGTCCCGTAGCGATCTTCCAACAGCGCGTTAATGTAACCCTGCTCTGCATACGCGGTCGGCAAGCCGATGTCAACGGGCAGCAGTTCGGCATGTCCGTCACTCTGCGCCAGGCGGAACAGCCCTTTCAACGTGCCGCACCAGATCGTGCCGGCACGGTCTTGCAGCAGCGTGTTGATGGCCCGGCTGAGCCGATCATCGCCCGCCGGCACGATGACCATGAACATCGGCTCGCGCGGCGCGGCGGCCGATGAATCGCTCGCGTAGATGACATGGCTCGTAGGCGTGCCCCGCGGGTTGAACTTGCAGAGGCCGCCGTTGGTCGCCACCCAGTAGTCGCCCGCGCGCGTCTCCACGATGTCGTTGACGGTCGGGTGCGGCAGCCCCTCATTCGTGCTGTAGTTGGTAAAGGTGTAGCCGTCGAAGCGCGATAGCCCATCGTTCGTGCCGAACCAGAGGAAGCCGCGCGAGTCGCGCATGATTTTGTTGACGCCGTTGTGCGCCAAGCCGTCGGCGGTCGTGTAGGCTTTAAGCGGCAGCCGTTCGGCGCGCACTATCGTGCACACCAGCAGCAAGCACCCCGTCAACCACAGGACGCGCCGATACCCAAGCCGTTGCGCTGCACTGACGCTCATGAGAGATGCGCGAGCCGGTTGCGCGCTTTGCCGATCTGGCGCGTGATGCGGGCGGCTTCGGCGGCGAGCGCGTCGCGCCCGTGCGTCGCCGCTTCGTCCGCCGCGAGTTTCAGTTGATAGAGCCTGTCCTGCTTGATCCGTTTGAGACCGAACTCGACGGTGCGCAATTCTTCTTTGAGATTGAAGATGCGCGCCGTCAGGTCATGCGGCTCAGCCGTGCCGTCATGCGTAGCACAGTATGACTGCAAGCCCTCGTCGCCGAGCAGCGTGTGCAAGCTGTCCACATCGCCCTCGCGGTAGGCGCGATTCGCGGCGGTCATGATCTCGTGCCGTCGCCGCGCCTCCGCTGCGCCCGCCGCCAGGTCGGGATGAAACAACCGCGCGACTGACCAGAACAGTTTGCGCAACGTCGTCGGGCCTGCGGCCGACGCAGTTACTATCGCGCGGGCGGACTCGTCCGGCTCTTCTTCCGCACCAACGCCGAGCGTGCGTCGTTCGGCCTCTCTTACCTCGCGCTCCATGTCGGCCAATTCAGCCAACCTGCTACCGACGATTTGCGCATAGCGCGCTTTGAACGCGCGGAACTCTTCCTGCAAAGCAGACAAGTCAGCGCGCCGCGCGGCGAGCAGAGCCACAAGCCGCACGATCTCTTGCGCCGGATCGACCGGCTCGTGCTCGACTGCGGACGGCTGAAGGCTAAGGTTCGGCATAACGGTTTACGAGTCTGTCAGTGTAGCAGGAACGTGCGCGCCCGCTCACCCGCGCAGCCGTAGCGCGACGACGCGCGGGATACCTTGCAGGTCGCATCGAATGTCGAGCAGTGTCCATGTGCGTGGGTCGATCAATCCCGTGACAGCTTCATGCTGATCGTAGCCGATCTCGATGAGCAGATGACCGTGGGGGCCGAGGAACGGCGGCGCGTCCGCAAGGATGCGACGAATCATCGAGAGGCCGTCGCCGCCGGGCGTCAACGCGCCGCGCGGTTCGTAGTCGCGCACCTCGCGCTGCAAGCCGGGCATGTCTGC
>JBBQGM010000126.1:0-8022 GCA_038322995.1 Pyrinomonadales bacterium
CGATTTTTCAATGAACATTTGCTCAACCTGATAATTTCCAAGTTAGCTTTAGACCAAAGTGCGGTAATAAATCATCCGCAGTTTGAATATCTCAGAAACTATGCGGCTATCGCTGCTTAATTCTGTCCGAACCATTGATCATCAAACGCGCGAACAACGCAGATAATCTGCCGTCAGTACTCGGACAAACTGTGAGTGAGTTGGGCTTAACAGCGGTCGGTGTCGAAACGAACCCGGCCGTTAAGACGCATGAGATCGGCCTGCCGCGCATCGCCATTCTGCATACGTGGCAGAACACGCAGAATGAAGGCTGGTTCCGCGTCGAGTTCGACAAACTGCAAGTGCCGTATGCGTACATCTCCGACCACGACATACGCGATACGGCGGACTTGCGCGCGAAGTATGACGTGATTATCTTCCCGCCGGTCGGCGGCACGGCGCAAGCAATCGTCGGCGGCATCCCGATGCGCGGTGAGCCGATGCCGTGGCAGCAATCAACGGTCACGCCGAACCTTGGCACGTCGCCCGATACGACCGCCGACATGCGCGGCGGCATGGGCCTCGGCGGCGTCGCCAATCTGCAACGGTTCGTCACCGACGGCGGCCTCTTCGTCACCATTCAGAACACAGCGCGCGTGGCGCTTGATTATGGTCTCACGACGGGCGTGACGATTGCTGACGCGCGCCAGTTGCAGGCGGCCGGTTCGGTCTACAACGCGACGTTCGCGGATCGCAAAAGCCCCATCGCCTATGGCTATGGCGAGACGTTGCCGATCTATTTCAATCAAGCGCCGCTCTTTCAGGTCAGCACAGGGCCGGGCGGCCCCGGTGGCGGCGGTGGTGGCGGTGAAGGCGCGGGTGGTGGCGCGGGCGCGCGGCCTTCGGGCCGCGGTTCATTAACCGATCCAGATATCGTGCAGGCGATGCCGCAGGCCGCACCCGCGCCGCAACGTCCGCCCGCACAGCCCGGCGAGGAGCAGTTGACCGACGAGCAGCGTTTGCAGTTGGGGCCGTTCTACGCGCCCCTTGTTGAACGGCCGCGCGTCGTGCTGCGCTTCGCCCGCGACGAACGGAATTTGCTCATCAGTGGCATGCTCGCGGGCGGCGCGGAGTTGGCCAACCGCCCGGCCATTGTGGACGTGCCGGTCGGCCGCGGCCACGTCGTCCTCTTCGCCAACAACCCGATGTGGCGGCACGAGACACAAGGCTCGTTCTTCCTGCTTTTCAACGCCGCGCTCAACTTCGATCATCTCGACGCCGGGCGCGACGCTACGCCCGCCGCGCAGACCAAACCAGGTGAGGACGATCAATAGACACTGTGGTCGGCAGTCGGCAGTTGTCCCGCTGGCGTGTGCTGCACGCGCCAGCTAAAACCGACAACTAATGACACAGAGAACAACTGACCACTGATTACTGACCACGGACAATTCTTTTTTAAGGAGACGCTTAGATGCAAAACTATCCCCCGGCCGGGCCCGGCTATCCGCCGCCGGCAGGTGCGCCGATGGGCGCGATGCCATCGCCCGCCCCGAAAAAATCAAAGACGCCTTGGATCATCGCCGGCGTCGGTTGCCTGGTGCTCATCGGCATCATGGTGATCGCCCTCGTCGGCGGTCTCGCCTATCTGGGCAAAAAAGTGCAATCGACGCAGGCCACGAACGTGCCGGCCGCGCAGCAAGCCGCCGGCACGACGCAATACGTCAACTCGCGCGTTGGCCGCACCGGCGACCTGTTGAAGAACTACGTGGACTTCTCGTTCTACTATCCGGACAACTGGAAGCTAGTGCCGGATCAGACGCAGAACTTCGTCAAGGTCGAACGTGCGGACGAGAACGACACCACGCTGGAAAATTTCGCCGTCGGCTGGATCAGCGCAACCGGCACGGCCTTCGACAAGCAGTTGTTGCCGCAATTGGCCAAGCAGGTCGGCGCGCAGTTCTCGTCAGGCTTTCAAGGCTTCAAGCAAGTATCGGAGGGCGAGACCAAGATCGGCGCGTATGAAGGCTACGAGGTCAAGTTCACGGCCAAACTGCCGGGTGCGCCCAAAGGTGATGCGGACATCTACGGGCGCGTCGTGTTGCTGCCGCCGCCGTCCGGTTCGACCAAAGGCGTTGCGCTCGTGATGCTGGCGACAAGTCTCGCAGACGAGATCAACGGTGTGGACGACGTAGGCGTTAAGGGCGAGACCCCGGTCATTCTCGACTCGCTCCGCTTTGGCGCGAAGTAGCCAGGTTGAGTACGGCGGCAATGGTGAACTCTGCGCACGTGCGCCACGAAGCAAGTACGGGCGGCGTTTCGCCGTACTTGCTCGTGCTCGGCGCGGCCCTCCTGTGGAGCACCGGGGGGGTATTCATCAAGGCGAACAATCTGACGCCGTTCGAGTTGTCATGCGGGCGCTCGCTCTGCGCCGCCGCGACCGTCGCGTTCTTGACGCGCCGCGAAGGTTTTGGCTTGAACGGCGTGACCATCGCGGCGAGCGTCTTCTACGCCGTCTTGCTCCTGCTCTTCGTCATTGCCACCAAGTTAACCACGTCCGCCAACGCGATCTTTTTGCAATACACCGCGCCGCTCTATCTGCTCATCTTCGAGCCGCTCATCTATCGCGCGCGTTATCGCTGGCAGGACTTCGTCGTCGTCGCGTGTTGCCTCGCAGGCATGTCGCTCTTCTTTGTCGGCAAACTGCGCCCGCAGGACGTGCAAGGCAACATAGCGGCGCTTGGGTCGGGCCTTTGCTTCGCGGCTTTCTACTTGCTGTTGCGCCATCCGCGGGCGCGGCGCGTCAACCGCGCCTCATCGGTCATCTATGGCAACTTGCTGCTTGCTTGCGTGACGCTGCCTGCGCTCGTCGCGGGGGCGGATAAGTTGACGCCGACAAACATCGCGGTCGTCGCCTATCTCGGCGTCGTGCAACTCGGTATCGCTTACACGCTGCTGACGCTCGGCGTCGCGCGCGGCGTCAAGTCGCTCGACGCCGGGATCATCGGTTACATCGAGCCGGTCTTGAATCCGCTCTGGGTCTTTCTGTTTCTCGGCGAACAGCCATCGCGTTGGGCGCTCACGGGCGGCGCGGTCATCATCGTCGCCGTCTGCGCGCACACGCTCTGGAGCGCGCAGCATAGAGCGGCCGTTGTTCATAGTCCGTAAGTCCGTTGTGCTTGTTATGTACGCCCGCGCGCACAGCGCAAAGCGAACGACGGACAACTGCCCCCGCACGGCTGACGATTTTGGGCATGAATAATTGTATGCGGAGTTGCGCGACCAAACTTATATTAAGTTGGGCGGGAGTTTGATTTCGGCCTGTGTTTTCGCGGCTTGCATGCGGTTGCGCCGTTGCCCGCTGCCACGCGCGCGCTTGTTGCGCTGGAAAAATCCCATCATTTTCTAAACGAAATGCTTGCCGTGCGCGGAAAAATTTAGTATCACATAGCCCCTAATAGCATTACGAACTGAAAAGAGGTCGCGGCGCGCAAGCGCAAGTCGCCCTCGAACAAGCTGGAACGAGCAATCTTCTCAGAGGCAAGACGCGCGTGTCGGGTGTTAAGAACCTGCGGGCGGTTGTCTGTAACGCTCCGCCACCACGCGCCTGCAACGCAGCCGCGCCACACGTGCGCGAATCGGGCCGCCGCTAACAGGTCAAGACCATGCCGCAAATTTTTCACCGCAGCACGAACACGCTGGCGAAGCTGAGCATCTTCGGCGGGCTGTTTATTATCGGCTTCGCCACGTGGTGCTTGGCCGAGATCAATCGCTCGTCGTGGAACACGGGCGCGTTCGTCGAGCGCGAACAGCCCGTGCAGTTCTCGCACAAGCATCACGCCGGCGATGACGGCATTGATTGTCGTTACTGCCACACGTCGGTCGAGACCGCCGCGTCCGCCGGCATGCCGCCGACCAAGACGTGTATGAACTGCCACTCGCAAATCTGGAGCGAAAGCCCGTATCTCGAACTCGTGCGCGCGAGTTGGCGCGACAACAAACCGATTGAATGGACGCGCGTCCACGATCTGCCCGACTACGTCTATTTTAATCACTCGATCCACGTGAACAAGGGCGTCGGTTGTTCGACTTGTCACGGGCGCATCGATCAGATGCCGATTGTCTATCAGGCTTCGTCGTTGCAGATGGAGTGGTGTCTGGTGTGCCACCGCGAGCCGGAGCGTTTCTTGCGGCCGAAAGACAAAGTCTTTGATATGGCGTGGCGGCCGGAGAATAAGAGCGCGCAGGAACTGGCCGAGGGGCGTGCGCTCGTTGTGCAGAATCGCGTGCGGCATAAGGCGATCCTGCAAAGCTGTTCGACCTGTCACCGGTGAGTCGTCACAAGGATTGAGAGCAGATGCACATTAAAGACAGTCTCCCCGAACTGTACAACATTCGCCGGCCCCTGAAGACGGCGGATGTGCAGGCGCGGCTGGCGGAGAAGCAGGGCAAAGAATACTGGCGCAGTCTGGACGAATTGGCTGCGACCGAAGAGTTTGAAGAGTATTTGCACCGCGAGTTTCCCCGGCAAGCGGGCGAGTGGGACGATCCGGTCGGCCGCCGCCGCTTCTTCAAACTCATGGGCGCGTCGCTCGCGCTCGCTGGGCTATCGGGTTGCGTGTATCAGCCGCCCGAATCCATCGTGCCTTACGTCCGCCAACCCGAAGAGGAAGTGCCGGGTAAGGCGCTCTACTTTGCGACCGCGATGCCGCATCCTAAGGGCGCGACCGGCCTGCTCGTGCGCAGCAACGAAGGCCGCCCGACGCACGTCGAAGGCAACCCCGAACATCCGGGCAGCGGCACGCCCGAACGCCCCGCCGATCAGCGCGTTGCCGGCACAGACATTTTCTCCATCGCCTCGCTCCTGACGCTTTACGATCCTGACCGTTCGGAAACGATCTCCTATCGCGGCGAGATACGCCCCTACACTTCATTCCTCGCCGACGCGCGCACCGCGCTCGACGGCTTGAAGGCGAAACAGGGTGCGGGCTTGCGTTTCCTGACCGAGACCGTCACGTCGCCATCGGTGGCGGCGTTGCTGAAACAAATCTTGACGGCGTTGCCACAGGCGCGCTGGCATCAATATGAAGCGGTCGGCAGCAACGCGGCGACGGCCGGCGCGCGGCTCGCGTTCGGGCAGCCGGTTAATACTGTCTATCACTTCGACCGCGCCGACCGTGTGCTTGCGCTCGACGCGGATTTCCTCTCCGCCGGCCCCGGCGATTTGCGCCACGCGCGCGACTTCATAGATCGCCGTCGCGTGGTCGCGGGCAAGACGGAGATGAACCGGCTCTATGTGGTCGAGACGACGCCGACGAACACGGGCGCGAAGGCCGATCATCGGCTCTCGATCAAACCGAGCGAGTTGGAAGGCTTCGCGCGGGCGCTCGCGGGCGCACTTGGCGCGCAAGGGAGCGGGGCAACGGCGGGCGCAAACGTGCGCCATGCCGACAAGGTCGCGGCGATGGCGAAAGACCTGCAAGCGGCGCGCGGCAAGTCTATCGTGATCGCGGGCGACTATGCGCCGCCGGCCGTGCATGCGCTCGCGCACGCGATGAACGCCGCGCTCGGCAACGTCGGGCAGACGGTGACGTACACCGAGCCATTGCAGTTCTATCCGAACGAGCAGCCGGTCGAGCAGATCGAAGATTTGCGTGCGCTCGTGGGTGACATGGATGCGGGGCGCGTCGAGATGCTCGTCATCGTCGGTGGCAATCCCGCTTACGATGCGCCGGCCGATTTTCAGTTCCGCGAGCGGATGCAAAAGGTCGGCATGCGCGTGCGGCTCGGTCTCTACTTCGACGAAACTTCCGAGTGGTGTCAGTGGCACATCCCCGAAGCGCACTACCTTGAAGCGTGGGGCGACACGCGCGCTTATGATGGCACGGTCTCGATCATTCAACCTTTGGTCGCGCCGCTCTACAAAGGCCGCAGCGCGCTCGAATTTTTGTCCGCCTTCACTGATACGCCGGAGAAAAGCGGCTACGATTCCTTGCGCGATTTCTGGCGCGCACAACCTGGTATGGGCGGCGACTTCGAGCGCACCTGGCGACGTGCCGTCCACGATGGCGTCGTGGCAAACACGGCGGCGAAAGAGAAGACGGTCGCCGTTAACGCCAATTGGGCGAGTCAACCGGCGACGGCGAATGCGCCGGCTGCGAGCGGCGGACAGTACGAGATCGTTTTTCGGCCCGACCCTTCGGTCTATGACGGGCGCTATGCGAACAACGGTTGGTTACAGGAGTTGCCGAAACCGTTGACGAAGCTGTGCTGGGACAACGCCGCGCTCATCAGCCCGGCGACGGCCCGGCGGCTCTTCAATGTGGGCAGCGAAGAAGAGATTGCGACTTATAAGGGCATCGAGTATATGGCCCCGGTCGTCAACATAACTTTCCGTGGCCAGACTGTCCGCGCGCCGATCTTCATCCAGCCGGGGCAGCCCGACGATGTTGTCACATTGCATCTCGGCTACGGCCGCACGCGGGTGGGCCGCGTCGGCGCGGGCACGGCGCAGCAGCCCGTCGGCTTCAATGCCTATCAACTGCGCTTCGCCGATGCGCCGTGGACAGCCACGGGCGCGGACGTGAAAGCGACGGGCGACACGTGGCAACTCGTCGGCACGCAACTCCACTTCGACATGGAAGGGCGCGACATCGTCCGCTCCGAGACGTTGGACGATTACCGGCGCGGGCGCGGCGATTCGACGAGCGAGACGATACACGAAGGCGCGGGCGAGAACGGCGGGCACGGCGTCGGGCGCGAAGGCGCAGGGCTGGGCAAAGAAATCCACAAAGAACCCGCAGCCAACGATACGCTTTACACAGGCTTCGATTACAACGGCTACAAATGGGGCATGGCGATTGACACGACCGCGTGTGTCGGTTGCAACTCGTGCATTATCGCGTGTCAGTCCGAGAACAACATTCCGGTCGTGGGCAAGGAACAGGTGGCGCGGCGGCGCGAGATGCATTGGCTGCGCGTTGACGCTTACTTCAAGGGCTTAGCCGAGAATCCGGACGGCGTTTATTTCATGCCCGTGCCGTGCATGCATTGCGAGAACGCGCCGTGCGAGCCGGTCTGCCCCGTCAACGCGACCGTGCATGACGCCGAGGGCACGAACAACATGGTCTATAACCGTTGCGTCGGCACGCGCTATTGCTCGAATAACTGCCCATACAAGGTGCGCCGCTTCAACTTCCTGCTCTATCAGGATTGGAACACGCCGTCGTTGAAACTGATGCGCAACCCGGAAGTCTCGGTGCGCTCGCGCGGCGTGATGGAGAAATGCACCTACTGCATTCAGCGCATCCAGAACGCGAAGATCGATTCGGAGAAAGAGAACGGGCGGCAGGTGCGCGACGGCGAGATCGTGACCGCGTGCGAAGCGGCCTGCCCGACGAATGCAATCGTCTTCGGTAATTTGAACGACCAGAATAGCCGCGTCGCGCAGTGGCAACGCGAGCCGCGCAACTACAGTCTGTTGGCCGAATTGAACACGCGCCCGCGCACGACCTATCTCTCCGCGCTGCGCAATCCGAATCCGGAGCTTCAGGGGACGTAAAGCCGATGGCCAAGATTGATACAACAGAGAGCGAGTCGGGCATCCACGTCACGCCGTTCCCCGTGATTGAACCGGGGCACACGTTCGACAGCGTGACTGACAAGATCAGCGCGCTCACGTTGCAGCGCAAGACGCCGCTCGCGTGGTTCATCGGCTTCTTCCTCTCGTTCATGCTGGCGAACGTGCTGATGCTCTCGCTCACCTATCTGGCGCTGACCGGCATCGGCATCTGGGGCAACAACATCCCCGTCGGCTGGGCCTTCGACATCATCAACTTCGTCTGGTGGATCGGCATCGGGCACGCGGGCACGCTTATCTCGGCCATCCTGCTCTTGCTGCGGCAGTCGTGGCGCACTTCGATCAACCGCTTCGCCGAAGCGATGACGCTGTTCGCCGTCTCCTGCGCCGGCATCTACCCGATCTTCCACACGGGGCGGCCGTGGCTCGCCATCTACTGGCTCTTTCCCTATCCGAACACGATGAAC
>JBBQGM010000127.1:0-8013 GCA_038322995.1 Pyrinomonadales bacterium
TTCGGCAGAGCGGTAGAAACTGGATATATTCCGAAGCCCACGAACAGGGTGAAACCATCATCCTTCAAAGCGCCGGGTGCGAATTGAAACTTGAAGACGTTTATCTGAAAGTTGAATGATTCTGCTCTACAGGCGTGGAGAAAGTTAGCCATGTCCAAGCGTAAGAGGCTGATTGAAATAGACCCGGAAAAACTTGGTGGGACGCCCGTTTTCTACTGGCCGCGCGTGCCGGTGCAAACTTTATTTGGTGCTAATGGTTTGCTTGACATACAAATCGCCATTGCTCGGGAGTACCCAAACCGCCGTTAAAATAGACCTCTTGCAAAAGTCGGGTTTATTGAAGATGTCACCCGCTAAATCATTGGCTTTTGCACTCGGTCAAGGTGACTTTTGCAAGAGGTCTAATATCAGTGCCCGCAAGCCGACCGCCATGCGCAACGGTGAAATCGCTATGTATGTGTCAAACTAGCCTTCGACCGCCCGCTCAGATTAGCACGGCTTTCGTGCAGACTCCTGCGGTTAGAGTTGAATGTTGTTCGCCGCACGCCGGTCAATTTCACCCTTAGGTGCTTGCTTCGCGAGTTTGCGTTTGGAAATGGCAACGGCTACTCAGCGCAGTTCAGGCAAGAGAGGACTTTATATGGAGGAACATTGATGAGCGACGCAAACAACAGCAAGGTCAGCACTATCGGCTGGGTGGATTTGACGGTCGCGGAGGCCGGCCCGGTGCGCGATTTCTACCAGGCGGTCGTCGGCTGGAACACGACGGAGTTGGACATGGGCGGCTACAGCGACTTCCTCTTGCACGAGCCGCAGACGGGCGCATCCGTCGCCGGCATCTGTCATGCGCGTGGACCGAACGCAGAGTGGCCGGCCGCATGGTTGATTTATATCTACGTGCCCGACTTGGCGCAGAGCATGGCCAGGTGCGTCGAGTTGGGCGGCGCGGTGATCGCCGGGCCGCGCACGATGGGTGAGCAAGGGCGCTACTGCGTGGTGCGCGACCCGGCCGGCGCAGTCGCCGCGCTGTTTCAAGCGGCGACCTAGTCGGGCCGCAAGTTGTCGCCCGACTCGCAGGCGGCGGTTAATCAGGCAAAGCGACAATGATGAAGCAAATAATGCTTAGCATAGCGTTGCTACTCGGCGGCGGCCTGCCAGCGCACGGGCAGGCGCGGGCAGGCCGCGACGATAAACTCGCGCAAGAGTTGATGCGCTGGCAACAGGCTGAGGACGAGGCCGAGACGAAGAAAGACTTGGCCGCGCTCGAACGTCTGCTTAGTGCCGACTTCATCTTCACTGCGCCGACCGGCGCGCTCACAAATAAGCAACAACTGCTCGCGGACATCAAGACGAGTGAGCCTGGTGGCAGCGAGACGATCAGCTACGACGAGATAAAAGCCCACGCTTACGGACAGACGGCGGTGGTGCATTACCGGCTCACAGTGCGCGGGCAAGACAAAGACAAGCAGGATTTTACCAATCGCTATCGCAACACAGTGGTCTGGGTCAAACAGCAAGGCCGCTGGCGCATGGCGGCCATTCACGTCAGTCGTATCAGACCTTGAACAGCCGGACACCAAACGCGCGGCCCGGTCTAACAAGTGATGCAAACCGATCTAGCGCATACGGCCGTTCAGTTATGGCAGGGCGACGCCGGTTCGCTCCGGCCCGTCAGCGCCTCCGCCAATCAGGTCTACAGTTTCACCGCCGCCGGCCAACAGCGGTACCTGCGTTTAACTTCGCGGCGGGCTAGAACGAAGGCGCAAATTACGGCCGAACTGGATTTCATCTCTCAGCTACAACAGGGCGGCGTCAACGCGATGCGGCCCATCGCTTCTAGCGCCGGGCCGTTCATTGCCGAACTGACCACTGTCGATGACGTGCTGTTCGCCTGCGTGTTTGAAGCAGCCGCGGGCGCACAGTTCAGCTACGATTCCGCCGGCTCCATGAAAGCGCATTTCCGGTTGCGCGGCCGAACGTTGGGGCACATGCACGCGCTCGCGCAAGTTTACGTCCCGCCCACCGGTGTGCGCCGCTACGCCTGGGATGAGGATGAACTATTGCTCCAGGCGGAGGCCATTCTGCCGGCGGCCGAGCAGCTTGTCTGGCGAGCATATGATGAGTTGCGCGCCCGGTTGCGGGCCTATTCCAAGTCGCGCCAAACGTATGGTCTGATCCACGGCGATTTCGGGGAGACGAACTTTCGCTACCAAGACCAGCACCTCAACGTCTTCGATTTTGATGACTGTTGCTACCACTGGTTCGCCTACGATCTGGCCGTCACGATCTATCCGCATGGTTGGCGCAAGGACGGCTTGCGGCTCTTGGCTTGGCTGCTCGAAGGCTATACTGACCAGATGCGCGCGGACATAACGGTGGCTGAGATAACTATGTTCTGCCAGTGGCGACTGATTTATATGTTCCTCGTCTATGCGCGCAAGTGGGGCTTTGCGCACTTGTCCGCACAACAAGCAAAGTGGTTCGCCGAGAAGCGCGCAAACATCGCGCGTGGCTATGCGTGGGCGGACTGAACGGCGTGCGCGCAGTTTCAGCGCGCACTGCAACCGGATAACTTTGCAGTTTGTCTTTCCGCTGTGCGTACGCGCCGCCGAGCACAATCGCCGGGTACAAACTGCGCCAGCGCAACATCATTAAAGAGCGTTACTAATAAACGGGCGCGGCTGCGCCTTACAATTCCGCGCCGGACGTGTTATTACCTCCGGCGTGCCCGTAGATGCGGGGTCAAAACTGTGGCGCGGCTCATGCGCCGCCGAGGGCTGAACGGATGGCACGGGATGAAGAGACGAGAGAGATGCGCGGGGCCGGCGGGACGCCGGGCGGCATCGGCCAGTTCTTGCTCGGCTTGGGCATGACGATAGCCGGCGCGTATCTGTTGACGAGCAACGTCACAGTAACAAGCGGTTGGTGGACGGTGTGGGGACACAATGCGTTCGGGCTGTCGCTCTTGCCGCTCATCATCGGCATCGGGCTGCTGTTCTTCAACGGACGTTCAATTGTCGGCTGGCTGCTGACGTTTGCCGGCATGGTTATAATCTTCATCGGCATCATCACGAACCTGCAAATCTATTTCCAGCAAACCAGCCTCTTCAACACCATCGTCATGCTCGTCTTGCTCGCTGGCGGCATCGGTCTCGTCGCCCGCAGCCTAGCCGCCCATCGCTAACGCCCATGACGCTCGTCAATATCGAGCGGCACTGGTGGCGCGGGTTAAGGCTGGCGCTTTGCCGGCTAGCCACTGACAAAGGGTTACGGAGACAATGTTTGCGATCATACGTTTATGCGTCTATTTATGGGCTTTGCCGGCGACGCTGCTCGGTGTTGTCTTTGTGCCGCTCGCGTATGCTTCAGGCGGCAGCGTGCGCGCGGTTGATGGGGTGCTTGAGGTCTCCGGCGGCCTCGTGGCGCAATTTCTGAAGTGCGGCAGATTTTTGCTGGGCAGTGCCGGGGCGATGACGCTTGGGCACGTTGTGCTGGGACAGGATGAGGATTGGTTAGCCCGCAGTCGACAGCACGAGCGCGTGCATGTTGCGCAGTACGAACAGTGGGGCCCGTTCATGATTCCGCTCTATCTACTATCAAGCGGCGCGGCGTGGCTGCGTGGCGGGCATCCGTATTGGGATAATCGGTTTGAACGCGCGGCGTATGTTCAAGCAGGGCACGAAGTCGCAGGCGCAGTCAGGTGTGGTTCTTGCAAGCTGCCGTCCGACAGTCCTCGTAATTAGGATAGTCACTTAAAACTGCCCGCCTCGATAGCCCACCGCTGCGGGAACGGCGTTAGCCGGCATCCCGCATAACAACCTGCCAAGGCAAGCGTATTAGCCTGCGTGGCGCGGCAGAGCGCGCGCTAGACAACCTTTGATACACGGTGCGCTCTGCCCTACTGGTCTATGGCAAATATCCCCACGCAGGTATCCATGCTGCTCCATGATCTCACCGCGCACCTCCCGGTCATTCTGGGCAGGAACATGGTCGGCCTCTATCTCTACGGCTCACTCACACAGCGGGCGTTCAACCCCAAACGCAGCGACGTGGACTGCATTGTGGTGACCGAGCGCGATCTAAGCGACGCGCAGTTCAGGCAACTCGACGCATGGCTGGCCCGGACAGCGGCGGCGAACCCGTGGGCAGCACGCCTGCAAATACTGTGTCTGATCAAGGATCAGGTTCTCACAATGGATGCAAGAGCCTGTCTCTATCAATTCGGCGTATTCAAGCGCAGCGGCTCGGATGGCAATCCGATTATCTGGCTGAATGTGCTGCAAAGCGGCGTCGTGCTCTACGGCCCCCAGCCTGAGTCATTTGTGCCGGCGATAACCCCTGAGGTTTTATTTCAAGCACTGAAACGCGAGGTGGGCTATCTGTATGAGGAGATCAGCCAAAAACCGGAGAGCGAATGGCGTGACGTGCCGTCGTATCGCGTCTATGCAGTTTTGACTTTATGCCGGATTCTATATTCGTTCCGGCAGGGCACAATTGTTTCAAAGCAACGGGCCGCCAAGTGGGCCCTCAAACACCTGCCGGTAGAGTGGCGCAAGCTAGTCCGGCAGGCGTTGGCGGCCACTGCGGCTGAGCATACGGCCGATCTCCCCCTCGCTCGGATCACCCAGTTTATTGAGTTCGTTGCCGCCCACCTCCACGCTATTAGCGCAGAGCCAGCAGACGCACTTACCGAGGTGGCTAACAAACAGAAATTGTAGCGTCGCCTGTTGCACGAAACACCGGTAGAGGGGCAGATACACATAGAGACGGCTGAGGTAGTGCTGCCTCAGCCGTCTCTACGTTTATGGATTTGCGTGGCGCACGGTTAGTGCTGCTGACCTGCGGTTTGCGCCTGGGCCTGTCCGGTCAGTTCGTTGGCCAGTTCGGTTGCGCCGAAGACCTTGCGCATGATTTCGAGCATGCCGCGCGAGTCCACCGAGATGGCGCGGTTGACCGATTCGTCGTAGATGAAGTTGCCGACGAGCGACTGGATGTTGCCGTCGAAGATCAGCCCCACCAATTCGCCCTGCTTGTTCACCGTCGGCGAACCGCTGTTGCCGCCGATGATGTCGTTCGACGAAATGAAGTTGAACGGCGTCTTCAGATTGAGCGCGGATTTCTTCTCTAGCCAACGCGGCGGCAGGGTGTAAGGAAACTCGGACTTGTACTGGGTCGCGCGGTCGTAGAGACCACCGAGCGTGGTGTAGGGCGCGATGTGCTTGCCGTTCTCCGTGTAGCCTTTGACCGCGCCGTAAGAGAGGCGCAAGGTGAACGTCGCATCGGGGTAGAGCTTCGTACCTTCGGTCTCGAAGCGGGCGCGGGCGATCTGGCCGTAGGCATTGCGCTCGACACCGACCAATTCGTCCTCATAACGCTTACGCACGGCGCGGGCTTCGGGGTCGATGGCGCGCGCCAACTCGATCATGGGATCGTCCGAGGCGGCGATAGCTTCCGCGCCGCCTTTGAAGAGTTGCGCGCGGAAGGCCGCGTCTTTCAATTTCGTCCCGTCAATCAAACTGGCGGCGCGGGCTGTCGGCGTCTCGCCTTTCAACACACGCTGGACGAGCGGATTGTCTTTGCCGTAAGTCTCCACCATGAAGGTGAGCGAATCGGCGAGTTTCATCTTCTCGAAGTCGAGATAGAGCGGCGTGTCGGCGGCGAGGGCCGCGCCGACGGCGTTCAAGCGCGTGTCGGTGAACTCCGGCAGCCGCTCCGCATTCGGCTTCGCGCTCTCGGCCGCATAACGCACGAGCGTGCGCGCATAACCGAACAACGGCGTGTTGAAACCCGCGGCCAGATCGAGGAAGCGACGGTCGCGTTCATAAGCCGCGAAGCCCTTGCGCGCGGCCGCAATGGCGTCAAACGAACTGCCGTACTCTTTCTGCCGGCGCGGATCGGCCGCGATGGACTTGCGTAATGCCTCTTCCTCTTTCAGCTTGCGCGCGAGCAGCGTTTGCTCTTTCAAGCCGCCGAGTTGGCCGCGATAGACCTTGAGGCTGTTCTGCGCGCTGTTCAATTCGTTCTGCGCGCGGCGCGTCTGCTCCGGCCCCTGCGCCATGTAAGCCTTCAAGACCGCCTCGCGATGCTCAAGCGTGCGCGTGACGAGCGGGATGGACGTGTCGCGCAAGTATTCGAGATTAGCCACCGTGTTGAGCCGCTGCGTCGTGCCGGGATGGCCGGTGACGAACACGAGGTCGCCTTCTTTCGTGCCCGTCGTTGACCACTTCAGGAAATGCTCCGGGTGGACAGCTTGCCCGTTCTCGTACACGCGCACGAGCGACATGTCGATATTGAAGCGCGGGAAATTGAAATTGTCGGGGTCGCCGCCAAAGAACGCCGCTTGAAACTCCGGCACGAAGACGAGGCGCACGTCGGTGTACTTCTTATAGCGATAGAGATTGTATTGCCCGCCCTGATAGAGCGTGACGACATCGCTGCGCAAGCCCGTCGCCTTCGTGGATTCGGCCTCGATGGCGCTGATGGCCGTGCGCCGCGCGGCGACCGCATCGGCGGCGACGGTGTCGGGCTTGACCTCGGCGTTCACGCGCGTCGTCACATCCTCGATTGATTGCAGGACGTTCAACTCAAGATTTGGCACCTGCATTTCTTCGCCACGCGTGTGCGCAAGGAAGCCGTCTTTCGCGTAGTCTTTCTGCGCCGTCGATAGTTCGCCGACGAAATCTTCGACGATGTGATAGTTGGTCAGCACGAGGCCGTCCGGCGAGACGAACGAACCGGAGCCGCCGTTATTGAAGCGGACAGAGGCGAGTTGTAGATGCTTTAACCACTCGTCCGTCACGTCGAATTTGTAACGCCGTTTGATCTCCGCTTTCGGCACGTTGTTGAACGGCCACATGCCCTCGTCCGCCCGCGCCACCGGGCCGAGCGCCGACAGGGTGAGCAGCACGCCCAAGAGCGCGCACATAAATTTTCTATTCTTCATCATCATCCTCAAAAGTTAAATTTGCTGGGAGTTGTCTTCGATTAGAGTATCATAAGGCGCATCTGGATGCCTCAGCTTCGCGCTTGAGTTTTGGCCTATGACGAACGTGGAGATCGCGCGCCGCTTCGAGCGGCTGGCCCTGTTGCTGGAGATACGCGGCGCGGATCGCTACCGCATCCGCTCCTACCGCAACGCCGCCGAAATGATCGAAACGTGGCCCACGCCACTCGCCCAGATCGCGCACGAAGCGGGCGTCAAAGGCTTGCGGGCATTGCCCGGCGTCGGCGTGAGCGTCAGCAGCAAGATCATGGAACTCGTCGCGCGCGGCACATTCGCCGCCTACGAGCAATTGATCGCCGAGACACCCGAATCAGTCCTCGACATCCTGCACGTCAGCGGCATCGGCATCAAGACCGCCGCGACGCTCTACCAACAGTTCAAAATTTCTTCGCTTGCAGACCTCAAGCAGTTTGTCGCTGGCGGCGGACTGGACATGGTGGATGGGATAGGCGAGAAGAGTGCCGAGAGAATAAAAGAAAGCCTAGCGCAATTTTAATAATGCTTTAATGCTCTAGCTAACCTGACGAGCATTCAACGAACAGGCATTCAAGTCTCACGGATGAAAGCCGTGCTATTCGCGCTCCAGTTGAATGAGTTGATAGGTTGCCCTTTCGAAGTAGGCTGACGACTCAGGAATATAAGATAAAGTTCAGATGAGACCATAATCTCTTGCGTAATCTTGAATTTTGTTAAGTAGATAAGATGACATTACAGCTTCACTCAGCTTGCTCTGGTGTGTGAACTCTATTGCCTCCGGCCTTCCTCCTCTTTGAATCCACACGTCTGAAGTTAGCCCCTTGTCTGATAGCGGCTGGTATTCAAATTCAGCATTGCTTAAATTTGTAGAAATTTGTTGCTGAATGACCTTTATCAATGGTTCGGACAGAATTAAGCAGCGATAGCCGCATAGTTTCTGAGATATTCAAACTGCGGATGATTTATTACCGCACTTTGGTCTAAAGCTAACTTGGAAATTATCAGGTTGAGCAAATGTTCATTGAAAAATCGTT
>JBBQGM010000128.1:0-7718 GCA_038322995.1 Pyrinomonadales bacterium
GTCGGCCCACGCCAGAACGCAAACGGGGGCGGGGGGCAAAATGGGGGGGCCCCCCGGGTTTGATAAGAAACCCGTGTTATAAAGTGGGGCGCGCGCCCCCCCCCGTTTGGGGGGGTGGGGACCCCAATGGCCGGGGGCCCCACCATGGGCCCCCCCCCCCCGTTTGTTCATCTGACACAGTTCTTATACTGGCGGACGCGCGCCCTCGAAGATGTCGCGGATGCGATCCACATTGCGCGTCTGCCCCTTCGGCTTCGTGTCGCGCGGTTGCGCTTCACGCGGTCGGTTGTTTGGCTCAGCGTTGCGCCGCGCGCTAACTTCAATGCCTCTGGTCTCCCGCGCTACGACCCGCTGCGTGCGCGCTTCACCCGCGTCGCGCGCCGGCTGCGCCTTCTCTTCTTTCTTGCTCGCGCTGCGGCGCACAGGCTCGCGCACGGCTACCGTCGCCGCTCGCTCCGCACTCTGCGCTGGCGCAATCGCCGCCTCGGCCGGCATGTCTGCCCGCGCACGGTCCCTTACCTGTGTTTGCGCATCGGCGGCAGTGTCGATCTGCGCAGTCTCCGGCGGCGCGGCTGCGGTCGCCTCTGGCGCTACTGCGACCGGCGCGGCCACCGCTTGCGCATGCGGCCGTTGGTAGAGATACAACCCGCCGATGCTGACCACGCCGCCCAAGAGCGCCGAAACCAAGAGCAGCGGCCAGACGCGCCCTTTTGTGCGCACGGCGGCGAGCGGCACGACTGGCTGCGCCGTCTGCGCTTCCGCCTCGTCAAACCGCGGCGTGACGAGCGTCGCGTCCGTATCCGGCGCGGCGGCGACTGAGCTGTTCTCTGCTACTTCCAACATGTAACTCCTCTAAATTAAAATGCGTGTCCCGTCTGCTTGCATTCGAGCTGCGGGCCGGTCTTTTGATGCATCGCGCGGCGGCATTACTGTCCCCTATTTTCATTGCCAAGGCGCAGCCGCCCAAGCGCACGCCAATTCCCCGGCTGGCTCGTTTTATGGCTTGTCCTGCTCGGCGGCAGTAACCCATGCCCGGCATTGCCCGGCGTCGGCGTGGTGGCGCGCGGGCTGCCAGTCTATTATCTTATCTTCCGCCGCCGGTCGGCGACTAGCATAATTGAGAGAAGGGAATAAGCTAATGACGTGGATCAAGACCGTTCCGTTTGCCGAGGCTGATGCGAAGTTGCGCCACGCGCTGACGGCGCAACGCGAACTTTATCCGGCGGAGTACGCCGTGCCCGTGCATCCAACGGCCGATGGCGAATCATCCGGCATCGTCGCTTCGCACAGCCTCATCCCCGATGCGCTCTATCATGCGTTCGCCACGTTCGGCGTGCTCACGTCGCCGGAGTTGCCGCTCACGCGCCGCCAGCACGAACTGATCACGACGGTCGTGTCCGTCACGAACCGCTGCCATTATTGAATCGAATCGCACGCAGAGTTTCTGCGTCGAGTCACCCTTGACGATAGGTTGGTCAGCGCCTTGCAGGCGGATTACCGGACTGCGCCCATCTCGGAGCAAGACCGGGCGATGCTCGACTACGCCGCGCAACTCACGTGCGACGCCACGCGCATCACCCCGCACGATCATGCACGCCTGCGCGCCGCCGGCTTCGATGATCGCGGCATCCTTCAGATCACGCTCATCGCCTCGTGGTTCAACTACATCAACCGCGTCGCGGACGCGCTGGGCGTCGGCAGAGATGAAGCCGGCTAAGTTTCGGGCGAACTGTTTCGTTGCCGGCGGATTGGAATAGATGAGATTGCTGTGCGGCCGTTTTACATGCCGGATAAAAAGGAGCGCTAACATGCTGTCCTGCTTTCGCCGCCTCTGCGTACTAGTCACGCTGCTCACGCTCGCCAGTGGTTTGTGTTTAGGCCAGAGCAAAAGCGCGCGGCCCGTCCGTGACGTGACCATCCTCTATACGAATGATTTCCACAGCGCCTTCGAGCCTATCCCCGCTTACTGGCTGCCGGGCACGCCGAAACTCGGCGGCGCGGCGCAACTCGCCACGCTCATCAATCAACTGCGCGCGCGTGCGCAGCCCGCCTTTCTCTTCGACAGCGGCGATATGTTCACCGGCATGCTCTCCAATCTGACGCGCGGCGAAGCGTTAATGGAGATGATGATGAGCATGCGCTACGACGCGATGTGCGTCGGTAATCACGAGTTCGATTACGGCAGCGAGAACTTTACGCGGCAGATGAACCGCGTGCCGTTCCCCGTGCTGGGCGCGAACATCTTTTACAAGGGCACGAACCATCGCTACAGCCGCCCCTATGCGATCATCGAGCGCGGCGGCGTACGGCTCGGCGTCATCGGCATCATCGGCGAGGACGCACGCAGCGTCGCGTGGCAACCGGGCATTGCCGATCTGGACTTCCGCGATCCCATCCCTGCCGTGCGGGACGCGGTCAAGGAACTCCGCCCGCAAGTGGACTTGATCGTTGTGTTGGCGCATCAGGGCGAGACCGGGCCGCAACAGACCGACGCCGAGGCGCACCCCGATCTGCAACGCGACTTCGACGAAGACATCAAACTCTGCACTGCCGTGCCCGGCATAGACGTGTTCGTCGGCGGGCACGCGCATCGCGGCATCGAGCAGCCTTACGTCCATCCGCAAACCGGGACGATCATCGTGCAGACCTACGGCTATGGCACACGACTTGGCTATCTGAAACTACGTCTGCGCGGCCAGAAAATAATTTCGCATCAGGGCGAGTTGCTAAAAGTTTGGAGCGACCGGCTCGCGCCCGACCCGGAAGTAGCAGTGAAATTGCGTCGTTATAAGCAGCAAGTTGCGCCGCAGATCGGCGAGCCAGTGGGCAACTCGCAGGTGCGTCTCGTCCGCGACTATCGCGCCGAATCGCTGCTCGGCTCTTTCGTCGCGGACGTGCTGCGTGCAGCGAGCGGCGCGGATGTGGGACTCCAGAACGCCGGCGGCTTGCGGGCCGATATACCCGCCGGCGCGGTGACGAAAGGCGACGTGCTTGACGCGCTGCCGTTCTTAAACACCATCGTCGTCTGCGAGCTGACGGGCGCGCAAATCCGCGCGGTGTTGGAGCAGAGTTTTTCGCTCAAGCGCGGCATGATGCAGGTGTCGGGCCTGCGCGCCGCTTACGACATGCGCCGGCCCGAAGGCCAACGACTGGTCGAGTTGCAAATCGGCGGGCGCCCCGTGGACGAGCAACAAGTCTATCGCGTGGCGACGAACGGTTTTATCGCCAACGGTGGCGACCTCTACGACACCTTCAGGCAAACCAAGCAAGTGGACATGGGCCGGCCGCTCTCCGATGTAGTGTTGGACTACGTGCGTAAACAGCGCACGATTCCGCCGCCGCAAATGGGTCGCCTGCTCTCCCTGACCGCGAGCGCGCCGAAGATGGACATGAAACGCATCTCAAAATAAACAGCAAACATCATTTCTCAGCCGCGCACACCTGCGCGCCCTTCTTCAAGCACGGCGACCGCGTCTTTGACGCGCGCGGCGCAAAGTAATTACTTTGCGCCTTAGGCGTCAATACTCTTTTCATAAATGCTCACAGCGCCAAGCGCAGTAAACATGAGCCGCGCCTTTTGCCTAATGCACAATCGCGCGGGTAGTCTTGCATTACAAGCGGCAAACTCCGGCGTGCCTTGCTTGCAAGATAGCGCGCGGAAACGACGCGCTAGAGGTGGGGTCGTCGCCGTTATGCTACTAACCTTGCACCGGCCTGAGTCGTCTCATAGAATCCCCGGCGCAGCCGCGAGTTTAGGCCCACAGCCCGCGACTCTTGCTTTCAGCAGAGCCACAATGGAATAACCACGCACGAGACCTGCCACTGCCTTTCTTGGCTCAGGAGCAATGTGATGGCGACACGGGTCACGAGACCGATAGATTTTCTCGTTATCATTTCCTTGCTATTGTTTGTGTCTCCGCTCTGTTTGGCGCAGCGGCCGGAACTCATTGTGCAAACCGGGCATCCTGACAGCATCTATTCGGTCGCTTTCAGTCCCGATGGTCGTGTGCTCGCCAGCGGCGGCGTAGATAGCACGATCAAGTTGTGGGACGCCGCGACGGGCGCGGAGTTGCGCACGCTCCGCGGGCATGCTTCTTTCGTCTGGTCGGTGGCCTTCGCCCCCGATGGGCAGACGCTCGCCAGCAGTGGTCTGGATCACACGATCAGGTTGTGGGACGTGGCGACGGGCGCGCAACTGCGCCTGCTCACAAAGCACACGGATTCTGTTCATGCTGTGGCTTTCAGTCCTGATGGGCGTGTACTCGTAAGCGGCAGCGACGACCGCACGATCAAGTTGTGGGACGCGGCGACGGGCGCGGAGTTGCGCACGCTCACCGGGCACACCGCCATCATCTGGGCGCTGGCGCTCAGCCCGGACGGACAGACGCTGGCGAGCGGCAGCGACGACCGCACGATCAGATTGTGGGACGTGCGGACGGGCGCGCAACTGCATACGCTCACCGGGCGCGAAAGCCGCTTCAGGGCGCTCGCCTTCAGTCCCGACAGTAAGACGCTGGCGAGCGACAGCGGTGATCACGACGGCGTCATCAAGTTGTGGGACGTGCAGACGGGCACGCTGCGCCGCACGCTCGCCGGGCACGCGCACTCCCTGTACGCGCTCGCCTTCAGGCCTGACGGCCGGATGCTGGCGAGCAGTAGTGATGATCACGTCACTAAGTTGTGGGACATACAGACGGGCGCGGAGGTGCGCGCGTTCCGCCAACCGGCTGACATCTTTAACGCCGCTTTCGCCCTCGCCTTCAGCCCCGATGGGCAGACACTCGCGGGCGGTGGCGGCGACGGCACGCTCAGGCTGTGGGACGTTACGGCCGGCGTGGAGGCACGCGCGCTGACGGGGCACGCACACTCCGTCTGGGCGCTCGCGCTCAGCCCTGACGGCCGTGTGCTCGCGAGTGGCAGTCGTGATGCTACCGTCAAGCTTTGGGATCTCGCTTCGGGCGCACTGCTGCGCACGCTTACCGGCCACACAAAAGTCGTTTTGTCGGTCGCCTTTAGTCCCGATGGGCAAACGCTCGCAAGCAGCGACATTAACGGCGGGCTTAAGCTCTGGGACATGCAGCGTGGCACATTGCTCCGCACGCTTAGGGTTGGCAACACCTATCCCATCCCTTCTGTGGTCTTCAGCCCGGACGGGCGCGTGTTCGTCAGTGCTGGTGACGACAACACCATCAGATTTTGGAACGTCGCCACGGGTGCGCCGCTGCGCCTGTTCAGGCTGCGCATCAGCGCGCCGGAGGTAACGCTCTCGCTCGCCCTCAGCCCCGACGGTAAGACGCTCGCCGTAACCGGCGACAGACTGATCTCACTGTGGGACGTGCAGCGCGGCCTCATCTTACGCACACTCACAGGGCACACGGACGAGGTGCGCCGCGTTGCCTTTAGTCCCGACGGCCGCGTGCTCGCGAGCGGCAGCGCCGATAACACGATCCGTCTGTGGGAGGTTGCGACGGGCGCGCCCTTGCGCACGCTCATGGGGCACACATCGGTCATCGCGGCGCTGGCCTTCAGCCCGGACGGGCAGATGCTCGCCAGCGGCGGCGGCAGCGGTGACAGCACGGTTAGATTATGGGCCGTGGCCACGGGCGCGGCGTTGCGCACGCTCACGGGCCATTATGATGCGGCCGCGCGCGTGGTCTTCAGCCCAGACGGGCAGACGTTATACAGCGGCGGCGGCGACGGCATGATCAAGCTGTGGGCCATCGGTCAGGGCACGGAGCTAGTATCCTTGCTCACGCTCGACGCGCAGGATTGGGCGGTCGTTACGCCGGACGGACTCTTCGACGGCTCGCCGCTCGCCTGGCAACTGCTGCGTTGGCGTTTCGGGCAAAACACGTTCGACGTCAACCCGGTCGAAGTCTTCTTCAACGAGTTCTACTACCCCGGCCTACTCGCCGACATCTTCGCGGGCAAACGGCCCGTCGCCCCGCAGAGCATTGCGCAGAAGGATCGCCATCAGCCACATCTGCAAATCTCCCGCGCCGACGGACAGACTGACAGTCTCACCGACAGAACTGTGCGGGTGCGTGTGGCTGTGACCGACAGCCCCGCCGGCGCGCAGGACGTGCGCTTGTTCCGCAACGGCTCGCTCGTGCAGGTCTGGCGCAGCGACGTGCTCAAAGGACAGGCCCGGGTCACGCTTGAAACGACTGTGCCGATTGTGGCCGGCCGGAATCAACTCACCGCCTACGCCTTCAACCACGACAACATTAAGAGCGCCGATGCCACGCTTGAGGTCAACGGGGCCGAGAGCCTACGGCGGAAAGGGACGGCTTATGTCGTGTCGGTAGGCGTAAATCAGTACGCGCCGAATCCGTTCTTCAGAGCTTTGAAATACGCGGTGGCGGACGCGGAGGACTTCGCGGCGGAGGTCAAGCGTCAGCAGGAGCGACTGGCCAAATACGAGCGGGTCGAAGTGACGGCGCTGCCGGATGCGGCGGCGACGAAGGCGGGCATGCTCGGCGCGTTGGCCGCGCTGAAGTCGAAAGCGCAGCCGGAGGATGCCGTCGTCGTCTATTTCGCCGGGCACGGGCTGGCCGCGGGTGGGCAGTTCTATTTGATCCCGCACGATATTAGCGTGCCTGCGGCGGCAACACAGCTTGACGCGCGGGCGGCCCTTGCTGCCCTGCTCGCAGCGCACGGGATTTCGGCCAGAGAATTGGAAGACACCTTCGAGGGCTTGGACGCCGGTCAGCTCACCTTAATTATTGACGCCTGCAACTCCGGGCAGGCCCTAGGCGGCGAGCGTGAAGGGCAGGGGCCAATGAACTCGAAGGGCTTGGCGCAACTCGCTTACGATAAAGGCATGTACATTCTCACTGCCGCGCAGAGCTATCAAGCCGCGCTCGAAGCGCCGCAAGTAGGGCACGGGCTGCTGACTTTCGCCTTAGTAGAAGAAGGGCTGAAGCAGGTCATGGCTGACAACGAACCGAAGGACGGACAGATCGTGCTCAGAGAGTGGTTCGACTACGCGACGAACCGTGTGCCGGAGATGCAACTCGACAAGATGAAGACGGCGCGTGGGTTGGGGCTTAATCTCTCGTTCAAGGATGATGAGCGCGGGCTTGAAACTGAGCGGCGGAGCGGCCAACGCCCCCGCGTCTTCTACCGCCGCGAAGTCGAAGCCCAACCGCTCGTCATCGCTAAACCCACCCGGCAATAAAGCCAGGCCGCGCCAGCGCGGCCGCATGCCGGCACGTACAGTGATGCTGTCAAACGTCCTTTTGCCTCACCCGCGCACGCCCGCACGCCGCTCTTCAAGCACCTCAATTGATTTTTTAACGCGCGCGGCGCAAAGTAATTGCCTCTTCCGCCTGCGGCGCGAATATACGATACCGCAGCGGTCGAGGGCTAATCTCTGCCGATTAAGTTAAAGATTAGCGCCCGTTCCCCTCTCGACGCAATTTATAGTCGAGAGACGTTTCGAGGCGTACCACGGAGGCAACGGGTGGGCGAGAAGTCGTTTTAGGCCATCTACTGGCTAAGGATAGAGCGGCTCGCTACAGGCTAGTAAACGCCCTTGAAGGGTAGCTCTGGGAGGAAGCCTGTCTGGGTTCTACCCCCCCTAATCCGACGAGACATTTATAACTGTAGTTCCCGGTTTTTGAGAGGCTCAGATTGAGGTAAGCGGCGAAGAGAGGTTGCTCCCTTCGCCGGAGTTGTGCATCGTTATTTGCGACCAAGCAAAACGACGAGGCACG
>JBBQGM010000129.1:0-7620 GCA_038322995.1 Pyrinomonadales bacterium
AGACCGCGGGGCGCTTTAACTTAACAGTGACCGCGCCCCGCGCTTTTCGTTTTTGCCTGATTAAAACAGCGCCGGGCCTGAGGGTAGATATTGGGCGAGCCGGCCGAAAGGCGCGCTGGTGAACAGGTGCGCGTTGCTGCCGACGAATCTGAGGCCATGCGCGAACGCGAAGCGAATCGCGGCGTGATTGCTGCCGGGCACGCGCATGCTGATCGTGCCGGCCGTGTCCAACGCCGCGCACGCCGCAACGAAAGATCAACTCCGGTCACTTCTTTCTAGCCTGCGTGAATTCGGTGAAGCTGAGATTGAGGATCGGATATGCGCGCCAGTCTTTATAATCGTAGTGCCACCATTCAGGCGCATAGATGTTGAAGCCTTCGGCCTCCATCGCCGCGCGCAGTAGTTCGCGCTGGCGGCGCGCTGCCGGCTCGTCGCCCTGATAGTCTATGTGGGCGCGTTCGGTCATCTCGTCATAAGCGGACGGCATCTCGACCTCGCGCCCGGTCTGCAATTCGTAGAGCGAGAGATCGACGGCGCAGCCGCGATTATGACGCGACCCCTTGGCCGGATCGGCGACAAACTGTTTCTTATCTGCGGGCGTCACCTCCCAGAAAATTTTCGTCACTGCCCACGGGCGATAGCCGTCAAAGACGAGCAGCCCGTAACCCTGTTTACGTAATGCTTTACTCACTCGCACCAGTGCCCGTGCCGCCGGCTGTTGCAAGAAGGGGCGGGCTTCGGTATAGACGGGGCGGCCCGTGAAGTTGTTGGCGGTCGCATAACGTATGTCGAGCTTGATGGTCTGATCGAGCCGGTTAAGCTCAACCAGTTCGGCCGGACGGAACTGCCCTGGCTCTTGCGGCGGCGCGGCTTGTTGGCCGCACACACCCAACAAGAGACATAAAATTAAGCCGGTCGCAAAACCGGGCAAGGCTAAATATCTGCGCATCATCAACAGCAAACCTCCGTTTAAGGTGGCACGTACAAGCGGCTTCGGCGAGCGTATTCCACACCGGAGACGCATGCGCTAAGGCAACAAGCATTTCCAGTTGCAGCGAGCTTAAATTACTCCCGCCCGGTTGTCACCATTGCCGGAAGCGGCTACTCTAAACTTTCTCCCGGCAGCATCCGCATGCTTCGCTTTACACAACCGGCAAAGAGCAACCCGCCCCGTTTCAGCGCGCCGCTCATTATTGCCAGCGCGCCTGGCTCCGTCAGTGGTCGGGGGTGGTCGCTGTTTGCGCCAATGCTACGCTGCGCGTTGAACGCGCCCCTCACTATGTTTTTCCGACAGCTCTTCAACGCAGCGACATGCAAAGCCCCACGGCTGTTTCTGTCCACCAAACGTGTGCTCAAACTCAAATATTGACAGACCGACATGCGGGAGTTAATGTACCTGCATTCTCTTAGAGAATGGCGCTGAAGGCGGAAGTAAGAAGTTCACAACCAGCCGCCCTCATCGGACAGTGCTTGCAATTTCAATCCAACCGAGTCCGACGTTAATTGCCAATCCCACTGTTCACTTGCAAACAAGGCTTGTGCGCCCGTTACGTAATAAAGTCGCCGCGGCTGTTCAGCCGCGACTACACTCTGACATAAAGCACGCAGTAGAAAAGTTCGCCCCCTTTTATGTTCTCAGCCGCAGCTCCGCAAACCACCAGACGATCCGGCATGTTGCTGGCGCGCACGCGCGTCTATCCCGGCCTAAGCGGGAGTGTTGTACCGTCGGCTAGTAGTTGCGTTAAAGATGCCGGCCGCTGAACGTGATGCGAACCAATCGTTTGTAACGCCAACTGAACCCACCGGGTATGCCGGGGCATAAGTCTAAGGAGAATTTGCAATGAGGAATTACGTGAGGTGGCTGCTGCTGACTGGCATCGTCGCCATCCTTTGTATCGCAGGCACTAATTTCAGATCGCGCGCAGCCGGTGCTGCTCCGACGACCGCGCAGAAGCGTGAGGCTTCTGCGCGCGAGGGCAAACAGGTAAAGAAGGGCGCGAAAGTTAAGCCGACGCCGGACATCAGCACTGAACCCAGCGAAGCCGAAGAGAATGATCCCGACCGCCCGGCCCGCAGCCACGGCCTGATCAACGACGCCGAGTACTTGCGTCGCCGGCAGGAATATATCAACACCAAGCTTGGCATGGAGCCGGGCAAACCCTACGATCCGACTATCCGTGAGCAGTCCGTTAGGCAGATGGCGGCGCAGGAGACGCGGCTCAAAGATGACGTGCGCCTCGGGCGCATCTCGCCGCGCGTGTTGAGCAGCGCCTGGACGAACATCGGCCCGTTCCCGATCCCGGACGGGCAAACGTCCGGCGTGATCCAAGCTGTCAGCGGGCGCACCGTTGCGATTGCCGTCCATCCGACTAACCCGGACATCGTCTATGTCGGCGCGGCGCAGGGCGGCGTCTATCGTTCGACGAACGGCGGGCAGACGTGGAAGCAGTTGTTCGACGCCGCCGACTCGCAGGTCATCGGCGCGCTGGCCCTTGCGCCGTCCAATCCAAACATCCTCTATGTCGGCACGGGCGAAGCCGGGCAGTGCGGCAGCGGTTGCTACGCGGGCATCGGCGTCTATCGCATTGACAACGCCTCGACCACCGCCGACCTGACCGGGCCGATCAACCCGCTGCGCAACTACAACGACGCGAGCAACATTCCGGTCTCGGGTAACGTCTTCAGCGGGCGTTCCATCAGCAAGATTCTGGTCAACCCGACTGACCCTTCGATCATCTTTGTCGCTACCGCCTCTGGCATCGTCGGCAATCCGCAGCAGACACCGGGGGGCAACTTAGTTCCGCCGAACGGTATTCGCGGCATCTACCGGCTGGCCAGCGCGACGGGGCCGGCCGCGGGCGTGACCGTGACGAAGCTGACCGTCAATGCGTCCAACTGTTTTGACACGCCCTGCACGGGCAACCTCAGCATCCTCGACATGGTGTATGACGGGAACGACGCGACCGGCAACACGATTGCGTTGTGGTTGCGCCCCACGACCGGGGGTGAAGGCGGCGTCTATCGCACCACCACCGCGCTCACCACGGCGACCTTCGCGAATACTTTGGCGACGACAGCAACTTCAGTCTCGCGGGGCGAGTTGTCCGCTGTTACCATCGCTGGGACGACGACGATGTATCTGGCAGATGGTGAAGGAACCGGAGTAGGAGGCGCTTGCACGACTAGCAGTTGTGGCAGGCTCAGGAAGTCTAGCGATGGCGGCCTGACATGGAGCGCGCAGCTCGCGGGGGCCAATAACTTCTGCGGCGGTCAGTGCTTCTACGACATCGCCATCGCCATTGACCCGACCAACGCCAACACCGCTTACGTCGGTGGAAATTCAGGCACAAACATTCTGCGCAAGACGACCGACGGCTTCGCGACCGCCGCGAACACGCTCTCCACACAGACCGGGCTGCACGCCGACAATCACGTCTTAGCCGTCGCGCCATCGAAACCGAACGTCGTCTACGACGGCACGGATGGCGGCATCTGGCGGACGGATGATGGCGCTACCACCTGGCGCAGTCTCAACAACCGCACCTACGTCGCCACCCAGTTCCAGAGCGTGGCCAATCACCCGACCGAACGCTTCTTCGTGATCGGCGGCACGCAGGACAACGGCACACAGTGGTTGCAGCCGAACCAGTTCTCGCAACTGCCGTTCGACGGCTGGACGCACGCCGACTTCGGCGACGGCGGCTACGCCCGCATCGATCAGACCGCGACCAATACCACCAACGTCGTGATGTACCACACGTACTTCAACGCGGCTAACTCGCTGGAAGGTTTTGGCCGCATTTCAGGCTCGCAGTGCGCCTACGATGGCGACTGGAGTTTCCATGGCTTCGGCGCTGGTGCATTCACTAATGAGTGTGGCGACGTGGAAGGCCCGAACGGCATCACCGGCACGGACGCCGTGCTCTTCTACGCACCGCTCGAACTCGGCCCACCCGTCACCGGCTCGCAAGGACAGACGGTTTACTTCGGCACGGATCGGCTCTATCGCTCAATCAATAAGGGCGACACGATGGTGAACGTCAGCAGCGCCGCCGCGATTGTGGCCGGCGTGCCGATTACCACCATCGCTATCGCGCCGTCGGACGACAACTACCGTTTCGTCGGGCTGAACAACGGCAACGTCTGGGGTTCGATAACCGGGCTGCCGGCGTCGTTCGTCAACGTCACGCCGCCGATCACTTCGGCGCGCGCGGTTGGCAAGATCGTCATTGATCCGAACGATAAGAACACGGCCTTTGTCGGCTACGGCGGGCAGTTTGCCACGCTTGCTCCGGCCACGCAGCACATCTGGAAGACGAGCAACCTGAACGCGGCGACGCCGACGTGGACGGCTGTGGGCAATGGTCTCACCGACTCGCCAGTCAGCACGCTGGCGGTTGACCCGGCTAACTCGCTGGTCGTCTTCGCCGGCACGGATGTAGGCGTCTATCGCTCGATTGACGGCGGCAACAACTGGAGTCCATTCAACACGGGGATGCCGAAGATCGCGATCTTCGATCTGCAAATTCAGAACGCCAATCGCTTGCTGCGCGCTGCCACCCACGGGCGCGGCATCTTCGAGATCGCGCTCGACCCGGCCGTCACGATCAGCGGGCAGATCTCCGGCGCGAACAATAGCGGCGTCACTATGCAGTTGACCGGCTCCGCGCCCGCCCCGCTGACCACGGCAACCGATGGGAGCGGTAACTACACGTTCACCGGTCTCGCGGTCGGCGGCAATTACACGGTGCGCCCGGTCGCCAACGCTACGCGGGCCTTCACGCCCACGTTGCGCACCTATCCGGACGTTCCATCGAGCCGCACGAACCAGAATTACGCGACTACAGCGCCGCCACCACCTATTCAACTCCAAGTCGCTACGCCCGGGCAGGTGCTCATCAGTGAGTTCCGCCTGCGCGGTGCGTCGGGGGCAGCCGACGAGTTCGTCGAGTTGTATAATAACACGGACGCGGCCATCACCGTCTCGACCGCAGACGGCTCGGACGGCTGGGCGCTGGATGCTTCGCAATCCGACGGCACGACGCGGCTCACCATCGCAACCGTCCCCGTGGGCACGGTCATTCCGGCCCGCGGCCATTACCTGCTTGCGGCGCAGAGCTACAGCTTAAACTCGCGCGCTACCGCCGACTTCTTCTATACGCCGGCGGCGGGGCAGACTGATGTGGCCGACAACACCGGGCTGGCGCTCTACTCAACCTCGAACCGGGCAAACTTCGCGCTCGCCAATCGGCTCGACGCCGCCGGTTTCACTGGCGCGCCCGCGCCTGATCGTGAGGGCACGGGACTAGCGCCCATTGCGATCAACGACGCTGACTACAGCTACGTGCGCGGCATCATTGGCGCAACGTCTGGCAACCTGCTTGACACGAACAACAATACGAACGACTTCACGCTGGTCTCGCCCACGGGCGCGGTCGGCGCGACCATCGCGACCCTCGGCGCGCCGGGGCCTGAGAATCTCGCCGCGCCGATCCAGCGCAACACGACGATTAGGGCCTCCTATATTGACACGACAGTCTCGCCCACGTCGCCGCCGAATCGCGTCCGCGATACCACCGAGACGGGCGTGAACAAGAACTTCGGCACGCTCACGATCCGTCGCCGGTTCACGAACAACACAGGCGCGGCGCTGACGCGGCTGCGCTTCCGCATCGTGGACATCACGACGCTGAACAGTGTCGGCGCGGGGGCGTCGCAAGCCGATCTGCGTGCGCTCGACTCGTCCGATGTCATTGTCACCACGACCATCAAGGGCACGACGCTCGAGCTGCCGCCGCAGCAACTCTTGGGCGGCGGGGTGAACTCGACGCTCAACGTTGTGCTACCCGAGCCGGGCGGCCTCGCGCCGCTCGTCGGCGGCGTCTGCGTAACCGGGCAATGCACGATTGATGTGCAGTTCAAGCTCGGCGTGGTGCAGGGCGGCTCATACCGCTTCTTCATCAACGTCGAAGCGCTGCCGTAAAGCCTGCGCATGACTCGTGGCCGCACATCATGCTCGCCACCTAGACCGCGGGGCGCGTTCACTGTTAAGTGAATGCGCCCCGCGCTTTTCGTCTTGTGCCGGATTAAAACAGGGACGGGCCAGAGGGTAGATATTGGGCGAGCCGGCCGAAGGGCGCACTGGTGAATAAGTGCGCGTAGCCGCCGTTGAATCTGAGTCCGTGCGCGAACGCAAATCTGATCGCGTCGTGATTGATGCCGGGCACGCGCAACTTGATCGTGCCCGCCGTTTCCATAGCCGCACGGCAAGCGAGCGTCAGCAACGCATCGGCGTGTTCCGGTGCAGCCCAACAAGCAGGGCCGACGGCGTCGCCGTTGACATAAAAATAACCGATGGGCCGATCTCTGTGGCGCACTTGCCGTGCGCTCATCTGCGTCTGCGCGAACCAGAAGCGATGATCAACTTCACGCCGCGTCGCGCGCACACCGGCATTGAGGTCGCACACGAGCGCGAGCGTCGCTGGTTCAACCGTATAGGCGCGCGCGACATCAGGCAACTGCGTCGCTTGCCCGGCGAACGTGAAGAGTTGATAGCCGGGCAACATACCCAACTTCAGATAACTGGCCAGCGCCGTCTGATCCGGCGACGACCAGACGAAAAACGTGTCCGCGCCCGCGCGTGCGCCCGCCTGCCACACCTGCCGCAAGAGCGGGCCGCCCACGCCGCCGCCCATTAGCTCGGCGCGCGTCCAGAAGCCGGAGAGAAACCACAAACGGTCGCGCACAACGGCGTGACAGAGCGCGACGATTTGCTCATCAGTTTCCGCGACGTAGAAGATGCCGGTGTTGAGTATGTGCGCCCACATCGTTTCGACGGCGGGGCGCGGGGGCAGCGGTTGCTCTATGTGCAGCCGCTCGTACATCCGCGCGACGGCCGCCATGAACAGATCGATAGCCGCGGGCAAGTCCGCCGCCGTTGCCGCGCGCTGGATAAGCTTCGACATGTGCGCTTTCTCTGACTCGTTCATTCGCCACGAGTCGAGCTTCGGGGTTGAAAGAAGACGCGGGAGAGGGTATAAGATTTCGACATCATTTCCTAGTTGTTTCAAATTAAAAATTGTAGGGCAGTGCGGCGCGTCGCCGGCGCGCACGCGCATCTGTCCCTGTCTAAATCAAACCACGAGCGATTGGGACAACATGAAAAACCATCCACGAGCTCACACGAAGCAACACGAACTAAATCACACGTAATTTCGTGCTATTTCGTGTGCGTTCGTGGCTAAATGTTTTCGTTCTCTGTTCCCTTCTGCTGTGCTTCGATTTAGGCGGGTGGGTTGTGCTGTCGGCTGGCGGCTGCGTTAAGGCGGCCAACTGCTGAGAATGGTGCGAACCAACCCCCGTGTAACGCCAACGTAACGCCAACTGAAACCACCGGGTAGTCCGGGGTCATAAGTCGAAGGAGAATTTACAATGAGGAATTACGTGAGATGGCTGCTGCTGGCCGGCATCGTCGCCGTACTTTGTGGCGCAGGCATTAATTTCAGCTCGCGCGCAGTCGGAGCTGCGCAGAAGGCCGCGCAGAAGGGCGACAGCAAAGGGACGAAGCCGCCTCCCAAAGCTAAGCCGACGCCGGACATGAGCGCCGACCCCGACGAGGCG
>JBBQGM010000130.1:0-7559 GCA_038322995.1 Pyrinomonadales bacterium
CCACCCACTCTGTTCCTGCTTCTAACTATTTTATTTTTTTTTCGTGGTCCGCCCGGCTCTACTCGCCCCACACCCCCCCCCCCCACAACCACCCCGCGGGCCCCCCACGACTGTTTCTCAAATCTTGCACATTCAACTGTAAACGTGTCTCGCCGCGCCAGCGATTGAGTTCAACGCTATAGGCCAGTTCGATGCGGTCGCCGGGGCGCGGCGTTGTCGGCGCAGTCTCCGCGCCACCCCACCATAGCGCTTCGTGCGCGCGGCCGTCGTCGCCGACGAGATGCAGCTTCAAATGGCGCTCTTTCAGCACGCGCGGTTCTTGCAGCACGCGCAGATTGTGCGTCACGAAAACGGGGCAAGGCCACTGCGCGCCGAACGGTTCGAGCCGCTCAAGCTCATGCGCCAGTTCGAGCGTCAGGGCAGCGGCGGGCAACTCGGCGTCGATGTTGATCGTCGGCCCGCCATCGGCTTCAGTCAGACGTAAACTCGCATGCTCGTGCAGGCGACGACGCAACGATTCAATGTGCTCGCGGCGGATGACGAGGCCGGCCGCTTGCGCGTGCCCGCCAAAGCTAACGAACAGATCGGCGCAAGCCGTCAAGCCGTCGAGCAGATGATAGCTGCCGCTGCTGCGCGCCGAACCGTGCCCCGTGCCGTCCTCGTCGAGCGAGATGCAAATGGCGGGCCGGCCAAGTTTTTCGGCCATCTTCGAAGCGACGAGACCGATCACGCCTCTGTGCCAGCCTACGCCCGCGATAATAGCGACCGCACTGCAATCGCCGCTCGCCACATAATCGGCCAGCGCGCGTTCGGTCAGTTCCTGTTGGACAACTTGCCGCTCGCGGTTACGCGCGTCCAGATGTTGCGCCAGCCGGCGCGCTTCCGTCTGGTCGGTCGCTTCAAACAGTTCGACGACCGCGCGGGCGGCGTCCATGCGCCCGGCGGCGTTGATGCGCGGCCCCAACCGGAAGCCGAGATCGCTGCACCGCATGTCATGCCCGTCGCCGACGCCCGCGACTTCCATCAACGCGCGCAGCCCCGGATTGGTCGCGTTTGGCAGATCGGCCAGACCGAGCGAAACAATCGCGCGATTCTCGCCCACGAGCGGCGCGACATCCGCAACCGTGCCGATAGCGACGACCTTGAGAAAGCCTTTGCTCAATTTCTCGCGCCCGCGCTCACGCAGGAGCGCATGCGCGAGTTTGAACGCAACGCCGACGCCCGCCAGATGTTTGTCGGGATAAGTGCAGCCGCGCTGGTTCGCATTCAGCACGGCAAACGCGGGCGGCGCGCCTTCGTCCGCGTCGGGCAAGTGATGATCAGTCACGATCACGTCGAGGCCGTTGGCCCGCGCCCATACGAGCGGCGCGTGCGCGCGAATGCCGCAGTCCACGCTGATGACAAGCTTGTAGCCGTCGGCGTGGGCGCGCTCTAGCACGTCCTGCCGGATGCCGTAGCCTTCGGTAAACCGGTGCGGCACATGGAAGCCCGTGCGTGCGCCGAGCAAGCCGAGCGCGCGGCGCAGGACAACCGTGCCTGTTGTACCGTCCACGTCATAGTCGCCGTAGATCAGGATCGGCTCGCCGTTATCCACCGCACGCAGGACGCGCACGACCGCATCATTCATGCCGAGCATGAGCGACGGATCGTGTAACTGTGCGAGGGTTGGATAAAGCAACGCGGCGACGGCCTCAGGCGTGGCGATGTCGCGGGCGAGCAGCAAGCCGGCCACGACCGTGGATAGGCCGGCCGCTTCGGCGAGCGTGCGCGCCTGCGCTTCGTCGTAGCCACGCACGTGCCAGTGTTTAAGTTCGGCCGTCTTCATCCGTTATTCCGCGAACCAACCGTGCGGGTCGAGGAGTTTGACGCCGATGCGCTTGCGCCCGTCCTCCGCGTCTGTCCAGACACCATTCACCTCGGCGGCCAGCGTGCGCCCGAACGGCGCGGTCAGTTGGACGATTGCGCCTACCGCGACATCTGCGTCGCTAATGAGCGTCGCGCCGCCGCGACTGACGCGCACCGCTTCGGCGTGCATACTCTGCGCCGCGCCGCCGGCCGGCTGCCACTGTAGCTCTACCGTAAAGTTGACGGGTACGCGCGGATTGCGCGGGCGCTGCGTGTTGCGCGGCAGCGCGCGGTTCGTTTCGTCGTTCATCCTTGAATTAAACCCTCTCTTTTGAACTGCTCTTTTACGGCAAGGAGGGACAAGAAAGAGTGTAACCGAACCAAGAGGAATTGCGGAATGCGAATTTCGGATTGCGGATTAAAAAGCCCTGACTTTCCAAGCCGCATGCCGCAATCGTTCAGGTTGCTTGCAGCACACCGCGCCATAACATGGTCAGAATCGCTATGCCGAGCAGCAGACGATAGACAATGAAGACCGCGGTCGAGTGTGTGCGCAGATAACGCAGCAGCAACCAGATGGAGGCGTAGCCGACGAGACCAGCGACAATCGTCGCTACAGCCAGCGGCACGGCGCTGTCCGGCGGCAATTTGTGGATCGCCTCTTTGAGTTCGAGCAGCCCGCTCGCGGCAACGGCGGGGATCGAGAGCAGAAACGAGAAACGCGCAGCCGTCTCGCGTTTCTCACCAGCGAATAGCCCGCCCATGATGGTTGAACCGGAACGACTCGCGCCCGGAATCAACGCCAACACCTGTGCGCCGCCGACGGCGAGGGCGTCGCCGAGGCCAAGTTCCTCCATTTCGCGGCGCTGTGTGCCGACCTTCTCGGCTAATGCAAGCAGCAACGCGATCACGATCATCATCGTGGCGATGACCCACAAGTTTTTCGTGAACGTGCCTTCGATCTGATGCTTAAACAGCAGCCCGACTACGCCGACCGGCAACGAGCCGATAATGACCAGCCAACCAAGCCGCGCTTCCTGCGACAAGCTCAGACGCCGCTGCACGATGCGGCCATCGGCGGCGCGCGACTGGCGCGGGCGCTGTTCACCGCGCAAGAGCGCGAGGTGATCGCGGATGAAAGCGAAGGTAATGGTCAGGATGTCCGGCGCGAAGTAGATGAGTACGGCGACGAGCGTGCCGAGTTGCACGATGGCAATGGCGGCGGTCGTCTGTTCGGCGCGCAAAGGCTGCCCCTCGAAGAGATGCAACAAGCGGCTGGCGAAGATCAGATGCGCGGTCGAACTAATGGGAATGAACTCGGTCAATCCCTGCACGATGCCGATAATGATGGCTTGAAAAATTGTCATGATGTTTGGCCGAAACGTTATAGCAGATAGCTATTCGCGGAACGAATTGCGCAGGGCGATGCGGTCGTAGAGCCAGACGGGCATGAGGCGGGCGAGGCGGACGATGCTCGCGAGTTGCCACGGAAAGGCGTAACGTGGGCGGCGGCGCTCAATCGCGCGCACAATCTTGTTCGTGGCGTCGTCTAGTTCCATCAGGTAAGGCATGCTGGCTTTGCGCCCGGCGGTGAGCGGCGTTTTAATGAAACCGGGATGAATGATGGACACGGCCACGCCCGTGCCATGCAGGTCGAGCCGCAGACTCTCGAACAGCGCCGTGAGCGCCGCCTTACTCGCGCAGTAAGCGGCCGACTTCGGCAAGCCGCGATAGGCCGCGAGGCTTGAAATCGCCACCAACTGCCCGTGCCCATGCGCCTTCATCTCCGGCAATACAGCCGCCACGCTCTGCGCCGCGCCAAGCACATTAATGTTCACCACGCGCGCCACGTTCGCCGCGTCGAACTCCGCGCTGCTCTCACCCGCCACGCCCGCATTCGCTATCAACACATCGATCCGGCCGCACCGGGCGCGCAATTCATCCGCCGCCGCGCGCACCGCAATCGCATCCTGCACATCCGCCGGCAACGTAAACGCACGACCGCCAACCGCTTCAACCTCACGCGCAAGCTTCTGCAACGTCTCAGCCCGGCGCGCCAACAGACCCAACGCAGCCCCGCGCCGGCCCAACTCAAGCGCCAACGCGCGCCCGATGCCGCTCGACGCGCCGGTGATCAAGACGACTTGCTCTGTCCAGTCAATAAGCATTTGTCCGTTATCCGTTGTCCGTCGTGTCGGTTCATTTCTAAATCAAACTACAAGAGATTGGGACAAGATTAAAAAGCTATCCACGAAAGCACACGAAGCGCCACGAACTAAAACACACGAACAGTTCGTGCTATTTCGTCTGCTTTCGGGGGTAAATGTTTCCGTTCTCTGTTCCATTCTGCTGTGCTTCGATTTAGTTGTTCCCTGTCACGAGCAAAACAACGGACAACTAACCACTGACAATGGACAATTTGCTAGCACAACTCCGCGACGTGTTCCCCAAGCACGCGCAGGGCCGGGCCGAGATCGGCTTGTTTGATCAGCAGGTGATCGCGCGAGAAGGCAGCCAGCGCCCCGACGGAGATGCCGGCCCGCGCCAGCAGTTCGGTCACGAGCGCGAGATAGCCGACGACGTGCCAGCCAAGTTCGATATCAAAAGTGACGAGGCGGAAGCCGCCTTCGACGCGGGCGTCGCGCGCCGCGTGGCGCATCGTCAACCAGTCCGCTTCCTCGACAAGCAGTGTAACTTCGTACCTGTCGCGCAGCAGCATAAACGGCGCGTCAGCGCGCGGGCTGAGTTCGGGCTGTTCAAGCAGCCGGGCCCAGGTTTGATGACTGAGGCCGACGAGGAAAAAGGTCGCGGGTGCGACCTCGACTTTTGTCCGGCGCAGCAGTTCAACCGGGTCGGATGTGCCTTCGTCGTTGCTCACAAGGTAGGCGTAACGGCGGGCTAAATCTGCACGACGACCGGCACGATGATAGGCCGCGAGCCGGTCTGCTTCTGGATGTAGCGTTTGAGTTCGACGCGGACGCGCTCTTTCAACAGATTCATGTCGCGGCGCTCATTGGCGGGCGCACTCTCAACCGTGTTGACGACGACTTGTTGCAACTTGCGCACGAAGCCGTCCGTGCCCTTGGCCCCGTCTGTGCCGATGAGGCCGCGCGTGACGATTTCGGGCGTGCCTTCAAGTGCGCCGGTCTGCTCGTTGACCGTGACGACGGGCGTGACCACGCCGTCGCCCGCGAGTTGCCGACGCTCGCGCACCGTCTCGCGGTCAATCTCCTCGAAGCCGCTCTCGCTGATGAAGACGCGCCCGATGTCATGCTGCCCGACGACGACCGCACGCTCGCCGTCCAACTCCAACACGTCGCCATTCTCGATCAAGACGATCTGTTCGTCGGGAATGTTGACGTGATTCTTGAGAAACTCTTTATGCCGGTAGAGCATGCGGTACTCGCCGTGAATGGGCACGACGAACTTGGGGCGCACCGCCTCGGTCATGATGCGTATGTCTTCCTGCGAAGCGTGGCCGCTAACGTGGATCAGCCGCCGCTTCTCGTCGATGATCATCGCGCCGCGCTTGTAGATATCACCGATGAGGCGCGAGATGGCGCGCTCGTTGCCCGGAATGATGCGCGCCGACAGCACCACCGTGTCACCCGCGCCGATGCTGATGCCCTTATATGTCTGCGTGGCCATCTGCATGAGTGCGGCGCGCGGTTCGCCCTGCGAACCGGTGACGAGATAGACGACCTCATGATCATCCAATTGCCGCGCCGCTTGCAGCGAGATCATCTCGTCTTCATGCACGTCGAGATAACCGAGTCGATCCGCGATCTCGACGTTCTTGATCATCGAGCGGCCGAGCACGCAGACCTTGCGATCAAACTGCTGCGCCACGTCAAAGACGATCTGCAAACGATGAATCGAAGACGCGAACGCGGCCACGATGATGCGGCCTTCGGCTTCGGCAAAAATCTCTTCAAAGGCCGGGATGACGGCGCGCTCCGAGGGCGTGCGCCCCGGCACGGTCGCGTTCGTCGAATCCGACAAGAGCGCCAGCACGCCCTCTTGTCCGTAACGGCGCAGCGTGCGCAGATCAATCGGCTCGCCGATGACGGGCGTCTCGTCCACCTTATAGTCGCCGGTATGGATGATCGTGCCGACGGGCGTCGTGATCGCGAGCGAGAAGCAGTCGATGAGTGAGTGCGAAGCGCGGATGAACTCGACCTTAAAGACGCCGATCTCAGCGACATCACGCGGCTCGACGCGGTGAATGAGGACACTGTCTAGCAAATTATGCTCGTTGAGTTTGCTCTCAGCCAATCCGGCCGTGAAGTGCGAGCAATAGACAGGCACGTTGAATTTTTTGAGGATATAAGGCAGCGCGCCGAGATGATCCTCGTGCCCGTGCGTGAGCACGATGGCGGTGATGTCCTTGCGATATTGTTCGAGAAAACTGAAGTCGGGCACACACACATCCACGCCATAGGCCGCTTCTTCGGGAAAGCCCATGCCCGCGTCCACGACGATCATCTCGTCGCCGTAACGCACCGCCATACAGTTCATCCCGAACTCGCCGATCCCGCCGAGCGGTATTATTTCAATTACATTACTCACTGTCGCTTGATGTACTCCTCGTGTCGTGGCCGGTAGTTGTTAAAGTTTTGGGGGTTGCAAGGCAGACAGTATAACAGGGCCGCGCGGCATTGGCGATGCGCGAGAAAATCTGCCCCATGCACGACTCAGCCTGTTGTTGCACCCAGCGCACGCGCGAGTCGTCGCCAGTCGGCGAGGGTAAGCGTTTCGGCGCGGCGTTGCGGATCAATCCCGGCGGCGGTGAGTAAGGCGAGCGCGCCATCGGCCTGTTCAAGGCGCGTGCGCAACCCTTCGGGCGCGTGCCGCAAGTTGTTGAAGATGGTCTTGCGCCGTTGCGCGAAGCCGACGCTGACGAGAGGCCACAAGAGCGCCGCTTCGTGCGCGGCCGGCGTGTCCTGTGCGCGCACGCGCACGCGCACCACCGTGCTCCACACCTTGGGCACAGGTTTGAATGCGGCCGGCGCGACATCGAACAGCGCCTCCGCTTCGCAGTACGCTTCGACGAGTACAGAGATAAAGCCGCGTTCAGGCGTGCCGGGCGGCGCGACAAGCCGCGCGACCACCTCGCGCTGCAACATCAAGATCGACTCGGACACACACGCCCGCGTCGCGATCAGCCGCTGTAAGATCGCGGTGGCGATGTTGTAAGGCAGATTCGCCACGACGCGCACCTGCATCGCGGGCGCGACGATGGCGCAGAAATCCACGTCAAGCGCATCGCCCTCGATTAGCGTGAACGTTGCGCGTGCGCCGAAGCCCGCGCGGAGCCATCCGGCCAACTCACGATCAAGCTCAAGCGCCACGACGCGCCCGGCGCGCTCAAGCAACCGTGTCGTCAACGCCCCGCGCCCCGGCCCGATCTCCAACACAGTCTCATCCGCGCGCGGCCCTAACGCGCGCACGATCTGCTCCGCCACGCGCTCGTCCACGAGGAAATTCTGCCCGAGACTTTTCTTTGCCCGCATAATGAAACCAGCGGTCAGAGGTTAGAGGTTAGAGATCAGTAAAAGTACCCCACCGCAAGCGGTGGGGCTTTAGAGTGGCTTACTCGAACAAGTCTATTTGCGTATCTTGGGCTTCTTTGTGACGTTTGATGTATTTGCGAATCACTTCTGCCGTCACTTTGTCGCCCACCGTTCTGGCAAAGTAGCCGTCTTCCCAGAACT
>JBBQGM010000131.1:0-7548 GCA_038322995.1 Pyrinomonadales bacterium
CGACGAGGGCTTCTTCTTCGGCGTCCAAATTTTCGCCTGAAGTCAGCGGTACTAGCCGCGCGACGGGGCGATTGCGGTCTTTGACGATTAACTCCGCGCCGTTTTTGACCTGTTCGAGATAGGCGCTCAAGTTGTTTTTCAGCTCGGCGATATTTACGGTTTGCATAGTTGTGTCTCTCAACATGGCTATCATAGCCTTTTTGTGGCGGGCAAACAATCAAAAGCCGTATCACTCAGATTTGCAGGAGCGAAGGAAGTCTGTGCATTGAACAATCGCCGCTGCCGTGGGTTGTTTCTTAGTCTCAAGAGGTGGGTTGTGCTATATACAGGCTGACTTAATTACTTCCGACCGAAGGAGCACGGGATGTCCGCAAAATTTGAGATCAAGCAAGGCAGTAGCGAACAGTACCGCTTTAACCTGAAGGCGGCCAACGGCGAGATAATCCTCAGCAGCGAATCCTATAAAGAGAAGGAAGGCGCTCGAAAGGGGATCGAATCAGTCAAGAAGAATGCGCCGGATGATGCCAGATATGAGCGGAAAACAGCGAGCAACGGCCAGCCTTTCTTTGTCCTGAAGGCGGCCAACGGCGAGGTGCGGGTGCGCTGGTTGGGGCACAGGCTGCACGCGGAGCTAAACGTTGCCGTCGCTGAGGGGCTTTCTGTAGAGCAAGGGCATGACATCGCTAATAGAGTGCGCCATGAATTACTGCACAACTTGCAGTTTCTCTCCAACGCTACTATCCATATCGACCCGGCGAATGCATCGGGCGAAAAATATCATCACATTGAGGCACACGCCCACGGCGGCGAGCCTGCCCACTCGCACTAACTCGGCGCGTGCAAGAGCGTGCTAGAGCGGTGCGGAAGCGATAACACAAGATCACTAATTGAGCCACGTTTCTGGAACAGCCCCGGCGGATGAAAGCAATGAGCCAGACATACACGGATGACACTCTGCGGGAATGGTGTGAGTCCGCTCCCTACTGGGAGAAGCACGGCCAAATCATCCGATTAATGTTCATGCCCTTAACCCGTGCGCTCGTCGAAGAGGCCGGCATCCGGCAAGGTCAGGCAGTGCTCGAAGTGGCGGGCGGCCCCGGCGAGCCTTCGCTCACGATAGCCGAGACGGTCGGGCCGTCCGGTTCGGTCACCTGTACGGACGCCGTCACGGAGATGGTCGCGGCTGCGGAGGGCGAGGCGCGCCGCCGCGGGCTGACTAACGTTGAATGTCGCCAGTGTGCAGCCGAACAACTACCGTTTGCTGGCGACTCGTTCGACGCCGCAGTGTGCCGGTTCGGCGCAATGTTCTTCCCCGATCCGCTCGTCGCCCTGCGCGAGATGCTGCGCGTCATACGCCCGTGCGGCTTGTTGTCGCTTGCGGTCTGGTGCAGGAGCAACCTCAACCCGTACTCATACGTCATCACCAACGTCATCTCACGCTACGTTGAAATGTCGCCCGCTGCTCCCGGCGCGTCAGACGCTTTCCGCTTCGCCGAGACGGGCAGTCTCGCCCGCATCCTCGGGGAAGCCGGGGCGACCGATGTGCGCGAGCGTGTATTCAAATTCCGCATGGAAGCGCCGATCTCGCCCGCAGGGTTCTGGGCGATGCGCTCGGAAACGTCCGGCACGCTGCGGGAGAAGCTGGCGAGGTTAACTGAGGAAGAGCGCGTCCGAATAGCGCGTGAGGTACAAGCGGCGGCGCGCGAGTTCTTCCCCAATAACATGATGAGCTTCCCCGCGCAGGTCCTCATTGTGACGGGAAAGAAACCAGCCTAGCTTGCGCCCCCGCGAGAAAGGAATAGGTCGCGGTCTTACTCCCGACCACCCTCGCGCCCGACTTAAATGTTCGCCTCTAACAATTTTCCCTGAAGAGAAGGATGATATGATAGTCAGCAAGGCGCATCTTGTTCGGGACTGAAATTTCGCGCACGTAGATTACCTTGACTAGACCCTGATGCGGGGTTTGAGGAGAAAGACTATGCTTGAGACCATATCGAGAGACGAGCTAAAGGCGAAGATGGACGGGGGCACGGCGTTCACCTTGGTAGAGACGCTCCCCGAAGTGGCCTACCACCACGCGCACCTGCCCGGCGCGATTAATCTGCCGCCCGACCGGGTGCGGGAACTCGCGCCCCGACTCCTGCCGGACAAGGGGGCTGAGATCGTCGTCTATTGTTCTACACCGACGTGACACGCCTCGGAGAACGCCGCCCGTGAACTGGCGGCGCTTGGATACACGAACGTCAGGGATTACGCCGAAGGTAAATCGGACTGGATCGAGGCGGGGCTACCCACCGAGAGCGAACACAAACATTGAGGTGCGTTGCTGGAAATAAAAGCGACGGTTTAACTAGCAGCGATGGCGGGCGATGCGTTGGGACTGCCAGAGCAAAAATGTCATGGCCCCGATAAAGAGCGCCGATTGAATCCACTCCTTGATCGGGTTACCTTTGAACAAGATCGCAGAGGCGATAAGCGCGAGTGCCCAAGCGATGGCCCAAAGCACCAGTGTTGTCATCTGCTGCTTAGAAGTAGTATTCATCGTGCTGCTCCTGTCCCGTGTATCGCCAATCTAGGATATTACGAGGATAGCAAGTAATTATACTCTCCGTTGTTGATCGTGTCCTAGTTTGAAAATAGAGACCAATGTTATCGGGCTGAGACTTTGAAATTAGGACACTACTGATATTGCTCATTAGTTGAATTGACTTATACGCCTGTGCTAAAAGTTTATGGTTGACACGTTGTGCTGATGAAAACAGGCGCTACCCAAAAATTGCTCGGTCAAAGACACGGACTTCTTGTCCGCGTCGTGACCATCTTTTTGCTGCTTTACACCGGAGTTGACCTTGCGTCGCCGCAGCTTTGTGGCGAGGAGTTGGCAGGATTGTCTGATGCTATTCAAGTCTCAGCACTTGCCGCTGGCGACGGCCCTCGCTCCATCGCACCGACTCCCTTAAATGATACCCGACAAAACCAACCTTCTGAGCAGACGCATTCTGATGAAGATTGTTTCTGCTGCTGCGCGCATATCTTGCCGGGAACGATCTTCGTTTCCTACACCTCTTTGACTCCAGTCCTGTTTGATTTCGATCTGGTAGGTAGCCGGTTGCCATCCCCTCCTATTCGTAGTCCATACCACCCTCCGCGCATTGCTTAATCCTTTTCTTCCGCTCAAGGCTGTTCGGTAAGGATCAGTGTGTTCATGCGCGCCCGAAACGCGAGCATAACCTGACCGTCGACAGCTTCAGATAAAACCGCGTTACCGAGGGTGGTCTCGCCTTGCATTAAGAGCACTCTCCGAGTAGCGCGATGCACATAACAATTCCGTAAGAAAGGTACTGGCAATGCGGTTCATTCTCCGGGCGGAGTCCAGCTACGCTCGCCTGCTATTTCTATCTCTTTTGGTTCTCGTGCTGGGAACATCCGTCGCGGTGATGGGTCAAAGTCCACAGAGCGGGCGGACATTGACACGCGAGGAGACCGTCGCGCGCACGTCCATGCCTGGTCCAGAGATAGACCCGCCGGGAACTCCAGTGAACCTTGTGATTAGCTCGTTGGTCGCTCTTTATTTCGATCCCCTGCAAGGCACTTCCTCGAATGACCTAGTCAGACGTGCATTGGCTGCGAATGGTGAGTTGGGGGCGGCGCGGCTTGATATCGAACGAGCGCGGGCGCGGCTGCGTCAGGCCGGCCTCAGACCGAATCCGACCATTGACTTTGAACAGACGACGGGACGTTTCACCGGCTCGGCGGGAGAACGTGAGACGAGCATCGGCGTGGCGCTACCCCTCGAACTGGGCGGCAAGCGGCAGCGCCGGCTTGAACTCGCGCAGGCCGAACTTGAAGCCTCCGAGTCTGAGGTTGCAGACCGTGAGCGCCGGCTCGCAGGCGAAGTGCGCGCAAACTACGCGGAGGCGTTAGCCGCGCTGCGGGAATTGGAAATAACGGAAGAGTTCAACAAGCTAGACATTAAGACAACAGCCTTCGTGCAGACGCGGGTTAACGAGGGCGAGACTGCGCCCATTGAATTAAATTTGCTGCGCGTCGAAGTTGACCGGCAACGGTCACGCAGGGCACTGGTGGAAGGACGCTTGCGGGCCACGCTCATCCGGTTGCAGAGCCTCGTTGGCATATCGCCGGGTGAGCAGTTGCGGCTACGGGAAACACTCGCTACTCCGATCTTACCCGTGCCGCCGGCCACGCTCGACACCGCCATCGAGATCGCGTTACGCACGCGCCCCGACCTGCGACTCGCGCGCCTGACCGAGGAGGTGGCGCAGGCCGGGTTGCGCCTCGCGCGGGCGCAAGCGGCTCCTGATGTGACCGCGTTTACGAAATACTCCTTCGACCGCTCAATAACTGATCTGCCCGCACCACTTGTGCCCGTGCCTGACCGGAGTCGGCTGCTCACGTTCGGTGTCTCCGTCGGTATTCCAGTCTTCAATAAAAATCAGGGGGCGAAGGCCGAAGCAGCAACGGCTATCTCGCAAGCCAGAGTGCGCCGCGAGTTCCTCGAAGCGGTCGTGCGCTCCGAAGTGGCCAGCGCATACACGCGCTACGAGGCGGCGCGGGCGGCGATTTTCACCTTTGAGCAGGGCGTCCTCGCCCGTTCCGAAGAAAACATCAAGGCCATACGCGCCGCCTACGAGTTAGGGGAATTCAAGATCACCGACCTGCTCGTCGAACAGCGCAGACTGGTGGACTCGCAGCGTGAATACACCGAAGCGCTGGCCGAACAGTACCGCGCCCTCGCCGATCTCCAAGCAGCCATCGGCACACCAATCAATCAACTGTGAGGAATGCCATCATGTCAGATAACGCTATTGATAAAGAACTGAACAGCAGCGGCTCGCCCGCAGGCCCCGACTCAGCGTTCACACTTAACCAAGCCGATGCCAAGCATTCGTCAACGGCTACTGCCACTGGTGAAACGCCCCATGCGGGAGCCACTGAAACTACGCACATCAACACCACTGTGACTGAGGAGCAGGACAGCGGGAGATCGTTAATCGAAGTTGCAACGACTACCGAGCGTCGCCCAAAGCGCAATCGCAACACTTTGATCATCGCTTCGGTCGCGCTCGTCGCCGTTGTGTCCCTGCTCGCTCTGCTGCTGTGGCCGCGTGGTGAAGACGCCAAGACGAAAGAGAAACAGGCGAGCGCGGAAACCAAAGAGACTGCGGCTGGTAACGAAGTCAAGCTCACGCCGGAAGCACTGAACGCTGCCGCCATTCAGATCGAAGGCGTGACGCAGCGGCCGGCCGTCGCGTTAATCAAAACGACTGGCACGGTCGAAACGAATCAGCAGCAGACGCAAGCGGTGACGCCGCTTGTTGGCGGGCGGGTGGAGCGCGTCCATGTCGCGCTTGGCGACCGCGTGAACGCCGGCTCCGTGCTCGCCGTCATCTCCAGCCCCGAGATCGCCGAGATGCACGGCAAACTCCGCGAGGCGGAAACTAAGCTGGCATCGGCCGAGCGCAATCTCGCACGCGTGCAGCGCGCGGAGAATCGCGCGGCAGTCCTGCAAGCCAAAGCGCGGCTCGACGAGGCCGAGGCGACCCTGAAGCGCACCAAGCGTCTGATCGAGCTTGGGGTGGGCGCGGGCAAAGACATTATCGCCGCCGAAACCACCTACAAGACGGCGAAGGCCGACTACGATTTTCAGAGCAACATCTCGCTCAACCGGGAAGTGCAGGAGGCGCAATCGGAAGTCGCCTTGGCGCGCGTCGATGCATCGCACATCCGCCAGAGCATGCTCGCCCTCGGCGTGGCGCTGCCCGCAGGGTCACATGACGACGATGCGGGGCTGAACATCTCGCTCGTGTCGGTGCGTGCGCCGGCCTCCGGCACGGTCACAGAGCGGCTGGTGAATCCGGGCGCAGGCGTCGAAGCGGGGAAGCCGCTGTTTACTATTGCCAATCTCTCAAACGTGTGGGTGATCGCGAACGTGCCGGAAGGGCAGGTCGGAGTAATACGACCGGGCACGCCAGCCGAAGTTCGCTCCGCCGCGCTCGGCTCCGGCGCTATCGCCGGTCGCGTTAATTACATCGACCCGCAACTCAACGAGGAGACGCGCACAGCGCGCGTGCGCGTCGAGGTAGCGAATCCCGGCGAGCGGCTGAAGGCGGGGATGTTTGTCGAGGTGGGCTTTCAGTCCGGCACGGGAGCGGCGGCTACTGGCGCGGAACTGATGGTGCCGTCAGCAGCCGTCCAACGCATCGGCGACCGCGCCATCGTCTTCGTCCCGAAGGAAGGTGAGGCTGGGGTCTTTGAGGCGCGTAACGTCGAACTCGGCGGCGAGGTTGAAGGCTACCACCGCGTGCTGGGCGGCCTCAGCCTGGGCGACCGCGTCGTGACGAAGGGCAGTTTTGCGCTCAAGACGCAACTGCTGAAGGGTGAGATGCAAGAGGAGTAAATCTGTCCGGCGCGAGCGCGCGTGTGACCGATGCTCGCGCCTTATTTTAAAAGATTGGCCGGCACAACACGCGGCTTGTCTTGCGTGAAAACCGGCGCTGGCCGGCTAACAAAACGGAGTTTAGGTTTTTATGATTGACGCACTCATTCGCTTTTCCGTCTCGCAGCGCGTGCTGGTCATGCTCATGGTCGCGATCCTCGTCGGCGCGGGTCTCTACAGCCTCAAGAACCTGCCGATTGACGCCGTGCCGGACGTGACCAACGTGCAGGTGCAGGTGCTGACCGCCGCGCCATCGCTCGCGCCGCTCGAAGTCGAGCGGCAGATCACTTTCCCCGTTGAGGTCTCGATGTCGGGCCTGCCCGGCCTCAAAGAGATTCGCTCGATTTCGAGATTCGGCCTCTCCGCCATCACGCTCGTCTTCGATGACTCAGTGGACACCTACTTCGCCCGGCAACTCGTCCTCGAACGACTTTCAGAGGCACGCGATCAAATTCCAGAGGGCATTGGCGCGCCGGAGATGGGGCCGATTTCGACCGGCCTCGGAGAAATCTACCAGTATCAACTCAAGGCCGCGCCCGGCACCGGTTACGACGAAACCTCCTTGCGCACGATCCAAGATTGGAACGTCCGGAGACAACTCTTGGGCGTCTCCGGCGTCGTCGAAGTCAACAGCTTCGGCGGCAAGGAGAAGCAGTATCAGGTCAGGCTCGACCCGGCAAAGCTGCAATCCTACCGACTCTCCTTGCGCGACGTACTGGAGGCCGTCGTGCGTAACAACGCCAATGTCGGCGGCGCTTACATCGAACACGGCTCGGAGCAGTACCTCCTGCGCGGCATCGGCCTAGTGGAAAAACCCGAAGACATCGCGAATATCGTCGTCAAGACGGGCAAGGAGGGCGTGCCCGTCTACGTGCGCGACCTCGGCGAGATTGTGACGGGTGCGACCATCAGGCAGGGCGCGGTGACGGCCGATGGTGAGGGCGAGATCGTCGCCGGCATCGCTATGATGCTCAAAGGCGAGAACTCGCGCACCGTGGTCGAAGCGATCAAGGAGCGCGTCGAGGCGATCAGGAAGACCTTGCCGAAGGGCGTCGAGTTGATCCCGTTCTACGACCGCACGGAGTTGGTTG
>JBBQGM010000132.1:0-7343 GCA_038322995.1 Pyrinomonadales bacterium
GGGTTGGCGCGAGAGTTAGCTGCTTTCGCGGCGCGGCTCTCTCCTTTCGCGCTGACTTTATCAAGCGTGGGTATCTTTCCTGCACACGACAATGTCATCTTTCTGGGCGTCACGCCAACACCGAGATTATTGGCTGTCAACAGTGAGTTTCACGGCTTCTTCGGCAAATACACGGTGGCGCAACGCGAGCATTACCAAACGGGAAGGTGGGTGCCGCATTGCACGCTGGCCTTTGATTTATCTGACGGTATGTTGGCTGAGACTATCGCAGTCTGCCGCCGCATGCCATTGCCGCTCCACAGTCGCATCGAAGAAATTGGGGTCGCGGAAGTATCGCCCAGCAGCGCCCGGTTGCTTTGCTCATACAAGCTCAATGGATAATACTTGTTACAGAGTGTGAAGTTATGGCAGAACGCGAGATACATAATCACCCGGATGCGGTCGGCAGCGTCTACTGGCGCGACGAAATCTTGCAGGTGATGTACTGGATGGCGGGCGAGGGCTTCGGTCAGGAGTTCACCAGCGCCGACCTGCGGAAATTTCTCAGTGCCGGGGCTGATGTGCTGGAAGACAACCTTGAGCAGATGGTTATGACCGGGCTGCTCGAACGTGTTGGCGGTGAAAAGTACGCGCTGACGGCACAAGGGAAGAGAGAAGGTGGCCGCCGATTCGCGGATGAGTTCGAGGAGATGCTCAAGCCGGGCCACTTCGAGTGTGACGAGCCGGACTGCGACTGCCATGACCCGGACTCAATCGAGGGCGCGTGCAAACACTTCATGCCCGTACTTGAGACGCACGAGAACTCGGTGAATTGATAACGCGCTGCGGCGCGTCGTGCGCGATTGTCCTGTGCCAGATGGGAGTTGTAGATGGGGCTGCCGATTCTGAGTGTGCCCGAAGAGAATGCGTGCGGGTGCGTTGACCGCGCCGCCGCGGACGAACGCGAGTGCATCTGCTCCGCGACCGGACTCGTGCAGATCATCGGGCGCAAGTACGCTCTCAGACTGCTCTTCCTGATCGGCGAGCGCGAGCAGATACGCTTCGGCGATCTCAGAAGCGAAATGGACGACATGAGTTCTTCGACCCTCACCATCAGGCTCGCCGAACTTGAAGGCGCGGGTCTCGTCCGCCGCCGGACGTTTGCGGAAATACCGCCGCGCGTCGAATACAGACTGACGAAGGCGGGCGCGGGCGTGCGCAAAAGCCTCTTCGATCTCTCGCGGTTCGCCGCGCGCAAATAGCCGCCGGTGCTGACTACTGCAAGTGCGGATCGAGCGCGTCCCGCAGCCCATCGCCGAGTAGATTGAATCCCAGAACAGCAAGGCTGATCGCCAGGCCCGGATAGAGCATGAGTTGCGGCGCGCTACGCAGGAATGGCCGCCCGTCGTTGAGCATCGCGCCCCACTCCGGCGTCGGCGGCTGCACGCCGAGACCGAGAAAGTTTAGCCCGGAGATGACCAGTAGCAGGCTGCCTATTTCCAACGTCGCGAGCACGATGACGGGCGGCAGCACATTCGGCAGCACGTGGTGAATGATGATTCTCGCGGGCGTAGCGCCGGCGGCCCGCGCCGCCTCGACGAACGGACGAGCACGCAGTGAGAGTACCAGCCCGCGCACGATGCGCGCGTAAGACGCCCACCACACGCTCACCACTCCGACCAAGACGCTGCCCATGCCGACGCCGATGAAGCCCGTGATCGCCAACGCCAGGATGAGCAGCGGAAAGGCGAGCAGCAAGTCCACCACGCGCATGATCGCAATATCTATCCAGCCGCCGGCATAGCCTGCCACCGCTCCCACGCTGACGCCGATAACTAACACAAACAAAGACGCCGCCCCCGCGGATGCCAGCGAGAGACGCGCGCCGTAAAGCAGTCGGCTCAGCAAGCACCGGCCGAGGTTATCAGTGCCGAGCGGGAACGTGAGGTTAGGCGACGCGAGTCGCTCGTAAGGGTGCTGTGCCGCCGGGTCGTGCGGGGCCACGAGCGGCGCGGCGAGCGCCAGCGCCACGAGCAGCAGGATGATGACGAGACCTGCGAGCGCCGCCCGGTCACGCGTCAGGCGACGAAGCGCACTCCGTCGATCAACGACAGACCACGCGGCGGACACAGCCCGGCCGCCCGCCATCGCGAACGAGTCGCGCGCCCGCGCGTTCGCTAAATCCTCACGCCCGTCGCTCACGTGCGCGTCCGCCTCTCATGTGCGAGGCGGATGCGCGGATCGATCCACAGATAAGCGAGATCGGCGACCAGATTGAGCACGGTGAAGACCATACCCATAAAGAGCACGAAGCCCTGAATCATCGGATAATCACGGTCGTGGATCGAAGTCACCAGCAGATTCCCGACGCCCGGCCACGCGAAAATTCCTTCCACGATCACCGCACCGCCCAGCAGATGACCGAAGGCGATGACAGTGACGGTCAGCACGGGGATCAGCGCGCCCTTCAGCGCGTGTCGCCAGACGACTGCCCACTCACCGAGTCCTTTCGCCCGCGCCGTGCGGATGAAGTCTTCGCCGAGCACTTCGAGCAGACTTGCGCGCGTCAGGCGCGCGAGCGTCGCCGCCGCGCCGAGGCCGAGCGTCAACGCGGGCAACACCGCCGCGCCCGCCCCGTCGCGCCCCGCCACCGGCAGCCAGCCCGTGCCGAGAGCGAAGACGAGGATCAGCAGGTAACCGAGCCAGTAGCTGGGCACCGACGCGCCCAAGAGCGCGCCGACCCGCGCCGCGTGATCGAGCCATGTGCCGCGTCGCACCGCCGCGAGGACGCCGAGCGGCAGTGCGATGACGAGCGCGATGACGAGCGCGCCGAGTGCGATCTGGAGCGTCGCCGGAAAGCGCGCGGCCAACTCCTTGAGCACAGGCTCTTTTGTTCGGTAAGAGCGGCCGAGATCGCCCTGTGCTGCTGCGACGAGCCAACGCGCGTAGCGCACCGGCAGGGGCGCATCGAGTTGGTATTGGCGGCGGATGTCCGCGATCTGCTCCTCGGTCGGCGGCGCGTCCGAGAGGCGATGGGCGAGTACCGTCGCCGGATCGCCCGGCGCGAGATTGCTCAGCGCGAAAGCGAGCACGGAGATGCCGAGCCAGAGCGGGATGAGGGAAAGGATGCGAATGAGTAGATAGCGTTTCATCGCTCGACGGAGATCGTATCCCAACGCTGATTCAACAGCGACGGATGGGGCGTGAAGCCCTGCACGTCGGCGCGCAGCGCATAGATGCGCTTCAGCCCGGCGAGCGGGATGACGATCACTTCTTCGTCCGTGAGCAGGCGTTGTGCTTCAGCCGAGCGGCGCATCACTTCATCCCGCGTGGTTGCCGCAAGACCTGCTTCGATGATCTCGTCGTACCGACCGCCGGGCGCGAAGTAGCGGACTGTCTTGCCGGTTGATTTTGAGTAGAAGCGCAACGCGGGCAGAAACATCGGGTTGGCGTCGTTCTGATTAGGGCCTTCGAGATCGAGATCGAATTCGCCCACTTCGACGCGCGCTTGATACGCAGCCGTGTCGGGCGACTTTGCGAGCCGCAACTCGACGCCGATGCCTGCAAGTTGCGCCTGCACGAACTCCAGCGTCGCGGTGTCAAATTCCGCCCACCCGATCAGCGTCAAACTCAGCCGCCGCCCGCCCTGTACACGCACGCCGTCCGCGCCGGGCGTCCACCCTGCCTGCGTGAGCAGACGGGCCGCCTGCTGCGGGTCGTATGCGAAACCTGCGATCAGCGCGGCATGCGCGCCGAGCATCGCGCGCGGGCCGATTGCCGCGACCAACTCGCCGTTGCCTTCCCAGACCTGCTCAATCAACGCACGCCGATCAAGCGCAAGCGCCAGCGCGCGCCGCACGTTTCTGTTCGCCAGCAGATCGTAGGGCGCACGGCCGTGGATGTTGAGAAAGATGGTTGCCACGCGGCCCACAGACGCTTCCACCACGCGCGTGCCCGCCTGCGTGCGCAACGTGGCAGCCTGCTCGCGGGGCACGTCGAGGATCATACCGACCTCGCTTGCCTGTAGAGCCAAGACGCGCGTCGTGTCGTCGGGCAAGAAGCGGAAGGTGAGCCGGTCGAGCGGCGCACGCGCGCCCCAGTAACGCTCGTTGCGCTCGACCGCGATCAACTCGCCGCGCCGGTACTGTGTGAGCTTGAACGGGCCTGTGCCGACGGGCGCGTTGGCCGGCTCGGTGCCGGGGGCGATGATGCCGTAGTTCGCGTGCCCGATCTGTTCGAGCAGGCGCTTATTCGGGCGGGCCGGCGTGATGTCCACCGTCAGGTCGTCCACCACCCGGACGGAGTTCTCATCGAGATAGACGTGCTGATAAGTGCCTGCGCGGTCGCCTCGCACCAATCGGTCGAAGGTGTACTTGACCGCCGCACTCGTGAGCGGCTGACCGTCAGAAAAGACGACGCCCGGGCGGAGAAAGAAGCGCCACGTGTCGCCGCGCTGCTCCCAAGCGGTGGCCAGCAGCGGCTCGATCTCGTAGTCGGCGGTGATGCGCACCAGTGGCTCGCATATCTGAACGTTGAGCGGGTACATGCCGAGCTTCGACTTGAGCGGTTCGACCACATAGTCGTCGGCCCGCGCGCCGATGACCAGTTCGTGCGCCGGGCCGGTTCGCCTGCCCGCGCAACACGCGAACAGGACGAGGCACAGCGTCAGCCCGAGGGATGGCGCGAAAAATTTATAACGATGATCGGCGCGGTATCGCACTAACACCTCGGTGTGAGATCGGGGCTACGTGCTTCTCTTAGAGCCACACGGCTGTAACGGCATCATACCGCAAACAGGCTCGACACGTTGCTCGCAGCGTGATAGTTTCCGCCAAACAATTCGACGGAGGTCTCTTGTATGCGGCAACTCCCATTTGCTTTGCCCTGCTTTAATGCGCCATCCGCAACGCACATTGCAAAATTACTTGGTTGCCTCTTGCTCGCCTTGTGTGCTTCACAAGCATCTGCCGCAGACGACAAGACGAAGCTGCCTGTTACCACATCATCCGAGAAAGCACGCGGCTACTTCGAGCAGGGACTCGCGAACTACGACCGCGCGCGTTTGAAGGAGGCGACCGCCTTCTTTCAGCAAGCTATCGAAGCCGATCCGCACTTCGCGCTTGGCTACTTGTTCCGCGGGCTGGCGGGTGATTCCGTTCCCCACATACGGCAGGCGGCGGGGATGGTTACGCAGGTGTCCGAGCCGGAGCGTCTGTTGATCTTAAGTTGGGGGGCGCAGGCTGACAGCAAACTCATCAAGGCCGTCGAGCTAATGGAGCAGGCGGTCAAACTGTTGCCGGCTGACGCGCGCTTGCGGATGCGCCTCGCCCAACTCTATGGAGCGACGAACCGGCGCGCGGAGGCCGTCGCGGAACTCAGGCGGGCGAATGAGAGCGAGCCGAAATTCGCCCCGGCATTCAACGCCCTCGGGGAAATATACGTCGCGGCCGGCGACTTCGCGCAAGCACTCGCCGCGCGCGAGGCTTACGCGCGCCTGTTGCCCGACGAAGCCGAGCCGTACCAGACAATCGCGCACACTTACCAGCAGATGCAGCAGTTCGACAAAGCGGTCGCATACTACACGCGCGCCCTCAAGATCGATCCCGATTACATCAATGTCTATCGCCGGCGCGGTGATGCAAAGTTTTTCGCCGGAGACATCGCGGGCGCGCGGGCTGACTACCGCGCCGGGCTTGAGCGCGCGAAGGGGGCTGATCGCCCCGGCCTACTTTTCGCCGCAGCCTTCACATATGTGCATGAAGGCGAGATTGAAGAGGGTGCGAAATACTACGAGCAAGCCATCGCCATCGCCGAGGCGGAGCATGAGTTTCTGATGATCTCTTCGGGCTGGGACGCGCTCGGTCGTTCGTACCTTGAGGCGGGCCGCCTCATCGAAGCCGCCAACGCTTACCGTCATGGTTACGAAGCGTCGCGTCGCGCGCCGGACATCAACGACACCGAACGTCTGCTCTGGGAAGGTCGTTACCACCACGCCCGCGCCCGCATCCTCGCGAAGATCGGTGAGTTCGACGCCGCCATGGAGCACGCGGAGTGGATTCGCTTACAATTGGAAAAAGCCGGCAACCCGAATCCCGCTTACCTCAAGAGCTATCACTACGCGGTCGGCTACATCCAACTTGAAAAGCGCGACTTCAAGAGCGCGCTGGAACATCTCAAGCAAGCAAATACCGAAGACATCTACATCAAGCTGTTACTGGCGCGGGCGTACGATGGCGCGGGCGACCGGGCGAGCGCCGAAAAGTTGATGAGGGAGATTGCGAACTACACACTCGGCTCGGTGCCGTCTTCCATTGCGCGCCCGTATGCACTACGCTGGCTCAAGCAGAACAAGTCCGCGCCTTGAACTTATCCTGCCAACACTACCTGACCCCGATTATTACCGAACCGCTTTCTGCGCCTCGGCTTCAGCCAGCCACCCGCGGCGCAACTCATCCTCCGGCACACCGGAGAGGTACGGTTTAATATCGAGAATCGGAGTGCCGTCGAGCATGTCCACGCCGGACACGCGCAGGCGCGTCCCGTCGCGGTCGAGCAGCCGCACGACAGTCAACCCAATCGGGTTCGGCCGGCGCGGCGACCTCGTCGCGAACACGCCATGAGGGCGGTCGTCGGTCGGCGGATGCCCGACCAACTCGCAATCTCCGGCCCGGTCGAAGACCCAGATGACGAACAGGTGGGAGAAGCCTTCGATGTCAGTCAGCCCCGGCGCGAACTCGGGCAGGACTTCCAGCATGCCCTTGGCTGTATGCTGTGCGCCGGAGCCTTTGGGGATTTGCGCGGTCTCGGCGTAAGGGGATTTAATCACCCCGATAGGTCGCATGGTAAACATTAGTCACCTCGATACAAGTGTCCAAGTCAAACTATTATGCTTCAATACTTCGGACAGTTTTTTGAGCGAAAAGCCCAGTAAAACAAGGGTTTTTCGAGTTGCTAATGAATTAAATGCAAGTTAGCACCCAAAGCTGACTTTGATTTAATTCAGCTGCTCATGAAGAATCAGCAACTTACGGGTATCACTGCTCAAAAAAGTGTCCGAACCATTGATGCTTATAAATGGCCGATGGATTATAAGCGCAAAAGAAGCTGGGCCCGACGAAGCCTTCGATAGAAACTCCCCTACCGGGCTGAAAGATTTGGACGCCATCTGGCCTTGGAAAAACGAGACCCGCATGAACGTCAATGTTCATGCGGGTCTCGTTGTAATACCGACCTGCAAAACGAATTAAGGAACTCAGGCGGTCGGCCACCAGTGATAGTTTGTCAGCGCCGTGACCTGTGCGGCAGTGATTCTTTGACAGCGGTCACAGACTTCGTGCTCCAAGGTGGAAAGCGTGTCAGGCGTG
>JBBQGM010000133.1:0-7224 GCA_038322995.1 Pyrinomonadales bacterium
AACGAGTAATTGTTCTCATCCGCGCGGGTGAAGTTGTCGGGGGCGGTGTCGCGGCACACGTCGCAGTCTATGCAGTTGGTGTCCACGTAGTACACGCCCGCCGCGTTCTCCGCGACCTTGTCTGTCGGATCAGCCATAAGAGAGTGAGAAGTAACGAGTGACGGGTCACGAGTGACAAGGTTGTTAACTTGTCACTCGTGACCCGTCACTCATCACTGCTATTTAATCGCCAGCATGCGGTCGAGCGCGACGCGCGCCCATTGCGCTGTTTCGGCCGGTACGGTGATCTGGTTGACGACGATGCCCGCCGTGAGCGATTCCAACACCCACGCGAGATTCTGCGGCGCGATGCGGTACATCGTGGCGCACATGCAGAGGTCGGGCGCGAGCAGGCGGATGTGCTGATCGGGGAACTGCTTGATCAAGCGGTTGACCAGATTGACCTCCGTGCCCACCGCCCACGACGTGCCGGCCGGTGCGGCCGCAATCGCCTTGATGATGAACTCGGTCGAGCCGTTCAGATCGGCCAGCTCCACCACCTCGCGCACGCATTCGGGATGCACGATAACTTTGATGCCCGGCACTTCCTTGCGCACTTGCTCGACGTGCGCCGCGCGGAAGCGGCCATGCACGGAGCAATGGCCTTTCCATAGAATCAGCCGCGCGTTGCGCAACTGCTCGACGGTGTTGCCGCCCAACTCCTTGAACGGGTCCCACAAGACCATCTGCTCAAGCGGGATGCCGAACTTGACACCCGTATTGCGCCCCAGATGTTGGTCGGGGAAGAAGAACAACTTGTCGGCTTCCTGCAAACTCTTCTCAAAGAGCGGCACGGCGTTCGACGAGGTGCAGACCACGCCGCCGTGCCGGCCGCAGAAGGCTTTGATCGCGGCCGTCGAGTTCATGTACGTGATCGGCATCACGCGGAAGTCGCCGACGATGCCGATCTCGGTCAACTGCTCCCACGCATCTTCGACCTGTTCGACCGACGCCATGTCGGCCATCGAACAGCCTGCACCGAGATCAGGCAAGATAACTTTCTGCTCGCCGGGTTTCAGGATGTCGGCCGATTCGGCCATGAAATGCACGCCGCAGAAGACGATGTAGTCGGCCGCCGGGCGCTCCATCGTCAGTTGCGCGAGCTTGAACGAGTCGCCGGTGTAATCGGCGTGACAGATCACGTCGTCGCGTTGATAGTGATGGCCGAGGATGAGCAGACGCTCGCCCAGTTCGTGCCGCACCGCTTCGATGCGCGCGGCCAACTCCGCCTCCGACCGGCCAAAATAATCTTCCAGCACAGGCGCTTTCGTCTCAACTGCTAACGTCATGCCTCGCCTCCTTCGTCCGCCACATCTCACGGTCGCCCGCGAAACGCGAAACTATCCCACTTCAATCCGCAGAGCGCAAGCGCGCCCAACCTGCGGCCAAAAGTTTGCCCGCGCGCGGAGTCAACCCCCATTGGCGCAGGCAAGTATTTAGATGCGCAGGACAGGTAATTCGGTGTATCGGCGTGCGTGATAGGTAGAAGGGGAAGACAGCAGGCAGTCGCTTTGCGCAGCAGGGCAAAGTTGCGCCGCGCATTTAACTGCCTACTTGCTCTCCGCCCGTCGGGTTTTGCACCGACGCGCGCACAAGACGCACCCAATCGCCGCGCTTCATCGTGCGACTCGCGGCGAGCATTTGGTTGATGAGCGCGGCCGTGACGCCCGGCAAGAGCGCGCTCGCGTCTACTTCGTCGTAGGCCCCCGCAGCCAAGCGGAAGATCGTAATTTGCGCGCCGTCATGCCGCCATACTTCGGCCACGCCCAGTGCGGCGAAGATCGGAAACTTGTTGAGCGACGGATTGGTGATGTCAATCTCAATGACCAACTCAGGCGGCGGGTCTATAGTTAAGTCAAGCTCATCTTTTTGCCGGACGAGGCTGGCGCTTGTTATGTAGTAGCAGGCATCCGGCTCGAAGCCGTGCGCTAAATCTCTACGCCGGAAGGTGGTTGAGCCAGCGCCTTCAATATCAATGTCTAGTGCTTCGGCCATCGCTCCGACGAGCGTCATCAGCTTCTCTTTGAGCTTCTCGTGTTTGACAGAGAGAATCAATATTTCCAGCGTCCCCCGATCATAAGTGAAGCGCGTCGTGCTGCTCTCTTGATGCTCGGCAAGCAAGCGCTCATAAGTCTCCCAGCTAACATCGTGCAGAATAACTTTCTGCTCAGCCTGTATTGTTGGCTCAAGAACTGTCGTCATTAGCTTACCTCTCACATCAAGTATCACGTCGTGCCGCGCAACCGTCGGCGGCGTCAAGGGTGCGTCATCTCTTCCGGCTTCACGTACTCGTCGAACTGCTCGCCCGTCAACAGTTCCAACGCCAGCGCGGACTCGCGCAAAGAGATGCCTTGCTTGTGCGCGTGCTTGGCGATCTTGGCGGCGTTGTCGTAGCCGATGTGCGGGTTCAAAGCGGTGACGAGCATGAGCGATTCGCGCAGGTGGCGGTCGATCTGCGCGCGATTGAGTTCGATGCCGTTGACGCAGTAGTCCACGAAGCCGCGACACGCATCCTTCAATAGCCGGATCGAGTGGAGCAGGTTGTGGATCATGACGGGGTTGAAGACGTTCAACTCGAAGTTGCCCTGCGAGCCGGCGAAGCCGATGGCGGCGTCGTTGCCCATGACCTGCACCGCGACCATCGTCATCGCTTCCGACTGTGTCGGGTTCACCTTGCCCGGCATGATCGACGAGCCAGGTTCGTTCTCCGGCAGCACGAGTTCGCCGATGCCCGCGCGCGGCCCCGACGCCAGCCAGCGTATGTCGTTCGCGATCTTCATCAACGAACACGCCAGCGTCTTCAACGCGCCCGACGCGAACACCATCTCGTCGTGCGCCGACAACGCCGCGAACTTGTTCGGGTGCGGCTTGAACGGCAGCCCCGTCAACGCCGCGATCTTCGCCGCCGCGCGCACGGCAAACTCCGGGTGCGAGTTCAACCCCGTGCCCACGGCCGTCCCGCCGATGGCCAGATCGTAGAGACCGGGCAAGACCAACTGCAAACGCTCAATGTCTCGTGCCAGCAAACTCGCCCAACCCGAAAACTCCTGCCCGACCGTCAACGGCGTCGCGTCCTGCAAATGCGTCCGCCCGATCTTCACCACGTCCGCGAACTCGCGCGCCTTCGCGTCAATCGCATCATGCAGGCGTTGCACTTCGGGCATGAGCGCATTAAGTTGCTCCGCCGCCGCGATGTGCATCGCCGTCGGGAACGTGTCGTTTGACGACTGCGACATGTTCACGTCATCGTTCGGATGCACCGGCTGCTTACTGCCCAGCACGCCGCCCGCGATCTCAATCGCGCGATTCGAGATGACCTCGTTCGCGTTCATGTTCGTCTGCGTCCCACTCCCCGTCTGCCACACGCGCAGAGGGAAATGCTCGTCCAACCCGCCCGCGATCACTTCATCCGCCGCCTGTGTGATAAGCCGCGCCTTCTCCCCCGCCAACTTGCCCAAGTCCTCATTAACCAACGCCGCCGCCTTCTTCAACACCCCCAACGCGCGGATCATCTCGCGCGGCATTACATCTGCGCCGATGTTGAAATGATGCAACGAACGCTCCGTCTGTGCGCCCCAGTAAACGTCCGCCGCCACCTCGACCCCACCCATCGAATCCGTCTCCGTGCGCGTCTTCCTATCCTGCGTTTGCAACTCAGTCGCTTCCTTTGACATAGCTATTAAACCCCCTTGCAGACTTACAGCACTCAATTAACGATCAAATCTTACACTAACACTTCACTTAGCTTTATCCTCCACCCGCGCCAGACTCCGCCGCGTCACCTCCGCATTCGGCGACTGCAACCGCTCAAAGATGCGCAACGCCTCCCGCAGCAACCGCGCCGCCTCCGCGCTGTCGCCTTCCATCTCTGCCAGCAGCCCCAACTGGTGCAAGGTGCTGGCGATGCCGCGCTGGTCGCCGAGCTTCTGTGCGATCTGCAAGCTCTCATCGTAGAGGCGGCGCGCTTCCTCTAGCTCGCCTTGCGCTTCGGCGAGCCGGCCCAACTCGTGCAGGTCAATTGCGATTCCCTGTTGCTCTCCAAGTTTGCGTCTAATCGCCAAACTTTCTTCATGCTTAATTTTCGATTCTGCAAACTCACCAAGCAAGTAATGGACGATCCCAAGTTGACTTGTAGTGCTGGCGATGCCGCTCTGGTTGCCGAGCTTCTGCTTGATCTGCAAGCTCTCATCGTAGAGGCGGCGCGCTTCGTCTAGCTCGCCTTGCGCTTGCGCGAGCCGGCCCAACTCGTGCAGGCTGCTGGCGATGCCGCGCTGGTTGCCGAGCTTCTGCATGATCTGTAAGCTCTCATCGTAGAGGCGGCGCGCTTCCTCTAGCTCGCCTTGCGCTTCGGCGAGCATGGCCAACTGGTGCAGGGTGCTGGCGATGCCGCGCTGGTCGCCGAGCTTCTGTGCGATCTGCAAGCTCTCGGCGTAGAGGCGGCGCGCTTCGCCTAGCTCGCCTTGCGCTTGCGCGATGGCAGCAAGATTGTGCAGGGTTTGGGCGATGCCGCTCTGGTTGCCGAGCTTCTGATTGATCTGCAAGCTCTCGGCGTAGAGGCGGCGCGCTTCGCCTAGCTCGCCTTGCGCTTCGGCGAGCATGGCCAACTGGTGCAGGCTGCTGGCGATGCCGCGCTGGTCGCCGAGCTTCTGCATGATCTGTAAGCTCTCGGCGTAGAGGCGGCGCGCTTCGCCTAGCTCGCCGCGTTGCTGATACATCACGGCTAAGTTGTGCGACAGACTTGCAACCTGTGTTTCAGATTGCGCGGAACGCGCGGCTTGCAATGCCAGTGCGCCGATGCGTAGCGTCTCATCCCAATAGCCACGCACACTAAGCACGTTGTCCATCGGATACGCCAAGCGCATTACGCTCGTCCAATCTGCCTGCGCGAAGGCCGTGTCAGCCGCGCTCAACAGGTTGTCCTTCTCCACTTCAAGCGCGGCGTAATCTTCCGGCGTCTCCTGCGCGTGCGCTTCGGCGTAGCGCAGAAAGTATGCGACGAAGCGACGACGATACTCGTCAGCCTGTGCGTCTTGCCCAAGTCGCGCCTGCGCCAACTGGCGCGTTAGCCCGCGCAGGATCAATCGCTCGTTTCCCGCCGTCGTCTCGACCAGCCACAACGCGGACAGGTTCTCGACGGCTCGCTCCAAGCGCGGCAGATCATCGCCGAAGCCGGCCGCTTCCGCCAACGCCTCGCGCGTCGCGGTAGGCACGAACAGCGTGAGCGCGAGCAACGCCGCGCGCCCGTCGTCGCCCACCTGCGGCAGATTGAAGGAGCGAGCAAAGACGCGCTCGGCGGCGTCGCCTTTGCCCTGCGCCAGTTCAGCCAGCACGGTTTGCGGCTGGTGCGCGCGGTCGATCTGCTTGACCACCCATTGCAGGACGAGCGGGTTGGCTTCGCACTGCGCGATGAGCGCGTCCGCGTCCAGCGCGGCGAAGTTCTCAGGCTTGCGCGTCTGTCCAATCAAGCGGCGCAGAAACTCTTGCGCCTCGTCCGGCGACATGGCGGCGAGCGCGATGCTGCGCACGTCGTCGTGGCGCGTGTCGGCGCGCGTGGTGATGAGCGCGGAGCAGGCAGCGTGCGCGGCAAGGAAGTCGAGACAGCGCACCTGTTCCACCGGCGCGACGGTCTCGAAGTTGTCCAGCACGACGAGCGCGGGCGCGACGGCGAGCAGGGCGGCGACCTGCGGCGTTTTCTCTTCGAGCCGGAGCGGGCGCACGTCTCGGCCGAGTTGCGTGGCGATCTCATCAAGCAACGTGGGGAGCGTGAAGTCCGCACGCGCGAGTGCGCTGACCCACGCGAACCGTTGCGGAAACTGCGGGCGTAGCTCGCGCGCCACCTGCGCCGCCAGCGTCGTCTTGCCCGTGCCGCCCGGCCCCCACAACGCGATGAGTCGCTCGTTGCCCGGCGCAAACTCCGTCTTGAGCCGCGCCAGAATGTCGTTACCCTCCGTGTCGCGCCGCGCCACGAAGCCGACCACAGGCGGACGTGGCAGAGCGATGGGCAGCGCCGCGCTCGTCGTCGCGGCCGGCGTGCTCGCGCCAGCAGGCTTCGTCAGCAACTCGTCAACAACTGCCCCGATGCCTTGCGCCGCGCTCAGTAACGCTTCATCCAAATTAGCCCAGAGCGTGACCGGCTTCGCGCGGGCGGGCAACACCTGTAGGTCGGCGAACTGCGTCCGCTGCCAATCACATGGGCGCATGATGACGGAGATGATGCGCGCTTCGCCTGCCCTATGCCGTTCCAACGCGCGGGCCATCTCGATCTCGTAGCAGTAGTCGGAGTGAATGAAGTCAGGGCTAATCAGCAGCAGGATGATGTGCGCGGAGTTGAGGTGCGCGTCAATCTTGCCCTTCCAGTCTTCCCCTGCTTTGATCTGCCGGTCGTGCCAGCTTTTGATCTTACCTGTGCGGCGCAGAGGGCTAAGCTGCCTGTCCAACTTATCGCGCAAGTCCTCGTCCAGATGTGCGTAAGAGCAGAAGATTTCGACCGCCTCGGTGGGTGTGGGATTGGTGGGCATCGCCAAGTCCTTTCTGAGTCTGCCGGACTATAACGCTCGAATTAGCCGGGCGCGGCGAGCCATGATAACCAATAGAGTCTCGCGGATGAAAGCAATGCTATTCGCGCTCCGGTTGAATGAGTTGTTAGCTTGCGCCTCCGCCATTACTTTTCAACCTCAACCATTCGCTTCTGTCGTCGAGGGAATTGTCAGTGCACGCAGCCCACACAACCAAGCCGCAACATATACAGCCGCCCGCACCCAATTAAGCATCACCCACAGATGCGCTTTCGCCCCAATTCCTGCCGCATTAGCTCCATCAGGACGTGACCTCATTAATTCAATCAACATCGGAACAAAATAAACGAAAGTAGCAACCACAACAACAAAGGTGGTAACGGTAGCAGCCACTAACCATTTACGATGCTCCGGGCGCGAGCGCCACCCTAAGATCAGAGTCACGATGGATAGTAAGCCCATCGCGGGTGTGGTAAATATCCAAAATCTTCTGCCTGCGTCTACCGCAAATTGCGGATTGGCGGCACGCAAGGCATTCCAACCCCAGACAGATTCCGGTGGTGAGGCAGCCCACAACGGCACCAGCACCCGCGCCTCATACAAGCCTGCGCCAATCTCAATGCCAAGTAGAATGACAAAGAGCCACAGAAACAATCGTCTGGTAGATATT
>JBBQGM010000134.1:0-7055 GCA_038322995.1 Pyrinomonadales bacterium
CATCGTGCCGCCCGCGTTGAAGATGAATTGGAAGTGCGCGGCCTTCGGCACGTTCTCCGAGCCTTGAAACATCATGTGCTCGAACAAGTGCGCGAAGCCGGTGCGCCCCGTGCGCTCGTTGCGCGAGCCGACATCGTAATAGACCGCGACCGAAACGACCGGCACGCTATGCTCTTCGCTCAAGACGACGCGCAAGCCATTCGCGAGCGTGAACTGCTCGATGGAAACGTGCGGCAATGTGAGAGTAGCTGACAAGTTTTAGACCTCGACCAAAAGTTTTCGTATGCCGCGCTCAGGCTGACGGCGGATTGATCATGCCGCGCAGTTCGGCGCGCAGGCGTTCGATCTCGGTGAGCTTTTGCTGCACGCGGTCGAAGAGCGGCCCTTGCGATTTGATGCCCTCGTCAATGAGGAACGCGGCCGCTTCGGCACGACTGCGAAAGACGCCGGCCTGCACGAGTTGTTCCAGCTTTTCCTGCGCCTCGTGCGAGAGTTTGACGGCGACGACGTAATCGTCCTTCGCGGCGATGGCGCGCTCGATGGTGCGGCTGATGTCGCGCCCGATGGATGAGAGCGATTCGGGGATGCGCAAGGCGATGTCGCGCACGGACGAGGACATGCGCTCGCGCTCAGTGCCGCCCGCCGGCTCGTCTTCAGGCAACATCAGATCATCAACCGGTTCGGCCTGGTGGATGGGATCGTATGGATCGTTCGGGGTGCTCATGCGTTTTCAGTCTCCTTACAAAGATACCGCCGCCTTCGTGCCCGGCCCGCTACGGCAGGTGCGGCCCGGCCATAAAACTTAGAGCATGGGGGAAGCAATTTCGCTGTCTGACATTGTAAGGATGCGCCGAAACGAGCGCAATCCGGTGCGCTCACTCGCCACGCGGGCAAAAAAATCACGCGCGGCTTGCGTGTGCGCGTAGCAACCTTGCTGCCCTGCCGCTCATCAAGTAACATACAAAAACCTGCCTGGGGGCGGTCATGCAGACCGGGCACGCAACGCGCGTGTTGACCAGTGTCATTCGTCAAACAGGCTCTCGTAACTAAAGAGGTTTGCCCGTGCTAAAAAACAGATCGCAGGTCGCGCTCGCCGCGCTGCTCCTTTTGACGCTCGCCGTGCCCGCCTTCGTGCTGGCGCAACAAGGTCCGGGTCGTCGGCGCGATAACTCCGCGACCACGCCCGCACAGCCCGCGCCCTCCGGCCCCTCTGGCCGCACCGGTCGCCGCGTGCCGGCTGATGCCACTTCCGCGCTCGAACAGGATTTCGCCGAAGCCTTGGGTGTCGTCGAAGAGAACTACGTGGACGGCAGCAAGCTCGATTACAACAACACCTTCAAGTCATCTATCATCGGCATGCTGCGCACGCTCGACCCGCACTCGAACTATTACGACGCGAAAGAGTTCGAGGAGATGCGCACCGACTGGCGCTCCGAGTATTACGGCATTGGCGCGACTATTGGTGACCGCGCGGTCGGCGACCAGAACGACACCTATATTTTAGCCACCTTCGAGAACGCGCCCGCCGCGAAAGCCGGCCTGCGCTTCGGCGACAAGCTCGTCGCCGTCAACGAAGAGTCGGTACATGGCAAGTCGTCGAGCGAGGTGCGCGACAAACTGCGCGGCCCGCGCGGCTCAAGCGTCAAGGTCACGGTCGAGCGCGCCTCCGATGGCTCGCGCCAGACGGTCGAGATCACACGCGATGCCGTCGCGCAGCCGTCCGTGCCCGATGCTTACATGATCAAGAACGGCGTCGGCTACATCGACATGACGCGCGGCTTTAACTATACGACCGCCGACGAGTTCGTGGATCGGATCGAACGCCTGCACAAGCAAGGCATGACCTCGCTCGTGCTCGACCTGCGCAACAATCCCGGCGGCTTGCTCGATCAAGCCGTCCGCGTCGCCAGCCACTTCCTGCAAAACGGGCAAGTCGTGTTGTCGCAGCGCGGGCGCGTCGCCGGCAGCGCGCATGTCTATCGCTCGGACAACGCGAACCCGGATAACGTGCCGCTCGTGGTGCTCGTCAATCGCGGCACGGCCTCGGCCTCCGAGATCGTCGCGGGCGCATTGCAGGATCACGACCGCGCGCTTGTCATCGGCGAGACGAGTTTCGGCAAAGGTCTCGTGCAGTCCATCATCCCGCTGGAATACGGCACGGCGCTGACGCTCACGTCGTCGAAGTATTACACGCCGTCGGGCCGGCTCGTGCAGCGCGACTACACGAACGAGGGCCTCTACGATTACTACACGCACGGCGGCGGCATCTCGCAAGATGATGATGCAGCCACAACAACCGCACCGAAGCCGAGCGGGCCCGAAAGCAAGACCGACACGGGACGTAGCGTCTATGGCGGCGGCGGCATCACGCCGGACGAGCCGATCAAACCGCGCCTGATCGCGCCGGCGCAGGGGCGCATCATCAACCCCATCTTTATGTTCACGCGCGAACTGGTGAACGGGCGCATCAACGGCTTCGAGTCCTACAAGGTGGCGCACGCCATCGAGTTCGACCACAACATCAAGGCGGACGAGTATCCGGTGACGGACAACCTGTTCAAAGCCTTCAAGCAATTCGTGGCCAACGAACCGGCCTACAAACTAAACGAGAAGCAACTCGATGCCAGCCGCGATTTCATCACGCGCCAGATGCGCTACGACATCGGGACGGCTGCTTACGGTTCGGTTGCCGCCGCGCAAGTGCTGACCGCCGATGACCCGCAGGTCGCCAAAGCCATTGACGACCTGCCGCGCGCACGCGAGCTGGCCGCCGCCGCCCTGCGCGGCCGCAACCCGGCGCAGAAGTCGTTTGAATAACAGCCGGTAGATTGCTGAACTTAGCGCACCTAACAAAACGCACCACCAAGAGACGAAGGGCACAAAGGCGATCAAGATTCGCCTTTGTGCCCTTCATCTTTTGGTGGTCAAACCGCGTTTGGTGTGCTAGAGCGGGTTTCGCTTGGCTGTAGAGCAGGCTGACAGCCTACCAACGGCATGCACCCGACCGGAACAAGCTTCGATGTCATCCCCAAGATTGAAATCTTCCGTAGATTCTTTCCGGCGGGTGATGCCGGGCGTTAGGCTGCGGCGCATTCATTCGAGAGCCGCATAACGTTCGAGCTGAACCGAGGCCCAACGGCGGGCCTGGTGGCCCGCCGTTGGGCCTCGGCTCGAGTGAGGGGTTAGGCGTCGATGCGGCTGCGCCGGCCGCGACCTTCATTCACCTGGCGGCGGCTGCCAAAGCTCGACCTTGTTGCCCTCCGGATCGATGACCCAGCCAAACTTGCCGTACTCCGAATCATCGGTCTTCTCCAAGACGTTGCAGCCCTCTTCACAAAGCGCCTGAAGGAGCGCGACGAGGTTCTCCACTCGATAGTTGACCATGAACGACGCCTTGCTGGGCGCAAAGTGGTCGCTGTCTGCCGAGCCGATGGACCAGGCCGTTGTCCCCTTCAGTGGGTTGCCAGCGGCGTCCGTCCAGGTAAACGCTGCGCCACCCCATTCCTGAACATCAATGCCCAAGTGTGTCTTGTACCAAGCGCACAGCACTGCAGGATCCTTGGCATGAAAGAAAATTCCGCCGATTCCAGTCACTCTCTTCATCTGTGTCCTCCTGACAACTGCGAAGGTCGCAGCGTAGTGTGTTCCGACGCCTAACTTAACATTGAGCTGCACACCGCCTTAGTCGTGTGGGGCGGCCAGTTTGATGATGGAGAAGGTCGCGCCCGCCGGGTCGTTGATGACGGCGAAGCGGCCGACGTTTGGAATATCCATCGGTCGGACGCAGACCTTGCCGCCTAACGCTTCGACGCGCGCGGCCAGTCCGTCCACGTCATCCACGGCGACGTAGGCCATCCAATGCGGCGGCATCCCGCCGCTCATCTCCGGCGGCGTCTGGTACATGCCGCCGATGCGGCGGCCATTCGCTTCAATCTCTGTGTAAGCCATGCCGGCGGTCTTGGACTCGTGCAGCGTCCAACCGAGTAGGTCGTTATAAAACTTCTGGGCGGCGGCGAGATCGTTGGTGGCGAGTTCGTTCCAACAGAAAGCACCGTTGGCGGGCATCATTTGTTCTGACATTGCTTTTTGTCTCCTCTCAGACAGATGTGTGTTGTGGTTGGAAAATTGCTGCGAGGTTTGATTGCGCAAAGCGATAAAGAAAAAGGTGAGGCACGATAAACGCGACTCACCTTTTCAACCCACCCGTGTTCGTTATTAAGGCCGGCGACAAGTTAACCTTGCCGCCATCTCTTGTCAGTGCGCGGCCAGCCATTCACTGAAAATCTGCGCCTCTTCCGTTTTGCCGCTCCAACGCGCGCGATTCTTGCCCGTCAACGCCAGCACCATCGCTTGATGCTGGCCCGCGCGGTCGCCAAGCCGCTCAAAATAGTTGTAGAGCCGGTCGAGCTTCTGCACGGATTCGTGCGCCGCTGCGACGGAACGGAACGAGAGTACGCTGCGGAAGAAGCGCGTATAGACGTTCTGCTCACGTCCGGTCGTCGTGTAGAGATCGAAGTAGCCGTCCAAGTGACCGGCCGCCTGCAAGACCTGTGCGACGTAAGAGGGCCGCGCGCCCACCCGCCGGACGATGGCGGCGATGTCGGTCGTGCCCGCTTGGTAGAGCGCGAGGATGCGCTCCTTCTTCGTGTGCTGTTCTGCTTCCGGTTCGTGCGTCGGCGCGTGCGCGCCCGCTTCCTCATGCGCGACGAACGCCATCTGCGGCTCGTCGTTCGCATACTCAAGTTCGAACGTGAGCGGCCTGTCCTGAATCAATTCTTCAGTCGTCATCTCTCACCTCTTAACTTCCCGAAGCGACGCGGGCCACGCGGTTGTGCTTTATCCTTGCCGCGCAGCCCTGACGCTTCGCCTTAGTTATCCCCTGATCGAGCCGCACTAGCTCGCGCGCCGCATCGGCTGCTGGTTGCCGAACGCTTCCTGCGGCAGCGCCTTCAAGTGATCGATCAGGCTCGACGCGGCTTTCTTCGACAACTCGTCAGTGCCGCAACGCATAACCTGCTGGCATTCCGCGTCCGCGTCCACGCTCGCCTCGCGCGCTAACGCGCGGATCATGCCGAGTTGCTTCGGCGTGACGAGATCGGCCATCGATTTCGAGAGTGGGTCGCGCGGGAAGTCGCCCGGCTGCGGGCCTGCGCCATCGCGCTCGATCACTTCGGATTCGCGCTGGTACAACTCGCGCGCAATCCCAAACTTGATCGCGGCGCGCTTCAACGCATCATGCTCGGCCTTCTTGATGCCCGTCTCGTTGTCGGCCGTGCCCGTGCCTACGCCTTCGCGCGTCACACCGTCAATCGTTATCGCGGCGGTGACGGCGACCATGTCATTGACCTGCACGATGCTGCGGACGGCGTGCGCCCAACTCGGCGCAATGCGGTCGAGCATGTCGGCGACCGTGTGCCACTCGACGTATTCGACGTTGTGGACTTGGCCGTTGCGGTCACGCCAACCTTCGCGCGTCTTAATCAACTTCGGGTCAATCGGCTGGCGCAACGTGCGCAGCATATTGGTGAAGGCGAGCGGCACAACCGGCGCGCTCTGCTGCTCATCCGGCTGCATGGCCGCATGTTCTTCGGCCGTGACGAAATCCAAATCCTGCTCCGGCTCAACCGGCGCGGTTGCTTGTCGTGTGTTCATCTCTGTCTGCTCCTCTGCGTTGTTGTGTTCCGCAAGCGGGGCGACTGCTTCGGCGGCGGCGACCGGCTCAACCGGTGCTGCTGCTATGTGCAACTCGTCCTGCTTCCGTTCGAAACGCGACGGCGCGTCGGCCTTGACGGCTTGCGGCGCGGGGCGCTTCTCGGCTGCGGTCTGGTTAGTATTGGGCGTTATCTGCGCCTTACTTTGTGCGAGCGCCGCACGCGCGGCGTCGTTCGGCGACGGCTGCGGCTTCGCGGCCGCTTCCGTGTTCTTCAACAAGAGTGAGTGCTTGACGGCGAGGATGTGCTCGCAACGATAGCTCGCGTCCGCCGCCGACTGCTCCGCGAATTCGAGACACGAGCAGCGCACCTTGTTCGCTTCGTCGCGCCAGACCTCGTAGTTCGTGCGCTTGCCGCGCAAACTCGGCGTCAGCACGCGGAAGCGTTCGCCTTCGCGTGTCACGAGGCCCATCGCGGCGATCCCCTGCGCGCGTTTGTCGCGCATAATCGCTTTCTTGTCCGTAGTCGCGTGTGCGGTCTGCATTGCTCTTGCTCCTTAACGTCAAACTCTTAAAAACTTCTGTCAGGCGGCGCGCTCGATGGGTAACTCTTCGACCGTCATCTGCGCCTGCCGTTGCTGTTGCTGCATCGCGTTGCGCTCCGTCAGTCGGCGCTCCAAATCCACGATGCGCGCTTCCAATTCCTCGACGCGCCGGCCCTGCCGATGCACGGTCTTGAACAGCCCGTCGAACGTCTCCCAGATGTACTCGCTGCTCATCTTTTGCCCCTTGCGCCTCTCCGGCGGCCCCTGTCTGTGTGGCCGTCTGTTTCATACGTGAAACAGTGTACCACGTGATCCGGTTTGTTGCAAGCATAAAACAAGGTCTTGCATCTGGGATTTTCCTGTGCTATGGTCTGGGACTAGCGGCAGGGCGTGCCCGTCCCGTTGGACGGCCGTCGCGCGCCGAGAAGGAGGCCAAAGAGATGGCACAAACGACAGGCAAAAGTTTAGTCAACACAATCGAACTGGGGCGGGCGATCCGCCGCAAGCGTGAGGCAGCGGGTTTGAGTCTGCGCGATGTAGCGGACGTGACGAGCGTCAGCGCCTCGACCCTCTCGCGCATCGAGAACGGCACGGGCAAACCGGACGCGGACAACATCGCGCGCCTCACCAACTGGCTCGACATGCCGATGGAGCGCGTCATGTCGAACCGCGCCCCGGACAGCGAAGGCACAAAGGCCGTCGTCTATTTCCCGCAAGAGGCCACGCCCGACATCGTCGAAGCGCACCTGCGCGCCGACCGCAACCTCAGCGAAGACACCGCCAAGGCCCTCTCCGAACTCTTCCGCGTCGCCTACGCCCAATTCAGCCACCCCGGCGAAGACACACGCGGGCGCAATAAG
>JBBQGM010000135.1:0-6971 GCA_038322995.1 Pyrinomonadales bacterium
CCAACAAGGTTGTCTTCGAAGAGCGCGACGACATTGCCAAAGGTCTCGGCCCCGTCTACAACACACAGTCCTGCGCCGAGTGCCATCAGAATCCGGTCACCGGCGCGATCAGTCAGGTCACCGAACTGCGCGCCGGGCACAACGACGGCGCGGGCAATTTCGTTGACGCCGCGGGCGGCTCGCTCATCAACGACCGCGCCACCAATGCGAATATACAGGAGCGTGTGCCCTCGACCGCCGAGACCATTCGCACCTTCCGCACGTCGCTGAACACGGTCGGCGACGGCTTCATCGAAGCGATTGACAGCAACGACATCGTCGCTGTCGCCAACGGCCAGCCGGGCCAGAGCGGCGGGCAGATCGCCGGGCAGGTCATTCAAGTGCCCGTGTTTGAAGCGCACAACGCACTGCGCGTGGGCCGCTTCGGCTGGAAGAACCAGATGGCGAGCCTGCTCTCGTTCTCCAGCGATGCCTATCTCAACGAGCAAGGCATCACCAACCGCTTCAACTTGGTCGAGAACACCTCGAACGGCCGGTTCGTCGGCTTCGGTTCGGGCTTCGACCCCGTGGACGACACCCAACCCTGCAAGCCCGGCACGCGCGACGCCGGGCAAAACTGCGGCGAAGACCCGGACGAAGACATCGTCGCGTTCGCCGACTTCATGCGCGCGACCAAGGCCCCGGCGCGCAACTCTGAGACCGTCCACTCTGCGGATGTCGCTGCCGGCGCGTCGCTTTTCAATCAGGTCGGCTGCAACATCTGCCATGTCGCCAACTGGACAACCGCGCCCACGGGTACGGTCATCAACGGCGGTGCGTTGACCGTCTCCACCGCGCTCGGCAACAAGACCTTCCACCCCTACAGCGACTTCCTGCTACACAACGTCGGCACGGGCGACGGCATCGTGCAGAACGGCGGGCAAGCGACCGCTAACAAACTGCGCACGCCGCCGCTCTGGGGCAGTCGCACGCGCGACCGCCTGATGCACGACGGCGAGTCGCTCACGCGCTCCGAAGCAGTCCTGCGCCACGCAGGCGAAGCGACGGGCGTCATCAACAACTATCGCGCGCTCAGCATCACGCAACGCAACCAGATCGCCGCGTTCCTTAATTCGCTGTAACGACCACACGCTTTGTGTCAGCACTAGACAGCGACAAAGAGGCCGGCCGGGCAGAGCATGCCCGGCCGGCCTCTCGCTTCCCGCTCACCGGCTGCGGTCTGCGCCCCGTTAACAACCGAGGGAGATCACAAAGATGCGCCCCATGCAGAGACAACGCACTTGTGCCCGCACCGCAAAATTTAGCTGCCTTACCCTGTCCTGCGTCAGCGTGTTCATGGTCTGCGCCTGCACCAGCACGCGCGAGCAAACTGCCATCACCACCGCGCCGCCGCAACCTGTATCGACGCAGCCTGCGCCCACGCAATCCGGGCCAACGCAGCCGACCCTGACCGCCGCACCCACGCCGCCGCCGATAGCGTCCACGCCGAATGCTCCGCCCACGACCGCGCCGCTCCAAGCGGCCGAAGTTAACGCCAAGCTGGCCCAAATTTTTCAGGGCGCGGTGCAACTCGACGCGACGCAACCGGAGAATGCTTTTGTCGGCGACTTCAACGGCGACGACTCTGAGGACATCGCCATCGTCGTCAAACCAAGCGCCGACAAACTGGCCGACATCAACAGCGAAGTGGCCAACTGGATTCTGGAAGACCCGCGCCAGGTCTTCATACCCGATCCGAATAAGGCCGTGCAGAAATTACCAGCGCCCCCAGCGCCGATCAAAGTCCAGCCGAATGACGTACTGCTCGCCGTCATTCACGGCTACAAAGAGAACGGCTGGCGCGATCCTGCGGCGCAGCAGACATACCTGCTCGTCCATGCGGTCGGCAATGCCCGGCGCGTCCCGACGCGGGCGGAGGCACTACAGGCGCTCAAGGCCAACAACTCGCGTCTGCGCGGCGACATCATTCAAGAAGAACTCAATCGTCAACCGGGTTATCTCTACTGGGCCGGCGCAAAATACGCCTGGCTCGCCCCGCCGCCACGCGCGAAGAGCGAGTGAACGAACGCGCGCTACGGCGGCCGTCATCGTTGCGCCAATTCATGTGCGGCCGGTGCCATTCCTTATCACGCACACATAATCCGGCCGGCGGCGCACCGTGCTTGACGCTCCGCGCGCCGCGTGCTAGCTTGCCGTTCGTTCACAGCAAAATTTTCACGGCTAATTAAATCTCGCCGGAAGAGTGTGAGGAGCCACGCTTTTTTAACCGTGCCGACGTTGAAGCAAACCCCACTTAATGCCCTGCACCGCCGCACTGGCGGCCGCATGGTGGACTTCGGCGGTTGGGATATGCCCGTGCAGTATCCGGCCGGCACAGTTGAGGAACATCTGCGCACGCGCCGCCACGCCGGTCTCTTCGACGTGTCGCACATGGGCGAGATTGAAGTGCGCGGGCCCGAATCAATCGCCTTCGTCAATCGCCTCTGCTCGAACGATGCGAGCAAACTCGTAGACGGGCAAGCGCAGTATTCCGCGTTCACTACGCCTGCCGGCACAGTCATAGACGATTTGCTCGTCTATCGCTTCGCAGCAGATCATCTACTGCTTGTCGTCAACGCGTCCACCACCGAGAAAGATTGGGACTGGCTTAACGCGCAGCGCGGCGACGAACAAGTGGCCCTGAAGAACCGGAGCGCCGACTTCTGCCAGATCGCCGTGCAAGGCCCCGACGCCATCGGCATCCTGCAACAACTCACCGCCACGCCGCTCGCCGAAATCAAGTATTACCATTTCCGCGAAGGCACAGTTGACGATGTGGCCGCCATCATCTCGCGCACCGGCTACACGGGCGAAGACGGCTTCGAGGTTTACGCCGCGCCCGACAAGGCCGAGCAACTCTGGCAACGCCTGCTTGAGACCGGCCGGCACGGCACGGACGCAGGCATTCTGCCCTGCGGTCTGGCCGCGCGCAACACGCTCCGGCTCGAAGCCGCGATGGCGCTCTACGGGCACGAGATCACCGAAGAGACCACGCTGCTCGAAGCCAATCTCGGCTGGATTTGCAAACTCAACAAGGGCGACTTCACCGGCCGCGCACAACTCGCGCAACAAAAAGCCGATGGCATCACACGCAAACTCGTCGGCTTTGAAGTCACCGAACGCGGCATCGCCCGCGACGATCAAGCTGTGCTAATCGACGGTCAAACAGTCGGCCGCGTCACCTCAGGCAGTCCCGCGCCCTACTTGAAGAAGAATATCGGCATGGCCTACGTGCCCGTCGAATATGCAAGCGCGGGACAAGAAATTCAGATCGATGTGCGCGGCCGCCCCGTCGCCGCGCGCATCGTGCCCGTGCCGTTTTATAAACGCGAGAAGAAGAATAGCGATTAGCTGTTAGCTTCTTCTCTCTGGGCAAGACTGCCCGGCGCATAATCAGCCGCATGATGATTAAAGTTTTGGCTAATAGCTAACAGCTAATCGCGCACAGCTATTCAGGAGAAGCAATGGCGAACATTCCGGAAGATTTGCATTTCAGCAAAGATCACGAGTGGGTCAGGGTCGCGGGCGACATCGCCACAGTCGGCATCACAGATCACGCGCAGCATTCGCTGGGCGACGTGGTCTTTGTCGAACTGCCGCGCGTCGGCGACAAGTTCGCGGCCCATGAGGCGTTCGGCAATGTCGAGTCGGTCAAGGCCGTGTCGGAGTTGTTCTGTCCGGTCGCCGGTGAGGTGACGGAGATGAACGAGACGTTGCAGGACGAGGCCGAGGCGGTCAACACCGATCCGTATGGAGCCGCGTGGATGATTCGCCTGCGCATGACGAATCCCGGCGAGGTGGATGGCTTGATGAACGCCGCCGAGTACGAAGACTATACCAAGGCCGAAACGGAGTAAGCGACGTTGCGTTATATTCCGAACTCGCCGGCCGAGCGCGCCGAGATGCTGCGCACCGTCGGTCTCAACGCGCCCGAAGAACTCTTCTCGTCGATCCCGGCCGACATACTCCTGCGCGCCCCGCTCAACACGCCGGCCGCACTTTCCGAACCGGAACTGCTCGCCTATTTCGACCGCCTCGCCGTCAAGAATACGGCCGCGTATCGCCCGAGTTTCTTAGGCGCGGGCGCTTACGCGCACTACGCGCCGACGATCATCGACGCGCTGATTCAACGCTCCGAATTTTTTACTGCCTACACACCGTATCAACCCGAAGTGTCGCAGGGCACGCTGCAAGCGATCTTCGAGTTTCAGACGCTCGTCTGCCAGTTGACCGGCATGGAGGTCGCTAACGCCTCGATGTACGACGGCTCGACCTCCGTGGCGGAAGCCGTCTTGATGGCCGAGCGCGTCACCCGCCGCAACAAGGTCATCGTCTCGCCCGCGCTCCACCCCGAATACTTGCACGTCGCCGAGACCTACGTGACGCACGCGGGCATTGAGCTACAACAAGCCGGCCTTGATAACGCGAGCGGCTTAACCGACTTCGATGGCGGCGCGCAACTCGATGATCAGACAGCAGCCATCGTCGTGCAGTCGCCGAACTTCTTTGGCTGCGTCGAAGACTTGCAAGCGTTGGCCGAGCGCGCCCACAAGGTCGGCGCGCTGCTGATCGTCGTCGTGACGGAAAGCATGTCGCTCGGTCTCCTGCGTGCGCCGGGTGCGTGCGGCGCGGACATCGTCGTCGCCGAGGGTCAATCGTTCGGCGTGCCCGTAAGTTTCGGCGGCCCTTATGTGGGCTTGTTTGCGACGCGCGAGAAGTTTGCGCGCCAGATGCCCGGCCGCCTCGTCGGGGTCGCGTATGACAAAGAAGGCCGGCGCGGTTTCGTCTTGACGCTGGCCACGCGCGAACAACACATCCGCCGCGAGAAGGCCACCTCGAACATCTGCACCAACGAAGGCTTGATCGCGCTGGCCGCGACGATCTACATGGAGACGCTGGGCCGCAAAGGCTTGCAAGAGGTCGCCATGCAATGCGCGCAAAAGGCCGCTTATGCCGCGCGCCAATTCGCAGCCCGCACGGGCTTCACGCTGCCCTACTCCGCGCCGCGCTTCAACGAGTTCATCGTGCGTGCGCCGGTCGCGGCGGATGAACTACTGCGCCGGCTCGCTGCCGAGCGCAACATCACCGGCGGGCTGGCGCTCGCGCGCTACTTCCCCGACCGCCCCAATGATCTCCTTGTCTGCGTCACCGAACTGAACACACGCGCCGAGATCGACGCGCTCGTCGGGGGTTGCAAAGAACTAACAGCATGACCGCCAAAGCCACCACCCACATCACGCAGAACGAGGCGCTGATCTTCGAGCGTTCGCAGCCCGGCCGGCAGGGTTATCTCTTGCCGCCGCTCGACGTGGACGAGACGCCGCTCGACGAGTTGCTGCCCGCCCACTTGCGCCGCGACGACGATCTCGCGGGCGTGCCCGAAGTTTCCGAAGTGGACGTGGTGCGCCACTTCACGCGCATCTCGACGTGGAACTACAACATCGACCTTGGCATGTACCCGCTCGGCTCATGCACGATGAAATACAACTCGCGCCTGAATGAGAAGGTCGCACGCATTCCGGGCTTCGCCAATCTACACCCGCTCGCGCCTGTGGCAGATGCGCAGGGCGCGCTCGAAGTTATCTACGAGTTGCAGCAGCACCTCGCGGAGATCACAGGTCTCGCGGGCATCTCGTTGCAACCGGCGGCCGGCGCGCACGGCGAGATGACCGGCGTGATGATCATCCGCGCCTTTCTCGATGCGCGCGATGGCGTCAAGGCGGGCGACGTGCCGCGCCGCAACGTGATGCTCATTCCCGATTCGGCCCACGGCACGAATCCCGCGTCGGCGCACCTGTCCGGCTTCACCGTCAAGACCGTGCGCTCGACACCCGAAGGACAGACCGATCTAGTGGCGTTGCGCGAGTTGTGCGCGGGCGGCGACGTGGCGGGCTTGATGTTGACGAACCCGAACACGGTCGGCTTGTTTGAGCAAAGCATCCGCGAGATTTGTCAGATCGTGCATGACGCGGGCGGGCTGGTCTATATGGACGGCGCGAACATGAACGCGCTCGTCGGTTGGGCCCGGCCCGGCGACATGGGCGTGGACGTGATCCACCTGAACCTGCACAAAACTTTTTCGACTCCGCACGGCGGTGGCGGCCCCGGTTCCGGCCCCTGCTGCTGCACGACGGAGCTTGCGCCGTTTTTGCCCGTGCCGCGTGTGCTCAAAGACGGTGAAGGGTTCAAACTCGATTTCGAGCAGCCGCAATCAATCGGGCGCGTCAAAGCATTCTTCGGCAACTTCGGCATGCACCTGCGCGCCCTCAGTTATATTCTGACGCATGGGGCTGACGGCTTGCGCGAGGCGACCGAGGCGGCCGTCTTGAACGCGCGCTACATCGCGCACGGACTGACGGGCGACTACGACAAGCCGTTCAACGCGCCACCCATGCACGAGGTCGTCTTCACGGACAAGCGCCAGGCGCGCACGGGCGTACATACGCTCGACATCGCCAAGCGCCTGATCGATTACGGCTTCCACCCGATGACGATCTACTTCCCGCTGATCGTGCCCGGCGCGATGCTGATCGAGCCGACCGAGTCGGTCGGGCAGCAAGAGCTACAGCAATTCATTGATGCGATGCGCGCCATCGCCCGCGAAGCGCAGGACGACCCCGCGCTCGTCCTCAATGCGCCGCACACCACGCGCATCGGCCGGCTCGACGAAGCCGCCGCCGCGCGCAAGCCCGTCCTGCGTTGGCAACCAGCAGAGAAAGCCACCGCCGCCTGACGCAGCAGGTGCATTACAACTCCAACGGACTCTTCACTGCCCGGCCGCCGCGATTCAAGACGTGCGTGTAGATCATCGTCGTCGCTACGTCGGCGTGACCCAGCAGTTCTTGAATTGTGCGGATGTCATAGCCCGCTTCAAGTAAGTGCGTGGCGAACGAATGGCGCAACGTGTGACAACTGGCCCGCTTCTCGATGCC
>JBBQGM010000136.1:0-6835 GCA_038322995.1 Pyrinomonadales bacterium
AATGAGCCAGAAGGCTTGGCTGTTTTCTCCCATCGGACATTCGGACGGACTCCTTCCCATTAACGGTCCGTCCAAACTACACTCCGCAATTGACTACCTCAACCCTCTTGCTTCTTTCGTTTATAATGCGTTCGCCCTACCCCCGAACACGGCCTCGCAAATACAATCCTGAGGATTATGGTAAACTCTATCGAAGTACCGGGGCGCGCTTAACCGTGCGCCCGCTGCAAACTAGAGCGGTAGTGAGTTGAGCACATGTGCGGTATCACCGGCTTCATAAATCAAACTAGCGGGCACGACCCGCGCGCGGCGGCCAACGTCGTGGCACAGATGTGCCGGGTGATGGCGCATCGCGGGCCGGACGATCAGGGCCTACTGGCTACCGGCCGCGCCGCGCTCGGCATGCGTCGCCTCTCGATCATCGATCTGGCGGGCGGGCACCAGCCCTTGTCCGGCTGCGACCCGGCGCTCAGCATCATCTTCAACGGCGAGATCTACAACTATCGTGAGTTGCAACGCGCACTGGAAGCGCGCGGGCATCAGTTTCACACGCGCGCCGATACCGAGGGCATCGTGCATGCTTACGAGGAGTACGGCGCGGCTTGTGTCGAACACCTGCGCGGCATGTTCGCCTTCGCCATCTGGGATGAGCGCGCCGGCACGCTCTTCCTGGCCCGTGACCGCGTCGGCGAAAAGCCGCTTTACTACACGGTCACAGCACAGGGCACGTTCGTGTTTGGCTCGGAACTCAAGTGCCTGCTGGCGCACCCGGAGGTGGAGCGTCGGCTCGACCCGGAAGCGCTCGACGCCTATCTCACTTACGGCTACGTGCCCGAGCCGCTCAGTATCTTTCGCGACATCCATCGCTTGCCCGCCGGCTATCACCTAACCGTCGGCGCTGGGCGCATGGCGCTGCAACAGTATTGGGATTTCCAGTACGAGCTAAGCGCGCCACGCCGCGCGGATGACTATCTGGCAGAGTTGCGTGCGCTGCTCGATGAGTCGGTGCGGCTGCGCCTGGTGGCGGACGTGCCGCTCGGTGCGTTTCTCTCCGGCGGCGTGGATTCAAGCACGATAGTCGGCCTGATGGCGCGGCACACCACACAGCCGGTCAAGACTTTCTCCATCGGCTTTCGCGAAGACCGCTTCAACGAGTTGCCGTACGCGCGCGTGGCGGCCAAACACTTCGGCACGGAGCATCACGAGTTGATCGTGACGCCCGATATCTGCCAACTCGTAGATGAGTTGGTCTGGCACTTCGACGAGCCGTTCGCGGATGAGTCCGCGCTGCCAACCTATCTTGTCTCGAAATTGGCCCGCGCGCACGTCAAGGTGGTGCTGTCCGGTGATGGCGGTGATGAACTGTTTGCGGGCTACACGCGCTACGTGACGGATCGCCACCGGCGCGGGTTTGCGCGCCTGCCGCGCTTCATCCGGCAGGGTGTGCTGCGGCCTGTGAGCCAACTGTTGCCGCACGGCGCACGCGGGCGCAACTACCTCTACAACATCGCACACGATCCGATTGCCCGCTATCTGGATAGTATTTCCACCTTCAGCGCGCTTAACAAACGGTCGCTGTACACGACTGAGTTCCAGCATACGCTCGGGGCCGGTACGGCGGCGACTGAGCGCTTTCGCGCACACGCCGCCCGTATGCCGACGGGCGATCCGCTCGACACACTGCTCTACCTCGACAGCAAGACGTACCTGCCCAGCGACATCCTGACCAAAGTTGATCGCATGAGCATGGCCGTCTCGCTCGAAGCACGTGTGCCGTTGCTCGACCATAAATTGATCGAGTTCGTCACGCGCATCCCCGCCGCGCTGAAGATGTCGGAGACTGAGACCAAGCACATCTTCAAACGCGCCGTGCGCGGGCTTGTGCCCGACGAGATTTTGGATCGGCCAAAACAAGGGTTCGGCGTGCCGCTGGTCGACTGGCTCAACCGCGAGTTGCGCGAGCGCCTCCGCGACACCTTTGCGGACGCGCGCACGCGGCAACGCGGTTACGTCGAACCGCGCCACGTCGATCTGCTACTCGCCGAGCATGAGCGCGGCCGGCGCGATCATGCGCGGGCGCTGTGGGCGCTGCTGATGCTCGAACAATGGCAGCGGACTTACATGGACGGCAACGGATTGCCACTGGCGCGACAGACGGACGAGACAGCGTTGTTGACGGTTGTCGGCGCGTGAGTGGTCGCGCAACAAGGCGGGTCTAATGGGGAGGAAGCAAGAGATGGTCAGACAAAAGCTATTGCTGGTCGAGATCAATGAGGTGACGTGGCATCTGATCGACCCGCTGATCGCGCGCGGGCTGTTGCCGACCTTCGCGCGCCTCAAGCGCGAAGGCACTTGGGCTGCGCCCCAGAGCGTTGACTTGCCGCCCCAACTCGACCCTTGGATTACTTGGACGACCGTTTACACGGGCCGGCCGCAAGCCGATCACAACGTCTATTTTCTTGAGCAACCGCCGGAAACGATCCACGCCCAGCGGCTCTGGGAATTATGTCACGAGCGAGGCTTGAGCGTCGGCGTCTATGGCAGTCTCTGCTCTTGGCCGCCGCAGGAGGTCAGCGGCTTTTACGTGCCGGACACCTTCGCGCCGGATACGGCGACCTATCCCGCCGCGCTCGAACCGATTCAAAAGTTGAACCTCACGTACACTCGTTCCGTGCGCTTGCCCGCCGATCAGGATGGGCTGCTTTTCAAGGCCCGCCTTGGCGGCAAACTGCTGGCGCTCGGCTTAAGCGCCAGCACGATGGCGCGCATCATACGGCAGTTGGTGCGCGAGCGTCGCCACCCGGAGACACGTTGGCAAAGAGTCTCCTTGCAGCCGTTGGTCAACTCGGATTTCTTCCGGCAACTCTACCGCCGCCACCGGCCGGACTTCGCGTCCTTTCACACCAACCACGTGGCGCACTACATGCACACTTACTGGAAAGCCATGCAGCCGGAGTTGTTCCCGCAAGCGACGACTGAGGAAGAACAGCGCAACTACGGCGGAGCTATCGAGCATGGCTATCGCGCCGCAGACGAGTTACTTCAACGTATGCTCGCGCTGCTCGACGGCAACACAGTCTTGGCCGTGGCGTCCAGTATGGGCCAGAAGCCGTTTATCAGTCCGCTCAAGAAAGGCAAGGCCATCGGGCAGCTCCGTTCGCTTGAGCGCTTGGTCGAGGTACTCGACGCACAGGGGCGTGTGCGTGCGCTCGCCACCATGTCCGATCAGTTTAATCTCTATCCCGACTCGGCGGCCATGAAAGACTCCGTGCTCGGCAAGCTGAAGGCCGCCTACATAGATTCGCCGGAGCGCCCGATGTTCTACGTGGAGACGGTGGAAGACAGCATCACCGTCACGCTGCGTCATTACGATGAAACCTCTGAGCAGTCACGCTGCGTTTTTCCGCACCGGCCGCAGGCCGGCTCCTTCCGCTTTGAGGATTTGGTGTACAGCACCGGCATGGTGAAATCAGGCTGCCATGATCCACAAGGCATGATGCTGCTCTACGGGCCCGGAATAAAGGCGGGCGGGCGCATTGATGAATGCACAAACCTTGACATCGCGCCGACGCTGTTGACGTTGCTTGGGTTGCCGGTGCCGGCGGTGATGAAAGGGCGCGTGCTCAACGAGGCGCTTGCTATGTAGGCGGCGCAGGTGGCCGGGCGGCTGCTTGTTTGGTTGATGGCCGACTTAACGAGAGTGTGCAATCTTGCGGCGCAACGTTCTCCACATCATCGATAGTTTCCAGCAGGGCGGCACGGAGCGACAAGCGGTGCAACTCGTGCGCTTGCTGCACGAGAGCGGGCACTACCGCGTGCATATCGCCTGCCTGAACAACGAAGGCCCGCTGCGCGCCGAGGTGGAGCAACTTAAACTCGGAGAGATACCGGCCTACCGGCTGTATAGTTTCTACGACCGCAACGCCGGCACGCAACTGCGCCGCTTCATTGGCTTCCTGCGCGAGCGCGAAATAGAGCTTGTGCATGCGCACGACTTCTATACGAACGTCTTCGCCATGACGGCGGCGGCACTGGCGCGCATCCCGGCGCGCGTCGCCTCGAAGCGCGAGACCGAGGGCTTTCGGACTGAGCGGCAGAAGCGGGTCGAGCGCCTCGCCTTCCGGCTCGCGCATGCAGTGGTGGCAAATGCCGAGGCCGTGCGGGCGCAGTTGATCCGCGAGGGTGTGCGCGACGCTAAGATCAGCACGCTCTATAACGGCTTGGACATGCAGCGCGTGGCCCCGCGCGCGGGCCGGCAACGCAACGAAATCTTGGCCAGTCTTAATCTGCCGCGAGCCGCAGCCGGCCGGACACGGCGCTTCGTCACGATTGTCGCCAACGTGCGTCATCCGGTAAAGGATCATCCGATGTTCTTGCAGGCGGCGCGGCGCGTGCGCGCGGCCGTGCCGGACGCGGCCTTTGTCATTGCCGGCGAGGGCGAGTTGCTGGTTGGCTTGCGCGCCCTGGCGGTGGACTTAGGGCTGGCCGATGACGTGTTCTTCACGGGCCGTTGCGAGCACGTAGCCGACCTGCTGAGCATCTCGGCTGTCTGCGTCTTGAGTTCAAAGGCGGAAGGGTTCTCGAACGCGATCCTTGAGTACATGGCGGCGGCCCGCCCCGTGGTCGTCACCGATGTGGGCGGTGCGCGCGAGGCGGTCGTAGACGGCGAGACCGGTTATCTCGTGCCTGCGGGCGACGACGAGGCGATGGCGGCCCGCATCGTGACGCTCTTGCGCGAGCCAGCGCGGGCGCGTGCGATGGGTGCGCGCGGGCGGCAGCGCGTCGCCGAAAAGTTTTCGTGCGGGGCGCAGCTTGAGCGGACGCAAGAGTTATACGCGCGGCTGCTCGGCGCGACAGTCCGTCAAGCGGTGTCTGACGGCGGCACGCGCATGCGCCGCGAGCGTGCGTAGCCCCATGACCCGCGACGGGCAGGGACAGGTCTTTGATATTAGCCGACGGCGAGTATGTATCTGTGCGCTGGTGTTGCTCGCGTGGCCGCTTTTGGCGTGGGTGGCGGCCGAGAGCTTAATCGTCACGGTCGAGTTGCCCCAAGCGGATGCGCTGGCGGTGTTGGCTGGCTCGGCCACATACGTCGAGCGCGTGCGCCGCGCCGCTGAACTATTCCATGCCGGGCAAGCCCCCATAATCATCTTAACCAACGATGGTCTGGCCGGGGGCTGGTCTGTCGCCGAGCAGCGCAACCCCCTGTTCGTCGAGCGCGCGATGGCAGAACTCAGGCGCGCAGGCGTGCCGGCTGAGCGGATTGAGGTCGTGCCGCAGCCTGTGTCCAGTACGTATGACGAGGCCGTGCGGCTGCGCGAATATGCGGCCGCGCGCGGGCTGCGCTCCCTGCTGGTTGTGACTTCCGCTTATCAATCGCGGCGTGCGCGGTGGACGTTCGGCCGTGTGTTTCGCGGGAGCGGCGTCGTGTTGGGCGTGGCCGTGGCGCGGCCGGGCGAGCAGTCGCCATCGGCGGCGACATGGTGGCTGCACGGCTTGGGCTGGCGCTTTGTGCCGGGCGAGTACGTGAAGTTGAGCTATTACTGGGCGCATTACTCGTGAGTGATGCGCGCGTTTGTGGCTCGCGCTGTAGCGCGAGCCTGCTTAAGCGGCCGCACATCTATTTGAAGGGTTAAACTGATATGAGTTCCCATGCAGCAGAGATAGCGCAGGGCGAGCGGTTCGGCTTCGGGGAGAACTGGAGCCGTTTTCTCGCCGTGCTGGACGATGCGCGGATTGAGCGCGCCGAACAATCGCTCAAGCAAATGTTGGCACTGCCAGACCTCGCGGGCAAGAGCTTTCTTGACATCGGGTCGGGCAGTGGTTTGTTCAGCCTTGCGGCGCGCCGGCTCGGTGCGCGTGTCCACTCCTTCGATTACGATCCCCACTCCGTGGCCTGCACCAAAGAGTTGCGCCGGCGCTTCTTTCCCGCCGATGCGAATTGGCAAGTCGAAGAAGGCTCGGCCCTCAACGCGGAGTACGTCCAGTCGCTCGGTAAGTTCGACGTGGTTTATTCATGGGGCGTGCTGCATCACACGGGGCAGATGTGGCCAGCGCTAGCGAACGCGCAACTCCCGGTGCCGCCCGGTGGCAAACTCTTCGTCGCCATCTACAACGATATGGGCAGTCGCAGCGCTCGCTGGAAATGGATCAAGCGCACCTATAACGAGTTGCCGCGACTCTTAAAGACGCCCTTTACGTTGGCGGTCATCGCTCCCGACGAGGCGAAGTCCATCCTGCGCTCGTTGGTGATGCTGCGGCCGGGTGAGTACGTGCGCTCGTGGACGCAATACGACCGCAACCGGGGCATGAACCGTTGGCGCGACATCATTGACTGGGTGGGCGGCTATCCTTATGAGGCAGCGACGCCGGAACAGATTTTCGATTTCTACCGCGCGCGTGGCTTCAGTTTGACGAAGCTCAAATGTGGCGGCGTCGGGTTAGGTTGCAACGAGTTCGTGTTCGTGCGGGATAGGGATTGAGCAGGCGTATGTCTAGCCGACTTCCATTGCATGCGCTGCTCGGGCTGCCGGTCGGCTTATGCTTGTTCGGCGTGCTACTCAGCGTCCAGACACCGCGCAGAGCCAAGACGCCGCCGCCCGCGCGACAGACGCAGGTGGTAGCGGACAGTCCGCACATCAGAACTGATCGACTGGTCTACGCGAAGCCGCCGTTACCCGCGCTGCCGCGCGCCGGCGGCAAGTATCTTGATCCCGTGTTCGGCACCGAGATCATGCGCGCGACGGACGCGGGGGACGGGCCCGCGCCCGGTCTCGGCACTTTCTACTCACACTGGCCGACCTTCAACGCCGACAGCACACGGCTTTTTATTCGC
>JBBQGM010000137.1:0-6505 GCA_038322995.1 Pyrinomonadales bacterium
TCACCCCCACTCTCCATACCTCTTCGCCGTCCCTTATAGTTCTCCCCGCCCCCCACACTCCCCCCCCCCACCCCCCCACCCTCGGCCCCCCCCCCCCCCCCTATAACTCCCCCCCCCCCGCCCCCCGACACTCTTTGCGGTTAAATGCTCCTACTCAGGCGGACTCTGCGCGCCGATTGGGTCGCTCGGCGGCGCGGGTAACGGCGTGGTGCGTTTGCGCGGCGCGTCGGGACGCGTGAGAAAGCGTTCGATGTCATCGGCTGTGGTGCGGCGTTGCGCGAGGTCTGATGTATTGAGCATGCCGACCGGCGTTTTCAGTACCTCTTGCAAGTCGCGCAATGCCTGCGTGGCAATGGCGCGTACTTGCGTGGTGGCTGCGTCGTTGGCGGCCAAGTCCATCAGGCGCGTGACAGTCAGACTCTGCACTGTACGGGCGATGTCCGCTTGGTAACCGTCGCCCGGTGCGGCGTCGAACCATGTGCGGCGGATGAGCGCGGCCACGACCTCTTGAAAATCAGGATTGCCTGCGTCGCGCGCGTGATACTGAACGAGGCGCGCGGCGCGGTGCGGTTCGAGCAGCGCAGAGACGGCCAGATCGGCGGCGATGCTGGCGGCCCCAACGGGATCGAACGCGGGATCGGTGCGCTTCACAAATAACTCAAGCGTATTGCCTTCGTAACCGGGCGCACGCGGCGGGATCAATTCCAGAATGCGCGCGGGCAGGGCGAGTGTGTCGGGCTTGATCGTATCCAGCACAGCGTTCAGCGCATCACGTTGGCGCGCGGCCGGGACGATCTCCTGCACGTCTTTCGGCACGGGGCCATGCGCGGTCTTAACTGAGTAAGTGTAGTAAAGCCCGCCGACCGATTTGACGGCCGCTTGCAATTGATAACGATGGTGTAGATAGAGCGGCAGCACTTTAGCTTCGAGGAGCGAGAGCGGCGTGCCGTCGGGGATGTTGCCAAGCCCGAATTGCGCGAGCCCGATGCGGCGCACCTCCATCTCGTGCCGGAGCATGGCCACCGGATCGCCGCCGTTGTCCCACAGGTTGGCAAGTGGGTGCGCCGCGCCGAACGGGCGCGCGTCTTGATCAGTCAGATAAAGCATGCCATGCGCGATGCCGTCTTCGACGAAGCGCGCCAGCCCCGCGCGCTCGTCCGCGCCCGCAGGGAATTGCTCGTAGGCATAAGTGATCGCGAACTTGTCGTAGACGCCGATGCCGCGTGCGTAAGCGTTTGACAGATCAAGCTTGCCGTTTTTAATCTCGACGAGCGGCGCGGGATAGTCCATGACGGATGCGCGCCCGCCATAAGTTGACGCGGCAAAGTTGTGCTCAAGGCCGAGCGTGTGCCCGACTTCGTGCGCGGCGAGTTGGCGGATGCGCGCGAGCGACATCTGCGCGGCGTCCGTGGCAGGGTCAAGCGCGGCGAGATATTCATCGTCGGGCAGCGCGCCGAAGTCGCACGCGCCGCTGTGCAGATAATCATTAACTGCACCGCCGCGCGTTGTGGCGCTGGCGTTGAAAGGTGGGATGAGACCTGTGCCGAGCAGATAGTCTTGCCGGATGCGGAGCGAGCCGAGCGTGACATTGCCTTTGATGATCTCGCCGGTGCGCGGGTCTGTGATGGCGTCGCCGATTGACCAGCCGCGCGTCGCGCGATGCACCCAGTTGATCATGTTGTAGCGTACGTCCATCGGATCAGCATCGGCGGGCAGCACGCGCACTTGAAAAGCGTTCTTGAAACCGGCGGCCTCAAACGCCTCGTTCCACCATGACGCGCCTTCGACGAGCGCGCTGCGGATGGGTTCGGGCGCGCCCGGATCGACGTAATAGATGATCGGCTTGACCGGGTCGGACACGGCGGCCGTCGGGTCTTTCTTCTGCAAGCGATGACGGATGATCCAGCGTTGCTCGATGGGGTCGGTGATCGGCGTGGCGTAGTCGTAGAACTCGATGCGGATGTTGCCGACGCGCGGGTCGTAGCGGCGCGGTTGGTATTTATCGTCGGGCAACTGCACGAGCGAATGATGCTCGCGCACCGAGACGTTCTGCGGCCACGGCGTCGTTTGGCGCACGAGCGGGCCGGGATCGCCCTGCGCGTTGAAGGTGAGCAGGGCTTCGACCTCGGTGTTGAGCGGGAAGTTTTTGGTGCGCGGCAAATAGATGGCGCTGCGTGTTTCGTCGAGACTGAAACTGCCCTGTTGCGTCTGGCGCAACGTGTCGCTGACGCCGTGCGCGTCGCGCAGGAAGAAAGCGGTTGCGTCAACTAACACGCGGTCGCCTTCGACCGCCTCGACCTTGAACCCGTATAGGACTGAGCGCGCGAACGACTCTTCGACCGCGCGCCGTTCGTTCGCGTCCGCCGAGCGAGCGCGATAACGTTGGTTCGGTTCAAGCAATAATACTTTCGGGCCCGTGCGTTGGAAGAAGACGACGTGCGTGTTGCCGAGTTGGCCGCGATCAAGCCCGATGGGGTTCGAGCCGACGCCCGTTTGCAGTGAAACCTGATAAAGAAATTCCTGCTCGAAGCGCGTGATCTCCAACAACAGCTTGCCGTTCTCCGCGTCCCAGTAGAGCGGAAAATAGCCATCGAGTTTCTGCAAATCTTTCGTCCGTTCTGCGAAAGACTTAGGCTGGGCAGCGACGCTGAACGAGAAGAGGAGCAAGACTGCGAATAATAGACAAGCACGTTGCATAGTTGTTTCCTTCAAAGGCCGGTGGACTGGAATGAGCATCTGAACTGAACCGGGGGCGGGAGCATTTTAACCGCAAATAGACGGTTGCGCCACATACTAGATCAGCGGCCGGGCCTAACAGTTTTGCGGCTGGGCCACAGCAAGCCGTGCAGCCAGCAACGCGCGATTGCTTACGTGCGCGTTTATCAATACTATGCCGCTGTTCCTTTACCCGACTTGCTTGACTCGCTCGCAAACATGCGCTTCGTCTTCACCAGACTCTTCTACGCTCTGCTCGGCGCAGGCTTCGTGCTGCTGTCGCTTTCGTGGCCGTGGCCAGTGTTGCGCCGGCTAACGCTGGCCTCCGATCTGTTGCTGCTGGCGGCGGCGTTCATTGATGCGCGTTTGAGTCGCTGGCCGGCGGGTGTCACGGTCGCGCGCGCGTTCGCGGGGCGCTTTCATCTCGGCGCGGAGACGGAGGTGCGAGTGTCGGTGCAGAACGACGGCCGGCGGCCGTTCGTCGTGCGCGTGAAGGATGAATATCCGCCGGAGTTGCGCTTAGAGTCGCCGCGCGCAGTCGAGTTGCAGGTCGCGGGGCAAAACTCAGCCACGCTCGTCTACGGCTTGACGCCGCCGAAGCGCGGGCGCTACGAGTTCGGGCATGTCGCGGTGCGTTATCGTTCGCGGTTCGGGTTGGTGTGGGTGGCAACTGAGACGGCGCAGAGTGAGACGATTAAGGTCTATCCGAATTAGCGGCGGGCGCGGGCGGCCGAATTGAAAGCGTTGGGCGCGCGCTCGTTAGTGGCCATGCGGCGGCGCACGGCCTGGCGCGGCGAGGGCCGCGACTTTGAATCTCTACGCGAGTACGTGCCGGGTGATGAACTGCGCCACATCTCCTGGAGCGCGACCGCGAAACGTGGGCGGCTGACGACGCGGCAATATCAGATCGAACGCGACCAGACCGTACTGATCGCGCTCGACGCCGGCCGGCTGATGACCGCACGCATCGAGCAGGAAACGAAGTTCGACTCCGCGCTGCACGCGGCGCTGGCCTTGATGTCGGCGGCCGAGCGGGGCGGCGATCACACGGCGCTCGCTGTGTTCGGCCGGCGCGTGCGGACCTACGTGCCGCCCGGGCGTGGGCGCGAGCAGACCGAGGCCGTCATGGAAGCCCTCTACAGCATTGAGCCGGAGTTGATCGAGCCGTCCTACACGCGCGCCTTCCAGTACATCGCGGCTAACTGTAAGCGGCGCGCACTCGTCGTCGTGCTGACTGATCTGGTGGATGAAGAAGGCTCGCGCGAGTTGCTCGCGTCGCTGCGATTGTTGCGCCCGCGCCACCTGCCGCTCGTCGTCTGCATCGCCGACCGCGACTTGCGCGCCATCGTGCGCGATGCGCCCGCCACCTTGCGCGATCTCTTCACGCAATCCGTGGCCGAAGAGATCATGTTCCAACGCGAAGCGGCCCTGCGCCGCGTCGAGCAACAAGGCGGCCTCGCCTTAGACGTGACGACGGCCGCGCTCGTGCCGAACTTACTTGAGACTTATATCCGCGTGAAGGAGCGCGGCTTGCTCTGAGTTTTCCTCCTCACGCCCGGCCAGCAACAGGTATGTATAGAGCGCGATGCCGGTCAAGACAGCGATGCTGAATTTGTAAGCGGGGTTGATTAGGGCGGGTGAGATGAAGCCTTCGATTGTGCCGGCGAGGGCGAGGAGCGGGATGCAGGCGACGACGAGGTGCATGGCTGCGCGGGTGCGCAGGCGCAATGAGTCGAAGCGCGAGAGATCGCCGGGCATGAGGATGGCGCTGCCAAGCATCAGCCCCGCGCCGCCCGCGAAGAAGATGCACGACAACTCAACAACGCCGTGCCCGACCATGAAGGTTAACAACTCGTGCCCGTAGCCCGCGCGGTAGGTGAGCGCCAGCACCGCACCGACCTGTGCGCCGTTCGTGGCCATGATGTAGAGCGAGCCGAGTCCGAAGAGCGCGCCGTAGGCGAAGGCGTAGAAGGTGACATTGATGTTGTTCGTGGCGATGCCGGCGGCGGCGATCTGGTTGGCCTTGTTCGCTTCAAGCCACCAACGCGCGCGCGCGTCCGTGTTCTCCGCGCGCCATTCGGCGGTGACGCCGGTCAACTCGGAGAAGTCCGCGTCGTGCGTTGTGCCGATGAAACCGATGGCGAAGAAGACCCAGAAGCAGAGGGCGGCGAGCGCCGTGTAGCGCCACGTGCGGCGGAAGGTGCGCGGCAGTTCGCGCCCGAAGAATTGGCGGAGGCGTTGCCGGCCTTCGGCCGATTCGGCCCGGTAGATGCGCCCGTGTGCGCGAATGACGAGACTGTTGAGATAGTTGACGAGACGCGGGTCGCGCGACTCGGCGCGGGCGATGGCGAGGTCGGACGCAGTGCGCCGGTAGATGCGCCCTAGCTCGCGCACCTCTTCGCGGTGCAAGCGGCGCAGACTGCTGCGGTCGAGCAGCGTCAGCAAATCTTCTAGCTGTTGCCACGCGCGTTTGCGCTCGGTGATGAAGCGATCAGCCGACATAGCAGAGAAACCAGTAGGCAGCGGACAGCAGGCAGTGATAATCTCGGGCCGGCGGCAACGCGGGCAATGTGGGCAACTTCGTAGCTTGTGCGTGCTTAAACTATTCTCTGTTTCTGCCCGTCGCCAACTGCCTTATGCAACGCATCGTCGAGTGTGGACCTCGCCTACTGCTAACACTCTATCCCACTCCATAACATTGGCCAACAATTGATGCGGGTTGCAGCTACAGCCAGCCAGCAACTCACCGCAGTTCAAACCAGTTCGTACGAGGTATTACGGGCACAAATTGGTCACATTTATGCAGTCCACGTTGCATAAAAACTCTATGCCCAGACTTGAAGAATTGATCGATCAGAACCAGATACGGCGCGCGGCCGAAGGGGCTGCGCCTTTCGAGCCGAACGCCTTCAGGGAAAGAATGATCAAGATGCGTGAGATGCGCCCCAAATCATTCGCTACGATCTCGCCGCAGAGGTGGCCGGGCAGTTTGTGCTACAGCCGATAACGGCCCATAGCGGTACACTCGAAGCGGGGCATAGCGGGTCACTTTCCGGTGTTTGAACCGTGACATAGCGCGACAGTTTTCAGGGCGCGAACCGAACCATAGCGATGCAGTTTAAGGTAGGCGAAGCACAACACAAGCGAGACAAATATGGCTTGGGAACGAAGACACGGCCAATTCTATTACTATCACAAAGTGCGCGCGGGCGGGCGTGTGCCCGCACTGATAAACAGTGGCAGAACAGTGGATGGTGCAGACACTGGGAACAATCAAGCCGCGCCATGTGCTACGCCGCAGTTGGGTGAAGTTGGGTTAAAAAAAGAGGCGGGGCCGTGGCCCGCGTTCCTCGAATGCTTGCGCGCGGCGGGTGACTATCGCGCGCTCGCGGCGCGCTATCCGGCGCACACGTTGCCGCAGCCGGGCGAATCGTTGACGGCTTGGGCAGAGCGGCGCTCGCGCGCGCACGGCGCGGCCGATGGCTCGACGGCCCGCATGATGGGCTGATGCTGGCGGTGTAGCACAAGAGTTCGGACAAGTTCGGACTAAAAAAAGGGCGCATGGGCTGATAGCTGGTAGCACAAGAGTTCGGAATATTTCGGGACAAAAAAGGCGAGCATGCGGACGCACAAGCGTTAGCTACCGCTCAACCTGGGGCATGTGGGCGCAAGCTAGGGGCATGGGGATAGAGATAGACGGCGGCGCAGCGTTGTAGTAGGCTGTCGCCACCATGGACACCACCACACTAATAATCGTCATCGTTGTGCTAGTCCTCCTCTTCGGCGGCGG
>JBBQGM010000138.1:0-6386 GCA_038322995.1 Pyrinomonadales bacterium
TAAATCGCAAAGTATCAAAGACATCGCCGCCTGTGAAGTCAAAAGTGTTGCGCTCGACAATTTCAAGTTCCTCATGATTGACAAGAACGCGGCTCTGATAACTTTTGTGGGAACGCAGGACGCCGTGTGCGGCGGCAAAGCTCAACCTGCGAGCGTCCGCGCATCATCGGTTTACGTTAAGCGCGGCGGAAAATGGCTCAATGTTTTTTACACGGAAATTCCGGCGGCACAATAAAAAGAAAGGAACACCAACATGGCAACGACAGCAGATGCAGTTACAATCGCACCCCACATCTATAGGGTCGTCCTCGAGAACGACCGCGTCCGGGTGTTGGCAGTCCGCGCCCAGCCCGGTGACAAGACGGAGATGCATTCGCATCCGGCTAACGTGGCGATTGCTATAACCGACGGCAAGTTCAGGTTCACCTCCCCTGACGGCCAGACGTTGGAAGCAGAGTTGAAGGCGGGCCAAGCGATGTACTTTGATGCATTGGAGCACGCGGGCGAGTTCACGGGAACGAGCGAAGCTCGCGCCTTGCTGGTTGAGTTGAAATAGGTTTCAGGCTTGAGGGCGAAGTGGTGCCGGAAGATGCCGTGCTGGCGGTGGGTTGAGAGGTGACGCGTGGCGATGTCGCACACGGCATAGATAAAGAAAGAACGGCTGCTATGGCAGAGGCAAAACATTCGTTGCTCCGCGCCCTGACGCTGACGGATGCGTGTGCGCTCGTCGTCGGCACGGTGATCGGGACGGGCGTGTTTTTGAAAACCGCGGTGATGACGCAGCAACTGGGCAGTCCGACGTTAGTCTTGCTGGCCGTGGCTGGCGGCGGGGCTGCTTTCGCTGGCCGGGGCACTGGCTTACGCGGAACTCGGCGCGATGTTTCCCCAGGCGGGCGGCGAATATGTCTATCTCGGCAAAGCCTTCGGCGAGACGCCGGCCTTCCTCTACGGCTGGATGCAGTTCGCCGTCGCCGGGGCGGGCGGGATTGCCGGCCTCAGCGTCGGCTTTGCCATTTTCCTCTCGGCGCTGATCCCCATGGGCATCGGAGCGAAGAACTGGAACGCTACAAGCACTTCAGTCCCGCCTTCAAACAGCAGACCGTCGAACTCATCGCCGGTCAACTCCAAGACTCTGTGGCTACATTTCTGGCTACACCCGCCAAAAAAGAAGCACCCGCCAAAAAGCGACGGGTGCAACTACCACCATTTATTGATGTTAATGGCGGAGCCGACGGGACTCGAACCCGCGACCTCCGACGTGACAGGCCGGCGTTCTAACCAACTGAACTACGACTCCGCAAGAAATTTCCTGACGCTCGTCAGGGCGGGCGCTGCGACTATGGTAGGCACGGTGGGACTCGAACCCACAACCCCCGCCTTGTAAGGGCGGTCGTCTACCATTGACAGTACGTGCCTCTAATGAATGTGCTGGCACGCGCCCGCTGCTCAAAGACCGCTTGCGCCGCTCAACTATTTGTCACTTGTGCGGCGCGTGAGTCATCCTAAAAGATGCCTGTTCGCGGTGTCAAGCAGGCTTGTGGCTCAGAGTAACCAGACGGGCAACTCGCTCTGTGTGCGGCGGCGCGCCGACGGTTCATCTGCGCGTGTCTCGCGCTGCAACTGGCTGGCCGCCGTTTCCTTCTGCGGCGGCGCTTCCGGCGGCGGCGCTTCCGGCTCGGCGCTGCGCCTGAGCGGTGCGATGAGCACGGCGGCCACCTGTTCGTCCAACCGGCCTATGACTGACATACGGCTCTGCGCTCCTTTCTGTCCGCGCCGCTTTGCGGCTATGATTGCCACTACACGGACTCGCTTGGCGTGTAAAGTTTAAGCTTATGTTCTATCAATCTCCAAAGCCCGGCCGCGCGCGTGGCGCTCATACGTTCCGGCTGCCCGGCAGTCTCTCGTTGCTGGCGATAAGCTTGGCCGTGTTCGTCAGCGCGCAACAGCCGGCCGCGCCACCGCAACAGCGTCCGCGGCGCGTAAGCACAACTCCGTCCACGCAAACCGGCATGCCGACAGCGTCGCCTACGCCGCGCGCGCGCTCTTTACCTGCCGGCGCGGAAGAGGTTGACGAAGGCGACGTTGTGCGTGTGGACACGCAACTCGTGCCCGTGCCCGTCGTCGTGCGCGACCGCATGGGCCGGCCTGTCACGGGGCTGCGCGCGGAAAATTTCGCTGTCTATGAAGACGGCCGGCCGCAGCGCGTGGCCACTTTCTCGACCGCCGATGCGCCGTTCGAGGTCGCGCTGCTCTTGGATACGTCCGGCTCGACGCGCGCCGAAGTTGCGCTGATCCGCCGCGCCGCCAATGCCTTCATCGAAGCGTTGCGCCCCGGCGACCGCGTCGCCATCCTCTCCTTCAATACGGCCGCAGAGGACAAGCAGACGCTGGCGACCGTCGAGGTGCAGTCTTACTTGACGGACAACCGCGAGGCATTGCGCCAGGCTATCGAGAACATCGGCGCATCGAACGGCACACCCTACTATGATGCGCTTGAGCGCGTGGCCAAAGACATCTTCCGCGCGCCACCGAGGGCCGAACTGCGCGGCCGGCGGGCGCTCGTCGCGCTGACCGATGGCGTCGATTCGTCGAGCGACTCGGAATTTACGGAAGCCCGCGCGCCGCTGGTGCAAGCGGGCGTGTTGAGCTATTTCGTGCAGGTCAACACGGAGGACTACGTCGAAGAGCGGCTGCTGCGCGACTGTCAGGGCGATGGGCGGCTTGGGTTATCAAAGGTGCAACTGCAACGCTACCGGCGCATCTTCAATCCGCGCGCGGACGCCGCCGACTACGCGAGCTTCTGCCGCTTGGGATCATTCGAGCGCATGGACATCAGCCGCTCACTCTATCAAGTCGCGCGCCAGGAGATGAGCCAACTCGCGCGCGACACCGGCGGCAAGACCTTCGACGCGCTCGACCTGCGCGCCGCGCGCGCCGCCTTCGCTCAGGTCGCCGCCGAGATCGGCACACAGTACAGCCTCGGCTACTACCCGACCAACAAAGCGCGCGACGGCCGTTTTCGCCAGATTCGCGTCGAAGTCCGTGGGCTGCAAGGCGGGCAAATCAATGCCCGTGAAGGCTATCAAGCGCCGCAGAGTTAGAAAGCAGGGGGCAGTAAAAATACTTCTTGAGAATGGACGGTTTATGTCTAACAACAATTACTTTAAGCGCGTCTGTTTGATCGTGCTCGACAGCGTCGGCATGGGCGAGATGCCGGACGCGGCCGCTTGGGGCGATGCGGGCGCGGATACGCTCGGTCATATCTGTGAATCACGCGCGGTGCAGTTGCCGAACTTCGGGCAACTCGGTCTGGGCAACGTGCGTGCGCTCGCGGGTGTGCCGCCGGTGGCTGCGCCGCGCGGCGCGTTTGGGCGTTGTGCCATGCGCTCGAACGGCAAGGACACGACGACGGGGCATTGGGAGATGGCGGGCATCATACTCGATGAAGCCTTTCCCCTTTATCCAGCCGGCTTCCCGCCCGACCTCATCGCGCAATTTATCGAACAGACCGGCGTGCCCGGCATCCTCGGCAACGTGCCCGCGTCCGGCACGGAGATCATCAAAGAGCTTGGCGCGGAGCACGTGCGCACGGGCAAGCCGATTGTCTATACGTCCGGCGATTCGGTCTTTCAGATCGCGGCGCACGAAGAGGTCATCCCCGTGCCGCGCCTCTACGACATCTGCGTGGCGGCGCGCAACCTGTTGCGTGGCGAACACGAAGTCGGGCGCGTCATCGCGCGGCCGTTCTTAGGCGCAACCGGCGCGTTCTATCGCACGGAAAACCGCCACGACTACGCCGTCCCGCCACCGCGCGAAAATCTGTTGCCAACGTTGGCGGACAGCGGCCTCGATGTGGTTTGCATCGGCAAGATCGCTTCGATCTATGACTCGGTCGGCGCGACGCAAGACCTCAAAGCAAAGAACAACGAGCAGGGCATTGATCAGACGATCAACGCGCTCCAAGCCGACTCGCGCGGTCTCATCTTCGCGAACCTCGTGGACTTCGACATGCTCTACGGCCACCGCCGCGACGTGGAAGGCTACGCCCGCGCGCTTGAACACTTCGACGCGCGCCTGCCCGAAATCATGGCCGCCATGCGCGCCGACGATCTCATGATCATCACCGCCGATCACGGCAACGATCCCACCTATCGCGGCACAGACCACACACGCGAGTACGTCCCGCTGCTCGCCTACGGCCCACGCGCGCGCGCCGGCATCAATCTCGGCACGCGCGCTTCACTTGCCGACATCGGGCAGACGATTACTGATAACTTCGGGTTGCGGCTCACAGCGGGTGAGAGCTTCTTGCCGCAACTCACAGACAAGCCTGCGTAGCGAACGAGCCGGTTCAAAACGCAGGCGTGTGGTTGGAGTCAGTGCGGCGCTCTGTTAGTCCGCACGCGCGGGCTTGGCGTGGGCAGCAACGCGCGCCGTTTAATCGAGCAACGGGTCTTTGAGCACGGCGATGTAAGGGAGATTGCGGTAGCGTTCGGCGTAGTCGAGACCGTAGCCGACGACGAAGGCGTCCGGGATGTCGAAGCCGAGATAGTCAATCGGCACGGTGCGCAGTCGCCGCTCCGGCTTGTTCAAGAGCGCGGCCAGTTTGACGCTGGCTGCACCGCGCGAGGCGAGATTGGCCAGCAGATAGCTGAGCGTCAGCCCCGTGTCCACGATGTCCTCGACGACGATCAGGTCGCGCCCCTCAATCGGCACGTCCAAATCTTTCACGATCTTCACCTCGCCCGACGAGCGTGTGCTTTCGCCGTAACTGGAGATGGCCATAAACTCGACCGCGAGTTTGAGATCGATGGCCCGCACCAGATCGCTCATGAAGACGAACGCGCCTTTCAGCACACCGAGCAGCAACGGATTACGCCCGGCGTAATCGCGCGCGATCTCTGCGCCCAATTCGCCGATGCGCGTCTGAATCTGTTCGCCGGTGAGCAGCGGCTCAAGGTTCGTATGATTGAATTCGGATGCGCTCGCGGCAGAAGCAACGGACACGTTGGCGGCCCTCCATAGGAAATTTTAGTGCCGTATAGAATAGGAACTGAACCGGCCGGGCAGCGGCGTTGTTTGCGCCTGCGGCTCGTGGTGCGACATACTAAAGTAGCAACTGGCGGAGGTCAATAATAGCTTGCGAGCGCCTAGCTGTTAGCTTGCAGCTTTTGTCTTTAACAAACAGCTAGCCCCGGCCGCTAACAGCCAATCATGTCTGACGAGCAATCAACCCGTGATCGTGTGCGCGCCCTCGTGCGCGAAGTCTTAAACAACGCGCTGCCGGCGGACGAGGCAGACGAACAAATAGCAGCGCCGCCGTCTATGCCGCCTGCGTCCGGCGTTGCGCCTACGGCCGAACCAACACCGGCGCGCATTGTGTCCGTTGCACCCAGCGCGCCCATCACACCCGCCGAGCCGGCCATTGCGCGCGACGAATCGAACAAGACGGTGATCACGGAAGACGACGTGCGCGGCCTGGAGCCGGGCGCGCGGCTGCGCGTGGCCGAGGGCGCGCGGTTGACGCCGCTGGCGGCCGACATCGTGCGCGAGCGCAGCATCGAGCTTGTGCGCCGCACGCCCCGACGTGGTGCGCGGCAGACGAAACTTGTCGCTGTCGGCGCGGATCACGGCGGCTATCCGATGAAGGAAGAACTCAAGTCCTTCCTCGCCGAACTCGGTCACCGCGCCCTCGACTTCGGCACTAACTCGACCGACGCGGTTGACTATCCCGACTTCGCCCACGCCGTCGCCCGCGCCGTGGCCGATGGCGAAGCGGAGGTCGGTATCGTGATCGACGGCGCGGGCGTCGGCTCCGCGATGACGGCCAACAAAGTGCCGGGCGTGCGCGCCGCCGCCTGCTATTCGGTGAAGGTCGCCGTCAACTCGCGCGAGCATAACGACGCCAACGTTCTCACGCTCGGCAGCGCGACGATCACCGCGCCGGAGATGCGCGACATCGTCCGCGCCTGGCTCGCCACCGAGATCAGCGAAGACCGGCACAAGCGGCGCGTCGCCAAGATAGACGCGGTCGAGCGGCAGTACCGCGCATAGACTTCGGAGGTGGCGCATAAGCATGACTGCTGAGAGAACAAAACATCTATTTCGCGAGGGGAAAACAATCGAACGTGTCCTGCGCCATGGCGTCCGCCGTGCCCTGCTAGAACACAAGCGCGCGGGCAACACGATTGCGGTGTGGGCAGATGAGCGCGTGGTGTTGATCCCGGCGGCGGAGATTCAAGTCGCAGACGAAGAGGCGTTGACACGCGATGAAGCATGAGATGCAGAAACGCGTGATCGCACGTGGGTGTCCGCGCTTTCTCAAAAGGTAGGGTGAAGGAGACAGGTGTATGAGAGCGGATGGCATGCCAACATTTGATAGATTG
>JBBQGM010000139.1:0-6031 GCA_038322995.1 Pyrinomonadales bacterium
GGCACACTCTTCGCGCCCGTCTTGCGCGAGTTAATCGAACGTTTGAACGAACGCTTCGGGATGCGGCTGCATGTGGTGGCCGTCGAGAACGATTATTTCGGCGCGGAGATCGTCGTCGCGGGGTTGATGACCGGCGCGTGCATCCTCAAGGCGCGCGATCAGATCAGCGGCGAGTTCGTCGTCGTCCCAAGCGCGGCCTTCAAGAGCGGCGAGGCTGTGATGCTCGACGGCACGACGCAGGCCGAACTGCAACAGCAACTCGGACTGCCCCTCTACGCGCTTAATTTCGCCGGTCTCGCGCGCTGGCTATCCGCTACGCACCCGCAGCAATTTCCAGAAATTTAATCGAAAATCCAGAAAAATGGAAAAAGCCGTATGCCCGATCCAGTCTGTTCTGGCTAATGCCTAACTAAGTTAAGGGTTTAGGCGACGACGGCAGCGGCGGTCAAGTTGGCATAATGATTGCTTGAAAATCTCCTGCACGTATCGTCTTTGGTCAGACAAGGCGTGCTCCCTATGCAAGGAGAGCCATTACGGGTTCTTCCGCTTCTTTTACGAAACATAGACATCCGGCTTCCGCAGCAGAAATAAAGCAGAGCCGGATATACGCATCAACCCCGATTTAGTCGGAAGACTAAGCTAACTACCCACTCTTTGGAGGAGCTCCACCATGAAACAGTCTTTGTTTAAGTCGGTGGTCGCCTTTGTCCTGCTGCTCGCTGGCAGTGCTTTCGCCTTCGGTCAGGTCACTACCGCCGGTTCGATCACCGGTGCCATAGTAGACCCGGCTGGCGCAAGCGTAGCGGGTGCCAATGTGGTCGCGACGAACAATGCGACCAAGCAGGAATTGACGGCTACCACCTCGGACGATGGTACATTCACCATCCCGTCGGCCCCTGCCGGCACCTATACGGTGACGATCACGAATCAAGGTTTCAAGACGCTGATCTTGAAGGATGTCGTGATCAACATCGGCACGCCGTCGAGCGTCAAGGGCCAACTCGAAGTTGGTCAGATCGGCGAGCAGGTGACGATCACGGGCGCAGGCGGCGAGTTGTTGCAGACGCAATCCGCCACCGTCGGCCAGACGATCACGGGGCGGCAGATCACGGATTTGCCGCAGGCGTCGCGCGACGCGCTCGACCTCGTTTTGTTGCTGCCCGGCACACAGACCAACGGGCGGCCACGCAGTTCGACGGTCAACGGTCTGCCGAAGGGCGCGCTCAACATCACGATGGATGGCGTCAACGTGCAGGACAACGTGCTGAAAGGCTCGGATGGCTTCTTCACGTTCGTGCGCCCGCGCGTGGACGCGATTGACGAGGTGACCATCTCGACTGCCACGCCCGGCGCGGAGAGCGCGGGCGAGGGCGCAGTCCAGATCAAGTTCACGACCAAAGGCGGGACGAGCGATTTTCATGGCGCATTGTTCGAGAACCATCGCAACCCGGCGCTGAATGCGAACTTCTGGTACAACAACCGTGACCTGCCGGAAGACCCGGTCGATCACAAAGCGCCGCGCACGCGCCAGTTGCTCAATCAGTTCGGGGGCAAACTCGGCGGGCCCGTGCTGATTCCGTTTACGGGCTTCAATAAGAATCGCGACAAGCTGTTCTTCTTCGTCGATTTCGAGCAGTACATCCTGCCCGAGGCGCAACTGCGCACGCGCAACATCCTGTCACCCAACGCGCAGAACGGCATCTTCACCTACACGGCCGGCGGTGCGACCCGCTCCATTAACGTGCTCACCTTGGCGGCGGCGAATGGCTTCGGCGGCGCACAGAGCACGGTTGACCCGACCATCGGGGCGCTGCTGTCTTCTATCCGCGCATCGACCTCGGGCGGTAGCATTAATCAGCTCAGCGACCCGAACATCCAGCAGTTCACCTTCCAGAACAAGGGCCGCCAGAACCGGCGCTTCCCGACCGGGCGGCTGGATTGGAACGTGACGAAGAATCAGCACGTCGAGGCGATCTATAACTACCAGCAGTTCAAATCGTCGGTGGACTTCCTCAACGGGTTTGATCCGGCTTTCCCCGGCTTCCCCAACTTCGGTAGCCAGGACTCGAATCGCTTCTCGGCGGTCGCGGCCCTGCGCTCAACCATCACGTCGCGGCTCGTCAACGAATTTCGCTTCGGTCTGACGGGCGGCACAGTGCTGTTCGAACCGCAAGTCAATGCGGGACAGTTTACGAACCAAGCCGGTTTCGCGCTGAACATCAATACGGCCGCCTCCGGCATCAACAACGCTTACACCGCCAATAGCCCGCAGCGGCGCAACTCGCCGGTCAAACAGTACTTCGAGACGGTGACTTACGTGCGCGGGCAGCACAACTTCAATTTCGGCGGCAACTTCAGCCAGATTAACGCCTTCCTCGTGTCCGCGCCGAACGGCGCGGCCCAGACAGTTAGTTTCGCCGAAGACAATGCCGACCCGATTGAGAACGTCTTCGTGCCGGCCAACTTCCCCGGCAACCCGTCAACCACGATCACGACTCAGGCGCAGAATCTCTTCCGCGTGCTGACCGGGCGCGTTAACTCGATCAGCAATACGGCGGCGCGCAACGAAGCGGGCAACGCTTACTCGCTGAACCAAAATTTCATCGAACGTTACCGCCAGCGCGAGTACGGCCTCTTCGGCCAAGACTCGTGGCGCATCCGCCCGAACCTGACGCTCACTCTGGGCGTGCGCTACGATGTGCAATACTCGCCGACCTCGCAGAACAGCGCCCTGACGCAGAACTCCTTCGCCGGGCTATTCGGCCCCTCGGGCACGAACGAGAGCGCGCTCTTCCGGCCGGGCGCGACGGGTGGTGCGGCCACGCAGTTTACCCAACTGCCGAAGGGGCAGCACTTCTATAACACCGACAGGAATAACTTCCTGCCGAGCGTCGGCTTCGCGTGGCAGCCGGACTTCAAGAACAGCTTGCTGCGCCGCATTCAGGGTAGCCCGGGGCAAACGGTTATCCGCGGTGGTTACTCCATCGCCACGACGCGCGAGGGCTTGAACCTAACGTCGAGCATCGTCGGCGCTAACTTCGGAGCCACCACCGACGCCAGCCTCTTCGCTGGTGATCGCATCGACAACGGCGCGCTATTCCGCAACCGGGCCAGCTTCGCGGCCCCGCTTGTACCGGGCACGCCCACGTTCCCGCTTGTACCGGGCGTGTTCGACTTCGCCAGCGCCAACGCCTTCGCGCCCAACCTGAAGACGCCATATGTGATCTCGTTCACGGGCGGCATTCAGCGCGAGTTGACGAAGAATATGGTGGTGGAGGTCCGCTACGTCGGCAACCGCGGGCATCAGTTGTTCCGGCAGTTGGATCTGAACGAGATCAACACCCTCGAAAACGGGTTCATCAACGAGTTCAAGCGGGCGCAGGCAAACCTGGCGGCGAACGTCGCGGCCGGGCGTGGCAACACCTTCGCCTTCACTGGCGTGCCGGGTACGGTCGCGCTGCCGACCATTCTCGGTTTCTTTAGCGGGGCGCGTGATCCGAACAACCCGGCCAGCTACACCTCGGGGAACTTCACTAGCGCCACGTTCGTGAACCGCCTGTCGCTGATCTCACCGGCTCCACAGAGCTTCGCGCAGCAGTTGCAGAACCCGTTCACGACCCGGCGTGGGAACGCGGCTGCGGCCGGCATCCCGGCGAACTTCTTCGTGGTCAACCCGAACATCTACGGCGCGCCGTCCGTCGGCAACAGTTCGTTCCTCGTCAACAACGACGGAAAGACATGGTACGACGGCTTGCAGATTGAACTGCGGCGGCGGTTCGCGGGTGGACTGTTGCTGCAAGGCAGCTACGTCTTCTCGAAGTCGCAGACGAACTTCTACGCCAGCAGTTCCATCGCCTTCAGCCAGCCGCGGACGTTGCGCAACACGTGGCTCGACAAGACGCTATCGCCGTTCGACATCACCCATGCGTTCAAGCTGAGCTACATCTACGAGCTACCATTCGGTAACGGGAAGAGATTCCTCTCCGGGCACAATGGCCTCGTCAACGGCTTCCTCGGTGGCTGGGGGATAAACGGGACGACTCGTTTGCAGAGCGGCGCGGCGATCCGCTTCGGCAACGTCCAACTTGTTGGCCTGACGCCGAAGGACTTGCAGAAGCTGATCAACATTCGCAAGCTGCCGGCGAAACAGGTCTTCTGGCTGCCGGACGACATCGCGCAGAACACTATTCGCGCGTTCAACGTGACGCCGACGGGCTTCTCTTCGGCGTTCGGCGCGCCCACGGGCCGCTATATCGCCCCGGCTAACTTCAACGGGTGCGTGCAGGCTTACGCCGGCCAGTGCGGCTTCGCCAATCTGGTGCTCCACGGCCCGCGCTTCCTACGCCAAGACATGAGCTTGGTCAAGAAGATCAGGTTCACGGAGAAAACCAACCTCGAACTGCGTGCCGAGGCCTTGAACATCATCAACAACCAGAATTTCAAGGTCGGCACATACTCGACCGATGCGGTCAGCGTGGGCAGTACTGGCGTACCGACATTCAGTTCCAGCTTGTTCGGTCAGTTGAACAGTCCCGATACGGCGTATCGTGACACTTCGACGACGAATGATCCGGGTGGTCGCCTTGTGCAGTTGGTTGTCCGTTTCAACTTCTAACCCTTGTTCGGGCAATGACCCGACTTAACGTAGGGGAGTGCGGCCCGTTCGGGCCACACTCCCCTATTTGTTTTAGTCTGGCCCGACACCGCACGATGGAACTTTTCATGCGGGCCGGCGTGCAAATATGCGAGGCGGCGGCGCAGGGTTGCAGAATTTTCGCGCCCGCGCAGACGACCCCGTGCCCCCGACTTGCATCTAATGCCCCGGAACGAGGGGGCTTGTGCGCAACGCGCCGTGAACCTTTCTACCGTCTGATTGCGTACTAAAGCTTGCCACCCGGCTCCACGGTGCGCCCGGTCTGGCCGTCACATCCAAACAATTTCGGAGGAATTAATGTTTAAGAAAATAACTGTTGCGTTACTATTCGTCGGCGCGTTGGCGGCCGGCGTCGCGGCGCAGAAGCCGATGAAGGCGTGGACGGAGTGGTCGAAGAAGGATGCCGAGAAGATACTCAAGTCTTCACCTTGGGCGCAGACGCAGGTTGAGACCGATACCTCAGAGCTGTTCTTTCAACCAACGGCGCGTGGCGGTGTCAACGATCAGACACGGGCGGCGGAAGGCGCGACCAACACGGAAGTCCACGTCAATTACTTTGTGCGCTTCTTCAGCGCACGCCCCATCCGCATGGCGCTCGCACGCACCATGATGCTGAGCATGAAGGATGTGCCACCGGATACCGTGGCGGGGCTGAAAAGATTCGCGGAAATACAGCCGACCGATTCCATCATCGTCACCGTCTGGTTCGACTCTACCGATCAGCGTAGCGGCGGCAAGGTGCTGCAAGCCCTGAGCAATGGCGAGACGAGCACGCTCAAGAATGACGCCTATCTCGAACGCAAAGATGGGAAGCGGCTTTTCCTGCAAGAGTATGTCAAGCCGGGTAAGGACGGTTTCGGCGCACGCTTCATCTTCCCGCGCAAGGTGGAGAGCGACCAGTTCCTTAAAGCCGACAGCGGCGAAGTGCGTTTCCACGCCGAGCTTGGCACCAATAAAGAGTTCAAAGTGGATCGCCGGTTCAAGATCGCCGACATGATGTACGAGGGCGCACTCGAATACTAAGACCGCGCAAACCACACGCGCCACCAAAACACGCAGGGCACAAAGAAGCGCACGCTTTTCTTTGTGCCCTGCGTAGCTTTGTCTTCAAGCCTTGCACTAGCACGCCGGCAAACTCTGCACCGGCTAAGCACAGCGCCGCATCTGCTGCTGATGGCGCTGTGGTAGAATTCCGCTCGCGCCATCTCCTCTTGTCTGAAACGCCGGCCCTTTTTTATGTCCACCAGCACGAGTCTCGCCGCCGACCGCCTCGCGCTCGCCCCGATGGGCGCGGGCGATCTGATCGACCGCACGATCCGCCTCTACCGGCGTCACTTCCTGACGCTCATCCGCACGGCCGCGCCGCCCACCATCGCC
>JBBQGM010000140.1:0-5887 GCA_038322995.1 Pyrinomonadales bacterium
GGCACACTCTTCGCGCCCGTCTTGCGCGAGTTAATCGAACGTTTGAACGAACGCTTCGGGATGCGGCTGCATGTGGTGGCCGTCGAGAACGATTATTTCGGCGCGGAGATCGTCGTCGCGGGGTTGATGACCGGCGCGTGCGTGCTCAAGGCGCGCGAGCAGATCAAAGGCGAGTTCGTCATCATGCCCGCGACCGCGTTCAAAAGCGGTGAAGCCGTGATGCTCGACGGGACAACGCTCACGGAGTTGCAACGCCAACTCGGCCGCACAGTTCAGCCGGTTGATTTCGCCGGTCTCGCGCGGCTGCTCAGGTCGTAAGGCGCTTTTGCATGTGCGCTGCCAGAGTTAGCTAACTAAGCAGAATCCGCAAGCGCGGAACACTGCTTGCAACGCAAACTTGCCGTCCACGTCATAACAAATCTACGCGCTGCTGGCGCGGACAATTTTGCTCGCCGACGTAAAGGTGGAAGTGATGAGCCGCTATAAGTTTTTCGCCGTCGTGCTGGTCATGCTGGCGCTTGCGCCGCTCTGTGTCGCGCAGACAGGCCGGCAAGTTGATCGGCAACAGCAAGGGCGGGAGAGCGATGCCGGCAGCATACACGTCTTTGTCGTGCTGCCCAATGGTGCGCCCTTAAATCAGGCGGCTAAACTCACGCTGCAAACACCGCGCGGCAGTGAGTTCGTCACTTACACAAACTTTCAGGGGCAGTACGAGTATAAACGCGTGCCCGTGGGCAATTACGATCTGGTCGCGGAGGACGAAAGCCAAAAATTCGAGATCGCCACGCAACGTGTTCAGGTCATGAAAGATTTGCCGACGGTGGTCACGTTTACGTTGAAAGAGAAGTCGGCCGGCACGGCCGCCACACCGGGCCATGCGTCCGTCTCGGTCGGCGAGCTTGACAAGAACGTGCCGAAGGAGGCGCGCAAAGAGTTTGAGCGCGGCTCGAAGGCCGCCGCCGCCGGGCAGACCGACGTGGCCATCACGCACTTGCAAAAAGCGGTGGCGCTCTATCCCGCCTTTATGATGGCGCACAACGACCTCGGCGCGCAGTTGCTTGAGGCGGGCCGTCTAGCCGAAGCGGCGACCGAGTTGCGCGCCGCCGCCAAACTCGATCCGACGGCCTACAATCCGCGGCTCAATCTCGGCATCGTCCTCATCCGGCAAAAGCAGTTCACCGCTGCGGCGCAGGTGTTGGATGAGGCCATCGCGCTCGACCCGCAAGCGCCGGCCGCGCGCCTGTACGCAGGCATGGCGTATCTGACGCTAAAGGATTTCGAGCGGGCGGAAAAAGAGTTACGCTTGGCCTACGAGTCCGGCGGGACGGAATATGCGCAGGCGCTTTTCCACCTCGGACAACTCTACCTCAGCAGAGGCAACCGCGCGCTCGCGTTGCAGCACTTCGAGGCCTACCTGCGCGAGATGCCAAACGCACCCAATGCCGAGCAAGTGAAAAAATTGATCGGCACACTGCGCTAGTCGGTCACGAGAGCCACTTACCCTTTTGTTGTCGGCCGCCGAAGGCTAGTGCTTGAAGGCGTGTCGTGGCACTTGCGCGGATAGACAGACGAGACAGCGGCTGCGCGACTGTAATAGCGCGCGATGACGGTGCGTGCCGCCGCGCACGGAGGGTGGAATTTTGCCGGATAATCCAAAAAAGTGGATGGATAGTCAAAAAGATAATCCAAAAATATGGAAGAGTCTCCGGTTTACTTGCCCCAGCCGGTCAAGGCTGATGCTATTAATTTTTCGGAAGATTCAAATAAACAAGGTTCTCCGCATCGGGCGTGCTTGCGAGCGAGTCGGCAGGCTGCACCTGGCGGCGTAGCTATTGCCCGGCATACTTATTGCAAAAATCTTCAGGCAAGATTCCGTAACACCAGAAATCTTCGGCTGAGAGCGTGCGCGAGCGCGCCCCCCAAGTTAAGCAAGTTAATCAAAAGGGCTGCACTGAAATGACCGCGGTGATAGCCCGACAAAGAGCAGGAGTTCTTTGGGAGCCCATAGTTTTTAGACCCTCCAAAGGAGAAGTGAAATGCGTAATTCTCGAAAGGTAAAAGCCACCGCAATGTTTACGGCGTGGGTACTTACCCTGGTAACGATGCTGCCGCTCTCGGTGATGGCGCAGGCCACAACGGGTAGTCTGCGAGGCACTGTGGCAGACCCTAACGGCGGTATCATCGCCGGCGCAACCGTAACGGTGAAAAATGAGAGTACCGGCGCTACAGCGGCACCCATCACGACCACCGGCGAAGGCACGTTCGAAGTCGCTGCCCTACAGCCCGGCTCGTACACGGTGACGGTTGAAGCGCCCGGTTTCAAACGCGCGGTCAGCACCGGCGTGGCGGTGAAAATCGGTATCGTCAACCCAGCCGACATCAAACTCGAAGCGGGCAACATCGCTGAGACGGTGACAGTGACGGCGGCGAACGAAGAGATCGTCCAACGCGATCAGTCGCAAATTTCAAGCACCTTCGAGACGCGTAAAATTGAAGAACTGCCCTCGAACGGCGCGGGCGGCGGTCTCGACACGCTGGCGCTGCTGGCACCGGGCGTGATCGCCAATCGCAGCGGCGGCGTGAACACGAACGGCACGGGCTTGTCCGTCAACGGCAATCGCGGGCGGTCGAACAATTTCCAGATCGACGGCGCGGACAACAACGACTTGAGCGTTTCCGGCCCCGCCATGTTTGTGGACAATCAGGATCAGGTCGCTGAATATCAAGTTATTACCAACAACTTCTCGGCGCAGTACGGGCGCAATCAAGGCGCGGTCGTCAACATCGTGACCAAGGGCGGCACGAACCAGTTCCACGGTAGCGCGTTCGAGTTCCACCAAGATAACGCTTACCTCAACAGCTTGGACAACATCGAGCGGCGCAGTGGCCAGCTCGCGCCGAATGCGAGCCTGTACAACGTGTTCGGCGGCACGGTCGGCGGGCCGCTCTATCTGCCGCGCTTTGGCGAGGGCGGCAAGTCGGTCATCAGTGGCAAAGACCGCTTCTTCTTCTTCGTCACGTATCAGGGCATCCGCAACCCCTCGATCACTACGCTGCGTTCTGGCTCGCTCGGCATCCTGCCGTCGGAATTTCCGCGGCTGTTGGCGGCCTTCCCCGGCAACGGGGCGATCCAAGCCCTGACCACGCAAAGCGTGTTCGCCATTCGGCCGGGCGCGCATCCCCGCACCGACGTGGCTAACCCCTTTGCCACAATTACGCTGGGCGGGCAGACTTTCCAAGCGGCGCAGCCTGAGTTCACTGAGTCTGTACCATTTAACGAGACGGACTACAGCGCACGCTTCGATCTCAGGGTCACGCAGAAGGATAACGTCAACGTCCGTTATCTGAAACAGAGCCAAAACTTCATCAACAATCTGGTGCAGACCAACGGCTTTTCCGGCGACGTGATCGCGAGCAGCAAGAACTTCGGCGGCAACTGGACGCGCCAGCTCACGAACTCGATAGTCAGCGAATTCCGCGCCACCTACCAGAAGATCGGCGTGGTCTTCGGCGGCGGCTGCGGCGTGGGCGCTCCGGGCTGCATTCCCGCCGCGACCGAGATCGGCTCCGCCGTGACCAATATCGGTTTCCCTGTGGTGAGCGGGTCGCGCGCGTTGCAGGGCATCGGGCCGGCCACCAACCTCCCGCAAGGGCGCGTCGGCAAGGTCTATCAGGTCGCCGACAACATCACTTGGGCGCGTGGTCGCCACTCGTTCATCTTCGGCGCTGAGTTCAAGCACTTGAATACGGTTGTGCCGTTCCTGCCGAACTTCAACGGTGCGTTCGCCTTCAACTCGGTGACCCGTTTGCTGAATAACGCGCCGTCGGGCTTCTCGCTCACAGTCGGCGATCCGACGCTCAAGTTCACCGAAAACGATCAGTACTACTTTGTGCAGGACGACTTCAAACTCCGGTCTAACCTGACGTTGAACCTCGGCGTGCGCTACGAGTACACGGGCCAGCCGATCAACATCCTGAACCAGCAGTCAATCGCGCGCGAGAACGATCCGGCCAGAAGATTCTTCGACCCGGCGCTGCCTTTGAGCGTCCGCACGACGCCGGCGATTCCGACAGATAAGAACAACTTCGCGCCGCGCATCGGCTTCGCCTATTCGCCGCATTTCTGGAAGAGATTCCTCGGCGAGGATGCGACCGTCATCCGGGGCGGTTTCTCCATCGCCTACGACCCGGCGTTCTACAACATTCTGCTGAACGTGCAAGGCTCCGCGCCGTTCTCGGCGGCGCTCGTCATCCCGGCCAACCTGCTGCCGTCCACCGGCTCGCCGGTGCCGGTTCCTACCGGCGCAATAACGGGCGACGTGATCAGACGTAGCTCGCAGTCGTCGCTCGGCAAACTTGACCCGCTCTTCCTGTCACAGACCCAAGTTTCGTCGAACTTCCACGCGCCCTACTCCGAGCAATATTCGCTCGGCGTGCAGCATCAGTTCGGCCGCAGCACCGTCGCCGAGGTGCGCTATGTCGGCACGCACGGCGTCGGGCTGTTCCAGAACCGCACCGCCAACCCGTTCGTCCGCAATCTGGTCAACGGTTTCTCGCAAACAGTCTGCACGGCGCGCAACGCCGACGGCGACTGCACGGCCACACAGGTCGTGCCGTTCCGCAGCTTCGCGAACTTGATACCGGCGGGCATTACGCCTCAGACGTGCGTGAACGACCCGACTACTATCCCCAACGAAGCCCTCTGCGATGGTCGCATCAAGCGGCAGAGCGCGGTCACCATCCGCGAGAACTCCGCGCAGTCCATCTACCACTCGATGCAGTCGCGCATCAACAGCCGGCTGTTCCACAACACCCTGACGCTGGGCGCGGCTTACACGTTCAGCAAGACGATTGACAATTCGAGCGAAATCTTCGCCTTCGATATCAACTCATCGTTCGCGCAGAATCCGTTCGACATCGGCCGGGCCGAGCGGGCGCTCTCGAACCTCGACCGCCCGCACGCCTTCAGCATGAACTACATCTACGACGTGCCGTTCTACAAGGAGCAGCGCGGCGTGGTGGGTCGTCTGCTCGGCGGTTGGCAACTCAACGGCGTCTATGTGCTGACGAGTGGCGCGCCCTACACGCCGGGACAGTTCTTCAACGGCAGCGTCTTCGGGGCCAACAGGGCCTACATCACCGCCGGTGACCGGCCGTTCATCGGCAACGTAAACATCGACCCGAAGCTCGTCGGCATCAACCAAGTTGACGCCTTCAAAGCTGGCTACATCGACATTGTCACCGACCCGAGAGGCTTCCTCTCGCTTAACTCGCTGAACACGACGGGCAACGTCGTGAGCGTCACGCCCAGTCAAGTGCATTTCATCTTCAACGGCCCCGGCTCGGCGCAGGTCTTCAACACGCCGTTCGGCAACTCCCCGCGCAACTCCTTGCGTGGGCCGCGGCTCAACCAGTTGAACATGGGTCTCTTCAAGAATCTCAAGATCAGAGAGCGCCTGACCGTTCAACTACGCGGCGAAGCCTTCAACGTGTTGAATCACCCCAATCCCGGCTACGGCGTCAACTCGGCTGGCTTCTTGCCGGACTTCTCCGTGGAAGACGCGAGCGTCGAAGGCTCGGGCTTCGCCGACAGAAGGGACATCGAACTCGCCCGCCGCGTCGTGCAGGTGGGTATCCGCATCGTCTTCTAGTCGAAGGCTAGAAAGTGCTTTGCAGGGAGGGCCGGCAACGGCTCTCCCTTTTTTTATCCGCGCGACAACAAGCACTCCGCTCCCGCAGCCGGTTGGAACTGATAGCGAATGGCAATTGCGTGGAGCTGGGAGCGCGGGCAACATTGCCCCTATGAGCGCGGCAGCGCGAACCAAAAAAGCGCCAAAAAGCTCGGTGGCGGGCAAGATGACCGCGCGCCCCGCACTAGGCGGTCTCA
>JBBQGM010000141.1:0-5546 GCA_038322995.1 Pyrinomonadales bacterium
GGTGGCGTTGTTGGTCGTCACCTTGTACTCCTGCACGTTGTCAGGATTCAGGCGGTAGATGTTCGACGTGGGATTCGGAACCGATGATTCGTTAGCGTCGATGCCGTCAATCGTCACGTTGAAGGCGCGGTCGCGCGAGCCGTTGACATGAACGCCGGAGCCCGCGCCGCCCTGCGAACGCTGCACCACGCCCGGTTCGTAGGCGATTAAGTTCAGCGGGTTGCGCCCGTTGAGCGGCAGTTGCTCGATGGCCCTCTGCTCGACGACGTTGCCGATGGTCGCGTTCGATGTTTGCAACTGCTCTGCGCCGGCCTGCACGGTCACCGTCTCAGTCACTTGCCCCGGTTCGAGCGTGAAATCAACGGCAAGCGGCGTGTTGACCTGTAGCACGTTGTTGGTCTGCTGCGCGGTCTTGAAGCCGGCGAATTCGACCTTGATGGTGTAAATGCCGGCAGGGAGGGACGGGAAGGCGTAGAGGCCCGCGTCGGTTGTGTTCTGTGTCTGCACAACGCCGGTGGCCTCGTTCGTGGCGGTGACGGTTGCGCCGGGCACGACCGCGCCGTTTGCATCGGTGACAGTGCCCGTGATGCGCGAGGTGCTGGTCTGCGCTGCGACCGCACCGGTCAACAATGCGCCAAGCAGCAAACAAAAGAAGGTGCGAATGAGCGAGCGGGTCATAGGGGAAATCCTCCTCAAACTCCTGTAGTGGTAACGAAAGAAGCAGCAGCAGTCCGCGTAACGGACAGGCATTGGGTCGCAAGCGACGCCGGCAGTCAGACGAATTGAGCGACGGAAAAAAGCGCATCCTGCGCTCGTGCGAAGTGGTCAAACCTGAAACACGTCTACGTTGCGATCCCTTCAATTCAGCGCGCAACGCAAACTGCCTACGCCATTGTGTTCGCAAGTATACAGCCAAGCCCTAAGTCGTCAAGCCAAAAGTGCCGAGCGGCCCACGCGCGCCGCAAGCGGTCTCTCTTATGGCTGACATAAAAACTTTTAGCTTTGCTTATTGCCGGCGGTTTCACTAGAATGTGCGCGCTGAACAAGCACCGCATTCGTTTGATTCGTTCCTACGCCGTTTCCATAGGTCAACAAGAAGTTTTCCGTCTTCAGGCAGCGCTCTCCACTCGTGTGCGCGACGGCTGAAGGCTGACCCATAGCCGATCTGGAGCAACCGGTCAGTGGCCCACACTGACCGGCATTTGAAAGCCCACATGAAACTTTCTTTACCAATTGGAGGAGTCCCCATGTTCAAGCGTCTGTTGGCTCTCACGGCCTGTTTTGCCTTTGGCCTCGTGGCCGTCCACGCGCAGGAAATCACCGGCACGATTAGCGGTACGGTTAAGGATACCGCCGGCGCGGCGATCAGCGGTGCGACGGTGTCGGTGTTTGACGAGGATAAGAAAAACGTGGCGCGCACCGTCACGACCGAAGAAAACGGTCAGTATTCAGTTCCCCTGCTGCCGGTCGGCACCTATTCCTTGACGGTTGAAGCGCCCAGTTTTAAGAAAGCCGTCCAAACGCACGTCAAACTCGATGTCAATCAGCGCCGCACCGTGGAGGTGACTTTGGAGGTGGGTAATATCGCCGAAGTCGTCACGGTGGAAGCCGATCCGTTGCAGGTGGACACGCAGACCGCGACCGCCGCCAACACCATCAGTGGCACGCAAGTCCGCGAGTTGTCGCTCAATAATCGCAACTGGGTGCAGTTGATCACCTTAGCGCCCGGTGTGTCGAGCGATTTAACCGATCAAGTTTACGTGGGCACGACGAACCCGGTAAGCGGGCAATCGAATCAGTTGAACATTTCCGTGAACGGCTCGCGTGTGACCTCGAACACTTACACCGTGGACGGCGCGGACACGACCGACCGGGGCGCGAATCTAACGATTCAGACTTACCCTTCGGTGGACGCGATTGGCGAGTTCAAAGTCTTGCGCAGTCTCTACCCGGCGGAATCGGGGCGCAGTGGCGGCGGTCAGGTGAACGTCGTGACGCGGGGCGGGGGTAATAGTTTTCACGGGTCGCTCTACGAGTTCGTGCGCAACGAAAAGCTGAACGCGAACAAGTTCACCGACAACTTTAACGCGCCCTTTGGGCGCGACGCGCAAGGGCGCGCCAAGCGCGGCCCACTGCGATACAACAACTACGGCGGCACGTTCAGCGGCCCCGTCTTCCTGCCGCGCTTCGGCGAGGGCGGGCGGGCCGTCTATAACGGTAAGAATCGCACCTTCTTCTTCTTCTCCGAAGAGCAGCGGCGGACGATCAGTTATCCGAGTCAGAACTTCACCTTCCCGTCCCGCGCCTTGCAACAGGGAGTCTTCTCGCAACCCGTCTGTCTGGTGCAGACGGGGACGACCTGCCCGGCCAATCAAGTGCTGCCGGCCGGCACGCCGCTGCCGCAAAATCTGATCAGCCCGGTCGCGGCCGCCTACATCAAAGACATCTACAGCAAACTGCCTGACCCCGGTAACGCCACCGGCTCGATCTTCTTTCCGGGCCGGAACGTGTTCAATTACCGGCAAGAGTTACTCCGCATCGACCACAAGGTGAGCAACGCGGTGTCGGCCTTCTACCGCTTCGAGAAGGACACGATCCCGACCGAAGAACCTTTCGCCCTATTCACGGGCACAGGCATTCCCGGCGTCTCGTCCACGAAGACTAATTCGCCGGGCAAGACGCACGTCGCGCGCGTGACGTGGGTGCAATCGCCGACGACCGTCTTGGAGTTTAGCGGCTCGTACTCTTACGGCGCGATCCTCAGCGAGTTGACGGGCCTGCTCAACGAAAAGAACTCGCCCGATATCATCGCGGCCCTGCCGCAATTTCCCTTCACGCGCACGCGTGGCAGAGTCCCGACCTTGACGGGTAACGGCTTTTCGGGCCTCGTCTCGTTCGGCCCGTACAACAACTTTTCAAACAACAAGTCGCTCGGCGCGACCCTGTCGAAAGTGATTCGTGATCACACGACGAAATTCGGTGTCTCTTACAACCGCTACCGGAAGTTTGAGAATTCATTGACCGGCGACGTGAACGAAGGGCAGTTCAGCGCCTTCCCCACTACGCCGCGCCCCACGGGCACGAGCACGATTAATCAACAGTGGGCCAATTTTCTGTTGGGTAAGGGCGCGACGTTCACGCAGACCCAATTCGACACGACGGTTGATCTGCGAGCGAACGTCGTCGAAGCCTACGCGCAGGACGAGTGGCGTTTTCGCCCGAACCTGTCGCTCTATTACGGCTTGCGCTTCTCGCAGTTCGGCCAGCCGGCCGACAAGAACCATCTGCTGGCCAACTTCGACCCGCGCCGCTTCGACCGCAGCAAGGCGTTCACTGTGCTGGCCAACGGTACTCGCGTGCCGGGCACGGGTGATCCATTGAACGGCATCTTCATCAACACCGGCACGAACATCAGCGGGCCGCCCTCGCCTTATGGCGATAAAATTCTCAACACGAACCGCAGCTTCGCGCCGCGCGTCGGCCTGGCGTGGGACCCATTCAAGAAGGGCCGCACTTCGATCCGCACCGGCTTCGGCATCTATGATGATCAGTTCTCGATAAGCTACTTTGAGTCTATTGCCAGCACAAACCCGCCGTTCCAGAACACGTCAACGCTCACCGGCGTCTCCATCGACAACCCGCTGGCCGGCACGGCCAGCGTCAGCGCGGCGGCGCAGAGCATCAGGGGCATAGAGACCCCTTGGCACACCCCGTATATGGAACACTGGTCGCTGGACGTACAGCAGCAACTAACGCGGAAGACCATCGTCACCGCCGGTTACTTTGGCTCACGAGGTGTACACCTGCCGGGCGTGGTGGACATCAACTTGCTCCCGCCGGGCTATGCGCTCACGCAGACGTGCCGCACCAACAGCGTGGACCCGGCCACGTTCGGCCCCTGTCAAATGCCGGGCCAACAGTTTACCTCCGCCACGCAAGAATTGATTCTCGACCAGATCAGGCCGTACAGAGGCTACCGTGCCGTCAACGTGGTGCAGACGCGGTTCAACTCGAATTACCATAGCCTACAGGTCTCCGGTCAGCAGAGATTTTCGGGCGGCAACCAACTCAACCTGTCTTACACTTGGTCGAAGAACTTGACGAACAGCCAGAACGAGTACTCGACCGCGCCGCAGAACCCCTACAACATTCGCAACGACTACGGGCGCGCGAACCTCGACCGGCGGCACATACTGAACGTCAACTATATTTACGAGTTGCCGTTCCACCAGAAGCAAGAAAACTTCGCCGGCAAACTGCTCGGCGGGTGGCAAGTCTCCGGCATCTTCACGCACTTCACCGGGCGGGCGTTCACGCTTTCGACTTCCAATCTCGACCCGGCCGGTCTCGGCTTCCTCGGGCCGTCAGTCTCAGGGCCGCGGCCGAGCGTGAGTTGCGATCCCAATCAGGGTGCGGCGAGAACATTCCGGCAGTGGTTCAATACAACCTGCGTGCAGAATGTGGCGGCGGGCCTGAACAATATCGGGAGCGTGGGACGCAACACGCTTGACGGGCCGCCGACGACCCGCGTCGATTTCACCCTGTCGAAGAGCGTCAAATTCAGCGAGTCGATGCGGGTGCAACTGCGCGGTGAAGTCTTCAACATCTTCAACCATACGAACTTCACGACGCTGAGCACGAACGTCACCTCTGCCACCTTCGGTCAGGTGACTAATGTGCGCGACCCGCGCACCATGCAACTCGGCGTGAAGTTCTACTTCTAAGCGGGCTGCACTGCAACGCCGCCACATGCGCGCCCGCCCGTGCTCGTCATGACAACGAGCACGGGCGGGCGCGCATTCGGCCGCAGGTGTGCTTAAATTGCACGCATGATGACAGACACTGCAAAAGGCCCTACGCTCCTGCTCCGGCACGCGCGCGTTGTCTTGCCCGATGGCGCGCTTAGCGGCGCGAGTGTGCTGATCGAGCAGGGCCGCATCGTGTGCATGTATGCGCCCGATGAAGCAACGCCCACGCAAGTCGAGCAGACCATCGAGCTTGATGGCTTAACGCTCGCGCCCGGCTTCATTGACGTACACATCCACGGCGCGGTCGGCGTGGACACGATGACGGCGACGACGGACGACTTACACAACGTCGCGCGCTTTCTGGCCGCCGCAGGCGTGACCGCTTGGCTGCCGACGCTCGTGCCCGCGCCCGATGATGATTACGAACGCGCGGTCGCGGCCATTGCACAGCTAATGCGGGAGCAGGCTGCGCGCCCGCCGGCCGCGCGCGTGCTGGGCCTCCACTACGAAGGGCCGTTCATCAACCGCGCGCAATGCGGCGCATTGCGCCCGCCCTACTTTCGCAGCTTTCAAACGGTCGAAGATATTGCAGACCTGCCGACCGTCGCGGACGCGGCCCGTATGATCACGGTTGCGCCTGAGATCGAAGGCGGCATTGAACTGATAAGGGAACTCGTTGCGCTTGGTTGGGTCGTCTCTATCGGGCACACACGCGCCGACATGCAGACGCTTGATGCTGCGTGCGCGGCCGGTGCGCGGCACATGACGCACTTCTTCAACGCGATGTCGCCGCTGCAT
>JBBQGM010000142.1:0-5484 GCA_038322995.1 Pyrinomonadales bacterium
GGCCGTCGTCTTAACGAACACGGAAATCCAAGCGCATTTAGCCAAGCTACAAATCGCCGCGACCGTGTTTGAGACGAGCCGCCGCACGGTCGGCAAGTTCACCATCGAGGCGTTGGCGGCCGCGCACGCGCAGATACTGAAGGCCACGCCGCCGCAGAACAGCACCTACGTACTTCTTCAGCCAGCTTGCGCGTTAAGCCTTTGCTGACACAGGGCGATTTTTCCGGCTGCTAGTGGATGACCCAGGCTTTGGGCTTGCTCAAAACAGATTAACGCTTCGCGGAAGCGGCCCATCTGCCCCAGCGTGTTACCTTTGTCCGCCCACACATCAGCGTCGCGCGGGTCAACTGCAAGGGCCCGGTCGAACCAGATAATTGCCTCGTCATGACGGCCGAGACCGATTAACGTGTCGCCCATGTTGTACAGGGCACCGACGTACCGAGGATCAATTTTAAGGGCCTGCGCAAAAGACTCCAACGCCTTTTCAGGTTGGCCTATCTTTGCTAGCGAAGCTCCCTTAGAACTCCATGCTTCAATAAAGTTAGGGTCAAGTTCAAGCGCACGATCATAGCAAGCAAGCGCCTCAACGAATCGGTTTGAGGCGTTGAGCGCGACTCCTTTGTTATGCCATGCGTGAACCATGTGGGCATCGAGGTCAAGGGCGTGGCCGTAACAAATGAGGGCCTCCGGCCAGCGCTCAGAATTAGCCAAGGCAATCCCCCTGTCCAGCCAAGCTTTGGCTTCTGCGCTGTCGTCTGCAGCCGGTGCGGCTTGCGCTAACTGTTGCCGGCAGAAGGCGATGGCCTGCGCGCCTTCGGGATGCCCTAACTGTTGGGCGGCCTCGAAAGCCGCCAGCGCGTCGCGCAGCCGACCAGCCTTGGCTAAGACCTTACCCTTGATGAGCCAAAAGTTGCTTTCGCGCGGATTGAGCTTAACGGCATTGTCAAAAGAGCTAAGAGCTTCTTCAGTGTCCCCTAAAGTGTTCAGCGCGATCCCTCTGTTAAACCAGGCGAGCGCGTACTCAGGATTGATTGCGAGCGCGCGCTCATAACAACTAATCGCTTCTTCAGGGCGGCCCAAGACGGTCAAGGCCACGCCTTTGTTGTGCCAAACTTCGACCTGGCGCGGATCGAGCGCCAGCGCGCGGTCATAATATGTGAGCGCTTCTTCAGCGCGCTCCGACATAAACAGTTTCGAGCCTTCGCCGAGCAATCTCATGACCTCGTCGTTCACGTTAAGCGGAGGTCGCGTTACGTTTTGCTCTCCGCGCAAGGTTTCCAATTCCCCGCCGCTTGCTTGGTCAGCATTATGAGCAGCTAAAGCAGCGCGCATAGCTTCGCAAGCTTGATATTCAATGCGCGCTGCTAAGTATCCGGACAAATTTAGCTTTGACTATCGCACAGGTCAGATGCCGTAAAACTCAGCAAAATCAGGAGAAAATTGACTACCACTTCTCAGACAAATGGTCTGATGTAATTTTGTATGAGTACTTAGAAACTCATACGCTCTGCCGTCGCGCAACTTAACGCTGAGCGGGATGGGCCAAGCCTTGGTAAACTCGAAGCCAACAATCTCCTGCTTCGGCACTCGCAAGAGCAATTCATCCAGCGAATGCTGGCTCGTCCAGAATGAAGTTTTCAATTTGAATAACACGAATTGCGTGCGCGTGATGGCAAGCAACATGAAGGCCGGTTCGGAACCGGCACTCTCACCTGTATTTGAGGTGTAGCCCTGCAACAGCTTGACGCTGGCCTGTACCTCTTCATTAATTCGCGCCGCGACATCCGCTTCAAGTCGTTCGTTGGCCATGATGATAGCTCCAGTGTTTTGTTATTTCAGAAAAAGGGCAAGCCGGGTTGCGCGTAGGCGGCAGCTCTTGTTTTACGGAGCTACTTCCGAGCGCGAAGTTGTATGTTATCTGAAGAGTGCGCGTAATTCAGAATGCGAGAGCCGCCTGTTTCCGGGACGCTTTCGCAGTGCTCTCAAAATTTGCATCTCGCTGTTACACGCCAACCGAGCGGAACGGCCAAATTGCTGAGAAAAAGCGACTTAGAATTACGCGCACTCTTCATGTTATCTAGCCGGACACTTTACACTTTTACGAGGCACCCCCGCGACTTATGTCGATGCGAACCGCACTTGGTGTGCGGCCTGCTCCACAGCCCGCCGCAGTAGTGGGTGGCCGCCGCCAGCCCGCGCCGACGTGACTTGCCAGCTACGAGGAGCAACAAGAACAGACCTTAGATCGCAGTAAAACACCACGAGCATCCTGCCGCTACACACTTTCCCTAACAATTCGTAACGCGCGTGAAGTCTGCGACGCGTATAGTATTTGCAGGTTGAGCGCAAGAGGGGTGGCCGCGCAGTGAAAGATTTTTCGATGTACGAGTGTGCGTTGCGGGCGATGGGTACAGCGTCACCACCGGCCGACCTCGGCGCAGTTGCGGCGCTCTCACGGCAAATACTGGACGCGCATCCGACCTGCCGATTTCGCACGCAGCCGCCGTGCCTCGAATATGTCAGCCTGTTGATCGAGACGGCGCTGTTGCTGCGCACGCATCGCAGCGGGCGCGTCTACGTCGGCTTCGAGAAGTTATCGCGGCTGGAGCCGATTGTGGCGCGCTACCTGCGCATCGCCGATGTGTCGGAGCAGGTCTATGTCTTCGGCGTGCCGGACTGGACGCCGCCGCGCCACCCGAACATGAAACTGCTCAAGCTCGCGCCCGACATGCCGCTTGCGCGCGAGTGGTTCGTCATTGCGGACTCACCAGCGATGCAAGTCGCGCTCGTCGCGCACGATGAGGACGGACTTGAAGCGCCAGTGCTTGAAGCACGCAACTTCAACGCCTGCAAGACGAGCGACCCGCGCGTCGTCGCGCAACTCGTTGCCGCGGCCGACAGTTTAGTTGACGCGTTGCGCGCTCCGTGAGCGCGCTGTTGCGTGTCGCAGGAGAGCAATGCAACACAGAGAACATAGAGCAAGGGCGATCTCAAATCTGAAATTTGAGATCGCTTTTCTCCACGGCTTCTCTGTTCGCTGCGTTAGTCACGCCGCTCGTGTCACTCGACCAAGGGAATTACTCAGGCAAAGGCGCAAAGCAGAGCGCAAAGTTTATTGCCCGTGAAATGGCATAAAGAGCGAACAACATTTATCCACGAAATCACACGAACAAGCACGAACCAGAAATCAAGAAAGTTCGTGTTGCTTCGTATTGCTTTGTGTGGTTTCGTGGATAGCTTTTCGTCTTGTCCCAATCTTTCGTGGTTTGCTTTAGCGATTAGCTGTTGTTGCCAGCGCGGATTATCGGCTCAACTTCGGATTGCTTTATACTGTCCATGCACAGGACAAAAGCTAACAGCCAATCGCTAGCAACTCCCTATGACTATTCTTGAACAGATACGACAACGCGCCGCGGCCGATCCGCAGCGCATCGTGCTGCCCGAAGGCGCAGACCCGCGCACGGTTGTGGCGGCGAGCATCTGTGCGCGCGAGCGGTTGGCGCACATTATCGTCTTGGGCGACGAAGCGAAGATTCGCGCGACGGCCCAAGCGGCGGGCGCGGATTTGAGCGGCGTCGAAGTGATCGATCACCGGCGCGCGGCCGACTTCGATAAAGTAGCCGCGCTCTATCACGAACTGCGCCGCGCGAAAGACTTGATGCCCGACGAGGCGCGCATCGCCGTGCAAGACCCGCTCTACTATGGCAACTTGCTCGTGCGGATGAATCGCGCCGACGGCTCGGTCGCGGGCGCGACGAACACGACCGCGCACACCGTCCGCGCCGCGCTCCACTGCGTCGGCGTGCGCGCCGGTTTCAAACTCGTCTCCAGTTTCTTCGTCATGATCATGCCGCAACAAAATTTCGGCGCGGATGGCGCGATGATCTATGCGGACTGCGGCGTCGTGATCGAACCGTCGGCGGTCGAACTGGCCGAGATCGCGCTGGCGTCGGCCGACTCGTGTCGCGCGCTTCTTGCGGTTGAGCCGCGCGTCGCGTTGCTCTCGTTCTCGACGAAAGGCAGTGCCAAGCACAAGTTGATCGACAAGGTCGTCGAAGCGATGCGCACGTTGCGCGCCCGCGCGCCGGAGTTGCTCGTGGACGGCGAGTTGCAAGCGGACGCGGCGCTCGTGCCAAGTGTGGCCGAGTCGAAAGCGCCCGGCTCGCCCGTCGGCGGGCGCGCGAACGTACTGATCTTTCCAGACCTCCAAGCCGGCAACATCGCCTACAAACTGACCGAGCGGCTCGCCGGTGCGACCGCCATCGGCCCCATCCTGCAAGGTCTCGACAAACCCTGCAACGATCTCTCGCGCGGCTGCAAGGCCGAGGACATCGTGGACGCCGTCGCCATCACGGCCGTGCAGGCGCAAGCCCGTAAAGCGCAAGCGACATAAGGGAAATGATGAACGATGAACGATGCGTGATGACATAAAAGCATTTCTGTCTTTCATTCATCGTTCATCGTTCATCATTTCGTCTTGCTTCTCTCCGGCGGGCAACGCGCAGCACGCGGTTAGCGCATCAGAGTATTATTGTTTTGGCCAACGCCGGCAGTTTCGGAGTCAAACCCTATGATTTCACGTCCACGCCTGTTCAGTTGCATTACGTTCCTCTTGTTGCTCATCATTACTTTGCACGCACAGTCGGGGCGCGTCATCCCCAAGCCGACGCCGGCCGACGATCAGATCAGAGTCTATACCGAAGAGGTGCGCATCCCACTGTTCGCGCGCGACCAGTACGGGCGCTTCGATCCGACGCTTGAGCGCGACGACGTGGTAATCCTCGAAGACAGCGTGCAGCAGCAGATACGCAGCATCAAGCGCATCCCGGCGAGCGTGCTATTACTGCTTGGCACGGGCGGCGAGTTGAACCCGGCACAACGCACCAGCACGACGCGCAAGGCTGCGCTCGGCGTCCTCTCCGCGCTGCGCCCCGGCGACGCGATTGCCATCATGCAGTTCGACCGCAAGATCGCTTTGCTCGAACCGTGGACGAACGATCCGGAGGCGGCCCGGCACGCCTTGCAGAGCAAACTTGGCGCAGGCAGCGGCGCGCATCCAGCGGAAGCTTTGCAACAGGCCGCGCGCCTCTTCGCCGATCAACCGATGGGCAACCGGCACATCATCCTCGTCACCGACGGCGTGGACACGCCCGGCGGCGCGGCGAGTCCGGGCACAGTTGAGCGCAGCATCTCTGCGGGCGACGCGAGCACGATGGGCGGGCGCGCGGGCTTCGCCGAAGCGATGAAGCAATTGAACGCGGCGCAGGTGACGGTGCATGTCATCAGCTACACGGCCATCGGGCGCAAGACAACGAAGGATCGCGACAAGACCGCGAGCCTGTTGCCGCCCGTCGGCAGCGTCGCCTCGTCCGGCATCCCGACCGTCGGCATCAATCCGACGCAACCGCCGACGATGAATCGCGGCACGGGCACAGGGCCGCCGACCGGCGGCGGCGTTGTCTTCGACCCGCAGCAAGCGCGCAT
>JBBQGM010000143.1:0-5401 GCA_038322995.1 Pyrinomonadales bacterium
CCAACTCCGCCTCGCGCATCGCTTCGCGCGCGTTGGCCGCATCCATCTGATAGGCGCGGCGGTCGCCGAACGCGGGCGCGCTGTCCGCCGCCTCGCGGAACGGGCCGTAGAAGGCGGACGCATACTTCACCGCGTAAGCCAGGATCGCCACTTGCTCCAAGCGCGCTTCGTCCAACGCCGCGCGGATCGCGCCGACCTGCCCGTCCATCATCGCCGATGGCGCGACGATGTCTGCGCCTGCCTCGGCCTGACTGACGGCCGTCCGCGCGATCAATTCCAACGACTCATCGTTCAACACCTCACCCTCGCGCACGACGCCGCAATGCCCGTGCGACGTGTACTCGCACAGGCATGTGTCCGCGATGACGATCATCTCCGGCACGGCCTTGCGCACGGCGCGGATCGCCTGCTGCACGATGCCGTCGCGCGCATACGCGCCCGTCGCCGTCTCATCCTTGCCGGCGGGCAACCCGAACAGGATGACCGCCGGGATGCCGAGGTCGAACGCCTCGTTCGCATCGCGCACGATCTCGTCCACCGACAGATTATGCACGCCGGGCATCGACGATACTTCGCGCCGCACACTCGTGCCCGGACACGCGAACAGCGGCAGCACCAAATCCTCGCGCGCGAGCCGCGCCTCGCGCACCAGCGCACGCATGCGCTCGCGTCGCCGCAGCCGCCGGGGACGATGAATCAACTCAGCCATCTCAATCACACCTGCACACAAAAATAATCGAGCCGCGCGCATGATACGCGCCCGCAAACGGCCCGCGCAAACGCGCCGCCGCGCCACGAACATAGCCCGCTTGACCTTTCCGCAACGACCCCGTAAATTAAAATCACTTTCCTTATGGCGGGGTAGCTCAGCCGGTTAGAGCGTCGGATTCATAACCCGAAGGTCGCGTGTTCGAGTCACGCTCCCGCTATTACTTTTGCTTGTCTCTGCCGCATGCGCTCATTCCAGTGTTCCTTACGATGACAGTTAGCACAAAGCACCTGACACTTAGCTATCTCTGCTAGTAACGCACGCATGCTGGGGCGGTCGCGGCGCGTGCTGACGGAGAATCTCTTTTTGCGCGAATCGACGTGATGAAAATCTAAGCAGGCAGGATGGTTCTCGCCGCAGACCTCACAAGCTAGTGTCTGCTTGTATTCTCTAAACCACTCGTGCATTCTGCCGTCACGATTCCGCACGTAGCCAATGTGCTTGGCTTTGTTTTCTTGATACCAACGTCTCATATATTCACGTTGGTACGCGCGTCTTTTCTCAGGGTCTTTATGAGGCATAGTTTGACCTATGGTGGCGCTTGTTAACGGCCTTGATGTAGTGGCGAAGGTAACGCTTCGTCTTACTACCGTCAAGATACCGTCAAGATAGCATCAAGGAAGCGGCGGCAGCGCATGAAGCGCGGCCGTCCAAGTTCTCCTGCTACCGGGAGAAAACCTTTTTTATTGACACTGCACGAGCGCAGCGTTAGACTGAGCGCACTTTGAACAAGCACTTGCGGTAACAAAAGCGGATTGCCTTTTACATTGAAACACTTGTCCGGAGCTAAACCACCCCGACCTGTTGGCAGAAAACTGCGCTGCATCTTTATCGTTAAGTTTTTTTTAACTCTTCGCTGATCGCTTTGTCATCCCCGACTGGGTCGTAACTCCCCCGGTTACGCAAGACTTTCTACTTACATTTCGCTTTAAGGCACACGCTGCGGTCGATCTTTGAAGCAGGAGTGGCGGCGCACCTTTAAGGCTGCAACTTTGCCACGGATAGTTGCGCTTTCTTAATAGGCTGCGGGCTTTGCTATCGGGATTAACTATTTGAATTGCCCGCCGCCCTTCACTAAGATTCCTGCCAGTCTAAATTATTCTAAAAGAATTCCGTGCGAGAGCGTGTTGGCTTGCTTAGTTGAGAGCGTCGCCGACACTTTGGGGGACAATCGGCTGCCTTTAGGCGCAAGTCGTTATGTTAAGTGCGTCTGTAAGGAGAAGCTTAATCAACGGCCAACAAGTGAGTAAGTAAGGAGGACTAAGATGGCGGCGGAAATAGCTCCATATGGTCAGAAGACGCAACGACCTCCGGCGGTGAAAGAAGTCCACATCGTCTGGATCACGGCCGGGCTAAGTTGTGATGGCGATTCGGTGTCGATCACGGCGGCCACGCAACCGAGCGTGGAAGATGTTGTTCTGGGCGCGATCCCCGGTTTGCCGAAAGTACATCTGCACAATCCGGTGCTGGCTTATGAAGTCGGCGACGACTTCATGAAGTTCTTTTATCAAGCTGAACAGGGCTTGATCGATCCGTTCGTGCTGGTGGTCGAAGGCTCGATTCCGAACGAGAAGATCAAAGCGGAAGGCTACTGGGCCGCGATGGGCACCGACCCGATGACCGGGCAGCCCATTACCACCTGCGAGTGGATTGATCGGCTCGCGCCCAAAGCGCTGGCCGTGATGGCTTGCGGCACGTGCGCCACTTACGGCGGCATCCACGCCATGGCCGGCAACCCGACCGGCGCGATGGGCCTCGCGGACTATCTCGGCTGGGACTTCAAAACACCGGCGGGGCTGCCGATCATCAACGTGCCCGGTTGTCCGGTGCAGCCGGATAATTTCATGGAGACGGTGCTGTATCTGCTCTATCAAGCGGCCGGGCTTGCGCCGATGATTCCGCTCGACGAGCAACTGCGGCCCACGTGGCTCTTTGGCAAGACCGTGCATGAAGGCTGTGACCGCGCGGGTTATTACGAGCAAGCCGATTTCGCCACCGAGTACGGCTCGCCGAAGTGCATCGTCAAACTTGGTTGCTGGGGGCCTGTGGTCAACTGCAATGTGACGAAGCGCGGCTGGATGGCCGGCATCGGCGGCTGCCCGAACGTCGGCGGCATCTGTATCGGCTGCACGATGCCGGGCTTCCCCGACAAGTTCATGCCGTTCATGGACGAGCCGCCGGGCGCAAAAATCTCGGCCGCCGCCGTCGGCATCTACGGCCGGATGATCCGTAAACTGCGCGCTGTCACCAACTCAACCGTCAACAAAGAACCCAAGTGGCGACACAACCGGCCGGAACTGACGACCGGCTATCAACCAAAGACCTATTAAGTTAAGGAGCTAACAGGATGAGTACCACAACCACGACGAGCACTCAGGCTCCGACCAAGCCGCGTACTTTGGTTGAGATGAACTGGGATCCGATCACGCGCATCGTCGGCAGCCTCGGCATCTTCACCAAGATCGACTTCGCCAACCGGGAGGTGGCCGAATGCTACTCGACCTCCTCGGTCTTTCGCGGCTACTCGATCTTCATGAAGGGCAAAGACCCGCGCGACGCGCACTTCATCACCAGCCGCATCTGCGGCATCTGCGGCGACAACCACGCCACCTGCGCCTGCTACGCGCAGAACATGGCCTTCAACGTGCGCCCGCCCGCCCTCGCCGAGTGGATCGTCAACTTGGGCGAAGCCGCCGAGTACATGTTCGACCACAACATTTTCCAGGACAATCTGGTCGGCGTGGACTTCTGCGAACAGATGGTCAAAGAGACCAATCCGAGCGTCTGGGCTAAGGCGCAAACGACCGCAGCGCCGCACGCGGCGGATCACGGCTACAAGACCATCGCCGACATCATGACGGCCTTGAATCCGTTCACCGGCGAGTTCTATCGCGAGACTTTGCAGGTCAGCCGCTACACGCGCGAGATGTTCTGTCTGATGGAAGGCCGCCACGTCCATCCTTCAACGCTCTATCCGGGCGGCGTCGGCACAGTGGCGACCGTGCAACTCTTCACCGATTACATGGTGCGCTTGATGCGCTACGTCGAGTTTATGAAGAAGGTCGTGCCGCTGCACGACGATCTGTTCGACTTCTTCTACGAAGCGTTGCCGGGTTATGAGAAGGTCGGGCAACGGCGCATCCTGCTCGGCTGTTGGGGTTCGTTCAACGATCCGGATGTGTGCGACTACCGTTACGAGCACATGGACGAGTGGGGCAAGGCGATGTACGTCACGCCCGGCGTGATCGTGGACGGCAAGGCCGTCACGCACAATCTGGTGGACATCAATCTCGGCATCCGCATCCTGCTCGGTCATTCTTACTACGATGACTGGGACAACAGCGAGATGTTCGTGCAAAACGATCCGCTCGGCAATCCGGTTGATCGCAAACACCCTTGGAATCAGACGACGATCCCACGCCCGCAGAAGCGCGACTTCAACGACAAGTACTCGTGGGTCATGTGCCCGCGCTGGTACAGCGAGAACGAACCGGGCGACAAGAAATATCTGCCGCTCGACACCGGCGGCGGCCCACTTGCGCGGCTCTGGTCAACCGCGCTGGCGAACCGGGTGGACATCGGCTACATCAAGGCCACCGGCCATAGCGTCAAGATTTATTTGCCGAAGACGGCCTTGAAGCCGGAGGTCGAGTTCGAGTGGAAGATTCCGCAATGGTCGAACGCCATCGAGCGCGACCGCGCCCGCACTTACTTCCAGGCATACGCGGCGGCAGCGGCGTTACACTTTGCCGAGAAAGCCCTCGCCGAGTTGCATGCCGGGCGCACGAAGACCTGGTCTGAGTTCAAAGTACCGGAGAACGCGATTGGCTGCGGCTTCCACGAGGCGGTGCGCGGCGTGCTGTCGCACCACGTCGTCATCCGCGACGGCAAGATCGCCAATTATCATCCGTACCCGCCGACGCCGTGGAACGCCACGCCGCGCGACATCTACGGCACGCCCGGCCCCTACGAAGATGCCGTGCAGAACACACCCATCTTTGAAGAGAACGGCCCCGAAAACTTCAAGGGCATCGATATCATGCGCGCCGTGCGCAGTTTCGACCCTTGCCTGCCCTGCGGTGTACACATGTACCTCGGCAACGGCAAGGTCTTGGAGACGCGCCACTCGCCGATGTTCGGCGCGATGAAATAAAACAGCGACAAGTGACGAGTAACAAGTTAAAAGCTTGTTCTTACTCGTCACTTGTCGCTTATCACTCGTCACTTTCTTTATGGAATCTCAACAACTGATGCAGCGGATCGATGAATTGATCCGCCAGATCGAGACGATGGCCGACCCGCATGCGCGGGCCTGCGCGGTGGAACTTGTGCAATCGCTGATGGAGTTTCACGGCGCGGGCGTCGAGCGCATGATGGAACTTGTTGCCGAAGCGGGCGCACCAGGCCGCGCCATCTTTGATCGCTTCGCCGGCGATCAACAGGTGGGCGGGTTGCTGCTGCTCTACGGGCTGCATCCGTGGGAACTTGACGCACGTGTGCGGCAGGCGCTCGACAAATTGCGGCCGGCGCTGAAGGCGCAGGGCAGCGACGTGGAGTTGCTTGGCATTGACGAGGGCGTCGTGCGTGTGCGGCTGCAAAGCAACGGGCAAAGCAACGGTCATGGCTGTCCTT
>JBBQGM010000144.1:0-5239 GCA_038322995.1 Pyrinomonadales bacterium
CCATAAAATTCGATCCGCTCCCCTAATCGCAGATCGCCTTAATGACTTCTGTAGCGTCACGCACGGCAAGTGTGTGGCCACAGGTGTCTATTGCTTGATCACCGGGGCTGGCCCACACGAAAGGGTTGAGGGAATGACGCACACAAGAAATAAAAAGCTCGCACTCGTTAGCTGCATCGTCGCCGTAGTTCTAGCCGGCGTTGTCTATAGTCACCGGCAGGTGGCCGCACAGGGGCGGGGGGCGCAGGCGGCTATGGACGGCCCCGACACGCGCGCCACGCCTGTCCCGCATGAGACCGGCAACGCGGCGGCCGGGCGCGAGGTGTTCCGCTTCGAGACCTTCGGCAATGAAGGTTTCTGGACGGACGCGGTGCGCTTGCCGAAGGGCGTCAAGGACGCGAAGCTAACGCCTGTCCAAGCCTTGAAGGCGGGCCTGTCGGTGGACGTTGAAGCGCTTGATGCCGCCACGCAACAGGCCGTCGCGGCGGAACTCAAGACCGATCTGTCGCCGAAGAAAGCGCCATTGCTTAACGATCCCAAGACGACTATGAAGTTGCTTGAGGCCAACGCGGTCATCGGCATGGTGGTCAAAGACTCGAACAGCGACGGCAAACTCAGCATCGCCGATGGCGACAAGGTCGGCGCGAGTTGTGCCCTCTGCCACACCATTACCGATGCGTCGGTCTTTAATCTGCCCGGCGGCGGCTCGATTGGGCGGCGCTTGGACGGGCGCGCGGCGCACACGCTCAACGTCGGCGCGATCTTCGCCATGGCCGCCAACTCACGCGCGCTCTATCCCGTGCTGCAACTCACTTTGAAGGCGAACAAGGATAAGACCCTCGGCCGCGCGCCGAAAGGGCTGACGGAAAAATCGAGCGAGAAGGAAGTGGATGCGTATCTCAGCAATCCGGCCTTTTATCCGGTCGGCATGTTCGACGATAGCTTCGACGGCAACGGCGACCCGATGCACAACACGCCGCTCTTCCGCCAAGACCTCGCCTTCCCATTCGGCAGCGAAGGCGCGCTCGCCAAGTTGGACAACTTCAGCAATCTCGTCTACACGGGTCTCTTCGATCAGACGACGCTGACCACACCCGGCGGGCGCGCGTTTCTCCATAAACTCGGCGGCGCGGCCGGCGATGAGATCGCCGACGACTATGTCAAGATTTTGAAAGACACCGGCGTAACGGGCTACCCGTTCGTTAAAGCGACCGCGCATCCCGCGCCCGGCAGCGAGGAAGCGCCGCTCGGCATACGTGTGGACAACGCCAAGCTGCTCGACATGAACGCTTATCTCGATAGTCTGCCCGCGCCGGCCGGCGCGAACGGCAACCCGCAAGCCATCGCGCGCGGACGACAGTTGTTCCGCACGAGCGGCTGCACCACTTGTCATAACGTGGATCAGAGCAAGTTCGTGCCGCCGTTCATCGTGCCGATGAAGAAGATTTTCCCCGGCGACAATCCCGTGGTGCTTGCGCCGCGCACACCGCCGCTCAATCCGGTCGAGAACACGGTGGAGAATATCTTTGACGACAAGATGGCCGTGGTGAACGCCTCCTTGCGCGGCGAGGAGCGCGGCATCGCGCTGCCGCTCTTGCTCGACCTGGCGCGCAAGCCCGTCTTCCTGCACGACAACTCCGTGCCGACGCTCGACGATCTACTCAATCCCAAGCGCGGCGCGCAAGCCCCGCACGCCTTCTATCTCAATGATGCGGCCCAACGCGCAGACGTGGCGGAGTTCCTACGCAGTCTCGACACAGACTCAGGCGGGCGCGCAGCGCATGACCCGGTGACTGACCCGGCGCACGGGCAAGGGCGGCCACACCGCCCCGGCTTATCACTCTTGGGCGTCTTCCCCTTCATCGGGCTGGGGCTGATCGGGTTGAAGCTGAGGCGAGGGGCATTGGCCCAAAAGTAGCCATTAGCTTGAATCGCAAGCGGCTGAAAGACCGATTGACCGCTGAATACAAGGAAAGGGAAGAGATATGATCCGCTCAAACAACAAGACGGGCGCGCAACTTGCGCTTGCCCTGGCCTTCGCGCTGACGATGGGCTTAGCACCTGTCCCACGCACCAAGGCGTCCGATCACATCGACTCGCCGACGATTGCGCAGGATCGCGGCAGCGATATTGCCGATACTTATGCGTTCCTCGATCCGAACGATAGCTCGAAAGTCGTGCTGCTGATGAGTACGCAGGGCTTCATCGTCTCGGGCGAGCATTTCGGGATGGTCATCTTCGACCATAACATTCGTTACCGCTTCGAGATCGAGAACACCGGCGATGCGAAGCCGGACTTGTACGTTGATGTTACCTACACAAAAGGGCTGGGCCGGTTGACGGCGCAGACGGCGACCGTCACGCTCTCCACCGCTTTAAAGGGCAAGGGTAATATTGTCAAGGGCAATGGCAACGGCGACAGAGACGATCCGAATAACCGGACGTTGGTCACCGGCCAGACGACCATCGCCACACAGGAGCCGCAACCGACGCCACCGCCGCCGCCCGTCGTGACGACCAATCCGAGTACGGGCGTCAGCTTCTACGGCGGCGCGGCCGACGATCCGTTTTTTCTGGATGACACCGGCGCGAATCGGCTCGTCGCTTCGTCGTTGATGAATCCGGGCCATCCAGATAAGTCGCTATTAGGCTTCCGGCGCGGGCGCGACACTTACGCGGGCTTCAATACCTTGATTACAGCCGTGAGCGTCCCGGCGGCGCTCCTGCGCGGGAGCGCCAACGTGATCGGCATTAACGCCGTCACGCAACGGCAGAAGATACAGATCATCAGTGAGGGCGCGGTCACCGGAAACGGGCCGTATGAGAACGTTGACCGCGACGGCAATCCGCTCGTCAATAACGGACTCATTTCGGCACCCCGTAAGGATGAGTACAACGGAGCCACGACGGAGGATGATGCGGCCGGGAGATTCCAGGCCGACATAATCAAAAACCTGCAAAATCTCGGCACCGACAGCGCGCACATCAATGCCATCTTGGACGTGATCCAGCGCCGCGGCGACATCCTGCGCCTCGATCTCAGAGTGCCGAACTTCGGCGCGGGCGGGGGCGATAATCCCGATGGCGGGTTCGGGCACATGGGCGGGCGGCGATTGAAAGATGACGTGGTTGACCTGGTCTTCACGCTCATCAACAACGGTGCGCTGCTGACCGATTTCGTGAACGCGAACGAAGTGCCGTTCCGTAACCAGTTTCCCTTCGTCGCGGATCCGACCCAGCCATTCCCGCCGGGCGATAATCCCGACGACCACACACGCCAGTAGTTGCTTCAGACACGTGCGCGCCGCCGGTTGCGCTTCGGCGGCGCGCGACTGCTCCGGTTGTGCAGAACGTTGCCTGGCAGGTCTGCTGCTGCAACGTTTTGCCTCCGGCGTTAAGGCCCCACAAATATCGCATCATGCAGCCGCCAAAAAATAACTTCGCGCTCGGCGCGTTGTTGGTGTGCGCCGCGCTCGCGGCCAGCGCCTGCGGCGGGGTGTGGTCGTCGCGCGCACGGACGCCGCCCGCGCCCACCACCGCTTTAACTCCTGCCGCGCCGCCTGTAACCACCGACACGGCGAGCGAACAGATGATTCGTTTCCTTGAAGACAAGGTGCGCCGCGACCCGGAAGATTTCAGCGCCCACAATAAGCTCGCCGGCTATTATCATCAGCGTCTGCGGGAGACGGGCGATCTGCATTATCTCGAACTCGCCTTCCGCGCCGCCCGCGCCTCGCTGGCCTCCGTGCCCGTCGTGCGCAACAGCGGCGGCTTGGCCGCGCTCGCGCAGGCCGAGTTCGCCGCACATGATTTTGCCGCCGCGCGCGATCACGCGACGCAATTGACGCAGCTTGAGCCGGGCAAGCAATACCCTTACGGCCTGCTGGGCGACGCGCTGCTCGAGTTGGGCGAGTACGACAAGGCCGCCGCCGCCTTTCGCCAGATGACGCGCGTAGGCGACGGCCCGAGCGAGAGCAGCGAAACCAGACAAGCGCGGCTCGCGCAACTGCACGGCGATAATGCCGAGGCGCAGCGGCACTTTGCGAACGCATTGGCGCTCGCGCTCGCACAGCCCGCGCCGGCGCGCGAGACCGTCGCGTGGTATCGCTGGCAGTTAGGCGAGACGGCCTTCGCCAGCGGCGACTATGAGACGGCCGAGCAGCATTATCGTGCGGCCCTCGTGACCTTCCCGGACTACTATCGCGCCATCGCTTCGTTGGGCCGCGTGCGTGCCGCGCGCGGCGACCTGCCGGGCGCAATCGCGCAGTACGAGCACGCGACAAAGCTCCTGCCCGATCCCGGTTTCGTCGCGGCGCTCGGCGATCTCTACAAACTCGCGGGCCGCGACAGAGAAGCCGCCGCGCAGTATGCGTTGGTCGAGCAGATCGGACATCTCAGCGCCTTGAGCGGCGCGCTCTACAACCGGCAACTCGCACTCTTCTACGCCGACCACGATTTGCAACCGGCGGAGGCTTACGCGCAAGCGGCGCGCGAGTACGAAGTGCGGCGCGACATTTACGGCGCGGACGCGGTCGCATGGACGGCCCTCAAAGCGGGCAAGCTGGCCGCAGCGCAAAGTGCAATGGAGGATGCGTTGCGGCTGGGCACGCTGGACGCGCGCCTCCTGTATCATGCCGGGCTGATCGCGCGGGCCGCAGGCAACGAAATGACGGCGCACGCTTACCTGCGTCGTGCGCTCGCGCTCAATGCGCAGTTCGATCCATTGCAAGCCGTCAACGCCAGCAAAGCGCTGGCCAACTGAAGACAAAGGGGCAGGACGAGTATGGCTGAGAAAATCGTCAAGACCGACGAAGAGTGGCGTGCGCAACTCACGCCGGAGCAGTATCACGTGATGCGGCAGCAGGGCACGGAGCGCGCGTTTGCCGGCGCGTATCATGACAACCACGAAGCGGGCACGTACTTTTGCGCCGCTTGTGGGCAGGAGTTGTTCGGCGCAAACACCAAATACGATTCCGGCTCAGGCTGGCCGAGTTTTCACACGCCGGCCACTGAAGCGAATGTCGAGACTGAGACGGACACGAGCCACGGTATGCAGCGCGTCGAGGTAAAGTGCAGCCGTTGCGACGCGCATCTCGGTCACGTCTTCGACGACGGGCCGCGCCCGACCGGCCTGCGTTACTGCATCAATTCGGCGGCCCTCAAATTCGAGCAAGAATCGTAACGGACTGCTGGGGCGAGCGGCGCAACAGCGGACATGGGGACGCGGAAGCTAAGCGAG
>JBBQGM010000145.1:0-5189 GCA_038322995.1 Pyrinomonadales bacterium
GCATATCGTGGACACGGTGCTCTACTTCGAGGGCGAACGCCATCACAATCACCGCATCATACGCGCTACCAAGAATCGCTTCGGCGCGGCCAACGAGCTTGGCGTCTTTGAGATGACGGGCGCGGGCTTGAAACCCGTGGCAAATCCGTCGGAGATGTTTTTGCAAGAGCGACCGTTGAACGCGGCCGGTTCGGTCGTCACTGCTTGCATGGAAGGGACGCGGCCCCTGTTGGTTGAAGTGCAGGCGCTCGTCTCCGAGTCGAAGTTCAACTATCCGTTACGCACCGCACAGGGGTTCAACACGAATCGTATCTCGCTTTTGATCGCGGTGTTGGAGAAGCGTGTGGGCTTGCGCCTGTTAAGCTCGGACGTGTTTTTGAACATCGCGGGCGGGTTGGAGATTGACGAACCGGCGGCCGACCTCGGCGTCGTCGCCGCCATCGTGTCGAGTTTCAAGAATCAACCATTCGACGCGGAGACGGCCGTCTTCGGCGAAGTCGGCTTAACGGGCGAAGTGCGCGGCGCGATGCAGGCGCAGGTGCGTGCGCGCGAAGTGCAAGCGCTTGGCTTCAAGAAACTGATCATGCCGGCGTCAAACACCGAAGGCTTGCAACGTCTCTTGGGTCTGCGTGTCGTCGGCGTGCGCTCGGTGGACGAGGCACTGGCCGAGTTGTTTTAGGACTGAGGGCTATCTGACCTGATCACGGTTTAAACCCGACGCGCCGCAGCAAATCCTGAAAGCGGGGGGCGGCGCGCAGGTTATTCCATTTCGGCTCGACTTGCAGAAAAGCCATTTTCGGATCGCGCTGTTCATAACCCTTCTCCAACCAATCCAGCGCTTTGTCCGTTTCCCCCAGCCCGTTGTAAATAAGCGCGATGTGATAAGGCGGCACGAACCGCGTGGCGGTTAATTGCTGCAATTCTGCCAGCACGGCCTGCGCTTCGTCGCGTCTGCCGGACTTGGCCAAAGCGTAGCCGCCGTAGGCATCTGATGTGGTTTGATTGGGCCCCAGTGCTTTCGCCCGCTGCGCTTCGGCGATGGCTTCCCGGTACATGCCTTTCTCGATATAGGCGCTTGAAGCAAATACATGAGGAAACCAGAAGTTCGGGGCCAACTCAGAAGTTTTCTGCAATCTGGCTAACGCTTCATCGGCTCGGCCGGCATGAACGAGGAATTGCCCTTCGAGCGCGCCGACAAACGGCGCAAGTGGGTCTAGCTCTCTGGCGCGTTTAACTTCGGCGAGCGCTTCCGCGTGTCGCCCCGTGTTGGAAAGCAGATGCGCATAAAACAGATGCACGTCAACGACGTTCGGGTTAAGTTCTAAGGCTCGCTTGTATTGATTTTCGGCGGCGCTCCAATCCCAGTCGTACCAAAAAATGGTGATACCGAGCGCGGTATGAGCTTCGGCGAGAGTATCGTCAAGTTCGACTGCCTTTTGCGCCGCCGCTCTCGCCTTCGGCAGCGACTCGCTCGGATTCATTTCCCCGGCGAGCGCAAGCGAACGATATGCCTCCGAAAGACCGACGTAGGCGAGCGCATAACCCGGATCAATCTCAATCGCCTGTTGGAGATATGAAATACCCTGTTGGACTTCTGGCGGGGTTAATTTGAAAACGTGGTAACGCCCCTTGAGATAAAGCTGATAGGCTTCCACGTTGGCCGTGTAGTCTTTCGCCAGCTTCTGCTCGTCCGCGCCTGAAAGTCTCACTCGCAGTTTCTGCGACACGTCCCGCGCAATCTCGCTCTGCAACGTCACGAGGTCGCCCAGCTTGCGATGATACTGCTCGCCCCAAAGCTGATTACCGTTGCGCGCATCAACCAGCGATAAGTACAACACAAGATCGTCGCCGCGTTGCACTACCCGCCCGTTCAAGATCGCCTGCACGGATAACTCCGCGGCGACTTGTTGGGCTTCAACCTCCTTGCCTTTATAGCGAAACACGGAACTGCGCGCTTTGACCGACAGCTTGGGCAGTTGCGACAAACTATTGATCAGCGATTCGGTCATGCCGTCCGACAGATATTCAACATCGCTATTGCCGCTCTCGTTCGCAAACGGCAAGACGGCGATTGATTCGATCTGCCGGCCCGCGTTCGCTGTGAGCGAACGGTAGGCAAAGAAGCCCACGGCGGACAGCAGCAACAAACCCAACGACGCCAGCAGCAGCCATGACCGGCGCGCTTGCTGCTTCGGTGGCAGCATCGGTGGGGTGACGATTTCCTCCGTCTTCGTCTGGACTGCGGGCGCGTCGGTTGTGCCGGGCGCGAGTAAAATGGTTGGCGCGTCCTGCGGTTCATTCGTCGCCGAGCCTTGCGCATGGCCGCCCGGCTGTAAACCGATCTGCCGTAATAACGCTGCAAAGCGCGGGTCAGCGCGCACGCTGTCGTAGAAGGGGTCGCTGTTCATGAGCAACGGGAAGACGTTGCGCTCATCGCACGCTTTCTCTAACCAGTGAAACGCCTGTTCTTGATCGCCGAGTTGTACATAGGCGCGAGCGAAACCTATTGCCAAGATGAACCCACCGCTTGTCACCCGCGCGTGCATCCGTTCCACTCGCTGCCGCGCCACGGCGCGAGCGGCAGCCGTGAGGTCGGCTCCGGCGTAAGTACGCGTAAGGAGCGCGGCCAACTCGTCATCACCCTCAAGCGTCAGCGCCCGCTGCCACGCGCTGACCGCCTCGTCGTACATCTCTTGCTGCGCAAAGGCGTCGCCTAGCGCTTCATGCACCGAAGCGTTGTTCGGGTCAAGTTCGAGCGTCTGCTTGAACTGCTCGACCGCTGCATCATAGCGTCGTGCGAAGTAGAGGCAGAGGCCGAGAAAACGACTGTAGTTGAGCGATAGCGGATCGAGTTCCAGCGCGCGTTCAGCCTCGGTAATGGCCTCGGCGAAGCGCCCTACCGCCAGTAAGTAGAAAGAGTAGAGATGGTGGATTTCGGGAAACTTCGGATTCAACCGGGCCGCCTGTGCGAGCTCTGTGCCGGCTGCGGCCCATTCACGATAATGAACCAACTTGAATGCATGTGCGATGAGGACTTCCGGCAGACTGGCGTCCAGTTCCATGACTTTCGCCATCGCTGCTTCAGCTTTCGCCCAGCCTTCTTGCGGCGGCAACGATAACAGTCCCCAAGCCGTACCATACCCGTAATAAGAACACAGCCCGAAGTAGGCGAGCGCGAAAGCCGGGTCGGCGGCAACCGCTTGCTGGAAGTAGTTGCGACTCTTGCCGAACTCCTCCGGCGTCAGTTTCCAACGGTAGTACACGCCTTTCAGGTATAACAGGTAAGCTTCGGCGTTATCCGTATAACGCTTCAGCATCGCCGCCTTTTCCGCCCCCAGCAATTTCACCTTCAGCGCAGCGACAACGGCCAGCGTGATCTCGTCCTGCATGTCGAAGATGTCGTGCAACTCGCGGTCGTAGCGCTCCGCCCAAAGTTGATAGCCGTTCGCTGCATTGACCAACTGCACACTGACGCGCACCCGATTGCCCGACCGCCGCACGCTACCTTCCAATACTGTCTGCACCCGCAAGATACGCCCGACCTCGCCGACCTCGGCATGCTTGCCTTTGAACGAGAAGGCCGATGTGCGCGCCGCCACTTGCAAATCTTCAATCTTCGCCAGCGCGTTCAACAACTCCTCCGCCAGGCCATCGCAGAAGTATTCGTTCTCGGCCTCGTTGCTTATGTTGGCGAAGGGCAGCACGGCAATTGAATTGCTTGTCTCCGTGGTGAATCTGCGCGTGACCGCATTGGCGTTGTGCGTGGTGGCTGGTGGAGGCTGCAAACCGTCGGTCGGCGTGATGCCATACTCGCGCTCGACTGCCGCCTCAAATTCGAGGCGCTTCTGCAACTGCCGCAAGTCCGCAAGCAAATCGTTGGTCGTTTGATAGCGCTCAGCGCAGTCTTTCGCCAGCGCTTTGCTAACTATTCGGTTGAGTTCGACCGGCAGGGCCTGATTGATGCTGCACGGCGCGGCTGGGTCGGTTTTCAAAATCGCGGCCAGCACGTCGCTCGTGGTCTCGCCCGCGAACGGTGAGCTGCCCGTGAGCATTTCGTACAGCACAATGCCCAGACTGAAAATGTCTGTGCGGGCATCAACGACTTTGCCCCGCGCTTGTTCGGGCGACATATACTCGACCGTACCCATTACCATGCCCGGCGTCGTCCTGACCATGACGCGGGTCGGGGCTAGTAGGTCGATAGGCGCGTCGTCATTTTTCTCGGTCAGTTTCGCCAGGCCGAAGTCGAGTACCTTGGCAAGCTGGTCACGGCGCACCATCACATTTTCCGGTTTGATGTCGCGATGCACCACGCCGGCTGCGTGCGCCGCCGCGAGCGCCGAAGCGATTTGTATCGCCATGTCGAGCGCCGCCATAAGGGGTAGCTTCCCCTCATGCCCCATACGGGCGTGCAAAGTTTCCCCTTCGACAAACTCGGTGGCGATAAAGTGCCGGTCAGCCACGCGGCCGATCTCATAGATAGTCAGAATGTTGGGATGATTCAAGGCCGAAGCCGAGCGTGCCTCCTGCGCGAAACGCCCCACGCGGTCGGCGTCATTGGTGAAATATGACGGCAGCAGCTTGAGGGCGATCTTGCGGCCGAGCCTTGCATCATGAGCCAAATAAACTGCACCCATGCCGCCGACCCCAAGCAGCGTGATGATCTGGAAATGACCAAACTGCTGACCTGCCGCCAGTTTGTCCGCCTCACTTAGCAAATCGTCATGCGGGGGAGGTGTGGGCATAGTCAAGTTAAATTTGAGCGGACAGCGCCCAAGGTCAAGTTTCAGGCAACAGCACCTGAGTAATAGCGAAGAGAATATGATCATGCGGGATACAGGGTCAATGTAAGCGCGCTCTGGTTGCAGCGGTAGATGAGCGTGGAGACAAGCACGACGCGGGAGGTATCGGCTAGGGCGCACCTGCAACTAACGCGGGCGTCGTGCGGGCCATGACCGTACTGCGCCTGCAAGCTTTTCGTGACGGCGCGTTACGGGCGTGGTACTATCTCCCGCGTTATGCAGGCAGACCTCATCATTATCCGTTTTATCTTCGTCGCGATTCTTGGTGGCGCGGGCTTCATGCTCCATCCTGTGCCGGGCAGTCGCGGGTTGTCGGCCTTAGCCGGCGTGATCATCGCGGGCGCGATCATCATGTTCGAGATGCGCATTCAGCGCGCGTCGTTGAAG
>JBBQGM010000146.1:0-5151 GCA_038322995.1 Pyrinomonadales bacterium
ACTCGGCACAAGTCTCGGCTTCCTGATTCTCGGTTTCGCGACGACCCTCTGGATGCTCTTCGCCGGGCGCATCATTGACGGCATCACGGGCGGCAACATCTCGACCGCGCAAGCCTACATCGCCGACGTGACGACGAAAGAAGAACGCGCGAAGGGCATGGGCTTCATCGGCGCGGCGTTCGGCCTGGGGTTCACCTTCGGCCCCGCCATCGGCGGCATCTTGAGTCGCTGGGGCATCAGCGTGCCTTTCTTCTTTGCAGCCGGACTGGCCCTCGCGAACGCCGCGCTGCTCTACTTCACGCTGCCCGAAACCATCACGCCGGATCACCCGGCCCGCGCGTCGGCCGCCACGGGTCGCTGGTCGCAACTCTTCGCCGCGCTCAAACAGACGCGCCTCGCCTTCGTACTCGCCATCTACTTCCTGTTCGTCGTCGCCTTCTCGATCATGACGACCTCGTTCGCGCTCTTCACCATGTACCGCTTCGGCTACGACGCGCTGCACAACGGCTACATCTTCATGTTCGTCGGCATCGTCGGCGTCGTGATACAAGGCGGGTTGATCGGGCGTTTGGTCAAACGCTTCGGCGAACTGCCGCTCGTCGTCATCGGCGCGCTCCTGTTCGCGGGCAGCCTCTTCGCCATTCCTTACCTGGGGCCGCAGGTCGGACTGCTCTGGTTGCTGCTCGTCGCGGGCGGCTTCGCGCTCGGCAACTCGCTGGCGACACCGTCGCTGCAAACGCTCGCGTCGAAGAGCGCGGGCGCGGGCGAACAGGGCGGCGTACTGGGCGTGACGCAATCGGTCGCCAGCCTCGCGCGCACCGTCGGCCCGACCATCTCCGCGTGGCTCATCTTCAGCGCGGTCGCCACCTACGGCTTCGATCAGAGGCTACACAACCTGAGCGACACCTCGCTCTTCCGCACCTTCTGGGCCGCCGCCGCCATCATGTTCCTCGCCTTCCTCCTCGCCGCCTACTTCGCCCGCGCCCACGCCGGTGAGTACACACACGGCGAGACTGCCGAGGCTGCGGGTACATAAACATCTGTTAAGTGTTTAAATGATCGTTGGAGGTAGCACATGAATTACTGGATGTTTACCGTAACACATAAAAAAGCAGACGGAGAGATACTTGAAGCAGAAGATATTCTAAAGCAACGTATAAGTGACAAGTTTTGGGGACTTGGCGAAAGAACGCCCAATCGTCGTTATCTTAAGCAAGGTGATCGCGTAGCCTTCTACGCTGGTTGGCCACCTATGGTATTTGCAGCTACAGCGACTCTCGCCACAAGCTCTTTTACGCTTTCAGACGACCAAAAAGATAAATACGGTCATGGCAAGGCGTTTTACCGCCCAGACTATGGCGTCATCCTTGAGCATATTGAGTTATGGGATGATCCCCGCTCAGTCAAAGATTTGGTTCCAGTTCTAAAATTTATTGAGAACAAAGAGAATTGGTACGCCTATTTTCAGGGTGGTGTAAGGCAATTATCAGAGGATGATTTTCGAGCAATTGTAGATGGACGTAAGTTGCCGCTCGCCGAAATCAGCAAACTGGAAGATGCTATTCTTAGCGAAAGTCAATTCGCCCTAGAAGCTCATCTGGAAGAGTTCATAGATAAGAATTGGAAGAATATCAACTTCGGCGCAGGTCTAGTCCGATATGAATCAGACGAACAAAGCGGAAGGCAGTTCCCGGCCGGTTCATGGAGTATCGATTTTCTATGTATTGATAAATCAAGCGGAGATTTTGTTGTACTTGAATTGAAGCGTGGAAAAAGTAGCGATGCCGCTGTCGGGCAAATCTTGAGATATATCAATTGGGTTGATGAGAATCTTGCTAAGCAAGGTCAACAAACCCGTGGAATCATTATCGCCAAAGATGTTGACGATGCCCTCAAATATGCAGTTAAGGGATTGAAAAATGTGCGTGTGTTGACCTACAAAGTTGATTTCAAATTACTTCCGTTCGGGCCATAAATACGTAACTACGCCGCTTAGTTTATTGCTCGCCGCAGTCCTACCAAATAGACGGCAGCGTTGTCTCGTCAATTTCGAGCGTTGCGCCGTCGGGCAGGATGTGGATGAGACGTGCGCCGCGTGCGCGCAAGGGTGAGGCGAGTAGGCCGACGCGGTGACAGTGGGCGCGCGGCTGCTTGTGACTCGTTAATGGTTGCGACTCGGAGCAGAGCAGCGCGATGCGCGCGTCGGCGGCGAGTTCCATGATGCGATCAAGCCCACGCCCTAATTCTTCCGGCGGCGCGACGACTTTGCCGCCGCATTCCGGCAACCATTCGTAACCGATCCGCGCCGCATGCAGCGACGCTTCCAGCACGCGCCCGTTGTACTGCGGCCAGCGCGAACGGGCTGCGCTGCGCACGTCGCAGACGAGTTCAATCTCATACTGCTTGAGCAACGCGAGGAAGTACGCCCACGGATGGCGACCGTGCCCGATGGTGTAGATGGTTGGCGCGGACTCAGGCATCGGCGGTTGCTGCCTCGGTGGGCGGTGCGTTGCTGTCGCCGCGCCGCAGCAACTCGGCGCGAATCTCATCGCTCGTCAGATGCACGAGCCGGCCGCCGGTGAACATCTCGTCGTTCGTCACCTCGCGCACGGCGAAGGGCGGCGGCGTGAGCGCGTTCATCTCTTCGTCAGACGCGAACTCCGTCTCCGCAAGGATCAAACCCCAGAGCGTGCCGAGAAAAACGTCAATTGAGTAAGCGCGGCCTTCGTGCTCGTAAGGATAACGATTCTTGCGTATCTCGTTGCCCTCGAAGACGGCAAGTTGTTCGTACTCGTATTGCGAGAGATAGATATTGGTGATGAACGTGCGCGCGAAGTCCGTCGGGTCGGGCGCGAACTTCTGCGTCAGTTTCCAAGTCCACTCGCGTTTGTAAGGCTCGCGGATTTTGCGCAGGCGCAGGCGCGTGTCCGTGATGTAGTTGTCGAAGATTTGCGTGTGATAGTGCGTGCGCTCAAGGCCGGCGGGGAAGTCGCGCAACAGAAAACGGCGCTCGCGCTCGATGCGCGCGTACTTGTCGCGTTTCGCGGTCACGTCCGCCGCCGCGCCGGGATAGTGGAGCGCCATCATGCACCTACAAATTCCGTTGCGCGTTCGGTGAGAAACTCTTCCGGCTCGACGATGTGCCCGGCAATCGCGGACGCGGCGACGACGTAGGGACTCGCCAGATAAACCTGACCGGGGCCGCTGCGACCGGGGAAGTTGCGATTCTGCGCGCTCACCGTCACGGTCTCCGCCGACCGCGACGCGCCCGGCCCCGCGTTGATGCACGCACCGCACGACGGATCGATCAACTCTGCGCCCGCGCGCTCGAAGAGTTCGATGTAGCCCCGACTGCGCGCGTACTCTTTGATCTTCTGCGAGCCGAATTGCAGATACAAATGCACGCCCGGCGCGACGCGCTGACCGCGCTCGACCGCACGCTGCAACACGGCCGCGTACATGTCCATGTCCGCCATCTTGCCGCCGGTGCATGAGCCGCCGTAGGCCGCGTCGATCTTAACTTCGGTCGTGAGGTCGCTGATGTTCACGCCGTTGCGCGGATCGCCCGGCGTCGCCACCATCGGCCGAATCTCGCTCAAGTCAATCTCGAAAACGGCCGCATATTCAGCATCCGGATCGCTTTGTAGAAAACCTTTGCGTACTTCGTCGGCAGCAAGCCCGCGCGTGCGCGTTAAGTATTCAACGACGACCTCGTCCGGTTCGATGATGCCGGTGAAGCCGCCGGCTTCGACCGCCATGTTCGTCAACGTGGCGCGCTCGTCAATCGGCCAATCGCGTATCCCATCGCCCGCGAATTCCAACACCTGCCCGATGCCGCGCCCCTGCTTCATGTAATCGGTCGCGAGAATCTTGAGCATCACGTCTTTGGCGGACACATCGGCGCGCTTCTCGCCTGTCAACACGAAACGCACGACATCGGGCACGCGCACGCGCACGTCTTTCGTGTACCAAGCGTTGGCCATGTCGGTCGAGCCGACGCCGAAGGCGAAGCAGCCGAGCACGCCCGCCATACAGGTGTGCGAGTCCGTGCCGATGACGAGTTGACCGGGCAGCGCGATGTCTTCGACCACCGCGTTGTGACAGATCGCTTCCGAGCCGCGCTCCTCCGTTCCGCCATACAGCTTGATGCCCTGCTCGTCGGTGAACGACTCCTGCGTCGTAGCAAGACCATTAGCGCGCTCAAGCAAGCCCAGCTTGCGTTTGTCTTCTGACATCACGCGGCCTAAGAACGTCAGATGATCGCGGAACGCATAGACCGATTCCGCTTCGGTCACGCGCGCATCTTCGCCTAATGCCTGTTTGAACAGCGACGCCGCCATCGGCGTCACGTACTCGTGCGAGAAGCGCACGTCCGCAACGGCGAACAATGCATCGCCCGGTTTGACGGCTGCAACCCCGATCTCGCCCGCGCGCACGAACGCATGCCGCGCGATGATCTTCTCGACGATATTCATCGGCCGCCGCGTCGTCTCAAGCGCGGGCGGCGTGACCGTGCCCGCGAGCCGCGCTTTGTTGTAGTTGAACAGTCCTCCGTGCTCGACGATGGCTTGCGAGATCGGATCAAGTCCGCGCGTGAACTCTGCGAGCGGAATCTCTTCGCCGCGCCGGATGCGTTCGATGAGGCCGAAGTCGGTTGAAGTTAACAGGCCGATGTTCTGTGCGTTCTGGCCGTAGATTTTTTCAATCGTTTGGGCGATGACGAGTTTGACGCCGGCCGCCTGCTCCGCATACGGCGCGGTCTCGCGCGACGAGCCGCAGCCCTTCGACAAGCCGGAGACGACGACCGCGAAGCCGCCCTGCTTCACTTCATCCTTCTGCACCGCGCCCTCGCGCATGCCGACATAGACGTACTCGCCGAGCGTTTCGTCATAATAGAAACAAACCCAGCCCGGCGTGATCTCGTCGGTCGAGATGTTGTTCATCAAAGGCGTGTTTGCATCGAACAATAAATCTTTGCTGTCTGCGAGTTGGCGACGGATAAGCTGTGTGTCTTCGGTCAGGAACAGGACACGCCCCGCGAAGTTAATCTGGGCGGGACGTTTGCTAAGCTGCTCGGTCATGAATGCTCCTTTGGTGCGAGTGCAATGAATAAGGTTAAGTTTGATTATAAACCGAAGCCGCGCAAAAGTA
>JBBQGM010000147.1:0-5047 GCA_038322995.1 Pyrinomonadales bacterium
CTTCTCCACCGTCACCGTGTACTTGCCGACCTGCACCGAGTCGAAGACGTAAGTGCCGGTCGAAGTGGTCTGCGTGGTAAACGAGACTTGCGTGCCCTCATTGGTTAAAGTCACATTCGCCTCAGGCACGACCGCGCCGGACGGGTCGGTAACGACGCCGGTCACGCGCGACGCAGTCCCTTGCGCCAGCGCACTACCGAACCCACCTGTTAGCAGCGCGAGACAGAGGCAGAAGCGCAAACATGGTTTCATCTTCATAAGGCTCAACTCCCTAATTGTCTGAAAGTAAGTTCGAGAACGGCCGCTAAGGAACCGCCGCCCCCGCAAGCGCACAGCGCCCGAGGCTTGCGGGGTAACCCTGATTCTACCTTGATGGAAACGGCGTAGGAACGAATCAAACGAATGCGGTGCTTGTTCAGCGCGGACATTCTAGTGAAACCGCGCGTAATAAGCAAAGCTAAAAGTTTTTATCAAAGCTATAAGTGAGCGTGCTTGCGGCGTGCATGCCCGGTCGGTGCTTTTGGCTTGACGACTTAGGACTTGGCTGTATACTTGCGCCCAACAACGACGCAGGCAGTTTGCGTTGCGCGCCGATCAGCCGGGATCGCAACGTAGACGTGTTTCAAGTTTGACCGCTTCGCACGAGCGCAGGGCGCGCTTTTTTCCGTCGCTCAATTCGTCTGACTGCCGCCGTCGCTTGCGACCCAATACCTGTCCGTTACGCGGACGGCTGCTGCTTCTTTCGTTACCAATACAGAAGTTTGAGGAGGATTTCCCCTATGACCCGCTCGCTCATTCGCACCTTCTTTTGTTTGCTACTTGGCGCATTGTTGACCGGCATGGTCGCAGCGCAGACCAGCACCTCGCGCATCACGGGCACCGTCACCGATACGACCGGCGCGGTCGTGCCCGGCGCAACCGTCACCGCCACGAACGAGGCCACCGGCGCTACGCAGACGCAGACCACCACTGATTCCGGTCTCTTCGCCTTCCCCTCTTTGCCTGTCGGCGCATACACCATCAAGGTCGAGCGCACGGGCTTCAAGACATCGCAGAAGACCGGCAACGTACTCGAAGTCGGCACGCCGCTCGGCGCGGACATCGCGCTCGAACCTGGTCAGGTCACCGAGACCGTGACGGTGCAGGCCGGCGCGGAGCAGTTGCAGACCTCGAACGCCACCATCGGCAACGTCGTCGAGCAGAAAGCCATCGAGCAATTGCCGTTGAACGGGCGCAACCCGCTTACGTTGCTCGTGCTTGAGCCGGGCGTCGTGCAGCGTTCGGCGGGCGGCGCGGGGTCGGGCGTCCACGTCAACGGTTCGCGTGACCGCGCCTTCAACGTCACCATTGACGGCATCGAGGCCAACGAATCCAGTGTGCCCAATCCGGTGAGCAATCTCTACCGGCTCAATCCCGACAACGTGCAGGAGTATAAGGTCACGACGAATAACGCGACCGCCGAAGAAGGGCGCAACAGCGGCGCGTCGGTCTCCGTCGCCACCCGCAGCGGCACGAACGAGATACACGGCAGCATCTACTACTTCCTGCGCAACGAAGCGCTCAACGCGCGCGACTTTTTCGCCAACGCGCTGAAGCAAAACAAAGCGGTCATCAAGCTGAACCAGTTCGGCGGCGAGGCGGGCGGCCCCATTCGCAAGAACAAGACGTTCTTCTTCGGCAGCTATCAGGACAACCAGATCAAGTTCACGCAGCCGGTTGATCAGACCTTCGGCGTGCCCGTCGTTTACACGGCACAGGCGCGGCAAGGACTGTTCCGCTATTTCGTGCCCGACCCGGCTAATCCGTTCCTCGTCAACGGCACGGCCGTCACAAGCAACTCGCTCCTACTCGTCGATCCGGCCACCGGCGCATTGCGCGTCCCCGTCTGCGCCACCGCCACGTCGTTCGGCTGCGTCCGCACTTATGACATACGCGCGGCCGGCAACAACACGGTCGGGCGGACGCTGGACACGACGGTCGCAGGCATTGTGAATGCCTACCCGCTGCCCAACAACTTCGCTGTCGGCAGCGGCACCAACATAGACGGGCTGAACACGGCCGCCTATCTCTGGAATCCGCCGACGCAGATCAAAGGCCCGGCCATCGCCGCGCGCATCGACCACACCATCAACGACAACAACAGTATCTTCGGCCGCTACCTCTTCTCGGACTACAATACCTTGAAGGGTGATCCGCTCAACGGACGACCGCAAGTTTTCCCCGGTACACCGCCGCTCGGCGAAGTCTTCCGCCGCACGTCGAACCTCGCGCTCAGCTACCGGCACGTCTTCTCGCCGCGCATCGTCAACGAGTTCACCGCCGGCTACGCGCGCTTCCTCTTCCTGTTCACGCAGGGCGAAGCGAACCCGGCGTTCCCCGATGTGCCGCCGTTCGACTTCAGCAACATCAGCGAGCCGTACAACAACACGCCGCGCACGCAACGCGCCATCACCACGCCGCAGTTCCTCGATAATCTCAGCATCACCAGTGGCGCGCACCTCTACCGCGTGGGCGTCAATGCGCGCTTCTATCGCCATGTGGATCGACGCGGGCAACCGGGTGGCATCAATGTCACGCCGTTGATCACCTTCGCGTCCGGCACGCGCAATCCGTTCATCGTGCGAAACGCCAACGGGCAGATAACGTCCCCAAATGATGGCTTCAACGCCGCAGCAAACATCAACTCGACGGTGGACAACGTCACGCTGGGCAACTTGATCAATAACTTGTACGGGCTGCCCGCCGTCATTCAGCAGACCTTCATCGGCAACCTCGGCCAAGATGCCTTCCTGCCCTTTAAGGTCGGTGATCAGGTAACGCTCTTTGCCGAGAAGCACATCCTCAATCAGTACAATTTCTATTTTCAGGACGAATGGCGCGTCCGCCCGAATCTCACGCTGAACTACGGCGCGCGGTATGAGGTCAACCCGCCGGGCACGACGCGCGGCGGCGATGTGCTGGTCGCCAGCACACCGATCCAACAGGGACCGACTGCGTTTGTCAAAGCTAACAGCTGGTACAAAAATGATCACTTAGGTGTCTTTGGCCCGCGCGTGGGCTTCGCCTATACGCCGCAGTTTAAGAGCGGTTTCATGCGCACGTTGTTCGGCGAGAATGACAAGAGCGTGATTCGCGGCGGCTACGGCATCGCCTACGATCCGATCTCGTCGTTCCAGATCACGGCGGCTGCGGGCCGTGTGCCGGGCTTGCTCGTCACTTGCTCTTCGACCTCCCCGTTCACGACCGCGTCGAACGGCTGCACGCCCCCGCCCAACACCAACATCAGCGGCGGCTTCCCCCAACTACTCCCCCCGCCCACAAGAAAGCCGTCAGAGTTCCTGACGCTTCAGCCTACGACGTTCGGCAACGCCCCACCGATCACAGTCTTCGCGCCGGTGATGAAGACGCCGACGGTGCATGAATGGAGTTTGAGCCTGCAACGCGAGTTGCCCGGTGGGTTCGTCGCGCAGGCCGCTTACGTCGGCCGGCGCGGCAACCATCTCTACATGGCTTACAACATCAACCAGATCAACCCCGACACGATCTTGCCGTCCTTCCTGTTGCTGCAAGAGAATCTCCGACGCGGCTGTCTGCCAAACGGCTCTGGCCCGCGTGGTACCGGCTTCACCTGCACCAACCCGATCCCCGCGTCGCAGATTCCGTTGTTGTCCATCTCCGGCGTCACTGCTTCGGTGGTTAATTCCGGCGGCGCGATCAGCGAACTTGAACCGGGCAATGCGGCGACAGGCATAGTGCCCGCCAACGCCGCCGGCGCGTTCGCCCAGCGCATCGAGAACAACACGCTGAACGCGCGCCTGCGCCCGAACCAACAGTTCGGCGTGATCACTTATCTGGACAACAGCGGCGACTCTTATTATCACGCCGCGCAGTTCACCTTGCGCAAACGCTTCGCGCAGGGTCTCGGCATGAACTTGGCCTTCACCCACGGCAAGTCCATCGACACGCAGTCGGTCGATCCCGTCGGCGCGTCGTCCGGCGGCGGTCTCTCCACTACCAATTCGCGCACCCCGACCGACGACCGCAACTTCCGCGAAGAGCGCGCCCGCTCCGACTTCGACCGCCGGAACGTCTTCACGACAGCCGCAGTCTATGATCTACCGGTCGGGCACGGTCGTCGGTACTTCGGCGACGCACACGGTATCGTCAATCAACTGCTCGGCGGTTGGAGCATCAACGGCATCTTCAACGCCTTCTCCGGCGAGCCGTTCGCCGTCCGCAGTGGTCAACGCACCGCAAACTCGGCGCACGAATCGCGCGCGGTCGTGCTTGATCCGAATATCCGGCCGCGCCTGCAAAACCTGCCCGGTGTGGTCGGCCCCGTGCTATTCGCCAACCGCAATGCCTTCGCCGTCCCCGCGCCGGGGCAAAACGGCGCGGGTCGCAACATCTTTACCGCGCCCGGCTACTGGAATCTCGACATGAGTTTCATCAAGATATTCCCGATCAACGAGCGCGTGCGCGTGCAATTCCGCACGGAGATGTTCAACGCCCTGAACCACACGAACTTCGATAACCCGCGCGACGCCTCGGTCGGCAGCCCCAGCATCAACCCATCGAGCCCTTTCGCCCAGACCTGTTGTGCTGCGGTCTCACCACCTTCGACGCAGACCATCATCCAGACCGGCGAGGCCGCGCGCGTCATCCAATTCGCGCTGAAGCTTCAGTTCTAAGCCTGAAGCGGCAACGCCCGAAAGCACAAGGCGGCGTCTCGCATGAGACGCCGCCTTGTGCTTTATATGCGTTTTTGCCGGTCTACGCGCCAGGTTTGCTTTCGGGGAAGATGCTGTTAATGACTGCCGCCAGACGATAGCCTGCAAGCGCGAGGCGTTGGCGCGCGATGGCCCGCGCCTTCGTGTTGTACTCGTCGGTCGGCGGCGAATTCTCCGGCAAGTTATAAACAAACGTTACGGCCAACATGTGACTCTCCTGCGCCCATTTGTCCGGGTTCAACTCTTGCGCCGCGTTCTTCTCCGCCGGAAATTCTGTCGTCAAGGCGCGGGCAAACTCTTCTAAGCGGCCACGGTCG
>JBBQGM010000148.1:0-5031 GCA_038322995.1 Pyrinomonadales bacterium
ACAACGATTTTTCAATGAACATTTGCTCAACTTGATAATTTCCAAGTTAGCCTTAGACCAAAGTGCGGTGAAAAATCATCCGCAGTTTGAATATCTCAAGAGTTACGCGGCTATCGCTGCTTAATTCTGTCCGAACCATTGCTAACCAAGAACTTCTATCAATTATCGGGTGCGCTGGCGTTATTCGGGGCGTTGCTGCTGGCCGCTCCTTACGTCAACGCGCAGGAGGCGCAGCCGACGCCAGCCGCGACGCCGGGTTCGCAGGTGGTGGACAATACCGCGACCGCCACCGCTGCTGCCACGAAAGAAAAAGCGTCGCCCGCCGTAGTCATGCCTGTGTTCACGAATTACAAGGGCGTGCGCATCGGCATGAGCGCCGACGAGGTGCGCGCGAAAATGGATCATTTGAAAGAGAAGGGGAAGAAGCAGGACTTTTTCGTCTTCTCCGATCAGGAGACGGCGCAGGTTTACTATGATGGTAAAGGACTGGTGCGGGCTATCTCCGTCAGCTACATCGGTAAAAAGAGCGACGCGCCCGATGCCATGACGGTGCTCGGCCAAGAGGTTCCGGCTAAAGCTAACGGCTCGATGTTCCAACTCGTCCGCTACCCCGTAGCTAAATACTGGGTCTCGTACAGCCGCACCGCCGGAGACTCGCCGATCACGACCGTGACCATGCAAAAGATGCGTTAGGCATGACCGCTAATCAACCTGAACGGATTGCGCGGCAGTCCGGCAACTGAAAGGTAACGGAACATCACCCGCGAACAAACTATGCAGATGAACAATTACGGAAAATTCGGCGCCATGATTGCGACGGCCACCGTCATCATGCTGGGGCTGATGTATTTGAACACTTACCAATTAGACCATGTGTTTTTCAGTGAGACCAGAACCTACATGGCGCTCGTGATGGGGGCGACGATGGCCGTCGTCATGCTGGGGTTCATGCGGAAGATGTACACGAACCGGCGGGCGAATATCGGGATTGTCGCCGGCAGCGTGGTGGTGTTTGCCCTCGCGCTCTGGCTCGTTCGCAGCCAGGAGACCGTCGAGGAGGTTTCCTACATGAAGGCCATGATCCCGCACCATTCGATTGCGATCCTGACCAGCGAGCGCGCTCATATCTCAGACCCGCGCGTTCGCAAACTTGCCGACAGCATCATCAAGGCACAGCGTAAAGAAATTGACGAGATGAAGTCGCTGATTAAAGACCTTGAGAACAAGTAACGGTCACCGGGCGCGCAACATGAAAGCAAAACAGCTACCATCGGCGTTCAAGCGTTTGCAGCAGATAGCCGTTCAGTGTCTGGGGTGTGGGCGCGAATGGCTCGTGCGCGGACTCAAACTCAACGAGATGTACATCTGCAAGGAGTGCGGCCATCGTTTCCGTATCGGCTCACTGCGGGAGAACGCTTCCGACACTCCCATCTGCCGCTGTGGGATGGTTATGATCAAATCGCTGCCGTCCAAACTTGTAGAGAACGGGAGACGCATCGTTCCCGAAAATCAAGTCCCGGAGATGATCTCAGGACCTGAACCGGAAAGATGAGTTTGACGATTTTGCTCGCAGAACGTTTCTGACGCTGCGCGTTCCCCCGTTAATTCAGTTACGTCCCCCGTTAGTCTGCTCCCCCGTCTCTTCCCTCCAGACAAACCGGCTTTGTGTGACGAGCGCACGCGAAGGCGAACGCTTAACTCGCACGAGCATCATTGCCCGCGAATTCGGGCGCATATAATTTAAGGAGGAAGAACAGCAATGAAGAGAGTCAAGCAGTTAATTTCACTAATGGTGGCGGTGGCGTTCATCAGCGTCGGTCTGCCGTCAATCACAACCGTGGTGCAGGCGCAAAGCGCGCCGCAGTATCGCTACAACGACCGCAACATGGAGCGACTCGTGCGGCGCATCGAGACGCGCTCCGACAAGTTCAGCCGGAGTCTCGAACAGGCGCTCGACCAGAGCCGGCTCAACGGCACGCAACGGGAAGACGATGTCAATAAACTGGTCACGGCCTTTGAAGCGTCCACCGACACGCTGAAGGATCGCTTCAACGCCCGCCAGTCAACCGACGCCGACGTTGAACTCGTGCTCGGACGCGCCTCGCTCTTAAACGACGTGATGCGCCGCAACAGTCTGACGTACCGCGCGCAGCAGGACTGGAGGCTGCTCAAAGCCGATCTCAACCGGCTCGCCGCCGCCTACCAGATCGCCCGCCGCGTTGACACGCCTTACACCGCGCCGCTTGATAACGGCAATAACACATACAACGCGGACGCGCGTTTGACCGGAACTTATCGCCTCAACCTCTCGCGCAGCGAAGACCCGCGCACTGTGGCGACGAACGCCACGCGCAATTTGCCCCGCAGAGATCGGCAGCGCGTCTATAACAGCGTCGTCAACCGGCTCGGCCCGCCCGACGTGCTCGCCATCGAGCGGCGCGGCATGAACGTGACCATCGCCTCGACGCGCGCCCCGCAGGTGACGATTGAGGCGGACGGGCGCGAGCACGCCGAACGCTACCCGAACAACCGCGCGTCGAAAGTGACGGCAAGGTTCTACGGCGACCAACTCAGCATCGCTTCGGAAGGCGACCGCATTAACGATTTCCACATCGCCTTCATGCCCGGCAACGACGGCAGGAGTTTGCAGGTCACGCGTCGCATCTACGCCGAGCGGACGAACCAGCAGATCACCGTGCGCAGCTACTACGACAAAACCTCGGACACGGCGCAACTGAATCTCTACCAGACGACTCCGGCTTATCCGACCACCGGCGCGGTGAACGGCGCGGTCAATAGTGAGTTCGTCGTGCCCAACGGGACGCAACTCGTCGCCGTCCTCAACAACGCACTGACCACGCGGACGGCGCGGGAAGGTGACCGCTTCACGATGAACGTGCGCTCGCCCTCGCTGTACGACGGCGCGATCATCGAAGGCTACTTATCGAACGTCGAGCGTTCGGGGCGCATCACGGGACGTTCCGACATCACGTTCAACTTCGACTCGATCCGCCTGCGCGACGGGCGCAGCTATCGCTTCGCCGGTTTAATCAACAGCGTGCAGTCGCCGGGCGGCGAGAGCGTGCGCGTGGACAACGAAGGCAGTGTCGCGGAAGGCGACAGCCGCACTAATACGACTGTCGCCCGGACGGCCATCGGCACGGCGGTCGGAGCCATCTTCGGCGCGCTCCTCGGCGGCGGCAAGGGCGCGGCCATCGGCGCGACGGTCGGCGCGGGCGCGGGCGCGGGTTCCGTCTACGCGCAGGGCAGCGACGATCTTGAGTTGATGAGCGGGACGGAAGTCACCCTAACGGCGAGCGCGCCGCGCTAAAGTCGAACAACTCGCAAGACGACAAGGCGGGCGGCGCGAAAAATTATTTCGCGCCGCCCGCCTGCGTTTGTTCGCCACCTCGCCTGTTTGCATTACCCTCAACTGTTCGCTTATATAGAGCAATGAAACAACAAATCATCGCCCTCCTTGTCGTGACTATGTTCGGGCTCGCGTGTGCGTCTGGCCCACAGCAGAGCGCGGCACAATCAACCCCGCCAACGCCCGCCGCCAACGCAGCAGTAGCAGCCGTCCGCGAGTCGCCCGTCAAAGCCGGAGACGCCGCGCCGGACTTCACCCTCCAAGATCAAAAGGGAACCAAGATAACGCTCTCCGCCGCGCGCGGGCAGACGCCCGTCGTGCTCGTCTTTTACCGCGGCTACTGGTGACCGTATTGCGCCCGGCAGTTAGCCGGCCTGCGCTCGCTTTTGCAAAAGGATGAAGCCGTCAAACTCTACGCCGTCAGCGTGGACAGCGCGGAGAGGAGTCGGCAGCTTGCCGAAAAGATCGCGGCGGACGGGCGCGGCGCAGTCAACTTCCCGCTGCTCTCCGACCCCGAACACAAGACGATAGACGCTTATGGTCTGCGCGATCCGGCCTACGCAGGAGGTGAACAGGAAGGCATTCCGCACCCGGCTGTTTACGTGATTGACAAGCAGGGGCGCGTCGCGTGGGCGAAGATCGAAACGGACTACAAGCAGCGCCCGACCCTCGAAGAGATACACGCCGCGCTCGACGCTCTGCGATAGCAGTGCCGTAGTAGCCGGCAGGCGTAGTGCTGCTCCTGAAAGAACGAGAGTTGATGCTCTCACCGTAAGAGGAGTGTTGAGGGAAACGTCCCGGAGCAACCTCTCACAACTGTTGCTATACGGCCAACTTCTCCCCGGCATGACGATCTTGGGTAAAATCCGACAAACGGAGAAAATCTCTCATAGAATACCTGCTTTGTGATGGGCCAACGACTCATAGCATTTACAGCCCATTGGCCTCTAAGATTCAACTCTTTACACTACAGATATTGGCAGAGTGGCACTGGCATGGCTCAGACCTCGATGTTTATTGACTACACAGAACGCGACTCTTAACAGAAAGGCCGTTGTGTCAAGGCTCAGACGCTTCCTGTGGCTCAAGCCAATGCACGACAGATTGCCTCGAGAGCGCAGGCCGCAAGAATTTCAAGAGAAGAAACGCAGTCATGCCAACATGTTTTGACCTGACCAAAATTGAGGGTTCAATAGAGCAGGTAAAATGGGATGTCAAAAGCAGAGCTAAACTAGGCTACGTTTAAAGTTCTGCGATTTCCTATGAGACTTTTTCTCCGTTTGTCGGGTTTGACCCACCTATGTCGCGTCGAGTCTCGACCGCAATCATTATGCGCTTTGAAAAAAACTAAGAGGTGATCCGCTAGCGGATCACCTCTTTTGCGCGACTAAGTGACTGCGTCAGGCCAACATCGCTGCAGAATACCGCCCTGAGAATGTTTGCCCTTGCGCTCTGACCGTCAACGTCGAGCTTACTTCAAGTCGAAGCGGTCAAGGTTCATCACCTTGGTCCACGCCGCAACAAAGTCTTTGGTGAACTTCTCTTGCCCATCGTCAGCCCCGTAGACTTCGGCGATGGCCCGAAGTTCCGCGTGAGAGCCGAACATGAGATCGGCCCGGGTGCCGGTCCCCTTGACTTCGCCGGTCGCGCGGTCACGACCC
>JBBQGM010000149.1:0-5005 GCA_038322995.1 Pyrinomonadales bacterium
CGTGATGCTCTGGCCCAATGGATTGAAGGGCACGACACGGATGATATATTTCTGCGTGATGGCCGGCAGGATCATCACTTCCGGATCGGCCGAAGTGCCGGAAGAGGTCGCCAGTCCGCCCGCCGTCCCATTTGGGTTACGGAAATAAGCGGAGGCATCGAAATCTGCTGCTGTGTTCGGCCATTGCACCGACACTCTGATCTGGTTCGTGTCAATCAAACCGGCCGGCATGCTCACATCCAGCGCGAAGTCGTCGCACGGGAACGCGGGCGGGTTGCACTGGGGCGCGGCCGCGCCCGACGGGTTGGCGACGTTGAACGGCCCGGACGTATAGACGAGCGGGTTCGCGGCCGTGTTGGCGGTTGTGACCGTGCCGCTCGTGGGCGTCGCCGCTTCGCTCTGGCGCGCGCCGAAGAAGAGCGCGGGCGCGACGACGAGCAGGCAGCACGCGAGGGCCAGCGTCAGACGCAGGCGTGTGCTCAAGCGGTTGAATTGTAGTTGCAGCAGATTGCGTGGCATCTCGGAATCTCCTTTTTAACGGCGTAGCGCTCAACGTTGGTGGGTCGGCCGGACGGCGACCACGGCAACACGGATTTTTCAAATGAAACTTGCGGTTTAAAGCGACGGGTACAAGATAGTCAGGCGGCTTGAGAAATACTTGAGGAAAACTTGAGCCGCAAAAAAGGCGAAAAACCGGCGGAAATTGCCAAAAAAGAGCGAGGCCGGCACGCCCCCCGCGCCGGCCCCGCTCGCCCGCAAACAATTAACTACGCGCTCAAACTATTTGCGGCCTGCACCGCCGTCTTAGCTGCGCTGCTAAGCCCGCCAGCCCGGAACCAAACAGCAGCATCGTCGCCGGCTCCGGCACGGCGGCCGTCTGTTGCGCCGCCGTGATATTGCCGGAGACGGGCACCACGCCGCCTGCGATCACCGACACGTCGTTGACGTTAAAGTTGAACGAGCCGTTGAAGCGTTGCCCGCTGCCGTCCACGTAGGAGAAGGTGAAGTTGCGTGCCGTGTTGTCGAAGTCGATGAAGACGCCGCCGTTGCCGTTGCTGCTGACGCTGCCGGTCAAGACGGCCTCGAACTGCGCGGGGTTGCCGCCCGCGATGCCCGACGGCAGCGTAAAGGTGACGCGCAAAGAGAACTGCTGCCCGTTATAGATGGCGACGACACTCTGATCGAGCCTGAACGAGCCGAGGTTGTTAAGGTTCTGTGTGCCCGGCGGCTGACCCGTGTTGCCGATGGCGAGGAAGCCGCCCGAAGTCGTGCCGCTGAAGGTCGAGTTATTGAAAGTCAGGCCGAAAATGGTTGCGGTCTGCTGGCTGCTCGTGCTCGGCGGCGGGCAACCCGCGCCGAAGCAGCCGTTCGTGAAGCCGCCGAGCGTCACCTCGTCGGCGTGCGCCGTCTGCTGGCCGAGGAACAGGCAGCAGAGCAGTGCGGCGCAGACGAAGAGCGCTTTGGGCAACGCCGGATGTGTGGGCGCGACGTTATCAGTTTGTATGTGCATGAGTTCCCTTTCAGTATGGAACGTGGCAACTAAGCGTCGTGCGCGGACGAAGCGTTTAGCTTCTCAGGCCGCGCGGCGTTGGCGACTAGCTGCGGCGCGCGGGATACCGCCGAGCATTGATTCGGCTAAGGCCAGCAGCGCAAACGGCATGGGCGGCGGCGCAACCTCCACCTGCGGCTGCGCGCGGTGCGCGCCGAGCAGTTGCGCTTCGGCCGCGCAGAATTCGCACTTCGTCAAATGCGCGCCGACAGCCTGCCGAGACAGGACGGACAACGCACCGTTTTGGTAAGCAACCAGCGTCGTCGCCGTGGGGCAACCGATTTGTTTCGTGAACTGGCGCATCGCTTCACTCCTTTGCGGGTTAGGTGTCAGGTACATTCACAAACTGCACGGACGAGGAGCTGAAATCTGTGCGCACGGGCGGTCACGTCAGGGGCAACTGCCGCGCCCGCCTTGTGCGCACAAGCTTTTCGGCGCTCAGGCGAGTGTGCCGCCACTCAGCATGGCTAACTCTCTGCTCTGCTGGCGTCGCCGCCGCGCGGCTGCGGCCAAGCCGGCCAGCCCCGTGCCGAGCAGCAACATCGTGGCCGGTTCGGGCGTTGCCGTGGGCGCGGCCGGGCCGAAGGAGAAGTTGTCAAGCACCGGCTCACCCCCCGCCAGCGCGCGGATCGCCACCGACATGATGCCCATCGGATCGGAGAAGCCGACGAAGCTGAACGAGCCGAAGCTTGTCGCTACGGTGTTGAACAGCGCGCCGTTGACGTAAATCTGGAAGCTGCCGGGGCCGTTGTTGGCGTTTGCCAGGTCGAAGCCGAGCTCGGTCGTGCCGGTCGGCAGCGAAATGATCAGGTTGAAGGGCGCGTTGGCGGCGAGCGGGTCGAAGTTGTTGCCGGTCGTGGTCAACACGTTGGACGAGTTGCCGAGGTTGCCGGTCGGCGCAACGACCTCGACGCCCGCATTCAGGCGGTTGCTATCGCCAGCGAAGGTAACGCCGAGGAAGGTCAGCGAGGTCGGGACACCGTTAGTGGTGTTGGTCGGCGGCCCTTCAAAGTCAATCGTCGAGTTGTTAGCGCTCAGCCCGGCGCGAGTTAGGATTATCGTGGGCGTCGCTTTGGTCGTGACGGCCCCAGCCAGTACGAGCATGACGAAAGCCATGCCGGTCATAATCGTGTGGTGCATGCGGGACATATTCTTTCTCTCCTTTTGACGGCGCTCAAGTTCGGTCGTGCCGGAACGGCGCGCAAGCCTAAGTCAAAGATTCGGGCGCGTTGCTTGGCAATGGGCGCAGCATACTTCGCCCCCTTGAGAAATACTTGAGGAAAACTTGAGCGGGGGCAGGGCGGGAAACTTTTTGCCGGGCAGTTGGGGTAGGCGGCAGTTGAAATTAGCGCGAGATCATTTCAACATATTCTAAATGAATTGTGGATTTGAGTTTTAAAATTGAGATTGCAAACGAATAAAGCAAAGCTTGAAAACCACAAAACATTTCCGAAAGCTATAGATGGCACAGCAACACAGCGGACACAGAGACACTGTGCAGCGCTGATCGCAGGTTTGAGATTTGAGATTTGAGATTGGGGGATTTGAAATCTGAGATTTGAGATTTGAAATCTGAAATTTGAGATCGCTTTTCTCTGTGTCTCTGCGCCCTCTGTGTTAAAGCGGCCGGGCGCTAAGCGCCGCCTGAGATTCAGTAGCGCTTACTCGTCTGCTTACGGCCTGTACCGCACCCGCGACCTGTGCGCTCGTCCGCGCCCTTGAGTGATGCAAGCGGCCAGAGCCGATGCTCGATCTCCGCGAGGCCCGCTGCGACGACCGCGCACACCACCTCTTGCGCCGACTTGTAGCAGGGCGCGGCCTCATCGAGCGGCACGCGCCCGGTTCGCCAATCGGGTACGAATTACCAGCAACGGTTGGCACGAGCGTATCAGCCGTAAAGCAGCCGATGTCGTAGTCGACCGGCCCCATGGCGACTGCGCCGCTCTCATAGTCAGTGATGAGCACGCAGCCAACCGGCACACCGTAGCCATAATGTGTGTCGGGCGTGATGACCACGAGCCGCGTACCGGGGGAAGCGCGTGGCGTTGACGATCTGCCGGTAAAGAATAGACCTCTTGCAAAAGTCGAGTTCCTTGAAGAGATCAACCGCTAAATCATTGGCTTTCGCACTTGGTCAAAATGACTTTTGCAAGAGGTCTAATATCTTCCGCTTCGTTGAGCAGCGTCGGCGTGAGGAAGAGCCGCACGGGCACGTCGCCGGTGTCGTCCGTGCGCAGTTCGTAATAACCATCGCCGTGCCAGCGCGCGAGATGCTTCCAGTTGTCTGCGTGTTTGAGTGTCTTGGCGACTTTGAGCGCTTGCGCGTCCGTCTGTTTGTTAGCCATGATTGCACTTCCCCCTAATTCATACTCCACTCTGATTCGAGTCTCGTCAAAATCTCCGTTGCGATCTGGGCCGCGCTTTGTGCCGCAAGGATGCGGATGTGGTGCGCGGCGAGTTGATATGTTGCGTGCCGTTCTTCGTAGCGTGCGTGGGCCTCTGCGCGGTCGGGCGCGAGCGGGCGCGCGTGGGCGTCGCCGGTGATGCGCTGCCAGCATAACTCAAACGGCGCGTCGAGCCAGATGACGACCGTCTTGTGCTGTGCGAGCAACGCACGATTGCGCGCGAGCGTCCACGTGCCGCCGCCGAGCGCGATGATGCGCGCGTCCGCGGCGAGGGCCGTGCCGAGCAGTTCCGTTTCGATCTCGCGGAAGCGCGCCTCGCCGTCGGTAGTAATGATCGCCGGGATGCTGCGCCCATCGCGCGCGGCGATGAACTCATCAAGATCAAGCCACGCGCAGTCGAGTTGTGCGGCGAGCGCACGCGCGACCGTCGTCTTGCCCGCAGCCATGAAGCCGGTGAGGATGATGCGCGGGGTTCGGGTTGACATCAGCTTTCCACCACCGTGGCCAGCAGCGTGAAGAATTCGGGGAAGGAGACGGCCACACAGTCCGCGCCCGCGATCTCCGACTCGCCGCGCGCGATGAGCGCGGCGACGGCGCAGGCCATGGCGATGCGATGATCGCCGTGCGCGTCGAGTCGCGCGCCCGTGAGTTGCACGGAGCCGGCGATGCTGAGGCCGTCCGCGTACTCTTCCACCTCCGCGCCGAGTGCGCGCAAGTTCAACGCCATCGCCTTGATGCGATCCGTCTCTTTCACGCGCAACTCGCCCGCGTCCCGAATCGTCAAGCCGCCTGCGAGTTGTGTGCCCAGCACGCAGAGGATCGGTAGCTCATCAATCAGCCCTGCGATCACACTGCCGCGCAAAACATTCGCGCCCGCGCGCGAGTTGATCAGACCGCCGCGCACGCGCAGATCGCCCACCGGTTCATTCGCTTGTTCACGCACGTCTTCAACGCGCACGTCCGCACCGAGTGTGCCGAGCGTGGCGAGCAGTTGCGTGCGGGTAGGATTCAGTCCGACCGCGCGCATAATTAAATCAGAACCGGGTAACAG
>JBBQGM010000150.1:0-4911 GCA_038322995.1 Pyrinomonadales bacterium
TTTCACCCACGGGCTTGCGCGTTATGTGTGTGAAAGAAAATCTCAGACGCGAAATCCGCAAGGCGCGCGTCCGAAGCAACCTTGACGCATTAGATAACCAGAGGAGTGTGAGCCATGAACACGCAGTCCGCAGAATTTATCGGTAAAAGAACGAGTCTTCGCATCCGCCTGGTCGCCGTCGTGATGGCGATCCTCGCGGGCTGCGCGCTCTACGCATCGGGCACGCGCACGCCCGAAGTCGGGGCGCAATCAACGGGAATGCCCGGTCGCATCCTGAGTTCGACGGGCGTTGACTTCGGCGGCATCGTCGGGTTCAACTCGGACGCCACGAACGTCGTCAACCTGACGGCAAACACCTTCGACACCGGCTGCACGAACGAAGGCAGGCATAAATCCGTTCACCCGTCCGCGTCGCGTGACGGTAGTCTGATCGCGTTCTCGTCTGACCGCGACCGGACGGGCGCTGTCGGCGGGATTGACGAGGGCTTCCGCATCTTCGTGATGAACGCGGACGGGACGGGCGTGCGGCAGTTGACGACGGCTGCGGGCGCGACCATCTCCGACGGGACGACCGCGGGAGACATCAACCCGGTCATCTCGCCCGACGGCATGCGCGTCGCATTCATCTCGAAACGCAACACCCCCGCTAGTAATACCGTCAGTAATATCTTCATCGTCAACACGGACGGGAGCGGCAGCATTCAACAGGTATCTTTCACGCAGAGCGACACCGGGGACACGTTCCCGCGCGGCAACATTATCAGCGTCGTCTGGAGTCCCGACAGCACGCGGCTGGCATTCAAAGGCACACGATTGGCTGCGGACAATCAAAACGACTCTCCCAATTTTCATTCGGTCGCCGGCTTAATCAACGTCAACGGGACGAATGAGACGACTCTCGCCATCGTGGACTCGCCCAACGCGATCTCCCCCACTATTGACTGGTCGCCCGATGGTCGCTACATCGCCACCGTTGTCTCCTCGCCGCTCCGCGTCCTCCTCTTGGACTTACAGAACAATACGTCGAGTGGGATTCTGCAATCAGGAAGCAGTCCGGGAGGAGATATCGTCGCAGGCGCTGGCTCTATTCGCTTCTCGCCGGACAGCCAACGGCTGGTTTACAGCACATTCAATTTTCCCAACCCGGCGCGTCTCGTCGTCGTTGACTTGAACGGCGTCCAACAGAGCATTGCGGACATTCCTGCCATCAGTGGCGGCTCGCCTCTATGGTGGGCGGCTGGCGCGGCCATCCCCGCCCCTGCCCGTCTGGAACTCGTGCCCAACTCTATCATCGCGCGCAACGGTGGCCCCTCGACGCAGCTATTCCCAACGCTCTTCGACGCGGCGGGCAACGTCATCGCCCGCGCCGCCACCGCGTGGACAATCAACACTTGCTTCGGCGACTCGCTCCGAATCAGCCATCAAGGACTCGTCACACCCGGCGCAGGGATAGAACCTCGCAACCGTGAAGTGTGCGCCACCAACGGCGGTCAGCAAGCCTGCGCCACCCTGCTCATCAACCCGCCAGACCCAACACCAACCCCGACACCGACGCCAACTCCCACACCGACGCCGACACCTAGTCCGACGCCAACGCCTACTCCAACCCCGACGCCGACACCGGCCACAGTGCAGTTCAGTGCCGCAACCTATACAGTGGCCGAGAGCGCGGGCAATGCCATTATTAGCGTCACCCGCTCAGGCGCTGCGACCGGCACGACCACAATCGGCTATCAGACCGTCGATGATCCGGCAGCGGTGCGTTGCGATACGGTGAACGGCACAGCTTACGCGCGGTGCGACTATGCGACTTCGGTGGACACGCTCACCTTCGCGCCGACCGAAACGACGAAGACCTTCGCCGTGCCCATCATTAACGACGCGCACGTCGAGGGCAACGAGACGTTTCAAGTGCGGCTCGTCAATCCGACTGGCGCGACGCTCGGTACGCCCGCCACGGCCACCGTGACCATCACGGACGACGATACAGCGGGGCAGCCCAATCCGATCTTCACCACCCCGTTCTTCGTGCGCCAGCACTATCTCGACTTCCTCGCGCGCGAGCCTGAACAAAGTGAGCCGTGGTCGAACGTCTTGAACAACTGCCCGAACGTGAACAACGTCGATCCGAACAGCCCGTCGGCCGGGTGTGATCGCATCACCGTCTCGGGCGCGTTCTTCGGCTCGCCGGAGTTCCTGAGCAAGGGCGTCTATACGATTGTCTTCTACCGGGTCGCCCTCAACCGCTTGCCGGAGTACGCGGAGTTCGCGCCCGACCTGCGCTCGGTCACGGGCGCGACAGCGGCCGAGACCAATGCCAAGCGCGCCGCCTTCGCCACCAATTTCGTCCAGCGACCTGAGTTTGTCAGCCAGTACGGTGCGCTGTCGAACGCAAATTACGTTGCCGCGCTGCTGGGCCGCTACAGCCTGACGCAAATCACGACGCCCGATCCGGCCGCGCCCGACGGCACGCAGAAGGTCACGCTGACGAGCGCCGCGCTGCTTAGCCAGCTCAACGCGGGCACGCTCACGCGCGCACAGGTCTTACGCGCCCTCGTGCAGTCGGATGAAGTGAATTTGAATCGGGAGGCGCTCAATGCGTTCGTGGCGGCGCAATACTACGGCTTCCTGCGCCGCACGCCGGACACGGGCGGCTTCAACTCATGGATCACTTACTTAACGGCGCACCCCGGCGACTTTCGCACGATGGTCAACGGCTTCGGCAACTCCATCGAGTACCGCCTGCGCTTCGGCAAACCGGACTGAGCCGATGGCGGATGGTGGATGGCGAACAGAGAATGCTTTCTTCAATCCGCGAGCCGCTTTAGTTGTCGAGAGAGGCGCTTTCGATCAGTTGGCGTAGCGCTATTGGCTCGCCGACTCGGAGGCGTCGGAATCGTTGGCGAAATTCTTTGCACTCGGCGGTGTGGCCGGTCATCAGGTCGAGCAGGTCGCGGTCGCGGGTGACGAGGTAATCGGCTTTCGCTTCGATGGCGAGATTCAAATATGGCGCATCTTTCGGGTCGCGTGCGAAGTGAAACTTCACGGGCACGCGCCGTAAATAAGCACCTGAGCAAAAGTTATCAGGTATTTAGAATGGGCTTTCATTCAGCAAAATGGCGGTTCCAGCGATTCTTTATACCGGAAAATTTATGATCGAGGGCTTAAGTACTTCGTAAATTAAGTTAGCTTGTGCTTTCTTCTCATACGCTTCACAATGTAGGGTATGAAGAAAGAACATCTAAAACTAACTCAGGCTGATCAGGACTGCTTAGAGTCCATTATTTCTAAAGGCAGGGCGACTGCCAAAGTTTTCAAACGCGCTACGGGCTTGCTCGAATTGCATCGGGGCAAGACTTTGCAAGCCGTAGCTCAGACTTTAGGCGTTGACTACAACACGGTCGCCGCGTGGAGAGATAATTACAAAGAGAATGGTCTCGCGTGCTTGCAAGATGCTCCCCGCAGTGGGCGGCCTGTGGAAATAGATGGCACAGCGAGAGCCAATCTCACGGCTCTGGCTTGTAGTTCGGCCCCAGCCGGTCATGCTCAATGGTCGTTGCGCCTGTTAGCGGATAAGCTCGTCGAGTTGGGACACGTCGAAAGCATTTCACATACGCAGGTTTCAAAGGTGCTAAAAAAACGAACTCAAACCGCACTTGAAAAGGACGTGGTGTATTGGCCACTTGACCGCACAGTTTCTCGCCAGAATGGAACACCTGCTGTGGCTCTACGGTTTGCCGTTTGATGCTCGACTGCCCGTGGTTTGTTTCGATGAGCGCCCTTGTTTCTTGATCGGCGAAGTGGTTGACCCGCTGCCTTTGCAGACGGGTCGAGTGCACAAAGAGCATTATGCTTACGAGAAGAACGGTTCATGCGCTTTGCTGGCAGCTATCGAACCGCTCACCGGGAAACGAGTGGCACAGGTTTATGAACGCCGCACCATGTTGGAATACACTCGGTTTATGCAACAACTTGCCAGTGAGTTCCCTGAAGCCGAGCGGATTCGCGTCGTGCAAGACAATCTCAACACCCACACGACCGCTTCTTTCTATGAGCATCTACCGGCACCCATTGCCTTTGAGTTAGCACAACGCTTCGAGTTTTATTACACCCCCAAGTCGGCTTCTTGGTTGAACATGATTGAGATTGAGTTCTCAGCCCTTGCCCGGCAGTGTTTGAATCGGCGGATTCCGACGCAGGAAGAATTGGCGAAAGAGGTCTTGGCGATTGTCAAAGAGCGAAGTGATAGGCAAATCAAAATCAACTGGCAGTTCTCAATCGAAGCTGCCCGCACCAAGTTCAATCGGCATTATCATCAAGTCAATGCTAGCAATGCTCTGTGCCAGCAAACTTAATTTACAGAGTATTAAGTCGCGTGGGTTACGATGAGCTTGAGCAACGCATCTCTGTGTGCGCGCGTGACGTGGGGCAGGCGGTTGAGGATGCGCGGGCGCGCTAAAACTTCTGCCACCTCGGCCAGCGTTTCCGCCGAGATAAACAACCGAACTCGACCGCTTCGCGCCAGCTCGAACACGCGCGCCGCCGCGCTCGCCGGATTGAGAAATGCCTGCACGAAGAGGTTGCAGTCAAAGACGACGCTGATGCGCTCAGCCGGCACTCGCCCGCAGACCGCTCGCTGTGCTGCTCTGCCCACATCGCCTGTCGCTCGCGCTCGATCAGGGCATCCAGTTCATCCTCGGTCAGGCCGCTCGCGGTGAAATCCCGGCGAAACGGTGCAAGGATTTCGTCGAAAGTCCGGCCCTGATTTACATCACGCGCGATCAGCCGCTCGACATACTCGGACACTTCGCACCCTTCAGCCGCAGCCTTTTGTGCGAGCGCGCTTTCCACTTCCTGAGCGACAGAAATAGTGATTTCCATAGTTTCCCCTCTGCGGATCCCGCCGCCCGA
>JBBQGM010000151.1:0-4907 GCA_038322995.1 Pyrinomonadales bacterium
TGGCGTGTTGCTCGCGTTCGCGTGCGCGTTCTGCCTGTTGCTCGCGTGGGCGGCGAACGGACTAGGACTCGCACCGATCATCGGCGCGTTCGCCGCCGGGCTGGTGCTGGACGAAGTACACTTCGAGCAACTGCCGCGCCATGAGAAGCGCGACCTCGAACAGTTGCTCGCGCCTGTGAGCAGTCTGCTCGTGCCGCTCTTCTTCGTGCTGACGGGGATGCGGGTTGACCTGCGCACGGTCGCGGACTTCCGCTTGCTTGGCTTCGCGCTCGCGCTCGTCGCGGCGGCCGTCATCGGCAAACAAATCTGCGGGCTGGTGGTGTTGGAGCGCAAGGTGAACCGGATCGCCATCGGCGTCGGCATGTTGCCGCGCGGCGAGGTCGAACTGATCTTCGCGGGCGTCGGCGCGATGCTCTTACTGCCCGATGCAAACGGGGCGCGCACGCCGGTCGTCAACGCAGCGACCTACGGCGCAATCATCATCGTCGTGCTAGTCACGACGATGATGACACCGCCGCTCCTCAAGTTTACCCTAACGCGCATGCGCCCGGCGCGAGCGCCGGATTAGCAGGTACGGTTGAATGTGTTGTGTAATCAACGCAACCGCAAGACGATCTCAGACGAACAAGGAGCAACGAGATGGCGACGAAGAAAGCGCAGAGCAAAGCAGGCATCTCCGCCAACCGGCGCGGGCAACAGATGGGCGACGAGCGCGGGACGGGGCCGAACAAAACGAACGCGGCCAATCAAGCCACGCCCGCCCTGCGCGGCCGGCGCAAGACCGCGAACAAGTATTTCGACGACGACTCGCAACAAGCCGGCGGCGGCAACGCTGCGCGCTCCACTTCCCCGTCCACCCCGGCGGCCGTGCCCGCCAACGTCAAGCAAGGCGAGTCGGGCGGCGAGCGCGCGGCCAAACAGTTGACGACGCGCAAACGCAAAACATAACAACGCCCGCCAAGTAGGGGCAGTACAAGAAGCACAAGCACGGGCAGGGACAAGCCCTGCCCCTACAGTCATGTCTCATCGTTGTGCAAGTCGGTAGTTAACGACCCGGCCATTTTTCTTCCGCTCGCGCAGCAGCGATGCTATAAGTACGTCTGCCTCACGGCATAGCTTAGACAACCAACGGAGTGTGCGTCGTCGTGCAACCATCTCCACCCAGAGTCTTCGTCAGTTCTACCTGGCTCGACTTGCAGCCGGAGCGCGAAGCTGTGGAGCAGGCCATTCACCGGATGCGCGAACCCGGCTTCAACGGCATGGAGCACTTCGGCAGTCGGGACGATACGCCGCGTGCGGTCTCGCTCGCCGAAGTTGATCGCAGCCACGTCTATGTCGGCATCTTCGCCGCGCGCTACGGCTCAGGCATCACCGAGGACGAATACCGCCGCGCCCGCGAACGCAAGCTGACCTGTCACATTTACATCAAGGCTGACGAGAGCATCACGCTCAATAAGTTTGAAAAAGACCCGGCTCAGCAGGCGCGGCTCGACAAGTTGAAAGCAGAGCTAGGGCAAGCGCATATCATCACTACGTTCACCAGTCCCGCAGACCTCGCAACCAAAGTGATCGCCGATCTGCATCGCTGGCTGAGAGAGGAATATCAACCAGCCGAAACTACTATTGCGCCTGCCATCTTTGCGCTACACCAACTCCCGCCGCCGCCGGGCGACTTCACCGGGCGCACGGATGAATTAGAAGAACTCACGGCTAACATCGAGCGGGGCGTCAACATCTCCGGGCTGCAAGGGCAAGGCGGCATCGGCAAGACGACGCTCGCGCTTAAGCTCGCGGAACAACTCGTGCCGCGCTACCCGGACGCGCTACCCGGACGCGCAGTTCTATCTTGATTTGAAGGGCGCGAGCCAAGAACCGCTCGCCGTCGCCGCCGCGCTGGCGCACGTCATCCGCGCTTATCACCCGGACGCGAAGTTGCCCGACGATGAAGCGGCGTTGGGCGGACTCTATCAGAGCGTGCTGCACGGGCAGCGTGCGCTGCTGTTGATGGACAACGCGAAGGACGCCGCGCAGGTCGCGCCGCTCATCCCGCCCGCCGGTTGTGTGCTGCTCGTCACCTCGCGCCAGCACTTCACGCTGCCCGGTCTCTACGCCAAAGACCTCGACACGCTGCCGGTGGCCGACGCGCACAAGCTGCTGCTGGCCATTGCGCCGCGCATCGACGCGCAGGCGGACGAGATAGCGCAACTCTGCGGCTATCTCCCGCTCGCGCTGCGCCTCGCCGCCAGCGTCATCGCCGAACGCAAAGACCTCGGCGTGGCCGACTACGTGCGGCGGCTGACGGACGCACGGCAACGGCTCAACCTGATCGAAGCTTCGCTCGGTCTGAGCTACGATTTGTTGAGCGTGGAACTGCAACAGCGTTGGCGTACACTCGCCGTCTTTCCGGTCACGTTCGCCGCCGCCGCAGCCGCCGTCGTGTGGGCGACGGAAATGGACGCCGCGCAGGACGCGCTCGGCGAGTTGGTCAGGTACAGCTTGCTGAATTGGAACGACTCAATCGCCCGCTACAGTCTGCACGATCTCGCGCGCCTGTTTGCCGATAGCCGCATGAGCGACGACGAACGGAACACGGGACAGGCGCGACACGCCGCACATTATGCGGACGTGCTTGGGGCGGCAGATGATCTTTACCGGCAAGGCGGCGAAGCGATCATGCGCGGGCTGGCGTTGTTCGATGCCGAGTGGACGAACATACAGGCCGGACAGTCATGGGCCGCACGCCATGCTGGCGACGATGACGCCAACGCCCGGCTGTGTGTTGATTATCCTACTGCCGGTGCATACGTGCTCCACTTGCGCCAACATCCACGAGAGCGAGTTAACTGGTTGCAGCAAGCTTTAGCTGCGGCACGGAAATCCAACGACCGGCGGGGCGAAGGCAACGCGCTCAACAACCTCGGTCTGGCCTACGCGCACTTGGGCGAGCTGCGCCGCGCCATCGAGTTCTACGAGCAGGCGTTAGAGATTGATCGCGAGATCGGCGACCGGCGGGGCGAAGGCAACGCGCTCGGCAACCTCAGCAGTGCCTACATCGAATTGGGCGAGTTGCGCCGCGCCATTGAGTTCTCCGAGCAGCAATTGATTATCGTGCGCGAGATCGGCGACCGGCGTAGCGAGGGCGGCGCGCTCAGCAACCTCGGCATTGCTTACAAGAACTTGGGCGAGCCGCGTCGCGCCATCGAGTTCTACGAGCAGGCGTTAGGCATTCGTCGGGAGATTGGTGATCGGCGGGGCGAGGGCATTGATCTCTGGAATATGAGCCTTGCACTCGATGAGCTTGGTGATCGGGTTCAAGCCATTGCTCATGCCGAGGCTGCGCTAAAGATTCGTGAGCAGATTGAAGGCCCAAACGCCGCTATGGTGCGCGAACAGTTGGCTGAGTGGCGCGGGGAGGCGTAGTTAAAGCGGGAGTGGCGCGAATTGTGCCGTGCGGGTGAAAATCTTTACCGGGCGCGGTGAATGAACGGATGCGCGCAGGTCAGTACCGCCTGCGGTAGCGGGCGGGTCGTGCCCACGTCAGCACCCGCCCGCTACCGCAGGCGGTACTGACCCAGACACGCAAGCGCACATTGCTCTAGGCTAACGCTGCTTGCGGCGCGGGGTGTAGCGGCGTTTGATGTCGGCGTGGTTGATGGTGTCGGGGAGTTTGGCGGGGAGGTCGAGTTCGCCGTCAACGAGGGCTTCCATGTTCACGCCAGCCAAGCCGGTGACAACCTCAGCCACCGGCAGCAACAAGGCGTAAACTAAGACGACCTAACAAAACTCACCACAAAGGCACGAAGGGCACAAAGGAAAACTTGCTCGCCTTTGTGCCCTTCGTGCCTTTGTGGTTTTCTTAGTTATCCTTCGACCACCCACGTGTCGCCGCTGTTGATCAGTTTTTCCAGACTGCCGGGGCCGCTCTTGGCGATGGCGGCGTCGATCTGCGCGACGAGCATGTCCTCATAAGTGTCGCGCACGACGGAGCGAAAGATGCCGACGGGTTGCGGGAACGCGGGATACTCCATGCGCGCGAGCATGAAGGCGACCGACGGGTCGGCGAGATGTATGTCGTGGACGAGACAGTCGCTCTCGGTCAAGCCCGTCTCGCCACCAAGCTGCACAACTTCTGGGTGCGCGCCGTTCATGCGGATGCCTTTATCGCGCTCCTTGCCGAAGACCATCGGCTTATCATGTTCCAGATAGATCATGCGCTCGGAACGCACGCCGCGCTCGGTGAAGTAGGCAAAGGCGTCGTCGTTGAAGATGTTGCAGTTCTGATAGACCTCGACGAACGAGACGCCCTTGTGCCGCGCCGCCGCTTGCACAGTCGCGCCCAAGTGTTTGACATCCAGATCAAGCGAGCGCGCGACGAACGTGGCTTCGGAAGCGATGGCCAGCGAGACCGGATTGATCGGGTAATCGATCACGCCCATCGGCGTTGACTTCGTCTTCTTGCCCAACTCCGACGTGGGACTGTACTGCCCTTTGGTCAGTCCGTAGATGCGATTGTTGAAGAGTATGTAGTTGATGTCGAGGTTGCGCCGGATCGCGTGCATGAAATGATTGCCGCCGATAGAGAGCGCGTCGCCGTCGCCGGTGATGACCCAGACCGAAAGCTCAGGGTTCGCGCCTTTGATGCCGGTGGCGACGGCGGGCGCGCGGCCGTGGATGCTGTGGAAGCCATACGTGTTCATGTAATACGGAAAGCGCGACGAGCAACCGATGCCTGAGACGAACACGACCTTCTCGCGCGGAATCCCTAGCTCCGGCATCACCTTCTGCACGTTGTTCAAGATCGAGTAGTCGCCGCAACCGGGACACCAGCGCACTTCCTGATCCGATGTAAAGTCGGCCTTCGTCAATTTGCTCGGCGGCGGCGCAACCGCGCCCGCCACGACCGACGC
>JBBQGM010000152.1:0-4556 GCA_038322995.1 Pyrinomonadales bacterium
TTATGATCTGTCTGGCCCTGGCGGAAGGCTCAATTCAACTCGTGCCCGATGGGACGGTGTTCCTGCATATCGCCATCATCATCTTGATGGTCTATGTGCTGAACAAGACGCTGTTCCGCCCGATCAATCGCATTCTGGCCGAGCGCGAGGCGCGGGCCCGCGCGGGGACGGGCGCGGCGGCGGGGACGTTGAAAGAAGTCGAGGCGAACCTGACGCGCTACGAGGAATCTCTACGCGCGGCGCGGGCGGAAGGTTATCGTTTATTAGAGCAGCAACGCGCAGAGGCGATGCAAGCGCGACAGAGCCAACTCGGTGCGGTGCGCGCGGAGGCGGAAGGTTTGATCGCGGCGGAGCGGAGCGCGATCCAGACGCAGACCGAGCAGGCCCGCGCGACGCTCGGCCAAGATGCGCAGCGTGTCGCCGCGCAGATCAGCGCGCAGATTCTGCATCGCTCGGTCGGCGCGTGAAGTCGGTCAGTTCACGCGCAATAATTTTAAGCTCTTATGACGGCAATGGTGAGTACAACGATTCTCCTGTTCGCGCAGGCCACGGCTGACGGCGCGCCCCCGTGGTACAACTATCCGGGCTTCGAACTGTGGAAGTTCATCAACCTGTTCATCTTCGTCGGCGTGGCGATCCTGATCTTGCGCCGGCCTATTGGCAACTCGATGCGGGCCCGGGGCGAGGCGATCCGCAAAGAGTTGATGCGGGCGCAGGAAGAGCGCAACGCGGCGTTGGCGAAACTAGACGAGGTGAACGCGCGGCTCGCACGGCTCGACGACGAAGTGGCCGTGCTGCGCACACAGGCGCAGACCGAAGCCGCGCAAGAGCGCGAGCGGATCGCGCGCAGCACAGAAGAGGACGCGCGCAAGTTGCGCGAGCAGGCGCAACGCGAGATCGAGGGCGCGGGCAAGGCTGCGCGGCTTGAGTTGCGCCAGTACGCGGCCGCGCAGAGCGTCGAGTTGGCCGAAGGATTGATTCGCCGCGATTTGCGCGCGGACGACGACGAGCGCCTGATGCATGGCTACATCGAAGAGTTGGGAGGGGTGAAGCGGTGAGCGTGCAGGCGATGGCGCGGCGCTATGCGATGGCGCTGGCGGACGTGGTCAAAGAGCGCGGTGAGGCGCAAGCGGTGCAAGCGGATTTGACGGGCTGGGCGGCGCTCTTAGATGAGAATCCGAACCTGCGCGAAGTCTTTCGCAACCCGACCGTCGCCTACGACTCGAAGCACAAAGTCCTCAGCACGCTCATCGCGCGCACGCGCGTGGGGCATACCACCGCCAACTTCCTGCAAGTGCTACTGCGCAATCAGCGCCTCACGGATTTGAGCGAGATCAATCGCAGTTTTGCGCGCGTGTTGGACGAGCGCGCGGGCGTCGTCTCGGCGCAGGTCACGACGGCGCGGCCCGTCGCTGCCAGCGCGCAGGAAGCGTTGCGCGGCCGGCTGACGCTATTGACGGGGCAAACCGTCCGCTTGCAGTTTGCGGTGGATGAAGAACTGATCGGCGGCATCGTCACGCGCATCGGCTCGACCGTCTATGACGGCTCGGTGCGCACGCAGTTGCAGCAGATCAAGCAACGGATGGCGGGCGAGCAGTAAAACCTTGTCAGTGGTCAGTTGGTCGTTGTGCTTGCGGCGTTGATTGACCACTAAAGATTTAACCGACAATTAACTAAACAAAAACAACTGCCCACGGACAGCTTTCAATTATGGAACCGATCAAAGCCAACGAGATTAGCGACATCATTCGCCAGCAGATTGAGAATTTCGACGCGGGCGTGACTGTGTCCGAGGTGGGCACGGTGATCAAGGTCGGCGACGGCATCGCCGAGATTCACGGCCTCGATAAAGTCATGGCCGGCGAGTTGCTGGAACTGCCGCACGATGTGCGCGGCCTCGCCTTGAACCTCGAAGAGGACAAGGTCGGCGCGGTGCTGTTCGGCGAGTTTCATAAGGTCAAAGAAGGCGACACGGTCAAACGCACCGGGCGCATCATGGAAGTGCCCGTCGGCGACGCGCTCATCGGGCGCGTGGTCAATGCGTTGGGGCAGCCGATTGACGGGCACGGGCCGATCATCACAAGTCAGACGAATCCGGTCGAGCGCATCGCGCCGGGCGTCGTTGATCGCCAGCCGGTGAAAGAGCCTTTGCAGACGGGCTTGAAAGCGATTGACGCGATGGTGCCTATCGGGCGCGGGCAGCGCGAGTTGATCATCGGCGACCGGCAGACGGGCAAGACAGCCGTCGCGCTCGACGCGATTCTGAACCAAAAGGGGCAGGACGTGATCTGCATCTACGTGGCCATCGGGCAGAAGTCCTCGACGGTCGCGCAGGTGGTCAAGACTTTGCAGGAGTTCGACGCGATGAGTTATTCCATCGTCGTCGTCGCCAGTGCGTCCGACCCGGCCGCGATGCAATACATCGCGCCCTACTCCGGCGCGGCTATCGGCGAGTTCTTCCGCGATGCGGGCAAGCACGTCTTGACCATCTACGACGATCTCTCGAAGCAGGCGGCCGCCTACCGCGAAATCTCTTTGCTCTTGCGTCGCCCGCCGGGCCGCGAGGCGTATCCGGGCGATGTGTTCTATCTGCACTCGCGTCTGCTTGAGCGCGCGGCGAAACTGTCGGCCGCTGAAGGCGGCGGCTCGCTCACCAGCTTGCCGATCATCGAGACGCAGGCGGGCGACATCTCGGCGTACATTCCGACGAACGTCATCTCGATCACCGACGGGCAAATCTTCCTCGAATCCGATCTCTTCAACGCCGGCATTCGGCCGGCCATCAACGTCGGCAACTCGGTCTCGCGCGTCGGCGGCTCGGCGCAGATCAAAGCGATGAAATCAATCGCGGGCACGCTCCGGCTCGACCTCGCGCAGTACCGCGAGTTGGCCGCGTTCGCGCAGTTCGGTTCTGATCTCGACAAAGCGACGCAGGCGCAACTCGCACGCGGGCAACGGCTGATGGAGATTCTGAAGCAGCCGCAGTACAAACCGATGCCGGTCGAGCAACAGGTGCTTATCATCTGGGCCGCGACGAGCGGCCACTTGGACGACGTGCCGGTCGATCAGTTGCGCCGCTTCGAGACGGATTTCACCGGCTTCGTCGAGAACTCGCACCCCGGTCTGCTCACCGCCTTGCGCGAGAAAAAGGCGCTGACCGACGAGATCAAAGCCGAGCTCAAGACCGCCATCACCGACTTCAAACAAGCGCGGGACGGCGACAAACCAGCCCCGCGCGCCGCAACCGCACCGGCTACGGCCGCTGCCGGAGCATGAACAGCAGAGGGTAGAGGGTAGAGGGTAGAGGTCAGTTAAAACTGATGCACACTAACCTCTGCCCTCTACCCTCTACCCTCTACCGTTATGGCTAATCTCCTCGACCTACGCCGACGCATCAAGTCGGTCAAGAACACGCAGCAGATTACGAAGGCGATGAAGATGCTCGCGGCCGTGAATCTGCGGCGGGCGCAGGAGCGCGTCGTCAACGCGCGCCCGTTCGCGCGCAAGATGACGGACGTGCTGGGCGATCTGGCCGCGCACACCGACGAGAATTATCATCATCCGTTACTTGATGCGCGCGGCGACGAGCGTTATCTGGTTGTGCTGATCACGGCCGACAAAGGTCTGGCCGGCGCGTTCAACGCGAACCTGACCAAAGCCGGGCAAGCGTTTATCAAAGAGCATGCGGCGCAGACCATCGAGTTGATGGCGGTCGGGCGCAAGGGGCGCGACTTCTTCCGCCGGCGCAACGTCAACATCGTGCAGGAGTACGTCGGTCTCACCGGCAAAGGGCGCATCACGTATGCCGAAGCCGTCGAAGTGGCGGATGAGATCATGCGCCGCTTCACGGAAGACGAGACGCTCGACAAAGTCTTTATCATCTACAACGAGTTTCGCTCGGTGCTGTCGCAGCGCGTCGTCGTCGATCAACTGCTGCCCGTCGCGCGGACTGAGGCGGCGGGTGCGGCAGGGCAACCGGACGCGCAAGCCGAGACCTTCGTCGAGTACGTTTATGAGCAGCCGCCGGCGGAGATTTTCGGTCGCCTCTTGCCGCGCTTGATCGAGACGCAAGTCTTCCGCGCGCTCTTAGAGTCAATCGCCTCCGAGCAAGGGGCGCGCATGACGGCGATGGACTCGGCCGCGAAGAACGCGGGCGATTTGATCGGCTCGCTCACGCTTAACATGAATCGCATCCGGCAGGCGGCCATCACGCGCGAGATTATCGAAATCGTGTCGGGCGCGGCCGCGGCGAGTTAAGGGCTCGCGTCAAATAATATAAATAGGACTTACGCAAGAACCATCTTAACCATTGGGGATTTCAGTTGTTGAATCAAATACTCAGACAACTGCCCAAACTTCATTTGATAGACCGTGCGCTTAGTTTCGTAAGCCAGTTCTTTGAGTCTCAACCAGATCAGCAACGAGCAAGCAATATGATTGCGTTGGATGCGTGCTTTACGACACTGGCAACTCTCCAAGCCGGTGATCTGTTTGGCTTCTCTGTGCAACTGCTCAATCTTCCAGCGAATGGCACACACCTCTTGCGTGTCTTTCGT
>JBBQGM010000153.1:0-4447 GCA_038322995.1 Pyrinomonadales bacterium
CGAAGGCTTCAATCTCTTCAACCGCTTCAATCAGGCCTCCGCCTCGCCGCGCTTCGACGACGTGAACGCCTTCAACAAACGCGCCGGCTCGGGCCGCTACTTCAGCCGCCCGACCGCCGCCTTCGACCCGCGCCAGTTCCAATTCGGGCTGAAGCTCAACTTCTAATCGCCCACACAGGCAACTAACACGAGGCGGCCGGAAAATATTATTCCGGCCGCCTCGATCATTTCATTGTGCCAGTTGCAGCAAGCGGGGCAGGTTGAATCTGTAGGCCGTGGCCGGGAGCGCCGTGGCGGAAAAAGAGGTAGTACCCTTGAACAACGATAATAGAGCGGGTAACGTGAATGGCGCGGCAGCTTGGACACCCACTGCATAAGTCTTCCGGGCGCAGGCAACTTTTGCCTGTTTCTGGAATAGCAATGTTGTGGTTTAATACTGCGCAACCCAATTTGTTTCGTCCATATCCGGCCCGACGGGCTTATCAGGAGGTATCCTTATGCCGCGTTATCGCGCCACTAGCCTGCTCATCTCCGCCTGCTTGTTTGCGTTCGGGGCATGGACGATCTTCTCTGGCGCGCCCGGCCAAGCACACGCCGGCAGGCCTTCTGCCGCGCGCAGTGCCCAGGGACTCGCCGCTTGGGAGCAGGTTTATACGGTCCTGATCCATCCGCGCTGCATCAACTGTCACACCGCCAACAACTATCCGCAGCAGGGCGACGACCGGCATCGGCACATCACCAACGTGCTTCGCGGCCCGGAGGGTAAAGGCGTGCCCGGCCTGAATTGTGCGAGTTGCCATCAGCAGAGCAATGCCGACAGCACGGGCGTGCCCGGCGGGCACGACTGGCACCTCGCGCCGCTCTCGATGAAGTGGCAAGACCAGCACGACAATCCCTTGTCGAGCGCCGCCGTTTGTCGGGCCGTCACCGACCGTTCGCGGAATGGCAACCTCGACGGGCCGGGCTTGCTCAAGCATCACGCAGAAGCGGAACTCGTCCTCTGGGCCTGGCAGCCGGGCCGTCGCCCCGACGGTACGATGCGCACGCCGCCGCCGCTTTCGCATGCAGAATTTGTCGCCGCGACCAGCCGCTGGGTGGAAGCGGGGACACCGTGCCCGCCGGGGAGATAAGGAGCGCAACCATGGCAAAGTATCAACTTAATATAAATGGCCAGCGCAAAGAAGTGTCGGTTGATCCTTCGACCCCGTTGCTCTGGGTGCTGCGTGAAGACTTGCAGATGACGGGCACCAAGTACGGCTGCGGCGTCAGTGCGTGCGGCGCTTGCACGGTGCATGTGGCCGGCGTGGCGACCCGTTCGTGCATGCTCCCCGTTGCGCTCGTCGGCGAGCGGCCCGTGGTGACGATTGAGGCGATGGCGGAAGACCCGGTCGGGCGCGTTGTGCAAGATGCATGGGTGGAACAGGACGTGGTGCAGTGCGGTTATTGTCAGAGCGGGCAGATCATGACAGCGGTTGCGCTGCTCAAGCACACGCCTAAACCGACGGACACCAACATCGAAGAATCCATGGGCGGGAACATCTGCCGCTGCGCCACCTACGTCCGCATCCGCGAGGCCATCAAGGTCGCGGCACAGAATCTCAAGTGAGGGGAGGACATTCAAGGATGTCAGCCGCGACCAAGAATGCCAAAGAGCAACCACTCGACCGGCGCAGTTTTCTGCGCGTCTCCGCCACTGCCGCGGGCGGTCTGCTCGTTGCGCTCACGCTCGATCTCTCTTCGCTGGCGCAAGAGGGCGGCCCACCGCGCCCGCAGCCGAAAAATTATCCGCCGGACGCCTTCGTGCATGTCAGACCAAACGGCAAAATCATCATTCAGGTCAACCGGCTGGAGTTCGGTCAGGGTGTGCATACGGCCTTGCCGATGATCCTCGCCGACGAGTTGGACGCGGACTGGGCGCAGGTGGTGGCGGAGCTCGCGCCCGCCGGAGACGTTTATAGAGACCCTGTCTTCGGCATCCAGATGGTCGGCGGCTCCGGCTCCATCGCGCACTCGTTTCAGCAGTACCGCGAACTTGGGGCCAAGACGCGCGCGATGCTCGTCGCCGTCGCCGCCAAGCGTTGGCACGTCGCGCCCGAGCAATGTCGCACGGAGCAGAGCGTCGTTCACGGCCCCGGCGGGCAGTCCGTCAAGTATGCGGAACTGGCGGACGAGGCTGCGCGCCAGCCCGTGCCGGCCACGGTGCGGCTCAAGCAGCCGTCGGAGTTTCGGCTGGTGGGGAAGAAGATGCGGCGACTCGACAGCCGAGCCAAGTGTGACGGCTCGCTGAAGTTCGGCCTCGACCTCGACCTGCCCGGCATGAAGGTGGCGGTCGTCGCGCACCCGCCTGTTTTCGGCGCGAAGGTCAAGCGTTGCGACGACAAAGCGGCGCGCGCATTGGAAGGCGTGCGCGACGTGTTCGAGCTTCCCGTGACGCGCGGCGGGACGGGCGTCGCCGTCGTCGCCGACAAGTTCTGGCCGGCGAAGCAGGCGCGCGACCTGCTGAAGATCGAGTGGGATTTCGCCGGCGTGGAGCGGGCTGATACTTCGCAGTTGCGTGAGACGTACAAACAACTTGCGCGCACCACCGGCATGGCTTCCGTCGCGCGCGGAGACGCGCAGGCGCTCGAAGGCGTCGCCGCCGCGAACCGGATCGTCGCCGAGTACGAATTCCCCTACCTGCCCCACGCGCCGATGGAGCCTTTGAACACGACCATTAGGTTCGACGGCGACCACGCGGAGGCTTGGGCCGGCTCACAGTTTCAGACGTTCGATCAGATGGCTATCGCCGACGTACTTGGGTTGAAGCCCGAGCAAGTCACGTTTCACACGGAGATGGCGGGCGGCGGCTTCGGGCGGCGGGCCGTCCCGGATTCGCACGTGCAGCGCGAGGCGGCGCAGATCGCCAAACGATTGCGCGGCACGCCGGTCAAACTCATCTGGTCGCGCGAAGACGACATACGCGGCGGCTATTACCGCCCGATGCACGTGCATCGCGTCGAAGTAGGGATCGGTGCGGACGGCCTGCCTGCGGCGTGGCGGCACGTGATCGTGGGGCAGTCGCTGCTTGAGGGCACGCCCTTCGCCATGATGATGAAGGACGGCGTTGATAGTTCGTCAGTCGAGGGCGTGTCCGACACTCATTACAACATTCCCAACTTCAACGTCTCGGTGCATCATCCCAAAGTCAACGTGCCGGTGCTGTGGTGGCGCTCGGTCGGGCATACGCACACGGCATTCGTGATGGAGACGTTGATTGACGAGTTGGCGGCGCGGGCCAAAACAGACCCCATTGCCTACCGCCGCAAACTCCTCAAGCCGGAAGCTAAGAAACTGCTCGCGGTGCTCGACCTGTTGGCAGCGAAGAGCGCGACGTGGCGGCGCAGCCTGCCGAAAGGTCACGCCGCCGGCATCTCCTGCCACGAGTCGTTCGGCACGGGCGTCGCCTGCGCCGTGGACGTTTCCATCGAGCACGAGCGGCCCAAAATTCACCGCGTGACGATTGCGGTTGACCCCGGTCTCGCGGTGAACCCGCTCACCATCGAAAGCCAGTTTCAGGCGGGCGTGACGTTCGGCTTATCGCAACTCATGGCGAAGGGCGCGATCACGTTCAAGGACGGCCTCGTCGAACAGCGGAACTTCGACGGCTACGTCCCGCCTTACATGCCCGATGCGCCGGTCGCGGTCGACGTACACATCGTGCCGAGCGCCGAAGCGCCTACGGGCTGCGGCGAGCCGCCGGTGCCCGTCATCTCCCCCGCGGTCGTCAACGCGCTAACGAGGCTGACCGGGAAACGCTATCGTAGCCTGCCGCTCGTCGCGGTCTAGGCAAGTTCCGGTAGAGATGCGCGTGCAGACCTGATAGAACCGGATTAAGTTGCCGCGCGACAAGCCGATTTTGGCGACACGTTTGGGCGGTATGCAGTCCCCGCGCAAGAGCCGTCGTTGCCGGACACGTCTTCGACGCGCCGCCCGTGGGCTGCGAAATCAACGACGGCGACCGAGGCGTCATTCCGGTAGGCGACGTAGAGCTTAGAGGTCGCCCCGCTGATAAAAGCAGGTCAGTGCAAACTCAAGGATTAGGTCGGTTTTGAATTACCCTAAACTGTTTCCAATTCGGGTTGAAGCTGAATTTTTAATTTTAAGTGCGGTAACTGTTAGCCGCCGCCGGCAGCCCATCGGCGTAAACGCCAATACTTTCCCTTGACGGAGTATCTCCCATTCATTAACCTCAGCGCCAAGCACGGAACAGCTACACGGCAGCCTGCGGGCCGGAAAGGCAGTGGGAAATGAGCACGGCATCGACCATACCGAAGCTGACGAGCCTTGGCGGCTACAGCAAGCGACGAAGTAGCGCACGTGCGCGCACTGGCGATCAGCACGCAAGTTTGAGCTATGATTGTTTGGGACAAGTTAACCGGTTTCGCTGAAGCGAACGGATGCGCCCGGC
>JBBQGM010000154.1:0-4290 GCA_038322995.1 Pyrinomonadales bacterium
CGGCACGCAGGTCGGCCTCGCCGTGGCGACCGACTCCTGCAATGCCGGCACCATAGAGCTCAACTGGCTGCAAACCCCGGACAACGACCACCCGGTGATTCCACAAAATTTCTACCGGATGAGCGGGGGCGCTACTAATGACGAACGCTTTGAACAGGTCGGTCAGTCAAATGTGAAACATGCGTTCACCGCCTTGCAAAACAACCTCTGCGGCTTTGGCTGCACCTCCTCCGGCACCGGTGCCCGGCTCGGCTCCGGTTGCTCAGATCCCTACAGCGCCAGTTTGAATTCGGGACCCAATCTGGGTTCGCGCGCCTGGATAAATCCGTTTACCGGCGCTTTTCCGCGCGGCGACTCAGCGACGCCGCCAAACAGTCACACAGGCCATGCGCACACGGGCCCATCGCACAGGATTCTGGTCGAAATCAATGACCTGAATACAACGCTGAATCCCGGCGCGACTTATTATGCCGAAGCGCAGTACATCACGCCGCACGAATATGTCTGGTGTCAGGCGAATCCCGGCCAGTGCAACATGTACAACAACGTCTCGTTTCGTAAGTACAATGTCACCGGCACTGGCAGTCCTTTCAGCTTTTCGACGGGCGGCTCAACCACGGTGCGAGAGAAACCGGCCATCTCTACGTGGACAGGCGCAACAAGCGTCCCCGTCCAACCAGCGCCGGGAACCGATGGCGTTGGGGTGGTTGCCTACAAAGTGACGAATCCATCACCCGGAGTCTGGCATTACGAGTACGCGATCTATAACCAGAACCTCGACCGCGCGATTCAATCATTCAGCGTGCCTGTGGGCGCGGGCATTAACTTGAGCAACATCGGCTTCCACGCGCCGCCGCAGCATCCCGGCTGGGCCAATGACGGCACCGTGGGCGGGGCCGGCTATAGCAGCACGCCTTGGACGCAGACGCTCGGCGCGGGCGCTATGACATGGAGTTCGGAAACCTTTGCCCAGAACGCGAACGCGAACGCGCTCCGTTGGGGCACTTTGTATAATCTCCGGTTCGACGCCGACCAACCGCCGCAGACCACGAATGCGACTGTCGGCTTCTTCAAAACCGGCGCGCCAATCACCATTGCAGTGCAGGGGCCAAGCGCACCGGCTGCGGTCAACAGTATCTACGCGCGCGACGGCGCGGCCACGGAGCCGGCCACGGGCACTACGCCGCTCTTGTTCACCGTGGCGCTCGCCACTCCGGCCGGGGCGGGCGGCGTCTCGGTCAACTACGCGACGGCCAGCGACACGGGCGGCGCTAACCCGGCGACGGGCGGTGCTGCCTGCGGCGGCACGGTTGATTACATGACTACTACGGGCGTGGTCAACTTCGCCGCAGGCGAAAGCATCAAGACCGTCGCGGTCAACGTCTGCGCCGACACCGACGCAGGGGAGACCAACGAGACGCTGCTCTTGAACCTGTCGAGCGCAGTCAACGGCACGATCCTCGACAATCAGGCGGTCGGCACCATCACACAGGGGCCGGCGACGACGGCGGGCGTCTTCCTCATCTCAGAGTTGCGGACATCGGGGCCGGGCGGTCTCGGCGACGACTTCGTCGAACTCTACAACAACACCAATTCGTCGTTGACGGTCGCGGCCTCGGACGCCTCCGCTGGCTACGGGGTCTATAAACTGGGCACGGACTGCAACGCCACGCCCGTGCTTATCGGCACTCTTCCGAACGGCACGATCATTCCGACCCGCGGGCACTACCTGCTCGTCGGTAGCCAGTACGGCCTGAGCGCCAGTGCGCCGGGTGATCTGACGCTGACCGCTGACATCGAGAGTGATCGCAACGTTGCCGTCTATACAACTGCGGACATCACCGCCATCGCGTCGGCCAACCGGCTTGACGGGGTAGGGTTCGACTTGAATCCGGGCGGCAACATCTGCGCCCTGTTGCGCGAAGGGACAACGCTCGCAGCCGCTTCGGGCAGCAGTGCGCAATACAGCTTCGTGCGGAAACTGGCCAGCGGAACGCCGCAGGACACGAACGACAATGCGGCAGACTTCGCGCTCGTCGCCACCGATGCCACGGGCGCGGTAGGCAGCAACCCGACGCCCGTGTTGGGTGCGCCGGGGCCGGAGAATCTGGCGAGTCCAATCCAGCGCGCGACGATCAAGGTCGCGATCATTGACCCGGCCGTTCTTTCCACCGCCCCGCCCAATCGGGTGCGGGACACCACGCCCTACACGGACACGTTAACGCCGTCGGCCCCCAACGGCGGAGTGCCCGCGTCTAACCCCTACCCGCTTGGGACACTGCTGGTGCGGCGCAAGTTCACCAACAACACAGGCGTGGCGCTGACATCCCTCCGCTTCCGCGTTGTTGACATCACGTCGACTAATGCCCCGCCGGGCGGTGGCGGTCAGGCCGACTTGCGAGCGATGACCTCGGCACTAGAGACCGTAACGATCACGAGCGGCAGTTCAGTTACGGTGCAAGGGCTTAAGCTTGAGCAACCGCCTACTCAGGGGAGCGGGGGGGGGTTGAATTCCAGCCTGGCAACGGGCGCGATTACATTGGGGACACCACTGGCAAGTGGTGCCAGCGTCAACGTCAACTTCCTGCTCGGCGTGCAACAAGGGGGCACGTTCCGCTTCTTCATCAACGTCGAAGCGCAGACCAACCCGCCGACCAGCAGCAAAGCGGGGCCGAAGCGCCCGGCCGCGCAGTCCAAGCCGGCTCGCCCGAACTTGAAGAAGTAAGCGGTAAGTAAAGCGCAGCCCCACAAGGCACCCGCCCCGAACTGTTAGTCTGACAGTCCGGGGCGGGTGCCTTATTGATCTCTGTACGTGGCGCGCTACATGGCGACGGGGCGCAAGTGCAGCGCGAACTCGACGGCGCGGCGCGGCGCGACGACACCCCAACCTTGCCGATCAATCTCGATGCCGGGCAAACGCTCGGCCGTGTCCATCAAAATGCGTTTGACCTGTTGCGGCGTCAGGTGCGGGTTGGCTTCGAGCATGCACGCGATGATCGACGAGACGATGGGCGCGGCGAACGACGTGCCGTCCACATACTTGTAATGCTCGGTGATCACGTCGCCCTCGCGCAGTTTGACGGTGATGAGATGGCGCAAGAGCGGAATCGGCATGTTGCGCGCGTCGGCGAGGTCGCGATCCACCTTCGCGTGTTGCGCGATCAGTTCGCGCAGTTCGCTGTCGGGCGCGTGGTCGAGCCGGGCATAGAGTTCGGCGGCGTCGGCGGTGGGCGTGTGCGGCAGGATCGGCGCGGGCACCCAGATGCCGGGCGCGATCACTTCGGGCTTCTGCAAACCGTCGAAGGTCGGGCCGTAAGACGAGCGATACATGCCGCGCCGCGCCCGGTCAAGCGAGTTTTGATCGTCCAGCCCGCCGACCGCGATGGATGACGGCGAACTAGCTGGCGGCAGCACCGGATGACCCGGCTCAAGTCCGGCGTTGCCGACCGCGCAGACGACGATCAAGCCTTCACGCACCGCGCGCTCGACCGTCTTGCACAGCGCGTTCTCCAGATATGACGATTGCTCGTCGCCGCCCGCCGAGATGTTGACGATGCGAATGTTGTATTCAGCGCGGTGCTGCAACACCCATTCCAACCCGCGCCTGATCTTCTGCTCGGAGATGCGCCCGGTCTTGGCCAGTTTGACCAGCACGACGTGCGCGTTGGGCGCGATGCTGCGATAGAAACCTTGCGAGAGTAGCCCGTTGCCTGCCGCCACGACCGAAGTCATCATGCCGTGCCAACTCGCCACGGCGGGCGCGTCAAGCGTCGCCGGATCGTTGCGCACGATTGTGTGATAGGCGAGGATGCGATTCGTCGGCTGCGTCAGATCGGGATGCGCGTAGAAACCCGAATCGAGGAAGGCGATAGTCACGCCGCGCCCGGTAAAACGTTCGTCCGCGCCGAGCCGTAAGGGAGTGGGCAGCACGCGCCCGTCCTGCTCGAACACGGCCGCGTCCTCGCGCAACTGCACGAGCGCGCGTTGAAACAATTCGACGCAACGCGGGCACAGCGTCGAGATGAGCGCGCCGCCCGGCGCATTCGCCGCGATCAGTCCGCGCAAGTCCTCCGGCAACTGGTGAAACGAGACTAGCCCGTCCGTCGCTTCGCGCCCGCACACGGGACAGACGGGCCGGCCCGCCGACGTATCTGCATGTTGCACAGTTGGCTCAACTGAAATTGTATCCGACACAGGCAAGTCTCTCTTCGCACGCGATGCGTAACAGGATGAGAACTCTCTGTCGCGCGGCGCAAGTTGGCAGAACGCGCGCCAAGATAACACACCGCG
>JBBQGM010000155.1:0-4192 GCA_038322995.1 Pyrinomonadales bacterium
CTTCAGATAGCCGCCCACGGGGCAGCGGATCACAATCGGACATTGCCAGTCGTTGCCCGAACGCCAGCGCATCAACGCCAACTCGTTTCTGATCTGGTGATACGCGGGCCAGATGTAATCGAAGAACTGTATCTCGACGACGGGTTTCAAGCCGCGCGTGGCCATGCCGATAGCGCGCCCGACGATATTCGCTTCGGCGAGCGGCGAGTTGAAGACACGCGCGCCGCCGAACTTGCGTTGCAGATTCGCTGTCACCTTGAAGACGCCGCCCTTGCCCTTGACCTGTTCGAGATACTCCTCGCGCGACACGTCCGCCACGTCCTCGCCGAACACGACCATGCGCGGCTCGCGCGCCATCTCTTCGTGCAGACAACGATTGATCAGATCGGCCATCGTGCCTTCTTTGCCTTCCGGCACAACGCCCGTTTCAGTGTCGAAATTTTTCGCGGTCGGATCAACGTCCGGCGAGTAAACATAATCGGTCGCGCTCGCCGGCTCCGGCTGCGGGCTAGCGAGCGCCTCGTCGGCCGCCGCGTTCACCTCCGCGTCAACCTCATCTTTAATCTGCTGCAACTCTTCCTGCGAGACGATGCCTTCTTCAACCAGCAGCGCGCCGAAGCGTTTGACCGGATCGCGCTCGGCGTCGGACGTGCGCTCCTCATCCGAGCGATAAAGTTTCTCGTCGTCCGAGAGCGAGTGCGAGTAAGGGCGGATCACTTTCGCATGCACAAGCGCCGGCCCTTTACGGGCGCGACAATAGTCAACCGCGCGGTGCATCGTCTCAAGCGACGCAATCGGGTCTGTGCCATCGCACTTCTGGATCAACAGATCGGGGAAGCCGGCGACGAGCCGCGCGATGTCGCCGCCCGCCGTCTGCACCTCGACCGGCACGCTGATCGCGTAGCCGTTGTCTTCGACAAGGAACAGCACCGGCAGTTTCAAATTGCACGCCGTGTTCAACGCTTCCCAAAACTCGCCCTCGCTCGTCGTGCCGTCGCCGAGCGAGACGTAGACGACTTCGTCCGCGTGGAAATTCTCGACCTTATCTTTTAACTCAGCGATCAGTTGAAAGCGATAACCTGCCTCCGCGCAGCCGACCGCCTGCAAGCACTGCGTGCCCGTCGGCGACGACTGCGAGACGATGTTGAGTCCCTTATGCCCCCAGTGCGAAGGCATCTGCCGCCCGTGCGAGTTCGGATCGGCGGCGGCGGCGACGCCGGAGAGAAATTGTTCGCGCGGCGTCATGCCGAGTTGCAGACAGAGCGCGCGGTCGCGGTAGTACGGATAGAACCAATCGTAAGCGGGCTTCAAGGCCAGCCCGGCCGCGACCAGCACCGCCTCATGCCCCGCGCCGCTGATCTGAAAAAAGATTTTCGACTGCGCCTTGAGTTGTATCTCTTTGTCATCGATCCGCCGCGATAGATACATCGTCCGGTAGATGCCCACCATCTGCTCACGCGCCAGCCCGCGATACTCCCGCGCCTTTAATTCAGTCGCCATAGCTAATCTCCTGCGGCCAATATCAGAATTTAATTCTCGTCAGTAACTCGTCACGGCTGATATTAAAATGCATCGCTACATCATCCAGAATGGCCGCGAACGTTCCGATGCGTAAAGGGTCGTGCCGTGGGACTGTCACGTGCTGCTCACCACCTGCTGTTGTAGTCAAACGTAGGTGGCTGCCCGTTTGCCGCGTTACCTGATAGCCAAGCGCCTTGAGCGCTTTCGCCAACGTATCGCCCGACACATCGCGCGGCAGCTTCATGCGGCGATTATTTCTTCACGGACGAAGTGCAGTCGAATAACTTTCGGGCCTTGCCCTTCCTCAAAATGACAACGCACCGCATCGCGCACCTGCTCGCGCAAGTCATCCAGATCGTCGCCCTCTGTAAAGATGGATGCGCCCAACGCACGGGCCGTGTAGCCGCCCTCCGGCGCATTTTCAACAAGAAAGATTAATTCATCCATCGCGCGCCCTTTATACGCTTCAATCAGCGTAATCGCTCTCCAGCGTCATCCGGTAATCTTCCGCCATCGAAGGATGGCCATGCGCCGTCGCCACCTCGATGCCGCGTTGATAGGTCGCCCGCGCGGCCGTGCGGTTGCCGAGTTTTTCATACGCACCGGCCAACATGCCGTAGGCGTTGCCCTCATCGTTGGCCCGCTTCAGATAGTCGTTCAGCGTGGCGACGACCTCCTCGTGCCGCCCCACCTTCTCGTACTCCTTCGCCAGCCCGAACATGACCAGCGTGTTGTCGGGGTCGCTCGCGAGCATCTGCTCGAACACTTCAATGCGTGATGCGGTCATAATGGATTTTAATTAACCTTTACTTGCCGATGATCAGCTTGGCAATCGTCTGCAACTGCATATTGGACGTGCCCTCGTAGATCGCGCCGATCTTCGAGTCGCGCCAGAATTTCTCGACCGGATAATCTTTGACGTAGCCGTAGCCGCCGTACAACTCAATCGCCTTCGAGGCGATGCGCTCGGCGACGCGCGAAGAGGTCAGCTTGGCCATCGCCGCCTCTTTGACGAACGGCAACCCCGCATCCTTCAAGCGCGCCGCGTTGTAGACCATCAAGCGCGCGGCTTCGAGATCGGTAGCCATTTCCGCGAGTTGAAACTGCACACCCTGAAATTGATTAATCGACTTGCCGAACTGTTGCCGCTCGGTCGTATAGCTGAGCGCCGCGTCGAGCGCGCCGCGCGCGAGGCCGATCATCTGTGCGCCGATGCCGATGCGCCCTTCGTTTAAGGTTTCAATTGAAACCTTGTAGCCTTTGCCGAACTCGCCCAGCAAGTTCTCTTTCGGCACACGGCAGTTGTCGAAGATGATCTCGGTCGTGGACGAAGCGCGGATGCCGAGCTTGTTCTCTTTCTTGCCGACGGCGAAACCCTCAAAACTTTTTTCGACGACGAACGCCGTGATGCCCTTGTAACCTTCCTCCGGTTTGGCGTTGGCGAAGACGACGAAAATCTCGGCCTCGTTGCCGTTCGTGATCCATAGTTTCTGCCCGTTCAAGACGAAGTGATCGCCTTTATCAATCGCTTTCGTCTGCATGGCGAAGGCGTCCGAGCCGGAACTGGCTTCGCTCAAGGCGTACGCGCCCACTTTATGCGCAGCGAGTTGCGGCAGATATTTTTTCTTCTGTTCAGCATTGCCCCAACGGATCAGCGCGTTGTTGACGAGCGTGTTCTGCACGTCCATCAACACGCCGACCGACGGATCGACGCGCGATAGTTCTTCGACGCCGATGATCGCGGTGAAGAACGACGCGCCCGCGCCGCCGTACTCGTCCGGCGTCTCGACGCCCATCAAACCCAGATCGAAGAGTTGCTTGATGAGCGCCGGGTCCATCTTGCCCGCCTCGTCCATCGCTTCGACGCGCGGGCGCAACTCGCCTTCGGCAAACTCGCGCACGCTGGCGCGGAACATGTTCTCATCCTCGGAATAGATGGTCAGCGGCGTGCCCGTCAGACTCTCCGTGGCTGCTTTACTCATGGCTCGTTTAAGACCTTTGTAGTTTGAATTGGCTGAACAGTTGTACGCCGTAGCATCGCCGATCAGAGCGCCTCCGGTCAACCCGCGAAAAGCCCGCCAAGGCGTGCCGCGAAATGCCTGCGCACGGTTGTGACCCATGCCGCAAATAACGTATCTTGCACTCTACTCGTTAACCCCGAACGCAACCGCAGGAGACCGGACGGCCGCGGCCCCACAGCATGACCGAGCAGACCCCGACAGCCAGCACGCCCGGACGCTTCACGCCCCTCGGCATCATCTTCGCCGCGCTCGGCACGCTCCTTTTCGCTTACTACGTCTGGCGTGCAGGCCCGCGCGACATCTGGCAGAACATGCGCTCGCTGGGCGCGGGCTTTCTGCTCGTGCTCATCGTCTCCGGCGTGCGCCCGCTCGTGCGTGCGCTCGCGTGGACGCGCTGCTTTGAAGCGCCGCAACGTTTACGTCTGCGCGACGCGCTCCGCGCTTATTTCGCGGGCGACGCGCTCGGTAACGTGATGCCGCTCGGCATCGTCGTCAGCGAACCGACCAAAGCCGCGCTCGTGCGCGACCGTGTGCCGCTCAGCGCGGCCGTGGCCGCCATCGCCATCGAGAATCTGTGCTACAGCCTCTCGGTCGCACTCTTCATTCTCGCCGGGCTGGTCTCGCTACTGTTGAGTTTCCCTCTGCCGCAG
>JBBQGM010000156.1:0-4078 GCA_038322995.1 Pyrinomonadales bacterium
TGGCGCGGCAGTTGCTCGAAGTGTACTTCGTCCAGCACCAGCCCGGCGGCGAACGCGCCGATGATCGGTGCGAGTCCTAGTCCGTTCGCCGCCCACGCGAGCAACAGGCAGAACGCGCACGCGAACGCGAGCAACACGCCACGTCCCTCGAAGCGGCCGACGCCACCGAGCAAGCGCGGCACAACGTAGCGGCCGACTAAGATCGCGCCGACAAGAAACGCGAGCGCCTTGAGCGCGATCAACGGCACGGCAAACTTCGCGAGTGTCGCGCCCGCGCTCACCGCCGCGATGCTGCCCGCGACGACCGCGAGCAGCACTAAGCCCAACACATCATCCACGATGGCCGCGCCGAGAATGATGCGCGCCTCGCGCGTCTGTAGTTTGCCCAGATCGCGCAGCACGCGCGCCGTGATGCCGACGCTCGTGGCGCACAACGTCGCGCCGATGAAGATGTGCGCGAGACGCGGCGCGGCGGGCAGAAAATAAGCAGCCACGCCCCAACCCAGCACGAGCGAACAGAGCGTGCCCGCCAACGCCACCAACAGCGCAGACCAACCGACCGCCAGCAACTCGCCCAACTTCGACTCCAACCCGACCTCGAACAACAACACGATGACGCCCAACTCCGCGAGCGCGCTGATCGTCGCGTCGGTCTTAAACGGCTCGGCCGCGCCGAAGCCCACAAGCGCGAGGTTGCCGAGCAAGATGCCGGCCGCCAACTCGCCCAGCACGGCCGGTTGCCCGAACCGTTCGCACACCTCGCCGCCCAACTTCGCCACGACGAGCAACACGGCCACGCCCACGAGCGCGAGCGGCGCAAGCCCATGCGTCGCCGCCGCATCGCCCGCGCCTTGCGTCGTCGTCGTCGCCGCGTCGCCCGCCGCTTGCGCGCACGTCGCGAGCCAGAGCGTCGCCGCGCACACGCCGCCGCCGATGAGCCAATGTCGTTGCATCCCGCTACGAATTCGTCGCCGCGTCCAGACCATTATGTTTGTGCGCGGGCTGACCGCATCATAACGCATTGTGACGCGCGTGGCTGCGCGTGAATTCGTGGTCAGTATCCCTTCTCTAAATCAGTCCTTATGACATGGCACAGGAGCAAAAAGATGATCCACGAAATCACACGAACGAACACGAAGCAAGGCCAGAAAAGTTCGTGTTTTGTTTCGTGTGGTTTCGTGTGGTTTCGTGGATAGTCCGACCTTTTTTCTCACGGCAACTTGGTATTAAGCCTCGCGCATGTGGATGGGTTCGGTCTCCGCTTGGTGCGTGGTTGATTCGCGGGCGGCAGCGTCGGGCGCGAGCAGGGGCGGCGGCGGGTCGGCGACGAGTTTGTCGAGCGCGGCGTCGAGGGCTTCGTTGATGCGGGTGGCGAAGACGATGTCAAGTTCCTTGCGTGTGTCGGCGGGGATGTCTTCGAGATCGGCTTCGTTGCGCGCGGGCAGGATGACGCGGCGGATGCCGGCGCGGTGCGCGGCCAAGACCTTCTCCTTAACGCCGCCGACGGGGAAGACGAGACCGGACAAAGTGATCTCGCCGGTCATCGCGGTGTCGGGGCTGACGCGGCGACCTGTTAAGAGCGACGCGAGCGCGGTCGTCATGGCCACGCCCGCCGAGGGGCCATCTTTCGGGATCGCGCCCGCAGGCACATGCAAGTGGACGCCGTAGTGTTTGAACAACTCCGGCGAGATGCCGAACTCGGCCGCGTGCGACCAGAGGAACGAGCGCGCCGCCCGCGCCGACTCTTGCATCACTTCGCCGAGTTGCCCGGTGAGCGTCAGGCCCGAGCCGCCGGGCAGGAGTGTCGCTTCGATGAATAGAATCTCGCCGCCCATCTCCGTCCACGCGAGGCCCGTGGCCACGCCCGCCGGCACTTCCTTGCGCGCCTGTTCGGGATAGAAGCGCGGCGCACCCAAAAACTCTTTAAGGTCGTCGGCGTCCACGCGCACGTGTTGCGCTTCGTTCTGCGCGACCTTTAGCGCCGCCTTGCGCGCGACGCGCCCGATGGTGCGCTCAAGCTGGCGCACGCCCGCCTCGCGTGTGTAACGCTCGGCGATCAAACCAAGCGCCGCGTCGGTCAACTCAAACTGCTCCAGCTTGAGACCGTTCTCGCGCGTCTGGCGGGCGACGAGATACTGCTTGGCGATGTTCAGCTTCTCGCGGTCGCTGTAACCGGCGAGTTGAATGATCTCCATGCGGTCGCGCAGGGGCGGCGGGATCGGCCCCAACTGATTGGCCGTGGCGATGAAGAAGACCTTCGACAGATCGAACGGCAGATCGATGTAATGATCGCGGAACGTGTTGTTCTGCTGCGGGTCGAGAATCTCTAAGAGCGCGGCCGACGGATCGCCGCGATAGCCGTTGCCCAGCTTGTCGATCTCGTCGAGCATCAAGACGGGATTGTTGACCTTCGCGCGCCGGAGCGATTGAATGATACGACCGGGCAGCGCACCGATGTACGTGCGCCGATGCCCGCGCAACTCCGCTTCGTCGCGCATGCCGCCCAAAGAGATGCGCTCGAACTCACGACCGAGCGCGCGGGCGATGGAGCGGCCCAGACTCGTCTTGCCGACGCCGGGCGGGCCGGCGAAGCAGAGAATCGGACTCTTCGTGTCGGGGCGCAGTTTGATGACGGCGAGGAATTCGAGGATGCGCTCCTTGATGTCCTCCAAGCCATAATGATCTTCGTCGAGGATGCGCCGCGCTTCCGCGAGATCGAGTTTATCCACCGACGATTTCCGCCACGGCAGTTCGAGCACGTATTCCAGATAAGAGCGGATGACGTGATAGTCGGGCGCGGCCGCGGGCAGACGCTCCATGCGGCGCAACTCGCGGTCGGCTTCGGTGCGTACCTCGTCCGGCAAGTCGGCTTCCTGCAAACGTTCGCGCATTAGTTCGGCTTCGGCGCGCTCGCCGCCTTCGTCCTCGCCCAACTCCTTCTGGATGGCCTTCATCTGCTGGCGCAAGATGTAGTCGCGCTGCGCCTTGTCCATCTCCGTCTGCGCCTCTGTGGAAATCTTCGAGCGCAGTTGCATGATCTCCAACTCGCGCGCCAGCCGCACGTGCGCGAGGCGCAGCAGTTCGTCCACCGTGTCGGCTTCGAGCATCGCCTGCTCTTGCTCTAAGCCGAGATTGAGGATTGACGCGAGGAAGTAAGCCAATTGCACCGGCTCGCTCGTGCCCATCACGGCGGCGCGCACTTCGGGCGGCACTTGCGGCAACAACGCCAGCGCACGCTCGATCAGCGTGCGCATGTTCTGCTGCAACGCTTCGACCTCGTCCGTATTCTCTGTCTTCAACTCCGGCAAGATTTGCACGCGGGCGCGCAGGAATGGCTCGGTCTGCGTCCACGCCAGAACTTTGATCCGCTCTGTGCCCTGCACGATCAACTGTATCGCTTCCGGCGTGCGCATCATGCGCTTGATCATCACGAGCGTGCCGACCTCGTAAATATCTTCGGGCTGCGCTTCGTTATCAATGCCGCGATCAGGTAGCACACTGACGCACGCGATCAGTTTTTCGGGGTGCGCAAGCGCGGCTTCGACCGCCGCGACCGAGCGCGGGCGGCCCGCTGCGAGCGGCACGACCGTGCCCGGAAACAGCGTCGTGTTCTGCAACGGCAGCACCGCGATCTCGAACGGCTCGGCGGCGCTTACGGGCGGCGTGGTCGCCGCAGTCGTCTGGTTATTGGTTTCAGTTTCAGCCATAAGATTTGTCCGTTGTCCGTCGTCCGTGGTCAGTTGTATTTCTCTTCCCGTTGTTCAAGCTCATCTTTAACCATGTGCCTGCGTAACAGGCACAACGGACAACTGACCACTGACCACGGACAGCCACTCATTCTTCACATTCCCCGGTGCTGCGCAGGCGCAGGATGAGCAGCCCATCGCGATAGTCGCGCTCAAGGCTTGCGCCTTCGATCTGACAGGGAAAGCGCAATGTCTTCTCGAAGCGACTGTAGGTGATTTCGAGTTGATGATAGGCGAGCGTCTCGTGACAGAAGGCGTCTTGCCGGCAGCCGGCGATGCGCAAGACCGGCCCCGTGATCTCGATCTCGATCTCGTCGGCGCGCACGCCCGCC
>JBBQGM010000157.1:0-4076 GCA_038322995.1 Pyrinomonadales bacterium
ATCTTCATGTCAAACTACTTGCCGCCCGTTTGATCGCATCGGCCACCTGCGCCGTCTCGACCGCAGCGCGCACATCATGGACGCGCACGATGCTCGCACCTTGCAGAATCGCCGCCGTCACCGTCGCCATCGTGCCATGCAGTCGCTCATCGGCGGGTGCGTCATCGAGCAAGCGCCCGATGAACGCCTTGCGCGACGTGCCGACAAGCCACGGCAGATCGGGAAATTCGCGCACGAGCCGGTCGAGTTTTGCGATCAGCGCGACATTCTGCTCCGGCGACTTGCCGAAGCCGATGCCCGGATCGAGCATGATCGCCGCACGCGCGACGCCGCGCCGTTCGGCCATTGCGAGGCTACGGCGCAAACTTGCAGTCACGTCCGCGAAGATATCCGCCGCGAACGGCATGCGCTGCATCGTCGCGGGCGTGCCGCGCGAGTGCATCAAGATCAACCCCGCGCCCGTGCGGGCCGCTTCGTCGGCAATGTGGAAATCAAACCGCAGCGCCGAGATGTCATTAACGATCTCCGCGCCCGCATCAAGCGCCGCCCGCGCGACTTCGGACTTGGTCGTATCAATCGAGATGATCGCATCTTGCCGCTTACCAAGTTCTACGATGATCGGTAGGACGCGGCGCAACTCTTCTTCGACCGTCACAGGCTCGCTACCCGGCCGCGACGACTCGCCGCCCACGTCAATGATGTCCGCGCCCTCCGCCAGCATGCGCCCGGCTTGCGCCAACGCCTGCTCCGGTGCGAAGAAACGCCCGCCGTCGCTGAAACTATCCGGCGTCACATTCAGCACGCCCATGACGAGCGTGCGCTCGCCCAACGTGAGCGTGCGCCGTGCGAGTTTCCATTCGAGGGTGGGTGTCATTTAAGCGTCTGCCGCGCGATGTTCACAGCGGCAGATAGACGATGCGATTGAGCCATTCATCGGCTTCTGTCGCTGCCCTAATCAGCAGCAACTCTTCAACCACGAGCGAAGACGCAAGGTGCTGTGGGACGACGAGCAAGCCGGGGCTGTGGTGTGCGGTGATAAATCGGGCGAAGTGTTTAGGCATGGTTGACTGGTCGTGCGTCACGAGTACGCGCCCGTCGTGGGCTGCCAGAGCTAAGACGGCTGCGTCATCCAACCCGGCGAGATTTGCGGCCGTAGCAGTCTGAAAGTCAATGCTCGGCTCGCGCCGCAGCAGCGCCAGCACGATTGTTTGATTCAAGTCAGCGGCGGCTTGAAACCGCCCTCTCATGGGCGGCTCGGCTCAAGCTTGCGGCGGGCATCGGCGAGTTTCTGATAAAACATCGGGTCGGCGGCGTGCGCCGCTTGTCGTTGGGCTTCATAGTCAGCTTGACGTTCGGTGAGGTAAGTGTCAATCGCGTCCCGGTGAGCGAGGTAGAACGCGAGCGCGCCGTAAACTTGTTCGAGCGTGAGCGCGGGGAACGACTGCCCTATACTCTCGGCGGTCTGCCCCCGCAGGAAGGCATGCACCACCGAGTCCAGCGAGACGCGCGTGCCGGCGATGCGATAGCTGCCCTCAACTTGTTCCACGTAAGCGTTACTCATGCTCATACTTTAATCTGCGCTCACGTTATCTGTCCAAAATCATTTCACGCACACGGGCGTGCGCGTGCCCTTACTGCTCGGCTCGCCGCCGAGAATCCGCTCGTCCGTGCCGCTGTAGCAATGTTCCGTCGCTGCTGTCATGCCTCAGAATTTACTCGCAAAGGCAGGCGGGTCAAAAGGGCCAAGGCGACTGCCGCGCGACCGACGGGTGGAGTAGGGCGGGATAGCCGTTCGGCTCGACGCGCTACTGAGTTACCCCGCCCTGCTTTGTTTTCGGATACGGTCGCCCGCATCGCCGGAGCGCGCTCTGGACTCTCTTGTGTACACCCGACGAAATCCCTTTCATCGGCACTGACAATAAGGAGTACGCACAACCGCGACGACGCGGAGGCCGTTGTTGTTGTTGCGGTTGTCGGGTTCGTTCCTGTTGCGGTTGGCGGAGCGGCAATTGTTAGCATTGTTGTTCCACGAACCGCCGCGCAACACCCGGAGTGGCGTGCCCCGTCTTCACTGGCTCACAAAGATGAGACCAGCAAATATTCGCGCGCGTAGTTGCCACGTGTCGCCGTGTTCGAGATGGGCGATCCAGCTACGCATAGACTGTGTAACTTGTTCGAGGGTCATCGTGCCCGCGCGATAAGCCGCCTGCTTCCGCCGCAATCGTCGTCGGGCACGCCGGAGATTTTCTGTTCTGACGCGGAGGCGGTCGGGCAATACGCGAAAGCCCAAGAAGTTTGCGCCACGCAGCGTCTTGAATAGTTGGCTCTTGATCGGATGGATCATGAGCCGCAAACCGGCGAGATAGTCTTCGATGGCCAGTCGCGTAGCGGCGAGGAACTTCTCGTCATCGCTGAACAGGGCGAAGTCGTCCACGTAGCGGACGTATTTGGGGGCTTTCAGTTTCTCTTTGATGAAATGGTCGAGGCCGTTCAGATAGACGTTGGCGAAGAACTGACTGGTCAGGTTGCCGATGGGCAGGCCGCGTCGCCGCTCAGATGGGGTAAAAATATCGTCGCCGGGAAAGTAGGCAATGGACGGCTCTTGTTCATTGCTGGCGTTGATGATCGTATTAACGAGCCACAGCGTGTCGGGGCATTTGAGCTTGCGGTGCAGTAGTTGTTTCAAAATCTCGTGGTCAATACTCGGAAAGTATTTACGGATGTCGCACTGCAAGACGTATTTGCTTGAGCGCGCGTAGCCGGTGAAGCGGCGCAGGGCGCGGTGCGTGCCGTAGCCGGTGCGGTTGGCGTAAGAGTCGGCGATGAAGGTGCGCTCGAAGATCGGGCCGATGATGTGGCAGAGGGCGTGGTGGACGACGCGGTCGCGGTAGGGCGCGGCGGAGATCATGCGCCGCTTGGGTTCGACGATCTCGAAGGTGCGATACGGGCCGGGCTGGTAAGTCTTGGTTTGCAATTCGTTGTGCAGTCTCAGTAGTTCATTTTCCAGATTGTAGTTGAAGGCGAGGACGTTTTCGCGGGAACGCTTGCCGCGTTGAGCTTGGCGGGCGGCAGCGATGATGTTGCTGAAGTCCGTGACCTGCGGCCAAAGATTGCCGTGACGTTTCATGATGTGCGTTGCTTCTGCTGTTTGATCCAGCCGCCTAGTTCAACGCCGATTTCGTTAATGAGCTTGGCCGCGTGATGATAACGTTCCGGGTTGATGAGATCGAAATCGAGCAAGAGGCGCGTTTGATGGCGCAGCACGTCGAGCCGGCCGTTGAGCATGATCAACTTGTTGACGCGCTCTCTGGCATAACGGGCGAGGATCAGTCCTTCGAGAAAGTCATAGAGTCCGGCAGTGATGCGATCACCCAGAGCAAACCTCTGATCACGCGGCAGCCGATTGAGAATCGGCACATACCATTTAATCAAGTCATAAGACTTCTGAATGATTGGCAGTTCATCCACGAAGCTTAACGGCTCAAAAAATTCTGGCCGCCCGCATTCGCGGGCGGGTCAAAATGGTAGAGGCTACGTCCGCACAACCGCGACGACGCGGAGGCCGCCGTTGAGGTCGCGGCCGTCGGGTACGAGCCTGTAGCGGAAGGCGGAGCGGCAATAGTAAGCACTGTAGCCCCACGAACCGCCGCGCAACACCCGCTTTGTTGAGTCCCCGCCACTCAACCATGCTGAGCCATCCGTCGGCGCGCTGCTCACCAGCCCGCCGTAGCTCTCGTGCCAATAATCCAAGCACCACTCCCACACGTTACCATGCATGTCAAATAACCCGAACCCATTCGCCGCGCCCGTGCTGCCCACCGGCATCGTCTTCTCACGGTATATCCCTTTCGCCGCGCTCCCATAAGGATTGTTCCCATCGTAATTCACTAGCTCAGGAGTGATGGTCTCGCCGAACGCGAACGGCGTCGTCGTGCCCGCTCGCGCCGCATACTCCCATTCCGCTTCCGTCGGCAACCGATACTCCCGCCCCGTCTTCGCCGACAGCTTCTTACAAAACTCGACCGCGTCATTCCACGAAACATTCTCCACTGGCAGATCAGCGCCTTTGAAGTTCG
>JBBQGM010000158.1:0-3886 GCA_038322995.1 Pyrinomonadales bacterium
GACAGGGCCGTTGGCGCGCGGCACACGGGCACGCTTTCTGGTGGTGGACGACGAGGCGCACGTGCGCGAATTGTTGCGCGACATCCTATTCAAAGATGGGCACGAGGTGGTGCTGGCGCAGACGGGGCATGAGGCGCTCGCATGTTGCGGCGAGACAGAGTTCACCGGCGTCTTCACCGATTTAGGTTTGCCCGGCATGAGCGGGTGGGAGTTGGCGCGGGCGTTGCGCGAACGCGAGCCACGCCTGCCACTCGCGGTCGTGACCGGCTGGGGCGAAGCCGTCGGCTCAAACGAACAAGCGGCGGCCGGCGTGGATTGGGTCGTGACGAAACCATTCACGGTCGAGCAGGTCACCAACATCGCCCGCGCCGCGTTGTTGCGCCGCGCCGCCGCGCCAGTGACGGCCAGCGCGGCGGCTTAAAAGGATTCACGACGATAGTTCTCCGCTTCACCGCACGCCGCCGGTCGAAAGATCGGCAACGCGACCGCGCGCAGATCGAGCGTCTGCATCTCCGCGCCTGCGTCGTGCGTCATCTACCAGACCAGCGCGCCCGCCCGCCATTTGTCCCCGCTTCAAGTTTTCCTCAACTAGCGTGTGGTATCCTGTTAACAACTTAAAGCACAGAGAGTCCCCCCGGCTTTAACCGCGACGACTTAGTTTTGACGGCGTGCTGCCGTTGCCTTGCGCATATCGCACAAGGCCGCCGGCACGCGCGCCGTGATCCAGCATCGCGCCACGCCGGTCTTTACACAGGGGGAACGACTGATGAGAACTCTAACGCGCAACAGCCTGACGATCTTCGCCACGCTCATGCTGCTCTTGCTCTGCGCCGGCCGGCAACAGGTGTTGGCTGCGGCGGGCGATCTTGATACTAGCTTCGACGGCGACGGCAAAACCACCACCGACTTCTTCAACTATCAGGACATCGTGCAGGCGGTCGCCATCCAACTGGACGGGCGCGTCGTGGTAGCGGGCACGGTCTGGCACGCGGACGGGAGTCGTCCCTTCGACGTTTCAGATTTCGGTGTCGCGCGCTACAACCCGGACGGCACGCTCGATATGAGTTTCGGCAATGGCGGTAAAGTCAGCACCGACTTCTACAGTCGTCAGGATCAAGCGTTTGCTGTCGCCATTCAGCCCGACGGCAAGATCGTCGTCGCCGGCATAGCGGCCACAGACAACGCTAACGGCGACTTCGCGCTCGCCCGCTACAACCCCAACGGCACGCTCGACACGACCTTTGACGGCGACGGCAAAGTTACCACCACGCTGAGCCTAGCGGACGACTTCGCCTACGCGATGGCGCTGCAAGCCGACGGCAAGATCGTGCTGGCCGGGCGCAGCGTCGTGGACTTTGGGCAGCGGCAGTTAGATTTCGCGCTCGCGCGCTACAACCCGGACGGCTCACTCGATAGTGGTTTCGATGGCGACGGCCTCGTCTTCACCAACTTCTTCAATTCCAGCGACATCGCCTTCGCCCTCGCCATTCAGCCGGACGGCAGACTCGTCGCCGCCGGGCCCATCGGCACTACGACAAGCACCGACTTCGGCGTGGCGCGCTATAACACGGACGGCTCGCTCGACGTTACCTTCGGCACGCTCGGCAAAGCCACCGTCGATCTCGTACAGGACGACGAAGCGCGTAGCGTCATCTTGCAACAGGATGGCCGCATCGTCGTCGGTGGCTACGTGGCCGCCAGTGGCGGCACCTATAACTTCGGGTTAGCGCGGCTGAATGTCAACGGCACGATTGATGGCAGTTTCGGCGCGGGCGGTAAAGTTATTACAGACTTCCTTGGGCGCAACGATCTATTGCTCGGCCTCGCCCTGCAAGCGAACGGCAAACTCGTCGCCGCCGGCAGTGTTACCAACACGGCCAACACCGATCTGGATTTTGCGCTGGCGCGCTACAACCCGGACGGCAGTCTCGATGCAGGCTTCGGCAACGGCGGCAAAGTCATGACGCCCATTCAAAACAGCGCCGATACTGCCCGCGCCGTCGCCATCCAACGCGACGGTAAGATCATCGCGGCCGGAAATGCCAACGTAGGAGGAGGAACCTTTGAGGCTGAAGATTTCGCGGTGACGCGCTATCTCGGCGATGCAGGTCTCAGCGGCGGCACGCTGCTCATCAGCGAGTTTCGCCTGCGCGGGCCCGGCACGGCGCTCGGCGCTAACGCCCCGACGGATGAGTTCGTCGAACTGTACAACAACAACGACGTGCCCTTCACCGTCAACGCCGCCGACGGTTCGACCGGCTACGCCCTCGTCGCGTCCGACGGCGTCGCGCGCTTCGTCGTCCCCAACGGCACGGTGATTCCCGCGCGCGGACACTATCTTGGCGTGAACTCCGCCGGTTACAGTCTCGGCGCATACCCGGCCGGCAACGGCACGGGCGCAACCGGCGATAGCGCCTACACGCTCGACATTCCCGACAACGCCGGCCTCGCACTGTTCAGCACAGCCAACCCGCTGAACTTCGCGCTCACCACGCGCCTCGACGCCGCCGGCTCGACGGCGGAAACCAACATGCTCTACCGCGAAGGCGCAGGCTATGCGCCCGTCAACACAAGCGCCGCCGAACACAGTTTCACACGCGACTTGCGCACCGGCACGCCGCGCGACACAGACGACAACGCAACCGATCTATTGCTCGTCAGTGCCGACGGCAACACGCTCGGCGCGGGCGGACGGCTCGGCGCACCGGGGCCGGAGAATCTGGCCAGTCCCATTCAGCGCAACGCCACCATCAAAGCGACGCTCATCGATCCGCAATGCTCAACCGGCAGCACTGGTTGCCAGAATCGCGTGCGCGCTCTCACGCCGGTCACGAACGGCGCACAGGGCACGCTCTCGATCCGGCGCACCTTCACCAATCGCACCAACGGCAGCGTCACGGCGCTGCGCTTTCGCATCGTGGACATCACCACGCTCAATAGTCCCGGCTACACGCCCGGCGGCCCGCAAGCCGATCTGCGTGCGCTCAACTCCAACGACGTGACAGTGACACTCGCCGACAATTCGACGCTCATGGTACGCGGCACAGTGGTGCAGGAGCCGCCCGCGCAAGCCTTGGGTGGCGGTTATAACGTCAGTCTCGTCGTGCCGCTCGCGCAATCGTTGGCACCGGGCGCGCGGGTCAGCGTCCAATTCCTGCTCGGTGTGCAACAGGGCGGCTCGTTCCGCTTCCTCGCTAACGTCGAGGCCCTGGCCGTCGGCAGTAACAGCAGCAACGCAGGCGCGGCGCAACCGCCCTCGGCACTCAAACGACCGGCAGCAAAGGCACGTCGCCTGACTGCACCCGCGCCGCAGTAAGCGCACGCACAAAACAACGGGGGCAGACGTTCTGTCCCGGCCCGCGCGTCCGGTGCATTCATCAAGCACGGACAAGCACTGGCCGGGACAGAGCATCTGCCCTCTAATGTTATCTACCCTTGCGCTTCGTTAGTCACACCTGCTTCCAACTCATCCTTATCTAGCGCGCCTGCCTGTTGCGTGCCGGTCGCGTTGCCCGCGTCGAGACTGTAGCGTTTGATGATGCGTTGCAGCGTGGTGCGGTCAATGCCGAGGATGCGTGCGGCGGCTTGCTTGTTGCCGCCGGTGCGGCGCAGCACGTGGACGACGTGCTGCCGTTCGATCTCCGCGAGCGACGGCAAGGGTTCATCGGGCGTTGTCGGCTCGTAGAGGGCGGGCGTGGTTGGCGGTTGCGCGGCGGTGCGGATGCGTTCGGGTAAATCTTCGGGGCGCACGATCTGATCGCAGAGCGCGGCGGCGCGCACGATGGCATTCTCAAGCTCGCGTATGTTGCCGGGCCAAGGATAGCTTTCAAGTATCTCAAGGGCTTCGGGCGCGAAGCTAACTTGCCGCGCGCCCGGCTCGGCCAAG
>JBBQGM010000159.1:0-3532 GCA_038322995.1 Pyrinomonadales bacterium
GGCGCATCCGTTCTTGATCATGAGCGACATCGGCGGGCAGAACTTTCAATGCGACTGTGCGACCAAGTTGCTTGTCTTCTGCGAGGTAAACTTCCCCCATCCCGCCCGCGCCTAACGCCGCCATGATGGTGTAGTGGCCGAGCTGCTGGCCGGCCTTCAACCGGGTTTGCGCGCCCGCGAACAGCTCAGCCGCAACATCCGCGGCCGGCGTCTCGATAAAACTGTCTGCCTGTTCGTGCGATGCGACAAGCGATTCGACTTCTGCCTGTAGCGCCTCGTCGCCGGCGCAAACTCGCGCGAGGAAAGCGGCGCGCTGGCCGCCCTCGTATGCCAGTGCGGAATGAAATAGCTGATTGATCTGTTGCCAGCGTTCAGGCGTCATAAAAATAGTGGCGAGCGATGGGCAAGGTGCGGCTAGCGAAGTGTGCCGGATGATAAAAGGTGCGACAGCAAGGGACAAGCGCGGGCGCGATGTTAGCCGTTACCCATCATTTCCCTGCGCAGCCATGCTTTCGCGAGTGTCCATTCGCGCATGATTGTGCCGGGCGAGACTTTCAGGACTTCGGCTGTTTCTTCGATGCTCAGGCCGCCGAAGAAACGCAGTTCAACGATGTGGCTCTTGCGCGGGTCGATCTCCGCCAAACTGTTCAGCGCATCATCGAGCGCGACCACGTCCGCGGCGCGTTCCTCAGAGACGATCATCGCATCATCTAGCAGCACATGGCGCGCGTCGCCTCCGCGTTTGGCGTAGCGTCGCTTGCGGGCGTAGTCAACCAGGATGCGCCGCATTAATTGTGCGGCGATGCCGAAAAAGTGTGCGCGGTTCTGCCAGTGGACATGATTCTGATTGACGAGCCGGAGGTAGGCTTCGTTGACCAGCCCCGATGTTTGTAACGTGTGGCCGGGTCGTTCCCGGCTCATGCACTTGTGCGCCAGCCGGTGCAGTTCCTCATAGACCAACGGCATTAACTGATCGAGCGCCACCGTGTCCCCATCGCCCCACGCGACGAGCAGTCGGGTCACATCTGGTGGCGAAGATGTTATACAGGTCGCTCCATTCATGTGAGATGCACTGCAAGTGGCTCGGATTATACGCCTGTTAGCAAGTTCCCGCTTCATAAAATTTATCTCCGACGAAAATACCTGCGCCATCGGGTTAGAGGTTTCGGCCGTCGTTCTCGCGTTATAGAAGTGAGGACGGCTTTGTGCCGTTACTGCGCAAAAGAAGGGGCGTGTATGAGACGGCTAGGAAAGATCGCTCGCGATATATCCGATCTGCTCCTTGCAAAGACAACCAGTTGGTTGAGTGTCGCCGCTTTAGCGTTATGGGCAATCGTGCGGGCAAACCCGCCAGTGACGCGCGAGCGCGCGAAAAAGAATTCCGACACTCTCGACTTGAATGTCAAACAAAATTTTCAAACATGAAGGAGAACAAGCAAATGAACTACTGTGAGTCAGAGGGCGCGCATGAAGTTCGATTAGCTGATCGAGGCGAGCAGCAACCGCCACCGGCGTCAGCGTGCGCCTCATTTACCACCAAGCGGAAGCCGGGCAGCTTCATTTTACGAACACGCCCGCAGGGGCGTTGCTCATCTGCCTCAACTCAGTCAGGAGCAATGCAGGTTAAAGTCGAGGGAGTTTCTGCTCCCCCCATCTGTTCTTCACGAAAGGAGAATTTCCAACATGTTTAGGTCAACCAAAATTGTAAAGAGATTCGCGCTAGCGACAGGTCTCATGCTCAGCGTCGCGGCACTGGCATTCGCTTCGCTTGCTTCCGCCATGCGCTTCGGCGATTGGGGTGCGCCGGTGAATTTGGAATCGATCCCCGGCACGAGTGCGGAACTCAATACGCCGTTCAACGACGGCTGCCCGATCCAAGACCCAGATGGATTGAGCCTCTACATGGCGTCAAATCGCCCGGGCGGCCTCGGCGGGCAGGACATCTACGTCGCGTACCGCGCCAGCAAGGACGACCCGTACGGGGCACCCCAGAATCTCGGCGCGCCTGTCAACAGCGCGGCCGACGACTTCTGCCCCTTACCGACACGCGGCAACCGGCTCTTCTTCGTCAGCGCGCGCCCGGGCGGCTTCGGCGCGGGCGACATCTACGTCACGCATTTCAGACACGGCAGATGGGAGGAACCGCAAAACCTTGGCTGCAATGTCAACAGCGCGGGTGGCGAAGCCAGCCCTTCGCTCTTTGAGGGTGAGGACGGGCAGACGATCCTTTACTTCTCAAGCAACCGCGCCGACGGCTTTGCCCCCGACACTGGCGCGCCCGACTCCGACATCTATTTCAGCGTGGATTTCGGCCCGGCCCAACTTGCTCCAGGTCTCAACACAGATAGCGACGATTCCCGCCCGAACGTCCGCTACGATGGGCGCGAGATCGTCTTCGACTCAACCCGCCCGGGCGGCTTTGGTGGGCCGGACATATGGACGGCAAGCCGCGAGGACAACGACGACACCTGGTTGGCACCCACCCATCTTGATGCCCCGCTCAACACCTCGGCGAGCGAGACGCGCGCCTCGCTCTCCGGCGACGGCAAGACGATGGTCTTTGGTTCGACCCGTCCGGGCGGGGAGGGCGGGAACGACATCTACGTGACGATGCGCAGGAAGCAGGGTGGCCGTAAACCCGACTGAGGAGATCGGGCAGATCTTCATCCACGAGCCACCTCTTCGGCCAGCGGCTTGGCCCAACGGCCGAAGAGGTGGCCGCCGCCAACAGGGGCGCAGACCGCGTGGCCTTGGCAAGTGACGACCTTAGTGTGGCGTGTAACGCAAGTCGGACTGAAGTCTGCGCAGGGCAGGGGCCCCACGTCAAGCGCCTGAAGGCGTAACTCTGAACTCCAACTGCGTAACTTCTAAAACAATCAACAAGCTGCCGTCTTTCAAAGGAGAAAACTAAAATGACCGTCCTAAACAAACTCTTGCTCGCTCTGTTTGTCTTCGCCGTGTTCGGTTTAGCGACCGCCACGCCGACCTACGCAGATTCTGTGCAACTTACCTCTGCCGCGCAACTTAATGGCGGAGACTTGACGTTCATCTACCCGGAAACGACCAACAACGGCGCACCGACGCATGTCGCCAATCCCTACATTCGCGCCGCCGGCGGTGGTAACACGATCACCTTCAACTCGCCTGGAGCGCAGGGCAACATGTTCACTCGCTTTGATAGAAACGACGGCACGCGCATGTTGCTCAATGGCGTGTCGCCCATCGCCTCGACGAGCACCTTCGTTGACATCAGCTTTGCCAATGGCGTGTCAGAGATCGGCCTCAATGCGCGGCCCAATAGCTCCGGCGGAACTTTCTCGTTCGAGGCCTTCAACGGCGCAAATTCACTCGGCGTATTCTCTGTCGTCGCCGGCCCCGGTAGCTTCTTCGCAGTGGCCGGCCCATTCATTGGCGTGCGCGCGACCGCCGGTGATGTCATCACGCGGCTGCGCATCACGCTCAACGACGGCGGCAGCAACGTCGGTTTTGAGACCGACCCGGTCACCTTCGGGAACAACGCACCCGTTGCCGT
>JBBQGM010000160.1:0-3489 GCA_038322995.1 Pyrinomonadales bacterium
TGTTGGCCCTCAGCGGCCAGCACGAAATCCTGCCCTCGTTCCGCCGGCTTGCCGTGCGCGGTTCGCTGCCCACCGAAGTTCGTTCGGCGGTGATGGAAGCCATCTACCAGATCAGCAGCCAGCCGCAGCACACGACGTAAATCGTTGATAGCACTGACAGACGCCGCGGCCCGGTCTGCCGGCAAAGCAAAGAGTCCGCCTGAAGCGATCAGCTTCAGGCGGACTCTTCGTGTTCCTAGTCTGGCGCGCGGGGCTATTGTCCCGCGCCGAATCTCAGCCGGTACTCAATGGAGTTGACGAAGCCGTTGACCATCGTGCGGAAGTCACCGGGATGCGTCGCCAGATAGTTGACCCAGCCGTTGAAGCCGCCGGTGTCGGGCGTGCGCCGCAGGTAGCCGTAGTATTGCGCGGCCACGAAGGCGTTGGTGGCTTCGGCGCTCGCGCTGATCTGATCGCTCTGCACGATGGCGCGCAGCACCTGTGCCCGCGTCAGCGCGCCCGTCGCGAGCCGGCTGACTAACTCCGTCTGCGTCAGCGTCACCTTCTGGATCGTGCGTGTGCCGTCCGGGTTCAGCACGCCGTCCGGGTTCTGCGGGTCAGGCGCAGTGATGGCGCTGAGTTGGTACTTATTCAACAGCGTAGTCACGTAGGCGGCATCCGTCATGCCGTTGTAGGCGCTGGTGAACTCCGCGCGTTGCGTGAAGCCGCGGGCGAACGCCGCGCGCTTGGCGAAACTCTCATCCGGTGTCGCGCCCGTGACCGAACGCAGGTCGGGCGCGAAATCCAGATACGCCGGCAGGCGGTTGAAGGCGACGCGATAGAAGATGATCACGTAGAGACCCTTGTCCTTAAACTCCGGTGAGCCGAAGAACGCGCCGCTGACGACGATGCGGTCGCAACCCGACGGCACATCGGGGCCGGTGTTCACATCCGCGCAGTTATTGAGCACGCGCGACCACGGCTCGCCCTGTTCCGGTTCGCGCGCGAGGAAATCCAAGTACTGTTGGCGCACGAAGAACGGCGTCGTGAAGATCGGGTTCGCCTGACGCGGCCCGTCGTTGTCCATAATCGTGACCGAGATCAGACCCGGTGCGCCCAGACTGCCGCCCATAGCGTCGCGCAATACGACCTGAAAAGTCTCGTTGCCTTCAACGTGTACGTCGTCAATGATCGGCACGGTGAAACTCTTTGTGGTCTCACCGGCGGCGAAACTTACGATGTCCACTGAGGTTGCGTAGTCGCAGCGGGCGAAAGCCACGCCCGGTTTCGTCGTGGTGTCGTCGCAACGCACCTCGGCCGGATTATCGACGGTCGCGTAGGTCAGTGTGGCGGGCACGGAATTGACGTTGCCGGAGCGACTCACGGTCAGGGTGGCGCGCCCATCCCCTTCGCCGACGGTAAAACTGGCGGCGCTGAACTGCACGTTACTTGTCACCAGCGAGAGGTTGTCGAACTGCGTTGCGCCGGGGCTGGTGGTCGGTGTCGCCGTGCCCGCGTTCAATTCAACGCCGAGGCTCGACACGCTTTTTTGCAGCGCCAGCCGGAACCGCTCGGTGTAGGCGGCGTTGTCGCGGCTGGTCTCGAACAAGATCGCGTTCATGGGCGCGTCGTGGCGGAAGCGCCAGAAGCGATGCTGCACCGGATCATAAGGAACCACTTGTTGCGTCAGCAGGCCGCTGACTTTCACTTGGAAGACGAGCACGGGCGTAACGTCGAGAATGCCAAACTCGGCCAGTGCTTTCCGTGCGAAGACGGCGATGGACGGACTGTTGCTCATGCCGGCGATGAAGCGGAAGTAGTTATCGCCATCCGTGCCGAGGCTGAAGATAGACTCCGCGCCGCCCGCGGCGACTTGCGGCACTTCGACGCTTGCGACGGCATTGTTGAAGTCAAAGTCGCGGACGGCTGTATAGCCATTGTAGTGTAGACCCGTCACGCCCGCGCGTGGCGCGATGACGAGCCGCCCGCTGGCTTGCGCAACCGACACCTGCCGGTCGTTGGCACCAAGCGGTTGCGACAATGTGCCGAGGTTAAACTTGGTGGGATCGCGCTGCGTACCCGCGAAATCTTCGCTCAAAGGGGGCGACGGCTGCGGCACTGCGCCGGGCACGCCGGCAAAATCCGCGTTGAGTTGATTGCTGATCAGGTTGGTGAAACTGCGCGTCGCTGGCGTAAAGACGATGTAAGGATTGCTCAGCGTCACCGTGTAGTCGCCGCCGACGGGGACGTTAAAGGTGTAAATGCCGTTCGCGTCGAGTAGGCTGGTTGCGGTGGCAGTGCCGCTTAAAAAGACGGTCTGGTTGCGCGGGTTGCTGGGGTTAAAACTGAGCGGATTGCCGCTCGCGTCCGTGACGCGCCCGCGGATGGTGGCGAGCGGCGGCAACGCGGCGGGCAGGCGGTCAAGCGCGGCCACCTGAGCGGGCGTGAGCGGGGCGTCGTACAGGCGGATGCGCGCCACCGCACCGGCGGACGCTTCGCCCGGCACCACGTTGTCGTCCTGAAAGAAGCGTAAGACGTTGTTGGCGTCAATGGCGAAAATATCGAACGAGTCAACGTCGTCGTCTTGCAGTATGCCGTTGACGTAGGACTTGAGGGCTTTCGTCGCCCCGTCGCGCGTGTACACGACCTGAACATATGTGTTGGGCGGGATGAGGGTGCAGGTGAGCGTGCAGTTTTCCAGCACACCATCGGTGATGTACGCGCCGAAATCGCTGGCCCCGTTGTGCAGGTCGAGGACGCGCCGGGGGCTGGTGACGGTCGCAAACTTGAAGAGGAGGACGATGGTGGCGCTGGTGTTCGGGATGACGCCCGTGGTCGGAGAGAGCGAGAGACCGTTATTAGTGGCGAAGTTCAGCACGGTGCGGGGCACGCCGTCCACCGTGTCGGTCGTGAAGTTATTAGCGTTGTTGCCGGCGGCGACCAGATCGGCCAAGGCCGGCGGGTTGCCAGTGAAACTGGCGCGCGTGTTTTGAAACTGATAGTCAGCTTTGAGCGTCTGCGCCTGAGCCGCGCTAACGATGAGCAGGAGTGTGCCGACGAGCGCCGCCAACTGCGCGCAACGGCGCAGAGTGCGAAGTTTGACTGTCATGCGGTTCGGTGCGGTTGGGGTATGCATGGTCTTCTTCCTCACGTGTTGGTTCTTGTGTGTTCACAGATTGGGGCAAGCAGAAAATGACGTGCGTCGCGGTTTGGCGTTAGCCGAAACTTTCACTTCGGACTATGTCACGTGACGCACGCCGCCGACCGCTTCAGGGCTGGCCGAAGCGGAGCTTGTACTCGGTCGAGTTCATAAAGCCGTTGACCATCGTGCGGAAGTCGTCCGGATGCCCGGTCAAGTAGCGCAGCCATGCTTGGTAGCCAGAGTCTTCAGGCTTACGGCGCAAGTAGCCGTAATACTGCATCGCCACGAACGCCCGGTTGAACTCTGCCAGCCCGACCTCCTGGCTCTCTACCACCGCGCGCAACACCTGCGCCCGGCTGAGCGTGCCC
>JBBQGM010000161.1:0-3350 GCA_038322995.1 Pyrinomonadales bacterium
CAGCGCGAGTAATGGGTAACATCATCGTCGAAGTAAGCATGAACACAGCAGGTGCTGTCACAACCACAAAAATCATTCAAGGCCATCCGTTACTTAACCAAACGGCTGCGGCGGCAGCTATGAAATGGCGTTTCACGCCGGACGCCAACGGTCTTACTGCGCGCACTGCACGACTAATCTTCACTTTTCGTATTATGCCTACCGGCTGTAGGGACGCCGAAAAGGTGATTTTGCCAGTACACTTGTCGCCTTACCAATTAATTATTAGCCGTGGCCAACCGTGTGTGCAATATTAACCGAGCGCGGGCTTGCAGCGTTGGTGTTCGCCCTTGCCTCTCTCATCACTTCATACCTTCTTAAACCTACCAGATTGACGGCAGCGTCGCTTCGTCTATTTCGAGCGTCGTGCCGTCGGGCAGGATGTGGATGAGGCGTGCGCCGCGTGCGCGCAAAGGTGGTGAGAGCAGTCCGACGCGATGGCAGTGGGCGCGTGGCTGTTTGTGTTGCGTGAGCGGTTGCGACTCGGAGCAGAGCAGCGCGATGCGCGCGTCGGCGGCGAGTTCCATGATGCGATCCAGCCCGCGCCCTAATTCTTCCGGCGGCGCGACGACTTTGCCGCCGCATTCCGGCAACCACTCGTAACCGATCCGCGCCGCGTGCAACGAAGCCTCCAACACGCGCCCGTTGTACTGCGGCCAGCGCGAACGGGCCGCGCTACGCACGTCGCACACGAGTTCAATCTCATACTGCTTGAGCAATGCGAGGAAATACGCCCACGGGTGACGACCGTGCCCGATGGTGTAGATGGTGGGCGGCGCGTCAGGCATCGGCGGTTGCTGCCCCGGCGGGCTGCGCTTTGATGTCGCCGCGTTGCAGCAACCCGGCGCGCAACTCGTCGCTCGTCAAATGCACGAGCCGGCCGCCGGTGAACATTTCATCGTTCGTCACCTCTAGCACAGCGAAGGGCGGCGGCGTGAACGCACTCAATTCTTCATCCGTCTCAAATTCTATCTCCGTGAGGATCAAGCCCCAGAGCGTGCCGAGGAAAACGTCCACGGAATACGTGCGCCCTTCGTGCTCGTAAGGATAACGGTTCTTGCGTATCTCGTTGCCCTCAAAGACGGCAAGCTGCTCGTACTCGTATTGCGAGAGATAAATGTTGGTGATGAGTGTGCGCGAAAAATCTGCCGGGTCGGGCGCGAACTTCTGCGTCAGTTTCCAGGTCCACTCGCGTTTATATGGCTCGCGGATTTTGCGCAGGCGCAGGCGCGTATCGGTGATGTAGTTGTCGAAGATTTGCGTGTGCCAAGCAGTGCGCTCAAGTCCGGGCGGGAAGTCACGCAAGAGAAACCGCCGCTCGCGCTCGATGCGCGCGTACTTGTCGCGTTTCGCAGTCACGTCCGCCGCCGCGCCGGGATAGTGGAGCGCCATCATGCACCTACCAATTCAGGTTCGCGCTCGGTGAGAAACTCTTCCGGCTCGACGATGTGCCCGGCGATAGCGGACGCCGCGACGACGTAAGGACTCGCCAGATAAACTTGACCGGGGCCGCTGCGACCGGGGAAGTTGCGGTTCTGCGCGCTGACCGTCACGGTCTCCGCCGACCGCGACGCGCCCGGCCCCGCGTTGATGCACGCGCCGCACGACGGATCGATCAACTCCGCGCCCGCGCGCTCGAAGAGTTCGATGTAGCCTTTGCTCCGTGCATACTCTTTGATCTTCTGCGAACCGAATTGCAGATAGAGATGGACGCCCGGCGCGACGCGCTGGCCCCGCTCGACCGCGCGCTGCAAGACAGCCGCGTACATATCCATGTCCGCCATCTTGCCGCCGGTGCATGAGCCGCCGTAAGCCGCATCGATCTTAACTTCAGTCGTGAGGTCGCTGATGTTCACGCCGTTGCGCGGATCGCCGGGCGTGGCCACCATTGGTCGAATCTCACTCAAATCGATCTCAAAACGGGCCGCATACTCGGCATCTGGATCACTTTGCAGAAAGCCCTTGCGCATTTCGTCGGCATCGAGACCGCGCGTGCGCGTTAAATATTCAACGACGACCTCGTCCGGTTCGATGATGCCGGTGAAGCCGCCCGCTTCGACCGCCATGTTCGTCAACGTCGCGCGCTCGTCAATCGGCCAATCGCGTATCCCATCGCCCGCGAATTCCAACACCTGCCCGATGCCGCGCCCCTGCTTCATGTAATCGGTGGCGAGAATTTTGAGCATCACATCTTTCGCAGACACATCGCCGCGCTTCTCGCCCGTCAACACGAAACGCACGACATCCGGCACGCGCACGCGCACGTCTTTCGTGTACCAACTGTTGGCCATGTCGGTCGAGCCGACGCCGAAGGCGAAGCAGCCGAGCACGCCCGCCATGCAGGTGTGCGAGTCCGTGCCGATGACGAGTTGACCGGGCAGCGCGATGTCCTCGACCACCGCGTTATGACAGATCGCTTCCGAGCCGCGCTCCTCCGTCCCGCCATAGAGCCTGATGCCCTGCTCGTCGGTGAACGACTCCTGCGTCGTGGCCAGACCATTGGCGCGCTCCAGCAAGCCCAACTTGCGTTTGTCTTCCGACATCACGCGGCCCAGAAACGTTAAATGATCGCGGAACGCATAGACCGATTCGGCTTCGGTCACACGCGCGTCTTGACCTAGTGCTTGTTTGAACAGCGACGCCGCCATCGGTGTCACGTACTCGTGCGAGAAGCGCACGTCCGCGACGGCAAAGAGCGCATCGCCCGGTTTGACACTGGCGACACCGATCTCGCCCGCGCGCACAAAGGCATGCCGCGCGATGATCTTCTCGACGATATTCATCGGCCGTTGTTTTGTTTCAAGCGGCGGCGGCGTGACCGCGCCCGCGAGCCGCGCCTTGTTGTAGTTGAACAATCCGCCGTGCTCAACGATGGCCTGCGAGATCGGATCAAGCCCGCGCGTGAACTCCGCCAAAGGAATTTCTTCACCGCGCCGGATGCGTTCGATCAAACCAAAGTCGGTCGAAGTCAGCAGGCCGATATTCTGCGCGTTCTGGCCGTAGATTTTTTCAATCGTTTGCGCGATGACGAGTTTGACGCCGGCCGCCTGCTCGGCATACGGCGCGGTCTCGCGCGACGAGCCGCAGCCCTTCGACAGACCGGAGACGACGACCGCGAAGCCGCCCTGTCTTACTTCATCCTTCTGCACTGCGCTCTCACGCATGCCCACATAGACGTACTCGCCGAGCGTCTCGTCGTAGTAAAAACAAACCCAGCCCGGCGTGATCTCGTCGGTCGAGATGTTGTTCATCAAAGGCGTGTTTGCATCGAACAATAAATCTTTGCTGTCTGCGAGTTGGCGACGGATAAG
>JBBQGM010000162.1:0-3299 GCA_038322995.1 Pyrinomonadales bacterium
GATTCTTGCACGACGTGCCCCAAGTTCGGCGTGCAACCGGTGCAGTTCGCCGTCGCTTGCACCGAGTTGCTGACGGTGTTGATGCCCGAATAAACCGTGAAGGGCCGCCCGCTCTGCACGGTGAACAAGTTGGCCACTTCCCACCCGCCGACGATCTGATTGAGGATCGCGGGCGCATCGCTCAGGAATCGCTGACGCCGGCCGAACGGCAGGTCGTAAACCAGATAGCCCTGAAAGACGTGCCGCCGGTCGAAGTCCGAACGGGCGTAGTTCAGATGGCGGTCGCGTTTGTCGAACGGCGTGCTCGAAGCCGACTGCGCGTTGTTACGGCTGACGGTGCTGAACGTCGGATCGAACGAGCGCGTGTCGAGCGACTTCGAGAGGGTATAGCTCGCCTGCAATAGCAGCCCGCGCCCGGCGCGCCGGCTGATCTGCGCCTCCAAGCCGTGATAGGTGGAGATGTCGTTGCTGTCCAGTACATTCAACGCGCCGGCGAACTGCGGGTACGGCTGGAAGAAGAACGGGCTGAAGCCGCTGGCCACAATCGTGCGCTGCCCGGTCGTGTTGAGCCGCTGGCTAAGCGAAACGGCGGTCGAGGCGACCGAGCCTTGCGTGAGTTCTGTCGTGAACAGCGAGCGGAAGAAGGCTGAGCCGCTCTGCGTACCGCGCCGCGTGTCGCTCGCCAGCAATTGATCGATGAGCGGGCTAGTCGCAGTCGAGTCGTTACGCAAGGTGTTGAAAGCGGCGAGGAAGCTGTTGTTGAAGATGTCCACTTGATTGACATCATAGCCGCCAAAGAGACCGACGCCGCGCCGACCTATGTAATTGACTTCGACCACGTACCGGCGGCCGAGTTCACGCTGGATGCTCAAGCCCCACTCGTTGGTCTTGGGCGAGCGCGTGCTCGGATCGAACACGGTCAGGCTGTTAGTGCTGAACGCGGGCGGCTGGCGTAATGCGCCCGGTGTCGTCGTCGGCACGATTGAGGGCAGCCCGAAACGGATGCGGCTCGCCTCATTCGCGCGGGCCGCGAAGGTCGCATCGTTGACGCCGGTGGCCGTGCCCGGCGTATTCGGGAAGATGGACGACGACGTGACGAACGTGTTCATCCGGTCGTAGGCCAAGCGATAGTTCGCGCGGATCGAGGTCTTGCCATCTTTGAACGGGTCCCAGGCAAAGCCGATGGTCGGCGCGAAGTTAGTCAGATCGCTGTCGTAGAGCTTACCTTCGACGAACTTGATCTGATCGCTCGGCGGCGCACCCAACTTGACCGAGCGGTCGGGCACGAGAATGCGACTGCCGTTCGCGGCGTGCGGCGTGATTTTCGGCTCCCAGCGCAGACCGTAGTCAATCGTCAGGTTCGGCCGGAACTTCCACGTGTCCTGCACATAGAAGTCGTACTCGCCGTAGCGGGCGTTAAATTGGAAGAGCGTGCCCGGCGGCGCAAACGCGCTATCGCTCTGCGCGACGAACGCCTGTTGGATGTTGCCGACGCGGCCGAGCAACTCGTTGATCGCGCTCTGCAAACGGTTGCGATCATTCGAGTTGATCGGATTCGTGCCCGTCGTAGCCGGCAGATTGAAACTGAACGCGCCGGTGTTGGGCACGGGATTGACCGTGCGCGAGAAGTTGACGAACTCGTTCGTGTTCAAGCCACCGACCGAGCTACGGATGTCATCGTGCTTCTGGTAACGGAGATTGACACCGGCGCGGTAAGTGTGCGACCCGCGCAGGTAGCTGATGTTATCCGCCAACTGATAGGTCGTGATCTGCCGGCGGTTGTTAATCGGCGGCGTGGCGTTGAGCGGATCGGTGATGTTGCTAAACGTGAATGGCGGATTGGAGTTGGCGTTCGGATCGGGGTTATTGAAACTGAAGGCGTACTTATTGCCGCCGACGACCAGTTCGTTCGTGATGCGCGAGCTTGGCGTCCAGCGATAATTGACGGCCAGATTCTTGGGGTTGCGAAACGTGTCCACGAAGTTGGCCGTGCTGTTGGGGAACGCCGGCAAGCCGCCGTTGCCGTTGTCAGCTATTGTGTTCTGCGCACCCTGTGAGTAGCGCACGTACATCGTGTTGCGCTCGTTAAAGGTGTGATCCACTTTGGCCGAGAAATCGTGCTGCCGCTCCGTCGAAGTGGCAGCGAAATTGAAGCCGGCCGTGTTGAGACCGTCGCCGGAGAAGAAACTGTTGGGCAATGGTGTCAGGTTGATGAGCGCTTGCGTGGCCGGGTCAAGCCCGCAGTTAGTGGGCTGCGTCAGGCAGAGCGGGTCGCTGGCCACGACATTATAAGTCGCAATCGGGACGATGGGATTGCCATTGGCATCGACCGATGCGGTGGACGTACCGGCCGGGGCGTTGGCTGTGCCGCCGGTGCGATAGCGGAACAACCCCCGCCGTGCTTCGGCCGTGTACACGGTTCGTTGCGCTAAAATCGATTGCGACGCGCGCAGCAGTTGCACGTTGACGAAGAAGAAGGTCTTGTTGTGCCCATCATAGACAGTCTTGCCGCCTTCGCCGAAGCGCGGGAGATAGACGGGGCCGCCGACGCTACCGCCGAAGATGTGCTGCAAGAACTGGCCCTTCGGGCGACCATTGAGATTGTTCTCATACTCGTTCGCGTTTAGCCCCGGCGTGCGGTACAGCTCGAACAGCGTGCCATGAAAATCGTTCGTCCCGGAACGAGTGATGAGCGAGACCTGCGCGCCGCTGGAGCGGCCCAATTCGGCCGTGAAGTTGCTGGTCACGACCTGAAACTCCGAGATGGAGTCGGGGTTCGTCCTGATCGGCGTGAAGTCCGAGCCGCCGGCGCTCGATTCGTTAATATCAATGCCGTCGAGCGTGAAGTTGAACGCGCGGTCCCGCGCGCCATGCACGTGGACGCCGCCGCCCGTGTTCGAGCCAACCTGTACGCCCGGTTGAATATCAATGAAATTGAGCGGGTTGCGCCCGCGCGTGCCGACAATCGGCAGGGCTTCGAGCGACCGCTGCTCGACGGTGTTCCCGAAGTTGCCGGAACTGCTCGTCTGCACGAGTGCGGCCGTACCTGTCACCGTAACCACGTCGTTGACGCCGCCGATCTCCAGCGTCACGTCCACGGTCGCAGGCACGTTGACATTAACCGGATTGCTGGTCGAGACGGTTTTCTTAAAACCCTGCTTCTCCACCGTCACCGTGTACTTGCCGACCTGCACCGAGTCGAAGACGTAAGTGCCGGTCGAAGTGGTCTGCGTGGTAAACGAGACTTGCGTGCCCTCATTGGTTAAAGTCACATTCGCCTCAGGCACGACCGCGCCGGA
>JBBQGM010000163.1:0-3129 GCA_038322995.1 Pyrinomonadales bacterium
GATTGCCGCAAGCAACATCAAGGCATGTCATTGATTATCACAGCTAGCATTCGATCTCTACATTTGAATGGTAAATAAGTATGCCGGAAGACGAATCATTCGAGGGCGATGTAACGCGTATCCGTTCTGAAGAAGAACTCATCGGGTCTTTGCTGTGCCTCCGTTGCGGCCATATAGAGCGGCTGCACTCTGAAGGCGGAGGCGACGAAGAGGGAGAGCTTTACTGTCACGTGCCCGACTGTTCATGTGCATGGTTTGTTTCTGAATTTGGCATGGCATAGACCACAAATTTAGACAGCAACATCCAATTACCTTACACCAGTCCAACGTACCGCCCGCCCGCTTTTATTCTTCCACGCCGCATCCTTCATCCCTGCTTTTTCGGTTGTGCTTCACGCGCGGTGCGTGTAAGTTAGCGGGCAAACGACAACCAAGTGACTCAGACTGAAAAAAGCAGGTGATGAAGCGCGATGGCTGAACGAGAACAGACGACCGTGGCGGACATCTTCCGGCGCGCACAGGCGATGAAGCGCGAGCGGCCCGACATGTCTTTGAAGGATTTGCGGGCGCAACTTGTGCGCGAATACAAAGGCGCGCCGTTCCCTGGGCTTGATCGGCTGGCGATCCCGGAACAGGACGCGCGTGCGCCCGAAGAGGACTGGTCGGCCGGGCTGTCGCTTGTGCGGCGCGGCATACAGACCGAAGATTGGGCCGAGATCATCAGCGGCATCGCGCTCAGTCTTGAGCAGACCGAACGCTATGAGCACGAACGTGGGCGGCCCGGCGCGGTGGACGAATGGCACGACCGCTCGGTCGGCATCCGCGGCCAGACCGAGAAGGGCGTCGGCAAATGGATGCCGGAAGAGTTGATGAAGTTGGCCGAGCGGGCGACGAAGAAGTAATCGGTAAGGCCGTTATCAGTGGGTTAGTTGTCCGTTGGCTCTGTTTCGGCAGTAAGCGGCCACGGAGGAGATTGATCAACCGACGACGGACAACTGACCACTGACGGCTTTGGGGAGTTGTGATGAGTTTTCTAAGCGGCCTGTTCAAAGACCCCGATTATCAAAAGGAAGACCCGCGCCCGGCCGAGACGCTGGCGGGCAGCGATGTGATCATCAGCCCTGATACGCGGCGCGCGGAGCGTGTGCCGCAGGGGCAGACGCGCACGCGCAAGTGGCCGGTGCTGGACGCGCATGGCACGCCGGAGATTGATCTCGCCACGTGGCGCTTTGAAGTCGCAGGGTTGGTGGACAAACCGCAAGGTTGGGCGTTCGACGAGTTTCTGCAACTGCCGGCCGTCAAGGTCTATGCGGACTTTCATTGTGTGACGCGCTGGTCGCGACTGGACAATGTATGGGGCGGCATCGCGACGCGCACGCTGGCTGAACTCGTTGGCCTCAAACCGGAAGCGAAGTTCGTCGTCGCGCTCGCTTACGATTACGGCTGGACGACGAACCTGCCCATCGAATATTTCCTCGCCGAAGACGCGCTCGTGGCTTGGACACACGACGGGCAGCCGATCCCGCCGGCACATGGCGGCCCCGTCCGCCTCATCGTGCCGCAACTCTATGCGTGGAAATCCGCCAAGTGGATCAAGGGCCTGCGCTTCCTCGCCGAAGACCAGGCCGGGTTCTGGGAAGAGGGCGGGTATCACATGCGCGGCAATCCGTGGCAGGGTAAGGACGGCGAACGCTTTCGCTGGCAGACGGATTAAGTTTGTTGGTTGCGGGTCGGGCTAGATCAATTTCCACACAGAGGGCACAGAGCGATCTCAGATTTGAAATTTGAGATTAATCAACGCTGTGTTCTCTGTGTCTCTTCTGCGCCCTCTGTGTGGGAATCCATCTATACCTGCACGGCTGAATAAACTCAGACTGGCGCAACCTAAAGCCCCGGAGGATAAGCGATGATCATCACAACTGAATATGTGGACGTACCCGTGGACGGCAGCCAGATGCGCATGTTCGTCGCGCAGCCGCAGGCAGCAGGTAAATATCCGGGCATACTTTTTTACTCGGACATCTTTCAATTGACGGGGCCGATGCTGCGTGCCTCTGTGCGGCTCGCGGGCTACGGCTTCGTCGTGGCCGCGCCGGAGATTTATCACCGCCTTGAGTCGCCCGGCACAGTCATCGCCTTCGACGACGACGGGCGCACGCGCGGTCTTGCCGACGCAGCAAACACAGCCGTCGCACAGTTCGACCAGAGCGCCCGCGCCGTGCTTGATTATTTGGCGCAGCATTCGCGCGTTGCCCGCGGTCAACTCGGCGTCGGCGGTTTCTGCATCGGCGGGCATTTGGCCTTCCGTGCGGCGTTCAACCGGGACGTAGCGGCGACCGTCTGCTGCTACGGCACGGGGATTCACGACGGCAAACTCGGCCAAGACGCCGACGCTGGTTCGCTCGCCCGCGCCGGCGACATCAAGGGCGAACTACTGCTCGTCTGGGGCCGGCGCGACCCACATATCCCCGCAGCCGGCCGGGCGCGGATCGCCGCCGCGCTCATGCAGGCGGGCACGAAGTTTGCAGGCCGCGAGTACGACGCCGAGCACGCCTTCATGCGCGACGAAGGGCCGCGTTACGACCCGGAAGCAACGGATCAGGCGTGGGGCGAAATGGTCAGCCTCTACCGGCGAGTATGGCAAGAATGAAGTTTGTCCGTTGTCCGTTGTCTTTGGTTCATGAACTGAACGTTAAAGCTGCGCGTGCAACTTACCGAGCAACGAACAACTGACTACGGACTTTTTTGCACAGAGGTGGGAAAGATGGGTTACAAATTTTTGTCTAACGCGTCTTTCGCGGCCAAGCGACCGCGATCTTCCTGACCGCGCGCCCGCAGCCTAAGTCTGAAGCGCAGGCGCGATGCCGGTTACCATGGCCCTGCGCCTGCGCTTTGCCTGTTTGTTAAGTTCGCCGCCGGTCGCTTACGCGCGTCCATAGTTCAAGTATCAGCATCAGAGAACGCCCCCCACTTAAACGCCGCATGCCACGCCGCGCAGGGCCTAGCCGCTGCGAGCGGCCAAGCTGTGCAGGCAAGAGATGCTTGACACGATCTCAGTTTAGACTTATTCTAATCGCACTATGACTGCTGACCAGCACTCTAAAGTTGAAGCCCAATTACATAAAGCCG
>JBBQGM010000164.1:0-3012 GCA_038322995.1 Pyrinomonadales bacterium
CCGGTCATGCGCGCCGTCTATGACGACACCGGCGGCATCGGCAAACTTTATGCGCGCCAAGACGAGATCGGCACGCCCTTCTGCGTCACCATCGATCATCAATCGCTCGAAGACGCGGCCGTCACCGTGCGCGACCGCGACACGTGGACGCAGGAGCGCGTGCGAGTCGCGGAACTGCAACAGTATTTGCAGGCGCGGCTCAAGGGGCCTGTGCCCGTCGGGTTTGCGCCGGACACGGCCGAAGATAAAGCGGCTGATGCAAACGATGTGGTTAGTAGCTGAAGTGCAGATAAATTCACGCGGCTTGCGCCGCAGGGTGAGACGCGCACGATGGCGATCAGGAAGAAACTAAATCAATCAACCGAATCGCGGCTCCTGTTGGAATCGGACGAGCCGGTCGAGTTGCCGCCTGCGGAGATAGACGAGGCGCGGGTCGTCGTGCAGTTTGATAGCGTGCGCCCGTTCATTCCCGAATTGCTTGAGACTTTGCGCGCGGGCACGGTCGCGGAACTCGTGCCCGTGATGCGCGACGGTTCGACGTTCGCCATCCACACGGCGACGCGCACCTTTTGGGTCAAGCTCTGGCACTCGTCCGACGAGCGCACCCGCATCGAGCGCGCACAGGTCTTGAGTTGCTTGCCCTCTACATGCGGCATGCAGGTGTTGATTGACGGGCCCGGCGCGGCGGACGATGAAGAGTTCGATGACGAAGAGTACGACGACGACGATTTCGCTGAAGCCGACGAACAAGCCGCAACTGACGACACAGATGTTGACGTGCCCGGACAAGTTTGACCGCGCAACTTTCCTTTCGTTCCCACTCGCCTGAATTTCCATGTTCGCGCATCTGCCTGAAAAAGTTTTGCGACTGGTGCGCACCGTGCAGACGGCCGGTGGCCGGGCGTTGCTCGTGGGCGGTTGTGTGCGCGACGCGCTGATGGGGCGGGCGGCGAAAGATTGGGACGTGGAAGTGTATGGCGTCGAGCCGGCGGCCTTGCGCGACCTGCTCGCACGCTTCGGGCGCGTTGATACGGTCGGCGAAGCGTTCACGGTCTATAAACTCGGCGCACATTTGGACGTGTCTCTGCCGCGCCGCGAGCGCAAGGCGGGGCGCGGGCATCGCGGCTTCGTCATCGCAGGTGACCCGCACATGGAGATCGCCGAAGCCGCGCGCCGCCGCGACTTTACCATCAACGCCATCCTCGCCGACCCTTTGACCGGCGAGATCATTGACCCTTACAACGGACGCGCCGATCTCGCATGCAAGCTGCTCCGCGCGATTGCGCCCGACACGTTCATCGAAGACTCCTTGCGCGTCCTGCGCGCCGCACAGTTCGCCGCGCGCTTCGAGTTCGACATCGAACCGGCGACAGTTGAGCTATGCCGCACGATTGATCTGACTGACCTCCCGGCCGAGCGCATCTGGGGCGAACTGGAGAAGTTGCTACTGCACGCCACGCGCCCGTCCATCGGCTTTGAGTGGCTGGCGAAATTCGGCGCGACCGCACAACTGTTCCCTGAACTACACGCGCTCGTCGGCGTACCGCAAGAATCAGAATGGCATCCGGAGGGGAATGTTGACGTGCATTCGTGGCTAGTCGTTGATCGGGCGCGCGAGTTGATTGACGATCTGCCGTACCCGAAACAGGTAGCGGTCATGCTCGCCGCGCTCTGTCACGATTTCGGCAAGCCTGCGACGACGGAATTCGTTGACGGCCGCATCCGTTCGCGCGGGCACGACGAAGCGGGCGTCGCGCCCACCGTAAGTTTTTTAGACAGGCTGAAAATCTACACGCTCGATGGCTACGACGTGCGTGAACAAGTAATCGAACTTGTGCGCGCACACTTGCTGCCCGGCGAGTTTTATAAACAACGCGAACAACTCGGCGATGGCGCGTTCCGCCGGCTCGCGCGCCGTTGCGAACTTGATCTGCTCTATCGCGTCGCCCGCGCCGACACGCTTGGCCGCAACGCGCCGTGGGTCGCGCGCGAACGTTGGTTCGACGCCGTGCCGCAAGAGTGGTTCATCGCCCGCGCACGCGAGCTTTCGGTAGAGCAACATGCGCTCGCGCCGCTCCTCTTGGGTCGTCACCTCATTGAACTGGGGCTTGAACCGTCACCACTCTTCGGACGCATCCTCAGTGCCGTTTACGACATGCAACTTGATGGGCGTGTGCAGACGCTTGCCGAGGCGCAAGCGGCGGCACGTCTGCTTATCGTAGCGCGGCCAAAAACTTCTTGACTTCGCGCCCCGAAAGATTACTATGCAAGAACTCAACGCGCTGCCCTCTTCTTGACCCGCAATGAAGCGGACAGGGCAAGCATGGTCAGTTGAAATGGCCCATGATTCTCGCTCCTGCCACTTCGGGAAATTCGCATGTTAAGGAGCAACGGCGCTGCGCTTGTTTTTTTTGTCGCCACCCACGAGAAAACCTATGCACCGATTTCATGTGCGCGCGGCCGGCGGGCATGCTGTCGCATAACGGCGACCTCAAGATGAATTGCTGACGACACTTCAACGAAACGTAAGGAGCAACCAATAATGGCTACTAAATCTTCCAAAAAGACCGCCACCAAGAAGGCTGCCAAATCCTCGAAGTCGGCGAAGAAGAGTGCTGCGACTGGCGCGGGTAGTTGGTCCGCCCCCGCGCAACCCACCGCGATCAAAGCCGCAATCGGCCGGAACGGTTTCCGCTCATTCGCATTTCATCGGCTGGATAAAGGCGCGGCTCCGATCATGGCGTCCATCCACCCGATGGGCGGGGCCACGCGCGGCCCGCGTGCGCCGGGTGCTGCCGCCGCCGCCCGACCCAGCAACCTTACCTCGCTCGACTCCGAGACGGCGGCACGCCAGTTCCTGACCAACGCGCTCGCTAGCGAACAACTGCCGGCCTTTACTGCGGATGATGTGAGCGGCGAGAAGAGCGAGTTCAAACTGATCAGTACGGAATCCGTCCCGCTCACTGGCAATCTAACCGTCAAGTTCTGCCAGCACTATCGCAAGACGCCAAT
>JBBQGM010000165.1:0-2798 GCA_038322995.1 Pyrinomonadales bacterium
ACAGCGCGCCCCCGGCGAAGGTCAACGGATCGGTCGGCTTAACGCCGTAGAGCAGCGCCGCCATGACGCGCGTCAACGCGCAGGCACAGACAAGACCGAGCGCGAGACCGATGAGCGTCAAACGAATCCCTTGCCCGACGACGAGCCGCAGCACGTCTCTTTCTTGCGCGCCGAGCGCCATGCGAAGGCCGATCTCGTGCGTGCGCTGTGTGACCGTGTAAGACATCACGCCGTAGATGCCTGCCGCCGCGAGCAGCAGCGCCACGCCCGCGAAGATGCCGAGGATGAGCGAGTTGAAGCGGGGCTGCGCGGCCGCCTCGCTCACGAGTTGCGCTAGCTCCTTGAACTCCGCGACAGGCTGCGCTTTATCAACCTGGCGCACGGCTTCGCGCACCGATGGGATCAAGCCCTCCGGCTCGACCGCCGCACGCACCACGTATGACATCCCCGCAAACGGGTCTTGCAGGTAGGAGGTGTAAATCTCCGGCGTCGGTTCGGTGTTAAGTTCAAGGCTGCGCACGTCCGCGACCACGCCCACGATCTCGAACCAGAGCGGCTGCCCGTCGCGGCCCGTGCCCCCGAGATTGAGCCGCTTGCCGACCGGGTTCTCCCCGGCGAAGTCGCGGCGCACGAGCGCCTGGTTGACGACGACGGCGAGCGGGGCGGCATCGTTGTCGTGTGCGTCGAGCGCGCGGCCCTGCAAGATGGGAACATTGACGGCGCGGAAATAGTCCGGGCTAACGCTGCGATAATTAACACCGGGCCACTTGTCCGGCGTGAGCAGCGGCCGCCCTTCGATCCGGAAGCCGGCCGTCGGCCCCTTCGAGAGCGGCAGCGTGTTAATCACGCCGACTGTGTCCACGCCCGGCAGCGTCTTGATGCGTTCAGCGACCTGATTGTAGAAGGCTGAATACTGCGCGTCTTGCCGGAAGTTTGCGCCCGCCGGTGTCAGCCGGAACGTCAGCACGCGCTGCGGGCGGAAGCCCAACTCGACCGCTTGCAAACGTAGGAAACTGCGGAACAGCAAGCCCGCGCCGATGAGCAGCACCAGCGACAGCGCGACTTCGGAGACGATGAGCAGCGAGCGCATACGGTTGCGGTGCGCGCCGCCCGCCGTGCCGCGTGCGCTCTCCTTGAGCGCTTCGTTGACATCAGGGTTCGTGGACTGGAGCGCGGGCGCGAGACCGAACACGATGCCCGTCCCGAGCGACACGAGCAAGGTGAACCCGAGCACGCGCCAGTCAATACCGATGCCTTGCACGCGCGGGAAGTCAATGGGCAGCAACCCCCGCAGCAAATCAATCCCCCACCAACCTAACAGCAAGCCGAGCGCGCCGCCGACGAGCGCCAGCAACACGCTCTCGACGAGCAACTGGCGCACGAGGCGCAGGCGCGTCGCCCCCAACGCGAGGCGGACGGCGATCTCCTTCTGGCGCGAGGCGGCCCGCGCGAGCAACAGATTCGCCACGTTCGCGCACGCGATCAACAGCACCAGCGCCACCGCTCCCAGCAGCAACAGCAGCGCCGCGCCGCTATCGCCGACGAGGTGCGTTTGCAGCGTCACCACTTGATCGAAGCGTTTGTTATTCGTGTCGGGATACTGTTGCCGCAGGCGCGCAGTGATCGCGGTCATCTCGGCGTGCGCTTGTGCGACCGACACGCCCGGCTTGAGCAACCCGACCGCGCTCAGGAAGCCGAACCCGCGCGCCCGCGCGATGTCCATCTGCGCGCTGAGCGCGGGCACGAGTTGGAACGGCGGAATCCACGCCTCAGTCTTATCGGGATATTGGAAGCCCACCGGCGCGACGCCGACGACCGTGTAAGCCTGCCCGTCGAGCGCGATTGATTTGCCGATGACGGCCGGGTCGCCGCCGAAACGCCTCTGCCAGAGGCCGTAGCTGAGGACGGCGACGGGCGGGTGGCCCGCGCGCTCTTCTTCGGGCAGGAAGAAACGGCCGAGTTGCGGCTCGCTGCCGAAGACTTGAAAGAAGTCGGCTGAAGTCATGGCGAGATCGATTCGTTCCGCCTCGTCGCCGGCAGCGAGGTTCGCCGGGCGCGCGAAGATCGCGGCGAGGTGGGCAAACACCGTGTTCTGCGCCCGCCAATCAAGAAAGTTCGCCGGTGTGACTTGCACGTGGCTGCCCTTCTCGTTGAGCTCTTCAATCGCCACGATGCGGGCGGCCTGCGGGTACTGCAAGGGGCGCAGCAGCACGGCGTTGACCACCGAGAAGATGGCCGTGTTCGCCCCGATGCCGAGCGCCAGCGCACCGAGCGCGATGGCCGTGAAGCCGGGACTCTTCCATAAAATTCGCGCGCCGTAACGCAGGTCTTGCCACAGTGTTTGCATGCGAGCCTCCTACTCTGATCTCAGTGCCACGAGCGGATCGACTCGCGTCGCGCGTCGCGCAGGCACGTAACTGGCAAAGAGCGCGACCACAAGCAGCAGCAATGCGACACCGCCATAGGTCAACGGGTCGAACGCGCCGACACCGTAGAGCAAACTGGCAAGCAAGCGCGTGGCTGCCGCCGCAACGAGCAGCCCGACGCCGACGCCGACCAGCGCGAGTATCAATCCTTGCCGCAGCACAAGCCGCAGCACATCGCCCGCTTGCGCGCCCAGAGCCATACGCACGCCGATCTCTTGCGTGCGTTGTGCAACCGAGTAGTTCATCAGCCCGTAGATGCCGACCGCCGCGAGCGTCAGCGCGATCAATGCGAACAGGCCCAGCAAGAGCGCATTGAATTTGCGCGGCGCGGCCTCGCGCGCGAAAATCGCGCCCATCGTTTCCACATCTGTG
>JBBQGM010000166.1:0-2746 GCA_038322995.1 Pyrinomonadales bacterium
AAAGGCCGCGCTCATCGATCCGCAAGCCGCTTCAACAGCCGCGCCCAACCGCGTGCGCGACACGACGGCGAACGTCTGCGGCAACGCCGCGACCTGTGCTGCGGGCACACTCACTATCCGCCGGAAGTTCACCAACAAGACGGGCGCTGCCGTCACCGCCCTGCGCTTCCGCATCGTGGACATCACGACCTTGAACACGCCGAATCCCGGCGGCGCACAAGCAGACCTGCGGGCCATTGATTCTGTGGATGCGTCTGTGCTAACGACGGGCGGGAGCAGCGTGTTGGTCAAAGGCACAACCTTGGAGCAGCCGCCCGCGCAACTCTCCGGCGGCGGTTTGAACACCGCGCTCGTGGTCGCGCTGCCGGGCGGCCCACTTGGGCCGAACGCGAGCGTCAATGTGCAGTTCGTGTTGGGCGTGCAGACGGGCGGGCGCTTCCGCTTCCTCGTTAACGTCGAAGCGCTGACCGCCGCCACGCTCTCCAATGGCAAGCTTCCATCCGCCAAAGCGCGCAAACTGTAGCAGCCGACAAGCGGCGCAGTTCAGCCGGGCCACGACAGAGGTGCGACGTTATGCGTCGCGCCTCTGTTCATCTGTTCCAGACAAAGCTGGCAGCGTGCGCGTTTATGCTTTATCATCCTGTCGCTTTTAACTACAAGCATCTGAGCCGGCCTTTTGTCCCAGCACAGTATCACGATGGAGGAGTCCATGAAACGGAATAGCTCTCCGGCGCGCACGCTCGCCTGTGCCCTCGCCGTCGTCTGCGCGCTCGCAGGCTGCCGTCAAGCCCGCGCGCAACAGATCATCGCGCCGGTAGCCGCGACAACGAACGCCGCCGCAGCGAATGACGAAGGCTATGGGGCGAAGATCAAAGAGTACACGACGGAAAAATATTTCCTGACCGAGTTAGTTGACCACTTGCCCGCGTCGGCCATCGTGCCGACGCCGGAGAAGGTCTTGGGCTACGTCGTCGGCACGCCGAACAAGCTGACGTACACGAAAGACCTCTATCGTTATTATCGCGCGCTCGCGGCGGCCAGTCCGCGCGTGCGCGTCTTCGTCGCGCCGGAGAAATCGGAAGACGGCCGCGAGCAGTTGCTCGTCGCCGTCAGCGACGAGGCGAATCTGGCGGGGCTTGATCATTACAAAGAGATTACCGCCCGGCTCGCCGACCCGCGCAAGACGACGGACGCCGAGGCGCAAAAGTTGATCGGCGAAGGCAAGGCATTCTACTGGGCATCGGGTTCGATCCATTCACCGGAGACAGGCTCGCCGGAGATGTTGATGGAATTGGCCTATCGCATCGCGGTCGAAGATTCGCCGTTCTACGATGCGATTCGCAAGAACATGATCGTGCTGATCACGCCCGCGCTCGAAGTGGACGGGCGCGACCGCATGGTGGACATCTACAATTATCGCAAAGCGAATCCGGGCAAGAATGCGCCCAATCTGTTGTACTGGGGCAAGTACGTCGCGCACGACAACAACCGCGACGGGCTGGGGATGGCGCTTGCCCTCACGCGCAATATGATGAAGACGTTTCTGGAATATCACCCGACCGTCTTGCACGACCTGCACGAATCAGTGCCGTTCCTCTACACCTCGACCGGCACGGGGCCGTATAACGCCTGGCTCGATCCGTTGGTGATTGACGAGTGGCATCTGCTCGCGTATCACGAGATCGAAGAGATGACGAAGCGCGGCGTGCCCGGCGTGTGGACGCACGGCTTCTACGACGGCTGGGCCCCGAACTACATGTTCTATGTCGCCAACGGGCACAACAGCATCGGCCGTTTCTACGAGACGTTTGGCAACGGCGGCGCGGACACGATGGATCGCACCGTCACGCAGCAGGCACAGCGCGATTGGTTCAGACCGAACCCGCCGCAGCCGCGCGTCAAGTGGTCGCTGCGCAACAACGTCAACATGCAGCAGTCGGCGCTCCTGTTGGCGATGAACTTCGTCGCCAACAACAAGGAACGCTTTCTGAATAATTTCTACGTCAAGAGCAAGCGGTCGGTAGCGAAAGCGGCGAACGAGGGGCCGTATGCTTACGTCGTGCCCGGCGACACGCCGCGTCCCGTCGAAGCGGCCGATATGGTCAACCTATTGCGTCTGATGGGTGTCGAGGTGGGGCAAGCGACGCGCGAGTTCTCGATCAGTCTCAAGAGCGAGCCGCGGGCTGCGCGCGAACCGCAGAGCGGCGGTGAACAAGGTGAGGCGGGTGGCGCAGCCATGACCGGCACAAGCGGTGCGGGCGCACGGGGCGCGGGCGGAGCGCGTGCGCCGGAGGCGGCGACGGAGCGCAAGTTCCCGGCCGGCTCGTACATCATCCGCATGGATCAGCCTTACTCGCGCATGGCCGACATGCTGCTCGACACGCAGTATTACAACGTCAACGATCCACGTCCTTACGACGACACGGGCTGGACGCTTGGCGCGTTGCGCAACGTCGAGACCGTGCGCGTGACCGACAAGGCGGTGCTAAGTGTGGCGATGAATTTGTTGACGACGGATGCGCGCGTGCAAGGGAAGTTGACGGGCGCAGCGAAAGCCGCCACCTACCTCATCAACCACAACACGGACAACACGCTGGCCACGCTGCGCTTCCGGCTGAAAGACGTGAAGATGAGCGTGGCGGAAGAGTCGTTCAAGGTCGGCGCGCAGAGCTTCAACGCCGGCTCGTTCATCATCAAGACCGAGGGCAATCCGGCCGACCTACGCGCGCAACTCGAAACGGCGGCG
>JBBQGM010000167.1:0-2695 GCA_038322995.1 Pyrinomonadales bacterium
GTCGTTCCCGCAACTGCTCGCGCACTACGGTCTCAACTTGGACGCGCGCGATTTCACGTTCGTCGGGCGTTGGGTCACGCCGCCGTTTAGCCCGCGCCGCTTCGACACGTGGTTCTTCCTCGCGCGCTGTCCGCGCAAACAAGAGCCGCGCGTCCGCACCACCGAGTTCGCGCACGGCGAATGGACGGACGCGGGCGCGGCTTACGCGCGCTGGACACGGAGCGAAATCCTCGTCGCGCCGCCCGTGCTGCATGCGTTGGCGACGCTCGCCGGTGGCATGACCGACGATCTCGTCGCGCGTTTCTTGAGCGTGCCGCAGGCGCGAACGCAGCCTGTGCGTCGCATTGAATTCTTACCCGGCTTCATCTGTTTCCCCCTGCGCACGCCGACGAAGCCGCCCGCGACGCACACGAACTGTTACATCGTGGGCGGGCGCGAACTCGTCATCATCGATCCCGGCTCACCTGATGCAGCAGAACAGGTGGCGCTGGCCCAGTGCGTTGACGAGTTGAGCGCCACTGGCCGCACCGTGCGCGAGATCGTCTTGACGCACTATCATCCCGATCACGTCGCCGGCACGAACGCGCTCAAGGCCCATCTCGGCGGGCGCGTACCCGTGGCTGCGCACCGATTGACCGCCGAAATGATCGCCGATACGATTCAGATTGATCGCTTCATCGCCGAGGGCGACGTGACGCAGTTGGCAGGCGAGCCAGCATTATCTCTGCGTGCAATGCACACGCCGGGGCACACGCGCGGGCATCTCAGTTTCTACGAAGCGCGCACGGGCGCGCTTATCTGCGGCGACAACATACTCGGTCTCGGCTCGGTCTTGATCGATCCGCCCGAAGGCAACATGCGCGACTATCTGCGCACGCTTGCACAGTACAAAGCGTTGCTGCCCAACATCAAAGTTCTCTTCGGCGGGCACGGCCCGGCGGTCGGCAACGCGGCGGCGAAGATCGACGAGTACATCGCGCACCGGCTCGCGCGCGAAGCAAATATTTTACGAGCCGTGCAGGCGGGCGCGGGTGTGCCGACCGAGATCGTCGCGCAGGTGTACACGGACGTTGCGCCGAAACTGCACGCCATGGCTGAGCGCGCCGTGCTGGCGCACTTAGAGAAATTGGAGGCGGACAAACTTGTCTCACGCGCGGCCAATGGGCGTTACGTCGCCAACGAGTTGAACAGCACGCCGGGTTAGACATGATGAAATCGAAGTCGCACGCAAGGGCGCAACGAAAAGCACGCTAAGAAAACTTCTAATCCTTTGCCCTCTACTTTGCGGCTTTGCGTGCGACTTATACTCTATGGTGAAGGATAGAGATTCAAGGTTAGAGGTTGAGCAATGATACAAGCAAAAACGTTGGGTGAGTTGCAGCGGGGCGGCTATCGCGTCCGTGGGGTTAAGGATGAGTTGCGCGCGAACTTGATCACGAAACTGCGCGCGGGCGAGCGCATCTTTCCGGGCATCGTCGGCTATGACGAGACGGTCGTGCCGCAACTCGTCAACGCGCTCCTCGCGCGCCATAACCTGATCTTGTTGGGGCTGCGCGGGCAGGCTAAGAGCCGTATCATCCGGCAGTTGACGAATCTGCTCGATGAACAGATGCCGATCATCGCTGGTTCCGAGATCAACGACGATCCGTTGCGCCCGATCAGCGCGCACGGGCGGGCGCTGATCGCGGAGATGGGCGACGAAACACCCATCGCGTGGGTCGAGCGCGACGCGCGCTTTGTCGAAAAACTGGCGACGCCCGACGTGACCGTCGCCGACATCATCGGCGATGTCGATCCGATCAAGGCGGCCAAGGGCGGGCATCTGTTGAGCGACGAGTTGACCATCCACTACGGTCTCTTGCCGCGCGCCAATCGCGGCATCTTCGCCCTCAACGAACTGCCCGACCTCGCGGGCAAGATTCAAGTCGGTCTCTTCAACATCATGCAAGAGGGCGACGTGCAGATCAAAGGCTATCCTGTCCGTCTGCCGCTCGACGTGCTGCTCGTCTTCTCGGCCAACCCGGAAGACTACACAGCGCGCGGCAAGATCATCACGCCCCTAAAAGACCGCATCGGCGCGGAAATAGAGACGCACTACCCGACCGACCTGCACCTCGGCGTCGAGATCACGCAGCAGGAAGCATGGATAGAACGCGCAGGCATCGACGGCCACTTGCGCGTGCCCGAATTCATCCGCGAGATCATCGAGCAGATCGCATTCGAGGCGCGCGACGACAGCCGGGTGGACAAACGTTCCGGCGTTTCGCAACGACTGCCGATCACGGTCACGGAGTCGGTCGTGTCAAACGCCGAACGGCGCGCATTGCTGACGAATGAAGCCGACATCGTGCCGCGCATCTCCGACATCTACGCCGCCGCGCCTTCGATGACCGGCAAGATGGAACTTGAGTACGAAGGTGAGCAGATCGGTGCGGCCAAGATCGCCAAAGACTTGATCAAACGCGCGGCCGGGGAAATCTTCGAGGGCTACTTCGTCGGCATCGACTTCGCGCCCGCCGTCCGTTGGTTCGACGGCGGCAACACCCTGCGCCTTGCCGACACCGCCTCCGCCGCCGAATGCGTCACGCTCCTTGAGACCGTGCCCGAACTGCTCGACACGATCACCATCCCCTTCGACTTCAAACGCACCGACGACGCGCAAATCGTCGCCGCCTGCGAGTTCGCCCTCGAAGGT
>JBBQGM010000168.1:0-2687 GCA_038322995.1 Pyrinomonadales bacterium
GCCGCCGGTTGGCGCACCGACCCGCCCGTGTCTGAGCCGAGCGCGACCGGCACGATGCGCGCCGCCACCGCTGCCGCTGAGCCGCCCGACGAGCCGCCCGGCACGCGCGCCGTGTCCCACGGATTACGCACCACGCCGAACGCAGAGTTCTCATTCGACGACCCCATCGCAAACTCGTCGCAGTTCGTCTTGCCGATGATGACCGCGCCCGCCTGCCGCAGCCGCGCGATCACGGTCGCGTCATATGGCGGCTGATACGCGCCGAGGATTGCAGAGCCGCACGAAGTCTGTAAGCCGCGCACGCAGATGTTGTCCTTGATCGCCACGGGCACACCGGCCAGCGCGCCCGCCGCTTCCGCAGCGCCGCTTTCGTCCAACGCCGCCGCGCGCCGCAAAGCGCCCGCCCGATCAATTTGCAGAAACGCATTCAGCGTCTCATGCAACGACTCGGCCGCGCTCACGGCCGTCTCGACAATGTCACCCGCGCGCACGCCATCGCTGCGCCGCGCCTGTATTCGTTCGATAGTGTTTTCGACAAACATAGAGGTCAGAGATCGGAGGCCAGAGGTCAGAGGCAAAAGTTAGTCTATCGTTCTGACTAACCACTGACCTCTAGCCTCTGACCTCTGCGTTACAAGACTTTCGGCACGCGGAAATGGCCGGCGGCCGGGTCGGGCGCTTCCTCAAGCGCGAGTTGTTGTCCGAGCGAAGGGCGCGGGGTATCGTCGCGCGTGGCGGCGGTGCGCTCGCCTTCGGGTGTGAGTCCGCCCATAGCGGGTTCGACCGCGCTCGTGTCTAGTTCATTCAACTGCTCGACGTAGGCGACAATTGAAGCGAGTTGCGGCGTCAGTGCGCTGCGCTCTGCGGGCGTGATGTCCAGATGCGCTAGCTGAGCGATCTTGTCTATGTCAGCTTCAGTGATTGGCATAAGTTATTAGGCTGTAGGCAGATGGCAGATGGCAGTAAAAAGCAGTTTGTCTTAACTGCCTACTGCCTACCGCCTACTGCCTACTTCTTCTCCTGCGCGTCCATGTAGCTGCCGGCGGCGAGCAGGAAGCGGCGGCGCAGGTCTTCATCGTAAATAGCGCCGGCCGCCGCCTGGACGGCGCGGGCTTGTGCGAGCGCGCGTTGTTCCTGCGTCACCGGATCAATCACGCGCTCACGTAAGCGCGCACGCTCAATGCGTACTGTTTGTGGATCGACGCGGAACTCGATGTAGGTGACGAGCGGCAGCCCGAGCAACGAGTTGAGCCGAAAGAGCAATTGCCCGCTCATCTGGCCCAGTTGTTTCTGCCACGTCGCGTCGGCGACGGCCACCGTGAGCGTCTTGCGATAGAGCCGGAACGGCACGGCCTGCCCGCGCAACTGTTCGCCCGCGACGCGCCGCCACGCGGCCAACGCCGCCGCTTCCGCGACCTCTTCCGCCTCGCCGGCCGCACGCAATAACTCAGGCAGTACACGGAACAGATCGTCCATCGGTTGATTGCGGAATGCGGATTTAGGATTTCGGATTGAAGAGTTCAAAATTAAGATGCCGAATCGCGAACGTTATTCCGCAATCCGCATTCCGCATTCGCGAGGGGAGTGTAATGGAAAACGAGCGAGCGTCACAAGTGGCAGGTCAGAACGCGCTCCAGCCGCAGGCGCGCGAGATGTTGGTGCTGGCGTCAAGCAGTCCCCGGCGCGCGGACATCCTGCGCGCGGTCAACTGGCCGTTTGCGAGCGAAGCGGCAGATGTGGATGAGACATTGCGCGCGGGCGAAACGGCGGCGCGTTACGTCGAACGGTTGGCGCGGGCGAAGGCTGAGACCGTGGCGGCGCGGCGGCTGTTCGGCTTGACGCTTGGCGCGGACACAGTGGTCGTCGTGGACGGCGAGATACTCGGCAAGCCGCGCGATGAGGCGGACGCGCGCCGCATGTTGCGCGGCTTGCGCGGCCGCTGGCACGAGGTCTTAACCGGCGTCGCGCTTGTGCGCGCTGAGACGAAGGGAGCAATCGTCGCGCATGAGCGCACGCGCGTCCGCTTCGCGCCGATGACGGATGCGGAGGTTGATTGGTACATCGCGACAGGTGAGCCGGCCGACAAAGCAGGCGCGTACGCCGTGCAGGGGCAGGGCGCGCTCTTCATCGCAGCGATTGACGGCGATTGTTGGAACGTCGTTGGCCTACCTGTTAGGTTGGTTTATAAACTGAGCGTGGAGATTTGAGATGTCCGGTAGAATTTTAGGAGCAATCGCAGCACTCTGGGGCGGACTAATTCTCTTCGGCAACTTAACAGGCTTCAGTGATAGTCAGCCGTGGCTGCACTCTTCATACACACCAAGACAAATAAAGATAATGATCTTCGGCGGGATGTTATTCGTCGTAGGTGCGTATTACCTGATAAAAGGATCAAAGCCGCGTGACTACCGAACCTAAAGATAATAGACTCACAGTAACTTGTTCAGCCGCGGCGCGAGTTGCGCGACGAGGTTGCCTTCAGGATCAAACCCGCCGATAGGCGCGCCCGCGACGTTGCCTGCCTTGTCGAGGATGATGATAGCCGGCAACTGATTGCGCTCCACGCCCATGCGCTTGAACAACTCGCCGTCGGGGTCGCGCAAGACCGCGACCTTCAGCCCGTTGCGCCGTGCGAAGTCGCGCAACTGCCCGTCCGTCGCATAGTTCTTCGACTTCGGCGACTCGGA
>JBBQGM010000169.1:0-2657 GCA_038322995.1 Pyrinomonadales bacterium
TGGCGGCATAAAGTTGCTCCTTCTGGTGAAAGGGTTAAAGGGCCGAAGGTTGCTTGCGCCGAAGTGCGCGCATAGAGGTGTAACAAAAAGTAACAAATAAAGCAAAGGCGGGCGAGTTCGTGGCTCGCCCGCCTTTGTCCCATCGCCCGGTAAGTACCGGGAGAAAGGTTCTGCAAGAGATGTCAGCATATACCGATTCACTAAACACGTCCACGCCTGCACAGCAGGGCTGGGCTGAATTGCTCAAGCGCGCGGTCGCCGAACCCGGTCTCATCAGTCGCGCCTATAGCGCCTTCCATAACTACTCGCTCGGCAATCAACTGCTCGCGCTCGTGCAGTGCGAAGCGCGCGGCATCGCGCCCGGCCCGATTGCGACTTATCAAGGGTGGCTCGAGAAGCAGCGGCAGGTGCGGCGCGGCGAACGCGCGCTCGTCCTTTGCATGCCGTTGACGCGCAAGCGACGCGATGAGACGGCCGGCACAAGTGAAGAGTTCATCACCGCCTTCGTTTATAAACCGCGCTGGTTCGTCCTCGCACAAACGGAAGGCGAGGAACTGCCGCCGCCAGTCGTGCCCGGTTGGGATCGCGCGCGGGCGCTCGCCGCGCTCGACATCGCGGAGATTCCGTTCGACGAGTTGGACGGCAACATTCAAGGCTACGCGCGCAAGCGGCAGATCGCCATCTCGCCCGTTGCCGCCATGCCGCACAAGACGCGCTTTCACGAACTCGCGCATATCGTCCTCGGGCACACTGCGGAGTTGGATTTCACGGACAGCGAACAGACGCCGAAGAACCTGCGCGAAGCGGAGGCGGAAGCGGTCGCGCTCATCCTGTGCGAAAGCCTCAACCTGCCCGGCGCGGAGTTCGCGCGCGGCTACATTCAAATGTGGTGCAAGGGTGACGTGATTCCGGAGAAGAGCGCGCAGAAGATTTTCGGCGCGGCAGACAAGATTCTCAAAGCCGGTGCTACGGCGGCAGCGGAGGTGAGTTTATGAAAGTCATGATCATGGACGCGACCGCGCCCGCCTTCGTGCTGCTCGGGTTGATGGATGCCGTGCCCGGCATGCGCTCAACTGCCGGCAACGTGATCAAGAGCGTGAACGGCAACTCATGTCAGGTGCAGATCGATGGCCGGTTGCACAGGAAGACGGACGTGTGCATCGACCTCAAGGTTGCGCTCGAATTCGGTTGGGTGCATTTGCCTGCTGCGTCTTCGCCGCCGCCACCTCCTACCAAGCGCACGCGGGCGGCGAAAGCCCTCGCACGGAACGCCGCAGCCGGTAAGCAAAAGAAACGAGGTGGCGCACATGAGTGAGGCCACACAACAAATCGCAACCACAGAGCCGCCTGTCGAGGGCGGCTCTGCTCTTTTGCGCGCGAACGTGATCGGACCGCAGAGCGAACCGAGCATCGCTGAGTTCTTCGCTGCGCATCATCGGCTGCCGCGCCTTGGCGACGAGATCGCGCCGTGGCGCTATCGTGGTTTCCTGTTGCCCTATGTCATCGACTTGCACGCGCACCCACTATTCGGTAAAGACCGGCCGCACGCGGAGACAGATGCACTCGGCATTCCGCAGAAGCTGTTGGAGCGTGGGGTCGGCGATTGTCCTGACCGTTGGGGCTATTACCTGCGCACGCTTGATGCCGGGCATTTGCTGGCTGAGCCGTTACCGACAGTCTCATGGTGCGCTGAGTTCGAGCCCCGTGTGCGCCGATTGTGGGAGTCGGAGACACAAGGCTTGGGCGCGTGGATGCGCGTCATCGAACATAAAGACGGTTACAGTTGGGACACCTTCCGCCAGCTTGTCGCGTGGCTCGGTTGGGCCTTGGGCACAGAGCGCGAACCACCGCGCTTGAATGAAGCTGCCCACGAGGCGCTCTATCGCACGGTCAACCTTGAACCGATGTTGCTTATGCCGTCCGACTATCTCGGCTCATTTCTCGCTGCGACGAAAAGCAGCGGCTTCAATCCGTTGGGCTTCTACCCGACGCCAATGGTGCTGTGCAATATGATGATTGAAATTACGATGGGTAGCGCACGCCAGGACGGGCGCGACGGGCGCACGCTCTCGGTGTGCGATCCCTGCGTCGGCACCGGGCGGATGCTACTCGTCGCGAGCAACTATTCGCTGAACCTCTATGGGCAGGACATTGATCCGCTCGTCGTCGCCATCACGAAGATAAACGCCGCGCTCTATGCGCCGTGGATAATGTGGCCGCTGCCGTCTTCGGTCTTGGGCGACGACACTTATATCCCGCCGCCGTCACCTGCGCCCTTGCCGGTCGCGCAACCGATCACGCCGCAGCCACCGCCACGGGGCAAGCAACGGCGTGTGGACGATGTGCAAGGGTCGTTATTCGACTGAAAGTGTCTGTCAAGATTTTGTCGAGATGTGAGCGGGATTCAAGGGGCATCGGCGGGAATCGGCGGGATAGTGACAAGCAGAGAAAGGGTAAATTACTGAGGAAAAGCGAAAACATTGATATAAAAAGCTGTGCCGACTTGGAGGTTGCGTAAGCGGGGGGCGCTTCGGCGTCCAAGCCGGCACGGGCGGGCGTCTAAGTTTTGTCTCGGATGTTATCTTGCGACAAGCTGGTTATGGCAACCAGCACATCCATCAACGCGGGCGATTATATACCTCACGGCCGGATTGTCA
>JBBQGM010000170.1:0-2606 GCA_038322995.1 Pyrinomonadales bacterium
CGTGCCCGAATGCTCTTCGTACTGATTGTCCGGCCACGTCGAAAGAATCTCCGCGCCCGGCGCGGCGACGTGGACGCTCTTCACGCCCCAGTTCGAGAACGACGCAAGCTCGTCGCGCCGTGTCAGCGCGGCCACGCTCAAGACATTCGGCAGCGCATAGCTCGACGGATAATGCGGCCGCCGATCATTGTCCGTGCTGGAATTGCCCGCCGCCGCGACGAACAGAATGTCCTCTTCGCCCGCGCGTTTGATCGCATCTTCAAGGGCGCGCGAGTACATCGTCGAACCCCAACTCGCGCTGATGATGCGGACGTTGACACCCGCGTGCTTGCGCGCAATCGCGTAGTTGATGCACTCGATAGCGTCCTTGACCGAGCCGGAGCCGTTCGCGTTGAGGAACTTCAACGGCATGATCTCGACCTTCCAGTTGACGCCCGCGATGCCGTCGTTGTTGTCGCCTTCCGCGCCGACGATGCCGGCGCAGTGTGTGCCGTGCCCGTTGTCGTCCATCGGATCGCCGTCCATATCAGCAGCGTCGAAGCCGTGCGTGTCGTCGAATTCGCCCAACTCTTTGTCGGTATAGGCCGGCATGTTCGCGGGGCGCGTCCAGATGTTTTTGATGAGATCGCGGTGCGTGTAATCAACGCCGGTGTCTAGCACGGCGACCACGATCTTCTCGCTGCCGTGCGTCTTCTCCCAAGCTTTGATCACGCTGATGTCCGCGCCCTGTGTGCCGCCGCGTGTGCCGTGATTATCGAGCGACCACTGATCGTCGAACATCGGATCGCTCGGGTGCGCGTGTTCGCCATCGGCCACATAGTTGGGCTTCAGCCCGGGCCCGCCGCCCACCTCGTCCTCGCCCGGCTCAAGCTCGATCACGCTGTTCGGCTCGGCGTAGAGAACTTCGGGCAGCGCGCGATATTCGGCGGCCACCTCTTCCGCGTCAAGATTATCTTCGTCCGCGATGACCATCTCTTCGTTAGCGATCTGCTCGAAGCGATCTTCGACGCGGTCGTTGAGTTGCGCGGTGATGCGCGCAATCGCCTCCGGCGACGTGCCGGGCTTGAAGCGCACTAGCACTTCCGCATCGTCCTCGCCCTTGTCCTGATCGTCTGCGTCTTCCGCCTCGTCGCTGTCCTCTTTATCGTCCGCCTGTTCGGCGGTCTGCACGGTCTCAACGCGCACGACCTGTTTATCGTGCGTGCGCCACTGCATGTGCCGCATCTGCCCGATGAAAGCGGCGAGAATGATAACGGCCACGGCCAACGCCAGATGGCCAAAGAGATTATTTCGGTTCATTGCCATTTACCTCACTGCGGTAAAACTAAGATTTAGACCACGCGATGATTCGCGCCTTCGAAGTTGAACAGCCGAAGCCGGTTGCGATTGGCGCGGTACTCGTAAACTTGCCCGCCCGCGCGCAACATTATACGCCAGCCGGGCGTGATCATCTGTGCGCTCATCTCATCCGGCAGGGACGCGCCGAAGTTAGCGTCAGAGAAATCAGCATCGGCCACAGACTCGTCCGCGATCTCTGTCTCAGCTACGCCTAGCCGCCCGGCCAAATCCGCCCTCGCCCGCGCGCCCGCTTCCTCTTTCGTGAACGCCATACGCCACCCGCTCCCGTCAGGTTTCCCGCGCCCTTGCGCCGCGCCGAAAAACCGTTGATACATTCTGCGCCCGGCCGAGCCGTTTCGTCAAAAAACCTGCTGCGCAATTATCTCAACGCAGATCGCCGCATAGGTGTTGCAGCAAAGCAGTGACGACGAGCGCAGCCGTCTCAGCGCGCAACGTGCGCCCGCCAAGCGTGACGAGTTGCCAACCGGACTGCGGCCCTCGCGCCAACTCTTCATCCGCCCAGCCACCTTCGGGGCCGACGAGCGCCGTCAACTGAGCAACCGGCGCGGGCCATGCGGCAAACGTTTCGCGCAAGCCGCGCCCGTCGCGTTCGGTGAAGAGCAAGCGCGGCGACGATGCACGGCTCTCATCCGTCAACATCGTGGCGAACGACACCGGCGCGTCAACCGCAGGCACGACTGCGCGCCCCGACTGTTTCGCCGCTTCGAGCGCGAGTCGTCGCCAACGCAAGAGGCGCGCTGCAACATCATGCCCCGCGCGCACACGCACATCGCCGCGCGCTGTTAACACAGGTACGATCCGCACCACGCCAAGCTCGGTTGCCTTCTGCACCACGAGATCGAATTTCTCACCTTTCAACAATGCGCACGCCAGCGTCAACTGCAAAGGCGATTCGGGCCGCTGCGGCGCGACCTCCTGCGCGATTGTGAGGCGTGCTTGTCCGTCGCGCGCGCGCTCGGCTGCGACAATGCAGCGAAACTCGCGCCCCGCGCCGTCGAACACAAACGCTTCATCGCCTACACGCAGGCGCAACACGTTGACCAGATGAGCGCTCTCTTCGCGCGCCAGCCCGACGCTCGCGCCATCGGGCGCGAACGCTGCGGGCAGCGCAAAAAAGCGGCGACGAGTCATGATTCAAGGTTCAAAGTTCAAAGTTCAAAGTTCAAAGTTTGTCTGACCTTGAACTTTGAACTTTGAACCTTGAACTTATTCTTAGACGACGAGCGCGACCCATTCGCCGTCGGCCA
>JBBQGM010000171.1:0-2518 GCA_038322995.1 Pyrinomonadales bacterium
AAGCGAGCAGCACATCCACCGGGCGCGCAGACTTGACTACCACTGAACCGGGCCCGCGCGCTTCGAGCGGCGACACCGGCCGCTGCGGCACGGAGACCTGACTCTGCGGAATGGGAAACGGTGTGGGCGACGCTTTCGCCAACACGGTTGTGGGCGCAAACTGCACCCCGACCGCGCGGACTAGACCGAGTACGCTGCTCATCGGCACGGCGTAGCTCTGCCCTTGCGCCTGCGGCAGCGCAGTGATCAACCCAAGCACGCGCCCTTTGTCATCTATCAACACGCCGCCGACCGCGTTCGGCACAACGGGCGCGGTGAACTTCAGCACGCGATAGCCTTTGCCCGCCCCCGGAATCTCGTCGGCGAGACTGACGGCACTCAGCACGCCCGCCGGCACGTTCTCCGTCCCGCTCGTCAGATTCGAGACGACCAATACGGCCGAGCCAACCCAAGACTCTTCCGTCACCGCGCCGGGCAGCGAGTACAACCCCGCGGCCGGAATGCGCAGGATGGCGACGTTGCGCCGCTCATCCGAAGCGATCAACTCCGCCTTATCGAACGTCTCGCCGTTGCGCAGTTTGACCGCAACCGTGCGCGCGTCTTTCACCAGATGATAGGCAGTTATGATCAACCCATCGCCGCGCACGACGAGGCCGGAGCCGACCGCACGCGCTTGCCCGTCATCCGCGATCATGATCGTGACAATGGCATCGAGTATGCCGTCGCCGATCTGTTGGTTGTAACTTGCCGCCTGTGTCCCTGCCGCTTGTGCGCCCGACGCTATCGGCATTGCGCTGAACAGGAGCAACGCGATCAAGAGTGTGCTGGTTGATGTCTGAAGTCTTGTGTTTGGCATTGATGCTTTACCGTATTTCTATTTCTGTTTTTCGAGTTGCGGGTCCCAGCATTCCAGCCGTGCGCGCATGCTCTTGCGCCCAGCATCGATGTTCTTCTCGACGCGCACTGTATCTAAGGCAGCAAAGGTCACTTCGGCCACGGCGTTGTTTGCGGCATCGAAAGCCTGTGGCAACCGTCTACTTGAAATTGCTAACGCTAGTCGGAGCGAGTCAGCGCCTTTAGCCGAGTACATTGACTCGTCCGTCGGGAAGACGCTGGCGGTGAGGAACAGTTTCGTGCCCGCCAGCCGAAGCGTTTTATTGGTCAATTCCTCCTCGCCTAGTTTCGGACTGAACACAAACGCAACGATCTGCCGCCCTTCTTGCTTGTGGAAAACATACGTCTTGACGACGCACTTCACCCCCTCTGCACTCTGCGCGGCAGTCGTACTTGTAAATGCGAGCAGCGCAACAATCGAAAGGAGGAAAAGTGTTTTGTTCACGAATAACTCTCCAGATACTTCACGCCCGCGCCCGTGTTGAAGAGGACGATGCGCTCGTCCGCGTTGACTTGGCCGGCGGCGAGCAGTTGCTTGAGCGCGGGCAGACAGGCTGCGCCTTCGGGCGCGCAGAAGAGACCTTCGGCCGCGCCGATCTCGCGCGTCGCTGCGATCAGTTCTTCGTCCGTGACCGCGACGGCCGTGCCGCCGGAGGCGCGCAGGGCGTCGAGGATCAGGAAGTCGCCGATGGCTTTCGGCACGCGCAGCCCCGATGCGGTCGTCGCGGCGTTCGGAAACTCGTCCGCGAATCGCTTCCCTTCATCGAACGCGCGGACGATGGGCGCGCAGCCCGTCGCCTGCACCGTCACCATGCGCGGACGCTTCGCGTCGATCCAGCCCATCGCTTCCATTTCGTCGAACGCTTTCCACATACCGATTAAGCCTGTGCCGCCGCCGGTCGGGTAGATGATCACGTCGGGCAGCGTCCAATTCATCTGTTCCGCCAACTCGTAGCCGAGCGTCTTCTTGCCTTCGACGCGATAAGGTTCTTTCAAAGTCGAAACGTCGAACCAACCTTCCGCCTGTTTGCGTCGCCCGACCTCCGCGCCGCAATCCGTGATCAACCCTTGCATCAGCGTCACGTGCGCGCCTGTCTGCTCGCACTCGATGATGTTGGCCTGCGGCGTGTCCTGCGGCATGAAGATGTATGCTTCAAGCCCGGCGCGAGCGGCGTAAGCGGCGAGCGCGCCCGCCGCGTTACCCGCCGAGGGCACAGCCAGTTTGTGCGCGCCCAACTCCTTCGCCATCGAGACCGCCGCCGTCATGCCGCGCGCTTTGAAACTCTGCGTCGGATTCTGTCCCTCGTCCTTGATATACAACTGCGGCAGAGCTAACGCCGCGCCCAACCGTGCGGCGTGCACCAATGGCGTCCAACCTTCGCCGAGCGAGACGATGTTTTCGTCGTGCGCGACGGGCAGCACTTCGCGGTAACGCCATAAATCACTTCGCCTTCCCTGTAAACTTGCTTTCGTCAGCGAGCGGGCCGCACGCTCCAGGTCGTAGCGCACCAGCAGCGGCTTGCCGCATTCCGTGCAGAGGTTGTGCAAGCGTTGTGCCTCGTATTCGAGACCACAGGCCGCGCATTCGAGATGGGTCACATACATTGTCTTCGTCGTCCTTTCA
>JBBQGM010000172.1:0-2448 GCA_038322995.1 Pyrinomonadales bacterium
GCGCACGAGCAACTCGCCGAGCAGTCGGCGCGGGGCTAGGCGTGCGCCATCAAGCTCGATTGCGTCGCTGGCGCAGAGGCCGAGATCGATCAGCAGTTTGAACTGCGCGCAGTGGCCGGGATAGCGGATCGTTTTGTAGTCAAGCTCGCGCAGGCGGCCCATGAATGTGTCGGGCAGGGTCGAAGTGCCGCCGGAGGTTTGAAAGGCTTCCATCGTGCCGAAGGGCGCGGGGAAGTCGAGCGTCTCAAGCTCGGTCATGGACTCGATCTCAATGATCTGGCCGTCGCGCATGACGCGCGCCCGCTCGACGTACTCGTTGATCAAGCCTTCGACCGAAAAGACGATCTGATAATTGAGCGGCGGCTTCGGCTCTTGCGGCAGACCGCCGACGCGGATGTGGATGGCTTCAAGCTCGCTGAAGCGGGCCGCGCCGTGCGCCGCGAGGACGGCGACCATGCCGGGCGCGAGACCGCAATCGGGGATGATGTTGATTCGAGCGGCGCGTGCTTCCGCGTCGAGCGCAAGTTCCGCGTCCACGATGGTGTTGTTGCCGCCGAGGTCACAGAAGTTGACGCGCGCAGCGATGGCGGCGCGGGCAAGTTGCAGATTGTGAAAGTAGGTGATGCAACTGATCGCGGCGTCATGCCCGCGCATGAGCGCGACGACCGCGTTCGTGTCCGTCACGTCAATGGCGACGGACGTGAGTTTCGGACTGTTGACGGTTGCGGCGACGGCGCGGGCGCGTTCGGCGTCGATGTCGGCGAGCGTGATCGCGGTCACATCGGCCGAGTTGTGCGCTAGATCGTAAGCTGCGCCGAGACCCATGCGCCCCGCGCCGAGAACCAAAATTTTCATGTGTGGCTTAAATTCCGGCGTAAGTGTGCGCCGCCTTACGCCCGCGCGTCGTAGTCGATCTGCTGTGCATCCTTCGCCACTGCCGCGGCCGTCGCCTCCTTACTCAAGGTGAGGCTGATGGCCCAGTAGAAGATCGCGAGCGCGAAGCCAATAACCACGACGATGTCCACCCACGCCGGCAGCAAGTTGCTCGCCCCTTTGCCGTAGCGGCCGAGCCAGCCAATGAGCACCTGTCCGGCGAACCACGGCGCGATCCAGCAGGCGTTGCGGAGCGTGTGCTGCGCGCCGGTGCCGCGCCGCCATGCCCCCACGACGAACAGCGCCAACCCGACGCCCATCGCGCAGGCGAGCTTCCAGGTGGTGTTGAAACCGCCCCAGTAGATGATCAAGTTAGCCGAGCAGAACGCCGCCGGTAATACGAGCGCCGGCATGGGCACGCGGTAGGAGCGCGGCCGGTCGCCGTCAACCTTGTGGAGCGCAGCCAATGCGACGGGTGCGAAGGCGTACATGATCGCGGTGGCTCCGGTGACGACGCTGACGAGCGCGCTCCAGCTTTTGAATGGCCCGAACGCGAGTGAGCCGATGACCGCCGCCACGATGATAGAGACGACGGGCACGCCCTTGCGATTGGTCGTGGCCAGCGCACGCGGCATCTCGCGCTCTTCGCCCAAGGCGTAGGAGAGGCGCGCGGTCGTGGTGACGTACACGATGCCCGTGCCCGCCGGTGAGATGACCGCATCGATGATGAGCGCTTTGGCGAGCCAGCCTGCGCCCACCGCGAGGGCGAGTGTGTACCACGCGCCGTAGTCGGACGGGTCAGTGCCGAGCGGCTTAGCCCAGCCGTTGACGATGTTGCGCGGATCGAGGCCGCCGATCATCACGACTTGCAAGAGCGCGTACAGCACCGCGCCGATGGCCATCGCCGTGAGAATCGCCCGCGACAAATCTCGTTTCGGGTTGCGCGCCTCGCCGGCGAGTTGCACCGCCTGCTCGAAGCCTTGCAGCGCGAACACGACGCCGCCGGTCAGCGCGGCGAAGACGCCATGAAAGCCGAATGGCATAAAGCCGCCACCGGCTTGAAAGTTAGCGGGATTGAACTGCAAGTAGGCGACGACCGCGATGGCGAGCACGGGCACCGCCGTCTTCCAGATGACGACGATCACGTTGCTGTCGGAGAGAAACTTCGCGCCCGCGAGATTGATCGCCGTGAACAGCACCATCAGCACGAGCGCGACGACGAGACCCGTGCCGTTGAGGAGTCCGGCCTTCTCGCCCACCTTGTTGATCATGTTGAAGTGCTGGTTGACCCAGCCGACGCTGTTGACATAAGTGATGGCGGCCAGCACCTCGATGGGCGCGATGAACACAGCCTGCAACCACGACGCCCAGCCGGACATGAAGCCCGCAATGGGCCCGTGCGAGTAGTAGGGGAAGCGCGCCGCGCCGCCGGCAACCGGGTAGGTCGCGCCCAACTCGGCGTAGGTCAGCGCGAGCAGCGCCAGCATGCAGGCGGCGAGAATCCACGACAAGATCGACGCCGGCCCGGCCACTTGCGCCGCGTTGAGCGCGCCGAGCAACCAGCCCGAACCGATG
>JBBQGM010000173.1:0-2281 GCA_038322995.1 Pyrinomonadales bacterium
TGCGGAGGCCGTGCGCCTCGGCGCGCATCTGATCCTGTTGCACGAAGGGCGCGTCGTGCAGACGGGTCGCCCGCTCGACGTGCTCAACTCGCCGCAGGGCGCGCTGGCCGTGCGCGCCGTCGGCACGGAGAATCTGTTTGCTGGGCGCGTCGTCGAACAACGAATGACGGACGGTGTGACCATTGTCGAGGTGCAGAGCGTGCAACTCGAAGCGGCTTACCACGCGCTGCCGGTCGGCAGTCTCATCACCGTCGGCGTGCGCGCCGAAGACATCATCGTCGCCCGCGAACGACTCATGCAGACGAGCGCACGCAACGTCCTCGCGGGGCGCGTCCGCGCGATCATGCGTCTGCCGGAGCAGACCGAGTTGTTAGTTGATTGTGGCGTCGAAATAAAAGTGAGCGTCACGGCGGGCACGATCACGGCGTTGAATTTAAGCGAGGGCGCGGAGGTCTTTCTCCTCATCAAGGCGCGGGCCGTGCATGTGGTGTCTTAGCCTTGCGCGGCGGAGAGGCTCGCCGGGCGCGGCGCGCGTTGCAGTTGCACGGGCGGGCGCGGCGCGCAGCAGACCTGGCGCAGCCGTTCGCGGTCGCGCTGCATGGCTTGATCTTCTCGCAGCCACGCGCGTACTTCGCTGAAGATTTGCGCCGCATGCGCGGCGGGTGGCGTGGCCACGCGATAGTGCATCCACTTGCCCTCACGCCGCGCCGCGACCACGCCGGAGCGACGCAGATACGCGAGATGGCGCGAAATCTTTGGCTGGTTTGTCTTCAGCACCTCGACGAAGAAACAGACGCAGACCTCGTCGTCGCCCATCAGGTTCAGCAGCCGCAGCCGCGTGCGATCCGCCAGCGCCTTGAACAGTAACTCCATGCTGTAAGTTTTCGTCCGCATCGCTTAATCAACTCCGACGGTGCGACTGCGCCGCTCAAGCAACAGTGTGTCGCGCCACACGCCCGCGCGCCGGCCGATGCGCTCGCGCCGCCCAACCTCGCGAAAGCCGCACGCGAGATGCAGACGGACGCTCGCCTCGTTCTCCGGAAAGATGCCCGCCTGTAAAGTCCAGAGACCGGCCTGCTCGGCAGCGTTGACGAGCGCGGTCAACAACGCACGCCCCAAGCCTGCGCCTCTCTGCTCCGCGCCGACATAGACGCTCACCTCGGCCACACCCGCATAGACGCATCGCCCCGACACCGGACTGAGCGCGGCCCAGCCCGCCACCTCGTCGTCTACGCGCGCGACCAGCCGCGGCGCGACCAGATGCCCCGCGTCCCACACCTCCCACGCCGGCGCGTCGGTCTCGAACGTCGCCTGCCCTGTAGCCAACCCTGCGAGGTAGATGGCGCGCACATGCGCCCAGTCCCCCGGACTCATCTCGTCAATCGTCATAGCCATGCTTCCTCAGTTTATCTTATGCGGGCCACGACTCAACAAAAATAATTTTGCCGCATGACAAATACGCCTTGACAAATGTATTGCTTGCCCGTAACCTCACCTCACATTCGCCTAGGCGAATATATCACGACATTCGTAAGGAGAGCAAAACATGGCGACTACGGAACAAGTTCCTGTCCAATTCTTGAAAGCGCATCTGGCGTTGAACGTGCGTAGCGTAGCGCAGAGCATCGGGTTCTACCGGCGTATGCTTGAGCTTGAGCCGAGCAAGGTGCGGCCCGGTTATGCCAAGTTCGACGTGCAACAGCCACCGCTCAATCTGACGTTGAACGAAGTAGCGTTCACCGATCAGGGCGCGCTCTCGCATCTCGGGCTGCAAGTGGCAACGACGGACGACGTGCTGCGCATGCGTGCGCGTTGGCACGCGGCGGGATTAACGACGCACGAAGAGATGCAAACCGATTGTTGCTACGCCCTGCAAGACAAGACTTGGGTGCGCGACCCCGACGGCAACGAATGGGAAGCGTTCGTCGTGCTGCAAGACAACTTGGCCGCGACGGCCCCGTGCGCCTGCGGCGACAAACTCACAACTGACGCAGTCGCGACCTGTACGACCGAAGCGCCCGTCACGATCACGGCGAGCAATTGCTGCGCACCGGCCGCCGCATGGACACAGTAATGCAGCAGGATGCGAGTTTTAATCGCAAAGCACACGGAGCATTTCTTTGCGTCCTTTTTGGTCTCTCTTTGCGGTTAAGTCGTTTCTGTCCGCCCGCTACTTGACTCGCGCCCACAGCCTTGTCATATTTCCGCTGAGCTTTGTGCTAGGTCGCGTTGCCCCGACCAGTGCCGCACTCTCTCGCATGCCCGTACACGGCGGGTGTCA
>JBBQGM010000174.1:0-2281 GCA_038322995.1 Pyrinomonadales bacterium
GGAAGTGGCCAACTTGTTCACCGTGCAGAGCGGGCGGCCCTTCACGGTTTATTCGGGCATCAACACCGTCAGCAACTCGGTGCAAGCGACGGCGAACTGCACCGGTTGCACGCCGAACTTGGGGCACGTCGTGCAAGAATCGGGCACGAACTTTTTCTTCACGGCCGATCAGCGCGCACGCTTCTCCTTCCCCGCGCCGGGACAACTGGGCAACACGGGACGCAACTTCTTTACCGCGCCCCGCGTCTTCGATCTGGATATGACGTTGCGCAAGCGCTTTTACTTCAGCGAGCAGCGCAACCTTGAATTCCGCGCGGACGTGCAGAACCTGACCAACACGCCCTCGTTTGGTTTGCCGACCGCGACGTTCACGAACAGCGTCTTCGGGCGCATCCGCGACGGCGTGGTCAGCAGTTCACGGCGCATTCAACTCGGCGTCAAGTTCTATTTCTAAATCGGGCGCACTTGGCAAGCACCGCAATGTTCGCTTCGTTCCTACGCCGTTTCCATCGGTCAACAAGCGAGGTTTCCCGTCTTCAGGCAGCGCCCTCCACTCGTGTGCGCGCCGGCTGAAGGCCGACCCAGAGCCGATCTGGAGCAACCGGTCAGTGGCCCACACTGACCGGCATTTGAAAGCCCACATGAAACTTTCTTTACCACTTGGAGGAATCCCCATGCTCAAGCGTATGTTGGCGCTCGTGACCTGTCTGTTTGCGTTGTCACTTGGTGCGGCGGCACAGGTGACGGAAACCGCCGCGCAGCTTAGCGGCCAAGTGACCGACACGGCCGGCGCGGTCGTGCCCGGCGCAACCGTCATCGTCACGAACGATGCGACGAAAGAGGCACGCCGCGCGCAAGCGAACGAAGACGGCTTGTACGTCGTCACGCCGCTCAATCCCGGCACTTATACTGTCGCCATCGAGCAGCAGGGCTTTAAGCGCCACGTGGAGACGAACGTCGTGCTCAACGTGAAGGATCGGCGTTCATTGAATGCGGCCTTGGAGGCCGGCGCGATCAGCGAAGTGGTGACGGTGACGAGCGAGACGAACGTGGTGCAGGACAGTCCGACGACGCAGGCCCTCATCTCGCACGCGCAGATCGTCGAACTGCCGCTCAACAATCGTAACTTCATCCGCCTGCTCGAAGCCGGCATCCCCGGCATCAGTTCCGATCTATCGGACGAGACCGGCTTCGGGCTGACGAGCTTGGCCAGCGTCTCGATCAACGGCCTGCGGCGCAACGCGGTCAACTACTTCGTGGACGGCGTCTCGAACACGGATGTCGGCTCAAACATCACGCTGCTCTCGACGCCGACGATTGACTCGATTCAGGAGTTCAAGGTACTGACCTCGAACTACACCGCCGAGATCGGCCGTTCGGGCGGTGGCACGGTCACGGTCGTCACGCGCGGCGGCGGCAACGACTTCCACGGCACGCTCTACGAGTTTGCGCGCAACGACCGCTTCAACGCCAATGCGTTCTTTAACAACCGGCAGGGGCGGCGCGCGAACGGCACGTTGGTCGCGCCCGTGCCCAAATTGCGCTACAACAATTTCGGCGGCACTATCGGCGGCCCCGTCTATCTGCCGCGCTTCGGCGAAGGCGGGCGCGCGGTCTACAATGGCAAGAACAAAACCTTCTTCTTCTTCTCCGAGGAAGTGCGCCGCATCATTCGCGGCCAACCCGACGCCAGCTTTACCGTGCCGAGCCTCGCCCAACGCGGCTTCAACGGCGGCGACTTCAATTACTCCGCCAGCCTGGGTCTGCCGCTCTATCGCACAGCGGCCGGCGCATTCACGACGACGGCGACGGGTAACACGCCAGTCACGGCCCTTGACACGGCTGGCAACACCATCCAGGTACGCCAGAGTCAGGTTTTCCGCCCGTCTGACAATCGCCCGTACGCGGGCAACATCATCCCGCGCGGCGACGTTGACCCGCGCGCCATTGCGCTGCTCGCGGCCTATCCGCTGTCGAACAGTTTGACGAACCCGAACGGCTTCGCCGCCAGCCTCGTCGGCGTGCAGAACACACGCCAAGAGACCGCGCGCATCGATCATACCTTCAATGAGCGCAACACGATCTTCGGCCGCTACACGCACGACCTGAGCAATACAATTGAGCCGCGAGGTCTCTTCTTCAATGGTTCGGACAGAATTAAGCAGCGATAGCCGCATAACTCTTGAGATATTCAAACTGCGGATGGTTTTTCACCGCACTTTGGTCTAAGGCTAACTTGGAAATTATCAAGTTCAGCAGATGTTCATTGAAGAATCGTTGT
>JBBQGM010000175.1:0-2212 GCA_038322995.1 Pyrinomonadales bacterium
GGCAGACATCGAGGAAGAGGCGCAGACGCCCCACGAGTTGAAGCTGCTGCGCGGCGCAGTAGTCGTCGATCCGCAGACCCGCGATATATTCCATCGCCAGAAACGGTTCGCCGTCATTGCTCACGCCGCCGTCCAAGAGGCGCGCGATGTTGTCGTGGCTGAGCGAGGCGAGTATCTGCCGTTCGCGGCGAAAGCGGCGCGCAAGCTCCGCATCGGCGAAACTGCGGCGCACGATCTTGAGCGCGACCTGCTGTTGAAACTCGCCATCGGCGCGCTCGGCCAAATAGACCGCGCCCATGCCGCCGCGCCCGATCTCGCGGATGATGCGGTAGTGCCCGACGGTCTGGCCGGCGCGGGCATCCGCCGCATCATCGGCGGCAAAAAAATCCGCCGCGAAGGCGAGCGCAGACACGGCGAGAAAGCCATCCACCTGTTCCTCGCAGCCGAGCAGCGATTCAACCTCGCGCCGTAGTTCCGGCGCGCCCGCACAACGCTCATCGAGCAACGCGCGCCGCGCCGCCGGCGCAAGCTCCAACGCGGCGTCCAACAACGCTTCGACGTTTTGCCATTCTTCGCTTTGCATCGTTACATACAAACGCGGGATTCGGGCCGGGAAACTGACAGGCGAATTTTTCAGGCGGGCGGCTGCGCAAGTTCGCGGTAGAGCCAGAGCCGCGCCTTCTGCAAATCGCGCAGCACGGTTCTGGTTGAGATGCCTAAGACTTCGGCGATCTCTTCGTCGCTGAGGCCGCCGAAAAAACGTAGCTCGACGATCTTGCTTTTGCGCTCGTCCAGCGCGGCCAATCTGGCCAACGCTTCGTCCAGGTCGAGCAGCCCCGCCGCGCGTTGTGCGAGCGGGAGTTGCACATCATCGAGCGAGAGGCGGATGGCCGTGCCGCCGCGTTTCTCGGCGACGTGGGCGCGGGCGTGATCGATCAGCACGCGGCGCATCATGCTGGCCGCGATGCCGTAGAAGTGCGCGCGGTTCTGCCAGTTGACGCGCGTCTGATCGACCAGCTTGAGATAGGCCTCATGGACGAGAGCCGTCGGCTGCAAGGTGTGCCCGCCGCGCTCGCGGGCGAGGAACGTGCGCGCCTGTCGCCGCAACTCGTCATAGACGAACGGCATCAGCCGCGCCGGTGCGTTCACATCCCCGCCGCTCCAGTCGTGCAAAATCTGCGTGACTTCGTGTTGCTGCTCGTTGCTCATCCGGTCTCGCCCCGAGTATCGGCCGTGGAAATTAGCGCGGGTGCCTATGCCTGTCCGACAGACTGTGCTTGTCGGGGACGGGCACAATTTCAGGCGGAGAAGGTTAAGCCCTCGTAAATGTCGCGCAGCCCTAACACGCAGCCAACTGCCTCCAGCGTGAACGAGGCTGCGGGGTCGGTCAGGTCGCGCCGCTCCCACACGCCTGCGGCCCGCCGCGCGTAGTGCGTGACGCGCGGCTCGTCCTGCGCGATGAGCAGATAATCGCGGAAGGTCTCGATCTGTTGATAGGCCGCGAACTTCTCTTCGCTGTCGCGCGCGGCCGTGCTGGGCGACAGCACCTCGACGATGAGCGCGGGATTGACGAGCGCGTCGAGGCCGCGCACGTGCTTGAACTGCAACTCGCCACATGCCACGCTCGCATCCGGGTAGCGATAAGGCGGCAGCGCGGGCGTCCAGATGGCCGTGTCTGCGGTGAAAGCCGCACACGGCCCACCGCGCAGTCCGAGTCGGAGCGCGAAAAAGGCGTTGCCGGAGATCGTCCCGTGCGCGCGCCTGCCGCCGCTCATGCAATAAATATCGCCGTCCCAGTATTCGTAGCGCGCGTCACCCGCGTGCTCAAGGGCGAAGTATTCGGCTAACGAGTAGTAGGTTTGCCGCACGTCTGTGGGGTTCGTCGCCATCGCTACTTTTACTCCCGCCTATAACTCACCGCTTCGGCAGTTGCTTCGCCCTGCGCGTCCGTCCGGTTGATTCTACGCGGAAACACTTGCCCGCTACAAAATTTTTCGCCGGCCGTGTCAGTTTCCGCCGCCCGGTCTCGCGTATGTAGGCGGAACAGACCTTAACACTACAGCAACCTTGCCGCACCAGCTACCCAAAGGAGTGAGAAACATGAACGCGCAATCCGCAAAATTTATCAGGAACAGAATGAGTCTTCGCGTCCGCTTAATCGCCATCGCGGCGGTCGTACTCGCGGGTTGCGCGCTCTACGCAACGGGCGCAC
>JBBQGM010000176.1:0-2050 GCA_038322995.1 Pyrinomonadales bacterium
AAGCGTGCGCAGCATGACCGCGCCCTCAATCGGTTCCTTAAAGATGCCGGTCGTAACGGTTCTACCCCGCCAAGTCACCTCCCGCGGCAAGCCAACGTTGACGGAAACGAGTTTCATCATGCTCACCTATGAGTATAAAACTTAGCCGCCCGACCACGTGCATAGCGGCATGTCATCAGTTTCATACGCCGGTGCGAGATGTTATCAACTTTAAGGCAGGATGACACGCTTTTCGAGCCGTTGCGCGCGAACGTGCGCACATTGATTGCCACGTGTTTGCTCTATACTACTCATCGCCCGGCCGGAACAATGTATGGCTGAACCCATTAGCAGCAGCGCACAGGCTACGCCGGAGTGGCTGACGGCGACACTCAGGCGCAACGGCTCGTTAGCGCACGGGCGTGTGACGAACGTGCGCGTGCAAGCGACGCACACGCACCCCGTCTCCATCGTCTCGCACCTTGCGGTGACATACTCGCCGGGCACGCCGCCGGCCGCGCCGACGCAGTTGTTCCTGAAAGTCTCTAATCCGGACTTTGAGCCGGCTGCGCCGCGCGAGCGTGCGCCGGAAGAGATCGAGTTTTACGATTCTGTCGCGCCACGCATGCCCGATGCGCCGTTGCCGCGTTGCTTCGATGCCGCCTTCTCGCCGACGACGGGCCGCGCGCATCTCCTGCTCGAAGATTTATCCGCCACACACTATCACCCGCCCCTGCCGCTCGCGGCCACGTTCGCGGAGTACGCACTGGCGACGGACTGTCTCGCGCAAGTTCACGCTTACTGGTGGGAGCATGAGCAACTCGGCCGCGGCGTCGGGCGTCTGCTGAGCGTGGCGGAAGTTGACGAGCTTGCGCGCAACGCCGCCACGAACTTCACACGCTTCGTCGCGGCGCATGACGCACACCTCTCAACAGAGCAACGCAGACTCTTTGCCCAAGTCATCGCTGTCTTCCCCCGCCCGTGGGTGCGGCTCACCAACGCGCGCGGGTTGACGGTCACGCACGGCGACGCGCACCTGTGGAATTTTCTCTTTCCCCGTGAGCCGGGCGGGCGTGTCTATCTCTTCGACTGGCAGTTGTGGCACGTCCACATCGGGCCGCGCGATCTGGCCTACATGCTGATACTCTGGTGCGCGCCGGAGCGACGTGCGCGGATGGAACAAACGCTGCTGCGGCGTTATCATCAAGCCCTGCTGGCCGGCGGCGTGCGTGGTTATAGTTGGAATGATTGCTGGCAAGATTATCGCTGGTCGGCCGTGCGCAGTATTTTCATTCCCCTCTGGCACTGGGCGAAGGGTCGCTCTGAAACTTTGTGGGGGCCGCAGTTGGCCAGAGCCTTGCGCGCCTTTACCGAACTACGTTGTAACGAACTGCTGGAAAACTAAACCGACAACATGACAGCCACACGCGACGAACAGACAGACAGATCGACAGAACTCTTCACCCGCGCCATCGAGCTAATTCCCGGCGGCGTCAACTCGCCGGTGCGCGCGTTTCGCGGCGTCGGCGGCACGCCCCGCTTTATCGCGCACGCCGAGGGCGCGACGATGACCGACGTGGACGGGCGCACCTACATAGACTACGTCGGCTCCTGGGGGCCGATGATCTTGGGCCACGCCGACCCGCAAGTGATCGCCGCGCTGCACGATGCACTCGCGCGCGGCACGAGCTACGGTGCGCCGACCGAGCTTGAGCTTGAAGTCGCGGAAGAGATCATTGACGCCGTGCCGTCCATCGAGATGGTGCGCATGGTCAACAGTGGGACGGAGGCGACGATGTCCGCGATCCGGCTCGCGCGCGGCGCGACCGGGCGTACGAAGCTCGTCAAGTTCGAAGGCTGCTATCACGGGCACGGCGACAGCTTGCTCGTCAAAGCCGGTTCGGGCGTGGCCACGCTCGGCTTACCCGATAGTCCCGGCGTGCCTGCCGCTGTCGCACAGGCCACGATCACCGTCCCCTTCAACGATCCGGCCGCGCTCGCCGCCGTGTTCGAGCAGCACGCGGACATCGCCGCCGTCATCATCGAGCCGGTCGTCGGCAACATGGGCTGC
>JBBQGM010000177.1:0-2011 GCA_038322995.1 Pyrinomonadales bacterium
GAGACCACGCGCATCGCCGGCGAGATGTTGGACAGCGCGGGCAACGTGGCCAACACGGCGCGCGAGACCGGCGCGGAGTGGGTCAAGGGCGTCAGCCCAACCGCGGCCGAGATGCTCCGCCCCGGCAGTAAGAAGAAAGCGGTGGCGGGCGGGCGCGCGGCCCGGCAACCGGTCAAGACGGCGGCCAAGGCGACGACAGGCGCAACGCGGGCCGCGCGCTCGACAGCCAAAACGGCCGACAAGGACACCAAGCAGGTCACCAAGACCGCGAACAAAGCCACGAAGCAAGTCGCGCGCAACGCCCAGAAGGTGGCGAGCGGCGCACGCAAGAGCGCCCCGGCAAAGAGCAGCAAGAAAAAGTAGGCTGCGAGCGAAAGACATTTATCCACGAACACACACGAACCGACACGAACATGCATCTGTTTTGGTTCGTGTTAATTCGTGTGAGTTCGTGGATAGCTTTCCCTGTTGGCCTAATCTTTCGTGATTTGATTTAGTAGCCGCAAAGGGCGCGTAACGGTCTTTTGCGTCCTGGCACACCCGACGATGAACGCTTTAGTAGTTGATGATGAGGGACTGATCCGCGACAACGTGGCCGAGGTCTTGCGCGCCGAAGGCTGGACGGTCAGCGAGGCCGTGACGGCCGCAGATGCGCTCGCCATGCTCCGCATTAATGATTGGGCGCTCGTCTTCTGCGACGTGCGCCTCGGCGACGGCGCGCAGGACGGCTTCGACGTGCTGCGCCGCTTCAACGAGGAACAGCCCGACGCGCAGATCGTGTTGATGACCGGGCACGGCTCAGCCATCGGCGCGCTCGATGCCGTCTCCTCCGGCGCTTACGAGTATCTCCTCAAGCCTTTCGACATAGACGACGTGCGGGCCATCGCGCAATCCGTCCGCGCCAGCCACGAACGACGTGAGCGACCCGGCATCACGGGCGAACTGCAACCTCTGTCCGCGCACAGTTCAGACATTGAGTTGGTGGGCCGAAGCGGCGCGTTCGTCGAAGTGATGAAACTCGTCGGGCGGGTTGCGCCGAAGAATTTGCCGGTCTTAATCACGGGCGAGTCGGGCACGGGTAAAGAAGTTGTCGCGCGGGCCATCCACTTGCGGAGCGCGCGTGCCGTGCAGCGGTTCGTCGCCGTCAACTGCGGCGCGATCCCGGCGGAGTTGATCGAATCGGAACTGTTCGGGCACGTCAAAGGCGCATACACCGGCGCGCACGCCGACCGGCGCGGAACTGTGGGAAGAGGCCGACGGCGGCGCGATCTTTCTTGACGAGATCACGGAGACGACGCCCGCCTTTCAAGTCAAACTTTTACGCGCGTTGCAGGAGGGCGAGATTCGGCGCGTCGGCGCGAACCTGACGACGCACGTGGATGTGCGCGTCATCGCGGCGACCAATCGCGATCCGGAAGAAGAGGTGCGCGCGGGTCGGCTGCGCCAGGATTTATTCTATCGTTTGAACGCGGTCACGCTTTATCTGCCACCCTTGCGCGAGCGGCGCGAGGCCATCATGCCTGTGCCCGTGTCGCCGACGGAGATTTCGATCTGCCCGTCCACTTCGCGCGTCGCCAACGTTAATGTCCCGCCTTGCGGCATCGCGTCCACCGCGTTGATGACCATGTTGACCAGCACCTCGCGCAACTCCGACTCGTCACCGAGTACGAGCGCGTTCGAGCGTATCTGTAACTCCAGCCCGATATGCACGTTCGCCGCCGCCGCGCTGTCTTTCCAACGCGGGCGCGTCATCTCGCTCACGTCCAACAGCAGTTGATCGACCGAGACAGGCTGGAAGTCGTGTGGCCGGCGTTGGCGCGCGAAGTCCTGTATGCGCTTGATCGTCTTCGCGCCGTCCTTCGCGGTCTTGATGATGATCTTGAGACCGGCGTCGATCTTCTCGCGCTCCGTCGTCGTCAACAATAACTGTGCGCGCCCCAGTATGCCCGCAAGCGTGTTGTTGAAATCGTGCGCGACGCCGGACGCAAGCTCGCCTAGCGCCGACATCTTT
>JBBQGM010000178.1:0-2009 GCA_038322995.1 Pyrinomonadales bacterium
CTGCTCTGCGCACAGTTGGCATAATGACTCTTTGCTTCAGAGACCGGCTAATACTTGCGTCAGCGCAGCCACAAACAGATCAACCTCCGCCGGCTGTAAGCAGAGCGGCGGCAACAGGCGCAGCACGCGCTTGTCGCTCGACGTGCCGGTGATGATGCGCTGCGCGAGCAACGCTTGATGCACCTGCGCCGCGCGCTCGTCTGTGAACTCGACGCCGAGCAACATACCACACCCGCGCAAGGCGGCGACCTGCGGCACATTTTTTAATCGTGCGCGCAGATGCGCTTCCACCGCGCGCACGTTCGCCAACATGTCGTCGTGTTCAATCGCTGCGAGCGTCGCCGAGACGGCCGCCATCGCCAGCATGCCGCCACCGAAGGTCGTGCCCAGATCGTTCTCTTTGATCTGCGCGGCCACGTCGTTCGTCGTCAGACACGCACCCACTGGCACGCCGCTGCCCAACGCCTTCGCCAGCGTGATGATGTCCGGCACGACGCCGCCCGCCGCCGCGCCCCCCGCGAAGAACCACTCGCCCGTGCGCCCGACGCCCGTCTGCACCTCGTCGAAGATGAGCAGCATGCCGCGCTCGGCGCACAGTTTACGCAAGCCAATGAAGAACTCCGGCGCGGCCTCGCGCACGCCCGCCATAGATTGAATCGGCTCAAGCATGACGGCCGCGACCGTCTCGTCCGCAAGCGCGGCGACCGCTTCGAGCGAGCCGAACTCCGCGCACAGATGACCGGGCACGTTCGGTCGCCCAAGCTCGCGGTATTTGCCGAGGAACGTCGCGCTGATCGCATCCGCCGTGCGCCCGTGAAAGCTGCCCGTGAACGTGATGATATTTTCCCGGCCCGTCCGCATGCGCGCCATGCGCATCGCGTTCTCGTTCGCCTCCGTGCCGGAGTTACAGAAGAATGCTTTCGTGAGCGGCGCGGGCGCGCATTTGACCAACGCTTCCGCTGCCCTAGCACGCACATCGGAATAGACAAGATTGGAGTAGAACAACAACTGCGCAGCCTGTGCCTGCAACGCCGCGACCACGTGCGGATGACAATGCCCCGTCGCGCAGACCGCGTGCCCGCCATAGAGATCAAGGTAACGCTCGCCCGCGTCCGTCTCGATCCACGCGCCCGCGCCGCGCACAGCCACGAGCGGCATCTTCTTGTACGTCGCAAGTTGAAACTCTTCCTCGCGTGTGATGGTGTCCGAGCTAGCTGTGGCCGTGTCTGTCATCATCGTCATCAATGTTATGGATTGCTGCCCGTCAATAATAAGCCCGTCTTTTCGTCCAGCCCAAACATCAGGTTCATATTCTGCACGGCCTGCCCGGCCGCGCCTTTCACCAAATTATCAAGCGCCGAGAAGACGACGAGTTGCTGGCTGCGCGCCGCTAAGCCGATGTCGCAGAAGTTCGTCAGCTTGACCCAGTTGATGTCGGGCGAGCCGTTGACCAAACGGACGAAGAACGAGTCGCCATAATAGTCTGCATAGAGCGCGCGGGCGGACTCGGTCGTCAGCTCGTTTTTCGTCTCGACATAACACGTGGCGAAGATGCCGCGCGCGACGGGCAGCGAGTGCGTCATAAACACAAACTCGCTCGTCCAATCGCCGATGCGCCTTAGCTCCTGCTCGATCTCCGGCACGTGCTGATGCGTGAACGGCTTGTAGGCGTAGAACGAATTGCTGCGTTGCGGATGATGCGTGTTCGCCGCCGGCTTCGCGCCCGACCCCGACGAGCCGGTCTTAGCGTCAACGATCACGCGCCCCGTCAACTCACCCGCCGCGACGAGCGGCGCAAGCCCCAACAACGTCGCCGTCGCAAAGCAACCCGGATTACTGACAAGCCGTGCGCGGCTAAGCGCGGCGCGGTTCGTCTCCGTCAGCCCGTAAACAAACTCGCGCTGCAATTCCGTCGCCGTGTGCTCGCGCCCGTAATGCTGCAAAAACTCAGCGGCGTCGCGCAGACGGAAATCGCCGGACAGATCAATTGCCTTCACCGTGTCGGGCAA
>JBBQGM010000179.1:0-1799 GCA_038322995.1 Pyrinomonadales bacterium
GGAGATCGTGCGCCAGGTGCGCACGTTCGTGCAGCGCCGACGCACGCCCATCGTCCTGCTCTCGGCCAGCGCCAGCGCGGGCGCGGCGCACGGGGCCGGCATCGACGCGTTCCTGCGCAAGCCGCAGGATGTGGCCCTGCTTGTCCCGACCATCACGCGCTTGCTCACCGATTCAGCCGCCGACTTTGCCCCGCCAAGCTGAGACACAACCGGCTCCGCAATCAACTCGCCGTAAGCAACGCCCGGCTCTCGACAAGTTCCGCGCCCGCCGCGGCCATCTCCGCGAGCGCCCGCTCCGTGTCGCCGGGATTAACTTCCACACCGCGACAGGCATCTTTAACGACTGTTGTTTTGAAGCCGAGCGCAAGCGCGTCGAGCACGGTGAACTTGACGCAGTAGTCGGTGGCGAGGCCGGTGACGACCACGTCGGTCACGCCCTGCGTGGTGAGATAGTCGCCCAGCCCGGTGGCGTGCAGATGTTCGTTGTCGAAGAAGCCGCTATAAGAATCAACGGCCATGTCCGTGCCTTTGAGAAACGTGCGCGCGATGCGGCTTGTGTCGAGCGCGGGCACGAACTCCGCGCCATTACTGCCTTGCACGCAGTGGGGCGGCCAGAGCGTCGCGAAACTGGCATGACCGAGGGGATGCCAGTCCTTCGTCGCCACCACCAGATCGAAGTGCGGTTGTAGTTCATTGACAACCGGCACAACGCGGTCGCCTGCGCGGACGGCGAGCGCGCCGCCCGGACAAAAGTCGTTCTGGATATCGACGAGGATGAGCGCGCGTTTGCGCGGCGTCGCCAACTGGCCGGCGCTTGTTGTTGTCTGCGCTTCTGGTTCGTTCGAGTCTGTCACCTATCTGTTCCTTTATGTGCTGTCGCCATTCGCCAGCACGCGCACGGTTTGGCCGGGTGCGAGCCGGCCCGTGCGAATGACGCGCGCGTAGAGGCGCGACTCGCCGGGGTGCAACTGCTGTGAAATGCGTTTGAACTCGCCGCCGACGAATGAGGCGGCGATGGAGTTACAAGGGGCGGCTGGCTGGCTGATCTCAATCACAACTTCGTCGCCGAGCGCGAGCCGTGTGCCGGGCGTGAGTTGCGCCCAATCAAGCCCGGCCACCGTCACGTTCTCGCCGACCGAACCGGGATAGATCGGATGCCCTTCGGCCTGCAACGCCGCGATGCGCTCAAGCGCGTAGAGACAGAGGGCGCGCTCCGGCCCGCCGTGAAATTTCAGATGCTCCTGCCGGTCGCCGACGAGACCCGTCGGCGTCAGCATGGCTTCGGCCACGGGCCGCTTCGGCACACCACCGTCTGAGCAATTGAGTTGATGGATGTGTCCTTGCATGGGGAAATCCTTTTGCGCTAAACCGCAACCGCCATGCGCGCCGCACGCACGCGCGGCAACAATTCCGGCAACTCCGCCCGCGTGTACACGGGAATACGATGCAACAGATCAGCGTCGGAGGAGGACGCAAGCCACGCCGCGAATCGCGCGCTCGCGGCCGCCGCATCGTCCCCTGCTTCAGTGAACAGATAGAGCGCATCGCAGCGTGCGAGCGCGCGGCGGGCGGTCGGTTTGATCTGCTCCGCGCGTTGCGGCACACACATAATCATAAAATCAACCGGTACGTAAGGCAGAAAACTGTTGCCTTCGACGAGCACGCCCGGCGCACGCACACGCGCGAGTGCGCCCTTGATGCCGCGCTCGACCTGCCCGTCCGTGGCGATGAGCCAGTGGACGTTTGCCGCGCCCGCGTCCCAGTAGCGGCCCGTGTCCTTACCCGGCGCGTAAGTCTCC
>JBBQGM010000180.1:0-1727 GCA_038322995.1 Pyrinomonadales bacterium
GGCGGCAAGGACAGCTACACGCTGCTCGATCTGTTACTCGACGTGCGCGAGCGTGCGCCCGTCAAGTTCGATCTGCTCGCCGTCAATCTCGATCAGAAACAGCCGAACTTTCCAGCGCACGTGCTGCCCGATTATTTAACCTCGCGCGGCGTGCCTTTTCGCATCATCGAGCGCGACACATACTCGGTCGTCAAACGGCTCGTGCCCGCAGGCAAGACCTATTGCTCGGTCTGCTCACGACTGCGGCGCGGCATTCTCTACAACACTGCGGTGGCGGAAGGCTGCACCAAGATCGCGCTCGGTCATCACGCCGACGACATCATCGCCACCTTCCTGCTAAATCTTTTTTACGTCGGCACGCTCAAAGCCATGCCGCCCGTCCTGCGCGCCGACGACGGGCGCAACACCGTCATCCGCCCGCTCGCCTACTGCCGCGAAACGGACATCGCCGCCTACGCCACACAGCAAGGGTTTCCGCTCATCCCCTGCGACCTCTGCGGCGCGCAACCGAACCTCAAACGCGCCCGCATCAAACAACTGCTCACCGACCTTGAACAAGAGATTCCGCACCTACGCAGTTCGATGCTGACCGCGCTCGGCAATGCCATCCCTTCGCACCTGCTCGATCCGAAACTCTTCGACTTCAAACGCTGTGCGCCTGTGGTCGCCGACCTCGCCGCCGAACTTGATACTGCCCTCGGCCACGAAGCGCTCACGAGCGCACCTACGCTCGTCTCAATCGCATCAACTCCATGAGGGGCGGCGGACTTGCAGCCCACCTGACGCAAGCTGTGGGATCAGGCGTACCCGAAATCAAAACAAGCCCCGACAGGGGCGAAAGAAATGTGCGTTGCGTATCTTTCGCCCCTATCAGGGCTGTGTTGTAAGTTGCGGCCGGCTGCGCTTACGGTCTCTTCCCGTGCCCTCCGCCGCGACCCATGCCGACGCCGTGCCCGACTGCTCCGGCCAAGTCCCGGTCACGGTTGCGCTCGGTGCGGAGCATGTCGTCGTGACCATGCCCGCGCCCACGCTTGTCGTGGAAGACAGAGCCTGTGCCGCCCACATTGCCGATGGGGCCGCGCGGCGTGCCCGGATGCCGGTTACGTCCGCGGGCCACGCGGCGCGGGATGCCCGGCGTCGGGTTCGCGCTGTTCGCATGGCGCGTCAAAAACGTGCGCCGCCCGTGTTTGTGCTTCCCCTGCCCGTTATGTGCCTGCGTCGGCAGCGCCGCGCAGCCGAGCAGCGCGAGCGCGAGTGTCGTAGCTTTCAACCATCGTGTCATTATCTCTTCTCCTTTTCACTCTGACTGTTCGCGTTATTGACTGAATCAGGCGAAGGGAGAGCATTGCCTATCGCTGACTTCAAGACAGCTTGTGTCTGATTCTATCCGGCGATGCGCGGAAACTATACGCCGCGCCCGCCGGTTTATAACTACTGAGCAGCCCGCGTGCCAGAGCAGGGTACAAGGTCGGGCGGGCGCAAGCTACGCGCGCATAATTTGCCGTATTTAACTCTGCGCTTCGGCGGCGCGCTCCACCGCTTTGAGGACGTGGCGACGATAGCGATGTGTGACGGGACGGCGACGACCGATGCCGATGGCGTTGCGCGAGATGATGAGCGTGGGTGGGAGTTGGCGACGTTTGAATTCGTTGGCGGGGGCTTCGGCGCGGTTGAGCACGTCATAGACGAGCGTGGCGTCGTGGCCCGCGTTGATGATCTCTTCGGGC
>JBBQGM010000181.1:0-1696 GCA_038322995.1 Pyrinomonadales bacterium
GCAGCCAGCGTTTGCGCCGCCGATAAGCGTGGCTGCTCTACGTGGCACAGTATGTGCCAAAAGAAATCCGTTGGTAAGTAAGAAACTAAAGGAGAATAGATTTTGCTAAACAGAATTTGTGCCATGATGCTCACGGGCATACTAATGTTCACCGCGCTCGGCTTTCACTCGGTTGGCGCGCAGACAGCGCCGGATACGCAACGCGCCGCGCAAGCACGGACAAAGGTGGCGAAGTTGGGCGTGGGCCGCGACGCCCGCGTCGAAGTCAAGCTACAGGACAACACAAAGGTGAAAGGTTACGTCAGCGCCGCGAGCGCGGACTCCTTCACCGTCACAGACACAAAGACCGGCGCGGCGCAAACGCTGGCTTACGCCGACGTGATGCAAGTGAAGAAACCCGGCGGCGGCCTGTCAACGCGGACGTGGATCATCCTCGGCGCAGCAGCGACGGCGGCGGTGATCGTCGGGATCATCGTGAAGCCTGCATTGTGCGACGGAGGTGCCCAAACCCGTTTCCCTTGCTGACGTGATGGGCAACAAACAGTACGCCGACGTACCCCGCACGCCGCGCACGCCATTGAGCGTGCGCGGCGTTTCATCTCTCCCAGATACTTTTCCACTAAAAGCTTCAGACTACTGGCGAGTGCGCTGGCTGTGACAAAGTCGGCAACTTCATATACTGCTCCGCTGAAGGTGTGATTAGTCGGTTCGTGCCGCGCCGGACGGTTATGTATAATGCCTCGACTCGCCGGCAGCCAATAAATTGAATTCAGCAGCTAACGCTCGAGCGATCCTAAATGCCCAAACGCAGCGACCTACACAAGATACTGATCATCGGCTCGGGCCCCATCGTCATCGGGCAGGGGTGCGAGTTCGACTATTCGGGCACGCAGGCATGCAAGGCTTTGCGCGCCGAAGGCTACGAGGTCGTGCTGGTCAACTCGAACCCGGCGACGATCATGACCGACCCGGAGATGGCCGACCGCACGTACATCGAGCCGCTCACGGTTGAATCGGTCGCCGCGATCATCCGCCGCGAGCGGCCCGATGCGCTGTTGCCAACGGTGGGCGGGCAGACCGCGCTTAATCTCGCAATCGCGCTCGCGGACGCGGGTGTGTTGGCCGAGTGCGGCGTCGAATTGATCGGCGCGAAGCGGGAAGCGATGATGGTCGCGGAGGATCGACAGTTATTCAAGCAAGCGATGGACGAGGCGGGCTTGCCAATGCCGCGCGGTGGCTTCGCGCGCTCGTGGGCTGAAGCCGAGGCGTTGGTTGAAGTGACCGGCTATCCCGCGATTATCCGCCCATCGTTCACGCTCGGCGGCACGGGCGGCGGGACGGCGTTCAATCCGGAAGAGTACGAAGAGATCGTGCGCGCGGGCTTGGCCGCTTCGCCGATCCACGAACTGTTGATTGAAGAATCGATCATCGGCTGGAAAGAGTTCGAGCTTGAGGTGATGCGCGACCTCAACGACAACGTCGTCATCATCTGCTCGATTGAGAATTTCGATCCGATGGGCGTGCATACCGGCGACTCGATCACGGTTGCGCCCGTGCAGACGTTGACCGATGTTGAATATCAACGTTTGCGCGACATGTCGATCAAAGTCATACGCAAGGTCGGCGTGGAGACGGGCGGCTCAAACATACAGTTTGCGGTCAACCCGCGCGACGGCGACATCCGCGTGATCGAGAT
>JBBQGM010000182.1:0-1579 GCA_038322995.1 Pyrinomonadales bacterium
CCGCGCCTTCAACGGCAACTTCATCGTCAACTTCATCCGCACCATTCCACCCAACCCCGGCGACGTGCTGATCAGCGAGTTCCGCTTTCGTGGGCAAGCATTCGGCGCGAGCGACGAGTTCGTCGAGATCGTGAACAACACTGCGCAAGGCCTTATCGTCAACGTAACCGACGGCACGTCGGGCTGGCTCGTGCAAGGGTCGCGGCAAGTGGGCGGCGGTGCGCCCCCCTCGGTCATCATCCCGAACGGCACATACATCCCGGCGCGCGGCCATTATCTGGCAGGCAACGGCAACGGCTACAACCTGTTTAGCTATGCCAGCGCCGACGTGTTCTTCGCGCTCGGCGCGAACATCCCCGACGATGGCGGCGTCGCCGTGTTCAATACCACTAACGCGGCCACGCTCGATGTCGCGCACCGGCTTGACGCGGTCGGCTTCACGACCGAACCGGACACGGTCTATCGCGAAGGCGCGGGTCTCTTGTCGCCCGGCGCGAACAACGGCAACTACAGTTTCGTGCGCAAGTTGCTAAGCGGGCGGGCGCAGGACACCGACAATAACGCCAACGACTTCGTCTTCGTCGCCACCGATGGCGGCAGTTACGGCGGCGTCCAGTCCACGCTCGGCGCGCCGGGGCCCGAAAGCACTGTCAGTCCCATCCAGCGCAACGCACAACTCAAAGCCGGGCTAATCGATCCGCAGATGAGCGCGAACGCCACGCCCAACCGCGTGCGCGATGGCGCGGCCGTGACGAACGGCGCACTGGGCACGCTCACGATCCGGCGTAAGTTCATCAACGCAACGGGCGCGTCCATCACGCGCCTGCGCTTCCGCATCGTGGACATCACGACGAAGCCCGCGATAGGCACAGCCGATCTACGTGCGCTCAATTCGACGAGCGGCCCGGTTGCCGTGACGGGCGGGTCGGTGCAGGTGAGCGGGCTGACGTTGGAGCAAGCCTTCAACCCGTCGTCGGGCACAAACGCGATCCCACAGCCACTAGGCGGCGGGCTGAACTCGTCGTTGGGGGCCGGCACGATCACCGTCGCGCAACCGCTTGCGCCCAACGCATCCGTCAACGTCGAGTTCCGCCTCGGCGTCCAACAGAGCGGTTCATACCGCTTCTTCGTCAACATCGAAGCGCTGCCGTAACGCAGCAAGCGGTAGCCGGTCGGCGGTAGGCGATAGACAGTTGAAATTGTAACTGGCTATCGCCTACCGCTTACTATTTTCATGCAGCTCGCTTTCATCATCTTCGACCAGATGACCGCGCTCGATTTCGTCGGCGTCTATGATCCGCTCACGCGCCTCAACTCGATGAATTTCATGCCCGCCCTCGGTTGGGACATCTGCGCCCGCACGCGCACCGTCACGGATGACCGCGGCCTGTGCTTCACCGCGACCAAAGTTGCCGAATCGCTGGCCGGCCACGATCTGCTCGTCGTCGCGGGCGGCCACGGCGCACACACGCTCGTCAATGATCAGCCCTTCATCTCGTGGTTGAAAACTGCCGCCCCTTGTCCGTTGAAAACTTCGGTCTGCACCGGCGCGCTGCTGCTCGGCGCGGCCGGTTTCCTC